>NZ_JAMQGR010000010.1:0-159087 GCF_023703445.1 Janthinobacterium kumbetense
ATAGCCGCAACAGATGATGAAATCATTAACACCATGTGCAGAATAGGACTTCATGATATGCCAGAGGATCGGTTTGCCACCAATTTCCACCATCGGCTTGGGCTTTGTTGATGTTTCCTCACTAATACGGGTTCCCAATCCTCCCGCCAGAATAACAGCTTTCATTTAATTCCCTTACTCTTCAATTTACTACCCGCAGGCAGGCCCAGGTATACCCGCTATTCAATTATTTTTTCCCGCCCAAGCATTTTTCAGAGCGCTCCAACGATATTTGCTGCCCTCATCATGAGCAGACCGCAAATATGCATCACGCATCAATGCCAAAAACAATGCCAAGAATCCACCACCGACAAATCCCAAAATAATAATAATCATTTTTTTCGGTTTTGATTTTTTTTCTGCCGGTACTGCACTATCGAGAATTTGTATGTTCGACGATTCTTTGGCCTCGTCTATTTTTGCCAACTCATACTGTTTTGACAGCAATTCAAATATGGTTTCCTGATATTTAACATTACGCAAGCTTCGTATATATTCAACCCCCACCTCAGGAATCTTTCCGGTTGGCACCATCAAATCGCCGTCCTTGGATGATTTCCCTGTTTTCAATCTACCAAGTTGAGCTTGATATCCTTGTATTTCCCCCTGCAAACGCATAAGATCTGGATTGTTATTTGTTGCAAAGCTCCGCATTGCATTCAGTTGCACTTCTTTGGCTGCAATCGTTCCTTCCAACTGGGCAACGTTACGGATAATGCCCTCGACTTGTCCATCCAATTGCAGCATGCCAGTACTTTCCTGTGTCTTGCGCAAAGCAATTTCGGCATTCGCCAAGTCGTCTTTAACCGCGACTAACTGTTTTTCAAAAAACAGGCGGCGCTGCGCAGCATCGGTTATCGCAAGGCCCTTGGTCAAATTCGACAGCTCAATGACAAAGGCATTGGCTATTTGGGCCGCAAATTTCGGATCTTTATCTTCGACCAGCACAGAAATAGTTCCGGCTTTATCATTAACGACAGTCGCCATGCCGTCCAATTTCTTGCGCGCCTCGTCTAATGTTTCCACATCAAAGCGTGTTTTCAAATCAAATTGACTTATCAGTTTGTCTGCGATGGTTCGACTTTGCAACATAGCAACATACAAATCATTAGGATTTTTCAACCCTGCAATGCCGCCGGCGGCTCCAGCCAGCCCGCCAAGCTGTCCCAACATGGCAGAGACTCCCGAGCTTTGCTGCTGAGGAGGTAAAATGACTGCTGTCGATAAAAAAGTCGGCTTAATCAGGAATGCAACAGCGATTGCCAACACTCCCGTTACCAACGGTACCATAAACAATATTTTTTTTTGCCGGGCAAGTGCAGTCAATATATCCAATAAGTGAATTTCATCATTATTTTCATTCATCGGTACGCTCTGCTCTCTATTTTTTAATTGCTCAGACATCTTTTTCTCTCGGTTGATAACCCGTCATATTTTCAGCGTCACCAAGGTTCGTTTGTCTTACGCATATCGCATAACTATCAAGATACCCTGGCATCTACTTGACATTAGTCTTTCAGCACCTTCAAACCAGCCGCACCCAAACCAAACTGATAAAAAATAGCTGTCCATTCCTTCAAGCTCTGCATGAACGTGCTGCGTTCGATTTTTTCAGGCACCACGACGGTATCACCCGGATTCAACGCCGTGCCGCCAAGGCCACCGAACCAGCCGGTGCCTTGGCCGCTTTTCGCCGTGCCATCCGCACGAATCACGTACATTTCGGATTTATCCGCATTCGCGGTGATGCCACCAGCTTGCTGTACATAGTCGTTGACCGTGCGCTGTGAGCGATAAACGAACGCGTTTTGCTGGAAGACAGAACCCAGCACATCCACGGTGCCGGGGCGGCGCGGGATCAGGATCGAGTCGCCGTCCTGCAAGGGCAAATCGGGCAGGTTTTTCACTTGCGTATCGACGCCAGGCAAATCGAGCACAATGCGGCCTTCTGCCTTGACGGTGCGCAGTTTTTGCACGATGCGGCGCTGCTGCTCGACTTCAGCAGCCGTTTTTGCCGCATTCTCCTTGTCGCCACTCGAGGAGATGCGCTGGGTCGCATTCGATTCCAGGTCGCGCTCAAAGCGGTCGGCCACCTGGTTCAATTTGATTTGCTGGGCGCGGCGTACGGATTCGCGGTTCAATTGGGTGGCGTACAGGTAGCCGTTTTCATTGGCACCACCGACACGGGCGATCAGTTCGCGCAAGGTTTCACCTTTTTTCAGCAAGAAAATACCGCTCTGCTTTGCTTCGCCAGCCACGCGCACGTATTCATTCTGGATTTGTGCCTGGACGGGTACAGCGCCTGGTGCGAACACGCGCAGAATATCGGTAGGCTTGACGGCAATGCCGGCCAACTGGCTGCTGGAAACGCCTTTGTCGGCTACCAGTTCCAGCACGGTTTTATATTGATTGTCGATGTTCTTTTCGACCACGATCTGCTTGGTTTCCGCCGCCGAATCAAAACCGCCGGCCCAGCTCAGTACATCAGCCAGTGTCGCGTTGCCTTTCAACTCGAAGATGGCCGGTTGCTTCACGCTGCCCGTCAAGGCCACCAGCGGGCCCACCTCAGGAATATAGATCACGTCGCCGTCGCGCAAGGTGACGTCACGGCTCTTGTCGCCGTTGACCAGCATGTCATACAGGTCGAACGTGGTGACGGTATCCTTGCCGCGCTTGAGCTGAATACTGCGCATGCTGCCGGTAGCGTCCGGACCGCCCGAGGTAAACAGGGCGTTGAGCAGGGTGCTCATGGAATTGAGGGTATACGTACCGGGACGAACGGCATGGCCAACCACGTAGACCTGCACGGCACGCGTTTGCGCAATGCTCGCAGTCAAGTCGAAATTGGTGTATATCTTGCCGATGGCCTTTTTCAAATAGCCCTGCAAATCCTTGTACTGCACGCCGCTGACCTTGATGGAGCCGACGCGTGGGATGAAAATCGCACCGCTGCGGTCAACCGTGGCGCTGACGTCAATGTCAACCATGCCCCAGCCGCGTACCTGCAACTCGTCACCCGTGCCAATCACGTATTCCTGGTTCACCTGGACACCATCGAGCGGCGCAAAGGTGGACGGCACGTCACCGAACAGATCCTGGCCAAAGATACTCAATTTCTTACCGGTCACGCCATCGACATACTCTTCGAAAGCCCCGACTGGCGCATCAACATCAGTACCAGTACCCACAATGCTCCGTTTGCCGTTACTGTTGACGGGGACTTTTTTTGCCTGACGCTGCTCACCGCGTCCGCTGCGAATACTGGGCAAACTGCTGCCGCCCATTTCATTCGCCTGTGCACGAGAAATATCCGTGCGGGGCATGTCAGTTACGCCAAGTTCCTGTTCGACGGCATAGGCCGAAGTTGCACCCAGCAGGAAAGCCGAGAAAATCATGTGTTTCACGAAAGGCGGGGGAGTACGAAATTGCTTTTTCATGCTGGTCTTTGTCTGGATGAATGTTGTATGAGTAAAGGGAGCGCCATGCGCGCTTAATACTTGCCCTGCCAGGTCACGCTGATTTCTTTCGGGCCGGGATTGATCGACAAACCCGATTTGCTCTGGTCGCGCTGCGCGTGCCACAGCCAGCTGCCCATGGCGTAGCCCAGGATGCCGCCGGCGACCGTGTCGGACACCCAGTGCTTGCGGCCGAACACGCGGCCGGCGGAACCCACGGCGGCCACGCTGTACAGCCAGGGCGCATCGTACTCCTTGGCAAATGGCGTCACGGCAGCAAAGCCGATCGCGGCATGCGCGGAAGGGAACGACGAGTTTGAACGGGAACTGCCGCTGCCGACGCGGCTCCACGCTCCGAGGTCTTCCTCTGGTCGGGCGCGGCCAAACGCATATTTTCCGGCCACTGCCACGCCCGTTGCCGCGGCAACCGATTGCAGGGAAATGAGTCCCGTATTTTGCATGCGCTCATCGCCCAAGGCGAAGGCGGCGGCAGCGGCGCCCACTGACGCGTATGGCATGGCCTTGCCCAGCTTGTCCCAGTTGCGGTAGACCTTGGAATCCTCGTGCTTCTTGACGAAACGGTCGACGGGCTTGTCGCTCAAGGCGGAGGCCAGCACCACGCCGCCGATCAGGGCCGTGGCCTTGACCCACTCGGCCGGTTGCGGCAAGGCGGAAGACGATTGCTCCAGGCGCGCGCGCATGGCGGGCCATGGACTGACAAACGGCCGGTCTGGCGGATTGACGGCAGGCAGGTGCTGTTCGTCCGGGCGCTCGGCAAAGTTGCCCAGGCCATCGTAGCTGTGCATGTCGGCACGCGGGCGCTCGAACATGTCGTACAGGTCGCCAGGCGAGGCCACCATCTGCCCCACGTCGCGCGTCCATGGCGCAATGGCAAAGCCGGCCGTTGATTGCGTATCCATCGGCAACATACTGTTCAGCGGCACGGACAGGAAGATGCCACGGTCCTGATACGGCTTCGACGGCGTGCCAGGGCTGGTGATGTCGTTGCCGTTCGTATGCGTGTACCACGCGCCGACTTCGATGCCGGACTGGAAGCGGCGCTTGAACTCCACGCGCACGCCCGTGTCTTTGGCCAGGAAGCGGCCGGCGCGCGCCGTCACGGTAATATCGTGCGGCAAGCGGTAATGCAGGGAACCGATCGCCGTCACCGTCTTGTAGTCGCGCGAATCGAGCAAGCCCTTGTAGCCACGCTGCTGCAAGGCATCGACAGCCACGTCGGCCGCCCAGCGGCTATCCTTCGGCAGGTACAGCACCTGGCCGCCCACGCCGCGGAACATGTCTTCATACAGGCCGGCCGACATGCGGGTATATACGCGCTCGGCGGGATTGTTGTATTTGTTCAGCAAGACGCGGCTCAGCGAGAACCGCCCGCCGCGCAAATACTCCGCGATATCGGTACGCACGTGCGGCAAATTGCTGTTCGATGGCTGCTTGACGCCCGATACGGTTTCCAGCAACTGCAGGCTGGCGGCGCTATTCAGGTACAGGCCGTCGCCGAGGCGGCGGTCGTAGTTGGCCACGGCCGAGATCGAATAACGGAAGGCACCGCTCGGGTCATTGAAGAAGAAGCCCACCTTGGGAGCGACCTTGAAACGGTTCGCTTCCCGGTCCAGCGATTTGATTTGCACCACGTCGCCATCAACGCCAACGCCGACGGCCAGCTTGCCATCGTCCTGCAGGACATTGGCGGCGTTGGCGGGAGCCGGTGCGGAAACGGCAGGAGCAGACGCCGCGGGCGCCATGGCAGTCGCGGAAGCGGTGGCAAGTACCGGCGCGGGCGCAGGTACTGGTGCAGGTGCTGCGGCAACGACGGGGGCCGGCTTGTCGAGGAATTCCTGCAGCCAGCCTTGCTGATCGTCCCGGATGACATCGCTTTTTTCAGGGTAGCGCAGCAGCACGACGTCGAGGAAGGCCTTGCGGTCGATCTTGCCTGCCAAATAGTCATTCAGTTTTGGCAAATCAAAGAATTCGTAGGTGGCGATTGGCTGGTCCAGCTTGGTATACGTGATGCGCAAGGTCGTCACGCCCTTTGGCGCGAAGGCGACAGCCGTGCGCGCGGCACGGCCAACGGCGCGACCCATGTTCGAAATCCGGCTGTTAGTCAGACTCAGGCTCAGGACATTGCCTTCCTGCTCGACACGGATGTTCTTGTAGTCCTGCTTCACCAGGGCATTGACCAGGTCGGCGCCATACACGGCGTCGCGGTGCCATTCTTCCTTGCTTGGCAGCGGTGGCGGATTCTTGTCATCCACGAAATACGGCGGTTCGTACACCTTGGGGACAAACTCGCGTTCGCCAAACGGAATGCTGATATAGGCGTTCACGCTGAACTGGTCGCGGTTACGGGCCGCTTGCAAGGCAAGCCAGCCCCAGCGGTACTCCAGGCCCACGGACGCGCCTTTGCGGCGCTTGCCGGCGTCCGTTTCGCTGGCACGGAAGTCGCGCAAGTAATTCGTTGTATCGTATTCGGCCACCACCGACCAGCGTGGCAGCGCGGCCGGTGTCCAGCGCGCGCCGGCGAACACCCCGTCCGGGCGTTTATGAGCATAGCCGAGGCTCGCTTCGATATTCTTGCTGACGCCAAATGTCTTGGTGGCAACCACATATTGGCCCTTGAACAGCTCGGTACCGAACAAATCCGTCATGCCGACGGCAACGGACGGCATCCACTCCGTTTCTGTCCACAGGCGCAATTTGCCGTCGACGACTTTATCCTTGTAGCGGCCATAGCCACTGCCATATTCACCGGGCACATTGGTAAAACCGGGTATGCCCGTTATCGACACATAACGTCCCGTCATTTGCAGGAAAGGCAGGATATTCGCCGTCGCCCATAACTGGCCATACGGGCTGTCGTAGCTGTAGCCGACGCTGAAGGTACCATCCGTTTCCACCACGGCGCTGGGCATATTGATATACCCGGACTGGCCACCATGATTCGGGGTCGCGGCCATCACCGAAGGCGCGCCAAGCACCAGACAGCCACACCAGGTATATTTGATTGATTTTCTGAGTACGCTTAACAAATCCGGCTACCTAAAGATCCTGCACCTGGAATTCCTGACAATGTCTTCAGAAAATCAATGAGCTTGGGGAAAAGTGAATGAAACGAAAAAAGGCCAACCCACGGGCATCTTGCAATGCCACGTATCAGTTCGCCACTAAAACTAGGCACTCCCGGGCAACAGATCGTTGCTTAATCATGCCTCAGGAATATATGTCGCAGAATTTTAACATTGTTTTCTTGTAGCAAATGCTTAACTTGTTTCCCTAGCGCCACACCTGTCCCTGCACCGCAAACGCCGCCTGCGGCGCTGCGGCAGGCGGGAAAGGTCACTTCAAACTGCCAAATACTTTGCCGATAATCTTGCTGCCATATGCGAGCGGATTGCTGCGGATGGCTTTTTCTTCCTCGCCGATCATCAGGTACAGGCCGTCAAGCGCACGGTCCGTGACATAGCCTTCCACCGTCGATTGCTGCTGCGGCACCAGTCCCGTCTTGCCGATCTGGCTCATGGTGCTGTTGTACTTGCTGGCCAGGCCGGAACGGTCGGTAACGGATTTCACGATGGGCAGGAATTTGACGGCCAGGGGTGCCGATGTCTTCTGGCGGAAGAAATCCGTGACGGAGGTATCGCCACCGGACAGGATATTTTTTGCATCGCTCACGCTCATCGATTTGACAGCGTCGAGCAACAATGGCTTGGCCATGGGCACGGCCGATTCGGCGGCACGGTTCATCGACACCACCAGATCGTCCAGTTGCTGGCCGCGGCCCGTCATTTTCAGCAAGGGCTTGGCTTGTTCCAGGATGCTGGGCAACTTGATCTTCACCTTGTCGTTATTGAGAAAACCATTTTCGATGCCCAACTTGGCAACGGCGGCGGCCGATCCGGCTTCCAGCGCCGCCTTCAAGCCATTGCTCGCATCCTGGTTACTGAGGGCATCCAGGGGACCGGCGGCACCTGCACCGGACGACAGCAACACCAACGTGCACAGGAGGACGGCCGAACGGCCAGGGAAAGGGTTCAGGCGCATAGTTTTCCTTTTCTAAAGAATAGACAGACTACCTTCTGCTGGAACCTTAGCACATCAAAACTGCAAATACTGCAGCAATTTTTTGCGTGTTGGGGGAAACAAGGGGTGCCACAGATGGCGAAGGGAAAGGACTATACAACACCGGCTGTTGTATCCGCGCACGCTAACGCCGGCGGCATAGTTTAGAACCTATCCCAGCAGATGAATACATCTCCTGCTGGCGCGCCTCGGAAGCGGGGACTGCGTTGATCGTCGTCGCGTGGCTCGCCACGCATCCTCCTCACGCCTTGTCCGCGCTCCCGAATACGCTGCCAGCAGAAGACGCTCCCTACCGGGATAGGTTCAGCCTGCTATCGCCGCCAGCTGTTCGCGCACCCGCGCCAGATCCGTCTCGCGCATGCGCGCCGCCGTCTGGCGCAAGGATTTTTCCGCGCCCGACACGCCGGCCGCCGCCGCCATCGACAGCCAGATGTAGGCCTGCTGCAAATCGAGCGGGCCGCCCTGGCCGCTGGCCGCCATCAGGCCCAGATTCATTTGTGCCCGCGCATGGCCCTGGCGCGCGGCCAGTGCATACCAGTCCCAGGCGGCGGCATAGTCCTGCGGCACGTCCTGGCCATTGTCATGCCGCAGCCCCAGCGCAAACTGGGCCAGGCTGTGGCCTTGTGCTGCGGCGCGACAATAACAGGCGCAGGCCAGCTGGCTGTCGGGCGCAGGACCATCGTCGCGGTCGTGCAACACGCCCTGCATGTATTGCGCCGGCGCGTAATCCTGCTCGGCGGCGCGGTGGTACCACTCCAGCGCCAGCGACAGATCCTGCGGCACGCCCTGGCCATGTTCATAACGCAAACCCAGGTCGAACTGCGCCCGCACATGTCCCTGGTCGGCCGCCTTGCGATACCAGAAGATGGCTTCCTGCGCATCGGCAGGCATGCCCTGCCCGTGCTCATGCAACAGTCCCAGCTGGTACTGCGCGGCGGGAAAGCCCTGCCCTGCCGCCTGGCGGTAGAACACTTGTGCCTGGGTATAGTCCTGCGCGCCATGCTCATGGTGCAGGCCCAGGTTGTGCTGGGCCGCCGCGTGCCCCTGGTCAGCCGCCTTCACGTACCACTCGAGTGCCGCCTGCTTATCGCAGGGCACGCCCTGGCCATTGTCGTAGATCAGTCCCAGATTGAACTGCGAACTGGCGTGGCCCTGCTCGGCCGCTCGCCGGTACCAGGTGATCGCCTGCCTGCTGTCCTGCGGCAGCACGTCGCCATTTTCATAGCGCAGCGCCAGGTTGAACTGGGCCGGCGCATAGCCTTGCTCGGCCGCCTTGCGCATCCAGGCCGTCGCTTGCTGGCGGTCCTGGCGCACGCCCTGGCCATTGTCGTAGCGCAGGCCCAGGTTGAACTGCGCGCGCGCATAACCCTGGTCGGCCGCCTTGCGGTACCAGGCGATGGCTTGCACAAAGTCCTGCGGCACGCCCTTGCCATTGTCATACATCATGCCCAGATTATTCTGCGCGCCCGCGTCACCCTGTTCCGCCGCGCGGCTGAACCACAGCATGGCTTGTCCGCTATCTTGCGCGAGCCCCTGGCCCTTGGCATACAGCCAGCCCAGGTTGTATTGCGCCGCCGCGTAGCCCTGCTCGGCCGCCTGCTGGTACCAGTGCGCCGCCTGCGCAAAATCCTGTGGCACGCCCTGCCCCTTCTGGCACATCACGCCCAGGTTGTATTGCGCGTGTTCGAGCCCCTGCGCGGCGGCCAGGCCATACCAGTGCAGCGCCAGCGCATAGCTTTGTTCGATCCCCTGGCCATTGAAATGCATGAAACCCAGGCTGTGCTGGGCGTTCGCATTGCCCTTCTCGGCCAGTCCTTTCAGGCGCAGGTAGTCAGCCGTGTAATGAGCAGCCGTGTAGCGGGGGTCGGCAAGCGGCACGGTCAAGCCTCGATGGCCAGCGTCTGGGACAGCGCGGGGGCCGCATCAGCGATCAGGCGGTTCTGTTCCTGCAGCACGCCGATGAAACTGCCCAGAGAAATGGGCCGGTGGTACAGATAGCCCTGCATCGTGGTGCAGCCCTTGTCCTGCAGGTAGCGCGCCTGTCCTTCCGTTTCCACACCCTCGGCGATCAGGTGCAGGCCCAGGCCGCGCGCGATCGAGATGATGGCAAGGATGACAGGGTAGTGTCCGTGCTCGTCGTGGATTTCCTTCACAAACGACTGGTCGATCTTGATGGTGTGGATAGGGAAGCGGTGCAGGTACGACAGCGAGGAATAGCCGGTGCCGAAATCGTCGATGGCGACCGACACGCCCAGCTGGCACAGCTTGTTCAACTGCTCGATCGCATACTGCGGGTTGCGGATGCAGATGTTTTCCGTGATTTCCACTTCGATCTTTTCAGGCGCGATGCCATAGCGCGTCAGGGCGCCGCGCATCTTCTCGAAAAAGTCGCCCCGGTCCAGGTATTGCGGCGACAAATTGAGCGACAGGCGCACGGCCTCGCCGCCAGCCGCGTTCCACTGCACCAGGTCGCGGCACAGGGCGCCCAGCATCCAGTCCGAGATCGGCAGCATCAAGCCGTTTTCCTCGGCGAACGGCAAAAATTCGCCGGCCGTCAGCAAGCCCCGCTGCGGGTGGTTCCAGCGCATCAGGCCTTCGGCGCCAACGATGCGGCCCGTCATCACGTCCACCTGCGGCTGGTAATACATCTCCAGCTGGTTCAGCTCCAGCGCCTTGCGCAGGCTCTGCTCGAGGGCGATCTTCTGGTGCGACACGTCGAGCATGGACTCGTGATAAAAACTGTGGCCATTCTTGCCCAGCGCCTTGACCTGGTACATGGCGATGTCGGCGTGGCGCAGCAGCTCGTCGATGGTCTCGCCGTCGCCCGGATAGATGGCGATACCGATCGAAGCCGAGATATGCACCTGGTTGCCATCGAGGTCGAACGGCTGGTGCAGGCATTCGAGGAATTTGTCGGCGATCAGGCGCGCATCCTGGCGGTCGCGCAGTTCCGGCAGCACGATGGTAAATTCATCGCCGCCCTGGCGCGCCAGGGTATCGCCGCGGCGCAAACAATCCTTCAGGCGCAGCGCCACCTGCTGCAGCAGTTCGTCGCCCTTCACATGGCCCAGGGTATCGTTGACCAGTTTAAAACGATCGAGGTCGATGAACATCACGGCCAGTTCCGTCAGCTTGCGCCGCGCCTGGATCACGGCCAGGCCCAGGCGGTCCTTGAACAGCATGCGGTTCGGCAGGTCCGTCAGGATGTCGTGGTAGGCCTGGTAGGAGATGACTTCCTCGGCACGCTTGCGGTCTGTGATGTCGCGCGCCACGCCGTAGGTGCCGAAGTACTCCTGCTTTTTCGCTTCCTGATCGTGGCTGTGCATGCCGATCGAATTGAGCGGAATCGTCATCAGCGTGTTATTGAAGGTACGGTCGCTGCCGCTGCCGCTATGGCACTTCAGGCGCAGTTCCACATTGCGCGAGGCCCGCTCGTCGAGGCGGCGCTCATTGAAGGCATAGCGCGCCCGCTCCTGGTCTTCATCGTGCACGAGGATGGAATAATGGCTGCCGATCAGCTCTTCGCGGCTAAAGCCCAGCAACTGATGCACCCTGTCGTTGATGAAAGTGATACGGCCTTCGTGGTTCAGGGTATAGATGATGTCGGGCGAGCTGTCGACCAGGTAGCGGTACATCTTTTCCGAGTTTTCCAGCTGCAGCGCGATGCGCTCGTTCTCCAGCGCCAGCTTGCGCTTTTGCAGCGCATTCTCCACCGTCTTGAGCAGCTCCTCGCGGCTGTACGGCTTGCGCAGATAATCGTAGGCGCCACGCTTCAGGGCGCCGATGGCCGCCTCGATGCCGACGTCGCCGCTCATGACGATCACGTCGCCCTCGATGCCGCGCCGGTTGATGTGGTCCATGATTTCATGGCCGCTCATGTCGGGCAGGCGCAAGTCGAGCAGGATCAGGTCGAAGCGCAGTTTCGACAACTGCGCCAGCGCCTCGCTGCCGCAGGTGGCCGTGTACAGCTGGTAGCCGCGGTCCTTCAGCAATTCGTGAAGGGAGGCGAGCAAACGGGGCTCGTCGTCGACCAGCAGGATGCGCGGGCTGTTTTCCAGGTCAAACGGAATGGCGGAGGAGTTCATGGACGTTACGAAGACAAAGCGGTATTGCCGGGCGCGGGCAGCGCGGCTGCAGCACTCGCTGGCAAGGGAATGGGCAGCAGAATTTCAAACGAGGTGCCGGACTTGCTGCTGCGGCAGCCGATCACGCCATGCAGGCGGGTGACCAGGTCATGCACGATGGACAGGCCCAGGCCGTGATGCGCCCCTTCCTTGCTGCTGCGCACAGGGGAAAACAGATTGGCCAGCACTTCCGGCGCCAGGCCGGCGCCATTGTCGCTGACGCACAATTCCAGGTACAGGCGACGGTCGCGGTTGACGTGGCCACGGTTCGCCACTTCGATGCGTCCGCCATCGGGCAAGGCTTCGACGGCATTTTTCAGCAGGTTGAGCAGGATTTGCTTGAGCATGTCGGCATCGGCCTCCACCTCGCATGGTGCATCCTGCATGCGCGTGACCACCTCGATCTTCGGCGGCAGGAAGTCGGTGGCGCGGAACAGCCGCAGCACATCGTCGACCACGCGCGCGCAATCGGTCACGCCGCTGGCCGCCACCGGCTGCAGGTCGGCCAGGCCGCTGATCAACTGGCCGACCCTGTCGATTTCCTCGTTCAGGATCGACATCTCGCCCGTGACCGGCTCCTGCTTCTCCAGCTTGTGATCGAGCACGCTCAGGTAGTTCTTGATGATGGACAGCGGGTTATTCACTTCATGCACGACGCGACGCGACGCGGCGCGGTATTCCTCGGCCACGTGATCGAGCTGGCGCCGTGCCAGGCCGCGCGCGCTGATGGCCGTTTCCAGCGCCGTGGCGGCCTGGTTGGCATAGGCGCGCAGGAAACCCTCGCGCTTCTGGCACGCGGGAATCTGCCACGCCGCCACGCCGCCAATCAACACGCCCAGGCTGCGCTGGCCCGCCACTAGCGGCACGCAAACCAGGCTGTCGGTACCGAGAATGCGGAACAACTGCTCTTCGACGATGCCCAGCGCCGGCATGTCGCGCTTCAGGAACGCCAGTTGGCACTCCAGCGCCGAAGCGGCCAGGGGCCCGCCCTTGGCCAGCGGGATCGAGAAGCCGGCCAGACGCTGCTGATGTTCGCCCGCCTCCACGCCGACGAGCGCATGGCCGGTGGGGTTTTGCAGCAGGATGACGGCGGTGTCGAAATCGAACAGGATGCGCGCCGAGCGCGTGATGGCTTCCAGCAGGCTGCTTTCTCCCTGCTGGCGGGAGAAGGTCTGGCCCACTTCGGACACCAGCACCATATTGCGCACTTCATCGGACAGGCGCAGTTGCACCGGATCGACGGATGGCGGCGCATACGCGGGCGGCGTGGCGATGTCGTCCGCGCCGGCCAGGTCGATGCCCAGGTGCTGCGCCGCCTGCGCCACCTGGCGCACGACGCTGCCGGCCAGGTCTTGCAGTACGTCGACATCCAGCGCGCACAGGCTTGCCGCCTGCGTGATCGATTCCGCATCGTCGGTATGGCAGCACAGCAGGTGCGCCAGGCGCACGATGCGGATCAGGGGATGGCTCGCTTCCAGGCGCGCCAGCGGTTCGTGGTGATACAGCACGCTGTCGGCCAGGAAGGAATCGAGATGCCAGCGCTCGATCAGCCAGGCCCCCGCTTCAGCATGCGTGATCTGCAAGGTGCGCTGCTCCACCGCGCACAGGGCGGCATCGTCGCGCGCCGTGAAATTGAACGCGTATTCCTTCGGCGCCGTGGCCAGCAAGGCCAGGCGGCCCACGTTGTGCAGCAAGCCGGCCAGATACGCTTCCTCGACATGCGGATAGGCCATGGCCTTGGCCAGCGCGCGCGCCATGACGGCGGCCGACAGCGAACTTTTCCAGAAGGCGCGCAAATCCGTGCTGCCGGAATGGGGAAAGCTGTTGAAGGTCTGGAAGACGGATTCGCTGATGACCAAGGTCTTGATCATGTCCGTGCCCAGCGACACGAGCGATTGCTCCAGGCTGACGACCTTGCCCTGGCGATGGTAGGCCGAGCTGTTGGCCACGCCGAGGATCTTGCTGGTCATGCCCGCATCCTTGGCGATCAGGGCGGCCAGCTCCGGCATGCCGGCATCGTCGGCCTGCAGGTGGGCGATCAGCTTGATGAGAATCTGCGGCATGGCCGGCAGGCGGGCAATCAGCAGGCGATTGCGAATATCTTGATCAGATTGATGCATCGTATCAGGCATTGCCGGTTCGAAAAGGATGAGCGCTTAGCAGCGAAGCGCGGCCACGTCAGAGGAATCCTCTACTCCTGTAACCCAAAAAATGTCGCCTGAGAGGATGCCGGGAAAAGAAGTCATCTTATCATAAGCGCCGAATATTACTTGCAATATAGAAAATTAAGTTGAAATAAATCTAGCGTTCTGCAGTGGAAACTTATGCCTTGAAGGAACCCAGCAAACGGTGACGAAAGCGCCGCGAGATCAGCCACAGCGCCAGCGCCAGGCCCGTAAACGCCAGTTGGCCCGACGCCAGCCACAGCACGGATCCGGACAGCAGCGGCGAGATCACGCCAGCCACCACGGCGCCCAGCAAGGTGCTGGCAAACGACTGGCACGAGGCCACCGTGCCGCGGATATGCGGGAACAGGTCGAGCGCCAGCAAGGTCGCGCCCGGCCCCACCAGCGACATGCCGAAAGTGTAGAAGAACAGGGGCAGCACCGACCAGGGCAAGGAGGGCGGCAGGAACAGGTGATACACGACATTGACGCTGGCGGCGCACAGCAGGAAAGCAAAGCCGATGCCGATCTGGCGCGCGAACGTCACCTTGCCGGCGATGCGGTTAGCCGCCGCGGCGCCCATGAAGATGCCGCTCACGCAGGGAATGAACAGCCAGCCGAATTGCGATGGCCCCAGGCCCAGCTGCCTGGGCAGCATTTCCGGCGCGGCCGTGATGAACAGGAACAGGCCCGCGAAATTGAGGGCGACGATGCCAGCCTTGATGTGGAACAGGGGCGAGCGCAGGATCTGGCCATAGCTCGAGGCGAGAAAGCGCGGATTGAACGGCTGGCGCTTTTCCATCGGCAGGGTCTCGGGCAGGCGCCAGTAGCAGAACGCCAGCAGCACCAGCGTGTAGAAGGCGAGGAACAGGAAGATCGAGCGCCAGTCGAACCAGATGACGATCCAGCCACCGAGAATCGGCGCCACCGCCGGGGCGATGGAAAAGATCATCGTCACCAGCGACAGCAGCCGCGCCGCTGCCGCATCGGCATACAGGTCGCGGATGATGGCGCGGCTGATCACCACGCCGGCGCCGGCCGAGACGCCCTGCATGATGCGGAAGAACCACAGGTAGTGCACCGTGTGCGCCGAAGCGCAGCCGAGCGAACCGATGGCAAACATCAGCAGCGAAACGAGAATGACGTTGCGCCTGCCAAAAGTATCCGAGATCGCACCATGCCACAGCACCATGCCGGCAAAAGCCAGCATGTAGAACGTCAGCGACTGCTGCACTTCCAGCGGCGACGCTTGCAGCGAACCCTGGATCGCGCCAAACGCGGGCAGATACGTGTCGATCGACAGGGGCCCCAGCATCGACAGCCCGGCCAGCATCATCGCCAGCGCACCGCGGCTCAGCGGCGCCATGTGGCTCGGCGTGGGAGGAGGAACGGGGGTAACCGGGTCGGGCGGCACATCGGCCGGAGGGGTGGGAAACATGGCGGATCCAAAGTGGCGCGCGGACCGGTTACGGTCCGCGCGCGTGATACTGCATTTTTTAGCGCGTAAAACACCTGAGGAAACCGTAGCGAGCGGCCGCCAATTGTGGCCGAGAAGCGCAACCGTACAAAAGTACGGTGAGCATCGCAAGCCGCAAGTGGCAACGCGCAGTAGGTTTAATCAGATGCTTTTCGGTTTGGCTTCTTCTCTACGGTTGTAGCCGGCGACCATATCAAAGCGGAACAGACGGCATTCCAGCGCGCCGTTGAAGAACGGCGTCTTGCGCGCTTCTTTCAAACGCAGCAGCTTGGGCAGGCCCAGGTCGGCCGTGAACAGGAACACGGTCCAGCCGGCGAAACGCTGCTTCAGGGTCGTGCCCATGGCCGAATAGAAGGACGTCGACAGTTCGTCTTCCGGGATGGTGCTGTCGCCGCGCACACCGATACGCTCGCCGTACGGCGGGTTGGTCAGCATGATGCCCGGCACGTCGCTTGGCGGTTTGACTTCCTGCGCCTCGATCTGTTTCAAGGGCACGTCGAAGCGCACACCGGCGCAACGCAGGTTGTGGCGCGTCATGGCGACCATGTCGCCCGAGATGTCGCTGCCGAAAATGGTCGGTTCGGCGGGCAGCGGATTGACCTTGATGGCGTTTTTCATGGCATTCCACGGCGCGGGATCGAAGTCGTGGAAGTTTTCAAACGCGAACTGGCGCGAGGCGCCCGGCGGAATCCCCTGCAGCATCTGCGCCGCTTCGGCCAGGATGGTGCCGGAACCGCACATCGGGTCGAACAGCACCATGCCTGGCTTCCAGCCCGACACGCGCAGCAGGCCGGCGGCCAGGTTTTCGCGCAGCGGCGCGTCGCCCGTCTCTTCGCGCCAGCCGCGCTTGAACAGGGCTTCGCCTGAGGTGTCGAGGTACACGGTAAACGTATGCGCGTCGAGGAAGCCGACGATGCGCATGTCCGGCGTCTTGGTGTTGACCGATGGACGCTCGTTGAACTGGTCGCGGAAGCGGTCGCAGATCGCATCCTTGATTTTCAGGGTCGTGAACTCCAGGCTGCGCAGCGGCGATTTCACGGCCGTGACGTCGACGCGGATCGTGTGGTGCACGCCGAACCAGTCTTCCCAGGATTGCGCCAGGGTCAGGTCATAAATATCGTTTTCCGTCTTGTAGCCGGAATGGGCCATGCGCATCAGCACGCGCGAAGCGATGCGCGAATGCAGGTTGATGCGGTAGGAGTCCAGCAGGTCGCCCGAGCAATGTACGCCGCCCGGCACCTGATTGTGGACCTTCATGGTCGAACTATCGTGGGCAATCTCGCCCAGTTCCTCGGCCAGCGCCGCTTCCATGCCGCGCGGGCATGGGCAAAAATATGAAGCCATGGTTGGTGTACCCTTATTCCATTGTGTTGAACGCCCGCTAAATTACAGGCGCTGCTTACTACGTTTAAAAAAACTGCTTTTGCTTGACTACCCTGCCAGCGCCCGTTCGACAAAATCGAGGCGGTCCTGGCCCCAGTACCCTTCGCCATCGACGATGTACCACGGCGAGCCGAACACGGAAGCGGCGGTCGCTGCCTCCGTGTTGGCGTCGTATTCGGCCTGCACGCTGGCCGTTTCCGACGTTTTCAGCAACTGGCGGCCATCGAAACCGGCGTCGAGCGCGATCTGCACCAGTGTTTCCTCGTCGCCGATGTTGCGCTCTTCCGCCCACAAGCCGCGCATGATGGCGTGCGCCAGGTTCAGCGATGCCTCCACGCCGTGCGCCAGGCGCGTGGCGATGATCAGCTTGGCCGACGCTTCCGGCGACACGGGAAAAAACTTGGGCTGCAAGGTCAGGGGAACTTGCAAAAAGGCCGACCAGCGCGCCAGTTCGGCCAGGCGATACGCCTGGCGCTGCGGTGCGCGCTTGGCCAGCGGCAGGCCGCCCGAGACGCTGAAAACCTTGCCCAGGTCGAAGGGTCGCACGTCGATCTGTGCGCCCGTCTTCGCGGCGATGGCCATCAGGCGTGCGTGCCCCAGGTAAGTCCATGGAGAGTGGGGCGCGAAGAAATACTGCACGACTTTGCTCTGACTTGCACTCATCTCGACTCCCTTAGAAAGGCTTGACCACGACCAGCACGACGACGGCCAGCAGCATCACCACCGGCACTTCATTAAACCAGCGGAACCAGGTGTGGCTGCGCTTGTTGAGACCTTTTTCAAACTTGCGCAGGATGGCGCCGCAGGCATGGTGATAACCGAGCAGCAGCACCACGAACGTCAGCTTGGCGTGCATCCAGCCCGGCATCTTCATGCGGCCTTCGCCCCCACCGTACAGCATCCACACCAACGCCAACCCCAGCACCATGGCCGGCAGCGCCAGCAGGGACATGAAGCGGTACAGCTTGCGCGCCATCAGCAGCAGGCGCTCGGTGGCCACCGTTTCCGTCTCCATCGCTAGGTTCACGAAGATGCGCGGCAAATAAAACAGGCCGGCAAACCAGGACATGACGAAGATGATGTGGAAGGCTTTGGTCCAGAGAAAGAGCATGGGGTTCCCAGTGTCAGAAGTGGAGAGAAACGAGAGCACGGGCCGCCTTGTGGGCAGCCCGCGAAAGAGACTATTTGCGTACTTCGCCATGGCCAAAGACCACGTACTTGAGCGAGGTCAGGCCTTCCAGTCCCACCGGGCCGCGTGCATGCAGCTTGTCGTTCGAGATGCCGATCTCGGCGCCCAGGCCATATTCGAAGCCGTCGGCGAAACGCGTCGACGCGTTCACCATCACGGAAGCGGAATCGACTTCGCGCAGGAAGCGCAGCGCATCGCTGTAGTCTTCCGTGATGATCGATTCCGTATGCTTGGACGAATACTGGTTGATGTGATCCATCGCTTCGTCGATGCCGTCGACGACCTTCACCGACAGGATCGCCGCCAGGTATTCGGTGCGCCAGTCTTCCTCTGTGGCGGCCACCAGGTGAGGATAGGCAGCGGCGGCCAGGATCGCATGGCTTTCCGGATCGGCGCGCAGTTCCACCTGCTTGGTCAGGTACAGTTCGGCCAGCTGCGGCAGCACGGTCGCGGCGACGGCGCGCGACACCAGCAGCGTTTCCATGGTGTTGCAGGTGCCGTAGCGGTGGCACTTCGCGTTGAAGCCGATATCGATCGCCTTCCTGATATCGGCCTTGGCGTCGATATAGACGTGGCAAATGCCATCGAGGTGCTTGATCATCGGCACGGTGGCCTCGTCCATCAGGCGCGCGATCAGGCCCTTGCCGCCGCGCGGCACGATGACGTCCACGTACTGCGGCATGGTGATCAAGGCGCCGACGGCGGCGCGGTCGGTGGTGTCGATGACTTGCACGGCATCGGCCGGCAAGCCGGCTCCCTGCAAGCCCTCGGCCACCAGCTTGGCCAGCGCGCGGTTGCAGTGAATCGCTTCCGAGCCGCCGCGCAAGATCGTCGCGTTGCCGCTCTTGATGCACAGGCCGGCGGCATCCACCGTCACGTTCGGACGCGCTTCATAGATGATGCCGATGACGCCCAGCGGCACGCGCATCTGCCCCACCTGGATGCCCGTCGGGCGGAACTTCATGTTCGAGATTTCGCCGATCGGATCGGCCAGCGACACGATCTGCGTCAAGCCTTCGACCATGGTGGCAATGGCAGCGTCGGATAGCGTCAGGCGGTCGAGCATGGCCGGCGCCAGGCCGGCGGCGGCAGCCGCATCGAGGTCGCGCTGGTTCGCCGCGCGCAGCAGGTCGGCATCGCGCACGATGGCGGCGGCAATCAGGCTCAAGGCGCGGTTACGCGTGGCGCTGTCGGCACGCGCCATGGCGCGCGAGGCGGCGCGCGCGCGCGTGCCCACGTCCTGCATATATTCTGTGATGTCCATGCTCGTATCCATATAGTAAAAAACTAGCCTCGGGCGATCTTCAGGCCCAACTGCAGCATGGCATCCCAGGCATCGCCCGCGTAGCCCTTGGCGCGCAAGCCCTTGATCATCTTGTCCACCTGCGCCGCCTGCTGCAGCGCCGCTTCCAGCACGGGTAGCGAAATGCGCCGCAGGGCCGGTTCCATCATCCGCTCGCGCGGCCCCCAGATGCGGTATTCCTTCAGCAGCGCGCCCAATGGACGCCCTTGCGCCATGCCCGCCTTCAATTTTAACAGCGTGCGGATTTCTTCGGAGACGGCCCACAAGACCAGCGGCAGCGCCTCGCCCTCGCCTTTCAAGCCCTCGAGCATGCGCACCAGGCGCGCCGGGTCGCCGGCCAGCATGGCTTCGGACAGCTTGAAGACATCATAGCGGGCCACGTTCAACACCGCGTCCTGCACTTGTTCATACGTCAGCTTGCCCGCGGCGTGCAGCAAGCCCAGTTTCTGGATTTCCTGGTGCGCCGCCAGCAAGTTACCTTCCACCCGTTCGGCGATGAAGTCGATGCTGGCCCGTTCGGCGCTTTGTCCCTGCGCGGCCAGGCGCTGGCCTATCCACGCCGGCAACTGCGCCCGTTCCACATTCGGAATGTCGATATACACGGCCGCCTGCTGCAGGCTGGCGACCCAGGCCGCCTTCTGCGTGGCCCAATCCAGCTTGGGCAAGGTAATCAGGGTCAGGTTGTCGGGACTGAGGTTTTTCGCGTAGCTTTGCAGCGCCGCGCCGCCATCCTTGCCCGGCTTGCCGGTGGGGATGCGCAACTCGATCATTTTCTTGTCACCGAATAGCGACAGCTCCTGGTTCGCCGCCAGCAGCTCGCCCCACTTGAAGCTGCGCTCCACCGTCAGCACGTCGCGCTCGGAGTATCCCTGCGCACGCGCCGCGCGGCGGATCTTGTCGGCCGCTTCCAGCGCCAGCAGGTGTTCGTCGCTGGTGATCACATACAGCTGCGCCAGCGGCTTGGCCACATGCCCATCGAGCGCGTCTATCCGCAATTGCATGGCGTCCCCGTTACTGCTGCGGGGCTGCCGGCGCAACCGGCGTCACGGGCGCCACTGGCGCCACCGACATGGCCGGCAGCACCGGCTTGATGGCGGCCAGGCGGCGCATGATCTGCTGCACCAGGTCATTGCGCATGTCGCGGTACAGCGCCGCTTCTTCCGTTTCCTTGGCCAGTACCTGCGAGTCGTCGAAGGTGATCGGACGCACCAGGCTGATGGTCGTCGGCGCCAGCAACTGGTTGCCGGCCTTGTCCACCACGCGGAAATTGATCGAGTAGCCGAGTTGATACTCTTGTACCCGGCCATTTTTGTTCAGCGACAAAATGGTCTTGGTCTGATTCCTCTCCGGGTCGCTGAGCACTTCAAGGACGGCGTCGGCGCCATCCCTGGTATTCACCACTTCCGTGCTGCCAATGGCGCGGATATAGCGCTTCAGGCCGATCGCCAGCGGCGACGTGTCGGGCAAGCCGATGTACATCGTCGCGAACGGCAGCATGAAACTGCCATTCGAACCGCGCAAATGGAAGCCGCAGGCCGACAGCAAAACAGTCAGGCCCAAGGCCAGCACGGCGCGGCGGCCCAACAGCGATACAGAAGAGGAAGTCGTCATGATTACACCACGATGCTGATTAACTTGCCTGGCACGACGATGATCTTCTTCGGCGTGGTCTCGACGTACTTCTGCACACTTTCGCACGCCAGCGCAGCCGCTTCGATGCTGGCCTTGTCCGCATCCTTGGACACGGTGATCGAGCCGCGCAGCTTGCCGTTCACCTGGATCATCATCTCGATCTCGGACTGTTCCAATGCTTGCGGGTCGACCTGCGGCCAGGCGACGTTGAGCAGGTCGCCGTGCACGCCCGCGTAGCCCAGTTCCTGCCACAGCACGTGGGTGATGTGCGGCGCGACGGGGTTGAGCAGGCGCAGGAAGATGGAGAAGCCTTCGGCGATCAGCGCCTTCGACTGCGCGCTATCGTCCAGCTTGGCCGATTCCAGCGTGTTGAGCATCTTCATGCAGGCCGATACCACGGTGTTGTACTGGATGCGCTTCAAGTCGTAATCGGCTTGCTGCAGCAGCTTGTGCAATTCGCGGCGCAGGTTTTTCTGCGCGTCGCCCGTGGCCGGTGCGGCGCCGCCGGCCAGCGCGGCTTGAATCGTCGCCGACTGGGCGTAGCCGAAGTTCCACACGCGGCGCAGGAAGCGGTTCGCGCCTTCGACGCCGCTGCCCGACCATTCCAGCGTCTGTTCCGGCGGCGAAGCGAACATGGTGAACAGGCGGGCCGTGTCGGCGCCGTACTGCTCGATCTGCGCTTGCGGGTCGATGCCGTTGTTCTTCGACTTCGACATTTTTTCCGTGCCGCCGATTTCTACCGGCTGGCCGTCGGCCACCAGGACGGCGCTTTGCGGACGGCCCTTGTCATCGAGCGACAGGCGCACGTCGTCCGGGTTGAACCAGGTGGTCTTGCCCACCGCGTCCTTGCGATAATATGTTTCGTTGAGCACCATGCCTTGCGTCAGCAGGTTGACGAATGGCTCGTCGAACTTGACCAGGCCGAAGTCGCGCATGATCTTGGTCCAGAAGCGCGCGTACAGCAAGTGCATGACGGCGTGTTCGATGCCGCCGATGTACTGGTCCATCGGCATCCAGTAATCGTTGCGCGCGTCGACCATCGCGTCGTTCGAGCCTGGCGAGGTATAGCGCATGTAATACCACGACGAATCGACGAAGGTATCCATAGTGTCCGTCTCGCGGCGCGCCGGCTTGCCGCACTGCGGGCAGTCGCACTGCAGGAAGGCTTCGTATTTGTTCAGCGGATTGCCCGTGCCGTCCGGCACGCAGTCTTCCGGCAGCACCACCGGCAAGTCTTTTTCCGGCACCGGCACCACGCCGCAATCGGCGCAATGGATCATCGGGATCGGCGTACCCCAGTAGCGCTGACGCGAAATGCCCCAGTCGCGCAGGCGGAACGTGGTTTTCTTTTCACCCAGGCCCAGTTCGGCCAAGTCGGCGGCCACCGCATCGACGGCGGACGCGAAATGCAGGCCGTCGTATTTGCCGGAAGCGACGCAAACGCCGTCCTTGCTGCCATACGATTCCTGCCAGGCGTCCGTCGAGAATTCCTGGCCCTTGACTTCGATGACTTGCTTGATCGGCAGGTCGTATTTCTTGGCAAAGCCGAAATCGCGTTCGTCGTGCGCCGGCACACCCATCACGGCGCCATCGCCGTAGGTGATCAGCACGTAGTTGCCGACCCAGACCTCCACTTGCGCGCCCGTCAGCGGATGGGTGACGAACAGGCCGGTCGGCATGCCCTTCTTCTCCATCGTTGCCATGTCCGCTTCGATCACGGAACCGAGCTTGCATTCGGCGTTGAAGGCGGCCAGCGCAGGATTGCTTTGCGCGGCGTGGATGGCCAGCGGGTGCTCGGCGGCCACGGCGCAGAAGGTCACGCCCATGACGGTGTCCGGACGGGTGGTAAACACATACAGCTTGCCGTCGCCGATCAGGGCGCCATTCGCGTCCTTGATGTCATGCGGGAAGGCGAAGCGCACGCCCGTCGACTTGCCGATCCAGTTGGTCTGCATGGTGCGCACGCGCTCGGGCCAGCCCGGCAGCTTGTCATCCACATATGCCAGCAACTCTTCCGCGTAATCGGTGATGCGCGCGTAGTACATGGGGATTTCGCGCTTTTCGATCAGCGCGCCCGAACGCCAGCCGCGGCCGTCGACGACTTGTTCGTTGGCCAGCACGGTCTGGTCGATCGGGTCCCAGTTCACGGTACCGGTTTTCTTGTAGATGATGCCTTTTTCCAGCATCTTCAGGAACATCCACTGGTTCCATTTGTAGTATTCAGGCTTGCAGGCGGTCATTTCGCGCGACCAGTCGATGGCCAGGCCCATCGATTCCATCTGCTGCTTCATGTGGGCGATGTTCGAATACGTCCATTGCGCGGGCGGCACGTTGTTGGCCATGGCCGCGTTTTCCGCCGGCATGCCGAACGCATCCCAGCCCATCGGCATGAGCACGTTGTAGCCATTCATGCGCAGGTAGCGGTACATCACGTCATTGATCGTATAGTTGCGCACGTGACCCATGTGCAGCTTGCCCGAAGGGTAAGGCAGCATCGAGCAGGCAAAATACTTGCCTTTTGGGAAACGCGGGTCGTGTTCGACGGCTTTATAGGCGTCGATCGCCTTCCAGTGCGATTGGGCGGCTTGTTCGACGTCGGCGGGACTATATTTATCTTGCATGATGTGCGGCCAATAGTGGATATGAACCGAGCATTATACTGGTTGTCGCCGCCCGATAGCGCGGCGCGCCGGCGGCCCGGTCTCGCATATTTCGGCCGGCGCACAATTATGCTATGCCGTATGCAACAATACATATGCCACAATCTTGTTCTTTGCATCAACGCCGACCATGATCGTCTACCAGGAATATCCGCCCATCCCCGCCCTGTGGCCATGGCTGGACTGCGTCTGGACGTGTCGCGTGCAAACGGGCGCCACGCCCCTGACGCACCAGGTCTTGCCAGACAATTGCATCGACATCCTGTGCCAGGACCAGCAGGACGCCAGCTTTGCCGTAGGCATGATGACGGCGCCGATTGCCGTCCTCAGCCAGGGTCTCGTGCAGACGGTGGCTGCCCGCTTCAAGCCGGGCGCGGCGGCACACTTTTTCCAGCTGCCCTTGTGCGAACTCAACGATGGCCGCACGGGCTTGCAGCAACTGTGGGGCCGCGAGCTGGCGGCGCGCCTCGGTGACGCGTTGTGGAGCGAGCCCTTGTCCAATGCGCAAAGAATTTCTATTTTGCAAGATTATCTGCTGCTGCGCCTGCGCACCGCGCCGCCACGGCGCCAGGCCGGCGCGGCCGAACATGCCATCGCGGCCATCGAGCGCGCATCCGGCCAGGTGCGCGTGGAGGGTCTGGCGCAGCAACTGGGCGTGTCGCGCCAGCACCTGGCGCTGCAATTTCGCCAGCAAGTCGGCATCAGCCCGAAGCTGTTTGCCCGCATCTGCCGCTTCCGTGCCGCCAGCCAGGGCCTGACAAGCCTGGCGGGACAGCCGGACTGGGCGCAAGTGGCCTTGCAATATGGTTATTTCGACCAGTCGCACCTGATCCACGACTTCCAGGATTTCGCCCGCAGCTCACCCGAGGCGTGGCTGACGGGCCGGCGCGCGTGACCACCTTCCATTTTTCCAATCGCGCGGCGCGCACCGGTGGCATCATGGTGCCAGGTACTTCGCCGACTATTTCAACCAACAGGAGCAGAACATGATCAAGGGCTTGCGCACCGTCACCTATCCCGTCCCCGACCTGGACAAGGCCAAGGCCTGGTACAGCCAGGTATTTGGCACGGCGCCGTATTTCGACCAGCCGTTCTATGTCGGCTTTGCCATCGGCGGCTTCGAGCTGGGCTTGCTGCCGGGCGGCGAAGCGGGCACGCAGGGCAGCGTGACGTATTGGGGCGTGGACGGCATCGAACAGGAAGTCGAGCGCATCGTTGCGCTGGGCGGCACCCTGCACCACCCGATCACGGACGTGGGCGACGGCATCCGCACGGTGGAATTGCTCGACCCGTACGGCAACCAGATCGGCCTGATCGACAATCCGCATTTCGATACGGCCAAGGTGCTCTAGGCCGCTTCGCCCTGCAGCCATAGCCGGAACTGCTGCAAGGCCGTCTTTTCATGCGCCGTTTCAGGCGTGATCAGGTAATACGCGCGCTGACCGCGCAGTGGGCGCTCGCATGCGATCTGCAATTCGCCACGCGCCAGTTCCGCTTCGACCAGCATGCGTGGCAGCAAGACCACGCCCTGCCCTTGCACGGCCGCCATGGCCAGCATGGAAAACAGTTCGTAGCGGGCGCCGTAGTGCACCCCGTCGCGCCCCTCGCCCTCGACCTGCATGGCATCAAACCACTGGCGCCAGGCGCCCGGGCGCGTACTTTGTTGCAACAAGGTCAATTCCAATAAATCCTGCGGCTGCCAGTCGCTGCGCGCCGCCAGAAGGCGGGGGCTGGCGACGGGCACGATTTCTTCGTGCATGAGCAAGGTGGCGCGCGTGCCCGGCCAGCGCGCCAGTTGCTCGGGCGTGCCCGCGTACAGGGCGCCGTCGTATTCCGTATCGGCAAACATGAACGGTTTTGTATACGCGTCGATATGCACGACGATGTCCGGATGCAAGCCTGCCAGCGAAGACAGCCGCGGCATCAGCCAGCGCGTGGCAAACGTGGGCACGGAAGCGAGCTGCAAGGCACCGCCGCCGCCCTGGCGCGCCATGGTGTCGAGCGTGTCGCGCTCCAGGCCATCGAGGCGGGCGGCGATCTGCCGCGCATACGCGGCGCCGGCGCTGGTCAGCAGCACGCCGTGGCGCGTGCGCTGGAACAGTTGCACGCCAAGAAAAGTTTCCAAGGATGAAATCTGGCGCGACACGGCGCTTTGCGTCAGCGACAGTTCGCGCGCCGCGTGCGTGTAGCTCTGGTGCCGCGCGGCCGCCTCGAAGCAGTTCAGCGCTTGCAGCATGGGAATCTTGCGTGTCATCGGTACACCAGCAAAGGAGTAAAGACCCCAGTATGCCGCAAGATATGCGTGACACGCATGTCTGGGTGCAAATAAATCGTTTGCGCAAGGCTAGGCAAAAACCTACCATGAGCCATATTCAATCTTGCGCCGATCACCGGCGCTCACCTGCGAGGCCTGTGATGAGCAAAACTGTATTCGACTGGAATTCCCCCCTGCTGCTGGAAGAACAACTGACGGGCGACGAACGCGCCGTGCTGGAAGCGGCCCGCGACTATTGCCAGGGCAGCCTGGTGCCGCGCGTGCTCGAATCGTTCCGCCATGGCCGCACGGACGCCGCCATCTTCCGCGAAATGGGAGAGCTGGGCTTGCTGGGCACCACCATTCCCGAAGAATACGGCGGCGCCGGCCTGAACTACGTCTGCTACGGCCTGGCCGCGCGCGAAGTCGAGCGCGTCGATTCGGGCTACCGCTCGATGATGAGCGTGCAATCCTCCTTGGTGATGGTGCCGATCAACGCTTTCGGCAACGAAGAAACCAAACAGAAATACCTGCCGAAACTGGCCACGGGCGAATACATCGGCTGCTTCGGCCTGACGGAACCGAACCACGGCTCCGACCCAGGCAGCATGGTCACGCGCGCGCGCAAGGTGCCGGGCGGCTACAGTCTCTCCGGCGCGAAGATGTGGATCACCAACAGCCCGATTGCCGACGTGTTCGTCGTCTGGGCCAAGGACGATGAAGGCGCGATCCGCGGCTTCGTACTGGAAAAAGGCTGGAAAGGCCTGTCGGCGCCGGAAATCCACGGCAAGGTCGGCTTGCGCACCAGCATCACGGGCGAAATCGTCATGGATGAAGTATTTTGCCCGGAAGAAAACGCCTTCCCGGACGTGCGCGGCTTGAAAGGCCCGTTCACTTGCCTGAACAGCGCCCGCTACGGCATCGCCTGGGGCGCACTGGGCGCGGCAGAAGACTGCTACCTGAAAGCACGCCAGTACACGATGGACCGCCAGCAATTCGGCCGCCCTCTTGCTGCAAATCAACTGGTGCAAAAGAAACTGGCCGACATGTTGACGGAAATCACCATGGGCTTGCAAGGCTGTTTGCGCCTCGGTCGCATGAAGGATGAAGGCTCGCCCGCCGTGGAAATCACCTCCATCATGAAACGCAACAGCTGCGGCAAGGCGCTGGACATCGCCCGCGTGGCGCGCGACATGATGGGTGGCAATGGCATTTCCGACGAGTTCGGCGTCATCCGCCACCTGGTCAACCTGGAAGTGGTCAACACCTACGAAGGCACGCACGATGTGCACGCGCTGATCATCGGCCGCGCCATCACCGGCATCGCCGCGTTCAACTAATGGACGCCTTGGCTTCCACCCTGCGGCCCGCGCCTTTGAGCGGCTTGCGCGTGCTCGACCTGTCGCGCGTGCTGGCCGGCCCGTGGGCCGGGCAAATGCTGGCCGACCTGGGCGCCGACGTGGTCAAGGTTGAACAGCCGGGCCGCGGCGACGACACGCGCTCCTGGGGGCCGCCGTATCTGAAAGACGAGGATGGCCGCGACACCGCCGAGGCCGCCTATTTCCAGTGCGCCAACCGCAACAAGCGCTCCCTGTGCATCGACCTGGCCGCCCCGGAAGGGCAAGCCCTGGTGCGCCGGCTGGCGGCCGAGGCGGATGTCTTGCTGGAAAATTTCAAGCTGGATGGCTTGAAGCAATACGGCCTGGATGCGGCCAGCTTGCTGGAACTCAACCCGCGCCTCGTCTACTGCTCCATCACAGGTTTCGGCCAGGATGGGCCGTACGCGGCGCGCGCCGGCTATGACTTTTTGATCCAGGGCATGGGCGGCTTGATGAGCATCACGGGCGTGCCCGACGGCCAGCCGGGCGCCGGGCCGCAAAAAGTGGGCGTGGCGCAGACGGACATCCTGACGGGCCTGTACGCCACCATCGCCGTGCAGGCGGCGCTGGCCGAACGCGAACGCTCGGGCCTGGGCCAGCATATCGACCTGGCCTTGCTCGACGTGCAAGTGGCGGCGCTAGGCAACCAGGCCGCCAATTACCTGTGCGGCGGCAAGGTGCCCCAACGCATGGGCAATGCGCATCCGAACATTGTTCCATATCAAGACTTCCCCACGGCCGACGGCGACATGATTCTGGCGATCGGCAACGATGGACAATTCTCGCGCTTCTGCGCCGTCGCTGGCCATCCGGAATGGGCGCAGGACGAACGTTTCGCCACCAATCCGCAGCGCGTGGCGCACCGGGCGATCCTGATTCCGCTGATGCGCCAGGCCACGGTCATGCGCACGACGGCCGAGTGGATCAGCGCCTTCGAGGCGCAAGCCGTGCCGTGCGGCCCCGTCAACCGCATCGACCAGGTCTTTGCCGACCCGCAAGTGGTGGCGCGCGGCTTGAAAGTGGAGATGCCGCATCCGACGGCGGGCACGGTGGCGCTGGTGGCCAATCCCGTGCGCCTGTCGGGCTCGCCGGTGCAGTACCGCTTGCCGCCGCCATTGCTGGGACAGCATACCCAGGAGGTGCTGCAGCAATGGCTGGGCCTTGATGGCGGCCAGATCGACGGCTTGCGCGAACGCAAGGTCGTCTAAAGAAAAACGCCGGGCAGTGGCAACACTGTCCGGCGTTTTTTATCGATTCAGCCTTATTTCAGCACCAGTTTCAACGCCGGCTTTTCACCGTAATCTTCATAGCGCTCGTTGATGCCGGCGATACAGAACGTGATTTCTTCCAGTAAATCAGGCACTTGCGCCTTCATGCTTTCGGCGTCCTGCACGACGATGTCGAGCACTTCGTTCGGCTTCAAACGGAACTGCGTCATGTTTTCGTCATCGCGCAGATAGCTGAGGCAATCGACCCAGGCATCCATGCTGTTGCCGTAAAACTCGGGGAAACCGAAGGCTTGCACGCATTGCGTGTGGAAGCTCGCTGCGTCGGTGATGTCTTTTCCATTCAGGATGGCAGTGGCCATGGTCTTCCTCAGTTCTTCAGCGACAGCACATCCTGCATGTCGAACAGGCCGGTGGGCTTGTCGGCCAGGAAACGCGCGGCGCGCAGGGCGCCGTGGGCGTAAGTGACGCGGCTGCTCGACTTGTGGCTGATCTCGATGCGCTCGCCGATACCGGCAAACAACACCGTATGGTCGCCCACGATATCGCCGCCGCGGATGGTGGCAAAGCCGATGGTCGACGGGTCGCGTTCGCCCGTCACGCCTTCGCGGCCGTACACGGCGCATTCCTTCAAGTCGCGCCCCAGGGCACCGGCCACCACTTCACCCATTTGCAGGGCCGTGCCCGACGGCGCATCGACCTTGAAGCGGTGATGGGCTTCGATAATTTCAATGTCGTAGCCTTCGGACAGGCTTTTCGCGGCCAGTTCCAGCAATTTCATGGTGACATTCACGCCCACGCTCATGTTCGGCGCGAACATGATGGCCGTCTTTTCGGCGGCGGCGGCAATGGCGGCCTTGCCAGCGTCATCGAAACCGGTGGTGCCGATGATCATCTTGATGCCGTGCTCGGCGCAATACGCCAGGTGCTGCAAAGTGCCTTCCGGACGCGTGAAATCGATCAGGAAGTCGGCGTTCGCCAGGCCCTTCGCCAGGTCGGACTGCGTCAACACGCCGGCAGGCTTGCCGAGGAAGGCGGCCGCATCCTGTCCGATCGACGGCGAACTGGCACGGTCGAGCGCGCCGGCCAGCACGGCGTCGGGCGCATTGCTGACCGCTTCGATCAGGATATGGCCCATGCGGCCGCTGGCGCCAGCGATGGCAATTTTCAGTTCAGTCATTTTATTCTCTTACAGCAACTTATTTGGTGGGTTCGGCAGCAGGTGCAGGTGCAGGCTCGGCGGCAGGTGCAGGCGTCACTTCCGGCTTGCTCACAGGAATGGCAGGGGCGGCATCGGCCGGCACGGGCACGGCGCTCGGCGCCACGGGCGACGGCACGGCGGCGGCTGGCGCATCGGCCTTGGCGACCTTGGCGAACGGCGACGGGCCGGCGATGCGGTCGATGTATTCTTTCTCCGTCGGCAAGTTACCGCCTTCGAAACGTTCAACCTTGCCATCCTTGCCGAAGTACACGACCACGCGGCTGCTGGTGGTTTCGCCACTGCCCCGTGCCAGGCGGAATGGATAATCCCAGCGGTCGGCATGGAAGATATCGGTCAG
Source organism: Janthinobacterium kumbetense (assembly GCF_023703445.1). Lineage (NCBI taxonomy): Bacteria > Pseudomonadati > Pseudomonadota > Betaproteobacteria > Burkholderiales > Oxalobacteraceae > Janthinobacterium > Janthinobacterium kumbetense. Next base: position 29,944 of record NZ_JAMQGR010000010.1, read on the forward strand.
CAGCGAGGTGCCGAGGACGAAACGCACCTGGTCGCGCGTCATGCCCACTTTCAACTGGGCCAGCATCTCTTCGGAGACAAAGTTGCCTTGTTGAATGTCAGGACGGTAGGGCGAGAAAAACCACATGAATTTTTGCAGCGGCGTAATGGTGGTCGTTTGTGCGCCCTGTTCGGGAACCAGTTCCTTGCCTTCTTTTTGAGCAGCTGCCGGCTTTTCGCCCAGGATGCCACGGTTGGCGCAGCCGGACATGGCCAGCGCGACACAGACCATGCCTGCCAAGACTGGTGCTCGAAATGGAATACGGTGCCAGAGAGATGGCAATACAGCCGGTGTTACGCGCATAAATGACCTCAATTGGATGAACAAAACGCCAGGAGTGACCGGCCCGCCAAAAAAAAGCATATTTTGGCACTCCCCGACAAAACGCTATATGATAAAGCACCTGACCCACATACGAGCAACAAACATGAGTAACAATCCTAGTGATCTCAAGGCAAGCGGCCTGAAAGCCACCCTGCCACGGCTGAAGATACTCGATATCTTCCAGAGTAGCCCGGTACGCCACCTGACCGCGGAAGACGTCTACAAGATTCTGCTGGCCGACAATATGGATGTCGGTTTGGCAACTGTCTACCGCGTCCTCACGCAATTCGAACAGGCCGGCTTGCTCAATCGCAACCATTTTGAAACCGGCAAGGCGATTTTCGAGCTCAACGAAGGCTCCCACCATGACCACCTGGTGTGCCTCGACTGTGGCCGGGTCGAAGAATTCTTCGACGAAGACATCGAAGTACGCCAGCAAAAAGTGGCCGAAGAACGCGGCTTCAAGATCGCCGAACACGCTTTGGCCATCTACGGCAACTGCATCAAGACGGCTTGCCCGCACAAAACAGCCTGACCCAAGCCGGCCGTTTCCGCAAGGGAACGGCCGGCGCGCCAGGCAGTACGATCAATGATGGCTCAGTGCGCTTGACAGCAGCTTGGCCGTGATATCGACGATCGGGATGACGCGCTCGTAAGCCATGCGCGTCGGCCCGATCACTCCCAACGTTCCCACGATCTTGCCGTTGACTTCATACGGCGCCGTCACCACGCTCATCTCATCCATCGGCACCAGGTTCGATTCGCCGCCGATAAAAATCTGCACGCCCGTCGCCTTGCTCGACACGTCGAGCAGCTGCATCAAGCCCGTTTTTTGCTCGAACATGTCGAACATCTGGCGCAGCGAATGCATGTTCGACGACAGATCGCTCACGCTGAGCAAGTTGCGCTCGCCGGAAATCACCATGTCGTCGCTATGGTCGGCCATCGCTTCGCTGCCCGCTTCCACGGCCGCCTGCATCAAACTGCCCATATCGTCGCGCAACTGGCGCAATTCGCCCTGCAGGCGCACGCGCACGGCATCGAAGGACAGGCCGCCATAATTCTGATTGATGTAATTGGCCGATTGCACCAGTTGCGCCGGCGTATAGTCGGCCTCCGTCAGCAATAAACGGTTCTGCACGTCGCCGCCGGGCGCAACGATGACGAGCAGGATGCGTTTTTCCGACAGGCGCAGGAATTCGATTTGCTGGAACACGGATTCGCGGCGCGGACTGAGCACGACGCCGGCAAACTGCGACAGCGACGACAGCATCTGCGCCGCGTTGGCGATGGTTTTTTGCGGTTGCGGCGTCTGCAGGCGCATGCGCGATTCCACCAGGTGCTCGTCCAGGTGCCGCACGGTCAGCAAGGTGTCGACAAAGATGCGGTAGCCGCGCGGCGTGGGGATGCGTCCGGCCGAGGTGTGCGGACTGGACACATAACCGAGCTCTTCCAGGTCGGCCATGATGTTGCGGATCGTGGCCGGCGACAGGTCCAGGCCGGAAATTTTCGACAAGGCGCGCGAACCGACCGGCAGGCCGTCGGCGATATATCGCTCGACCAGGGCTTTCAGCAGTGTTTGGGCACGTGTATCGAGTTGCATGGTGTTTTATTTAGGCAAGTATTTTGTTAAGCAAGCGGCAACGAAAGCGGCCGAACGTGCGTCAACAGCGCCTATTATGCACGTTCGCCCGGCCTGCGGCGATCAATCTTCCAGTTGCCCTTGCAGCCACAGCAACAATTCATCAAAGTTGGCGCAGATGGCGTCGGGCTGCACGCCGGCCGCCAGGTGCGCATCGCTGCCCTTGCGGTTCATCCAGACGGCGCGCATGCCCGCCCCCTGCGCTCCCGTCACGTCGAAATACAGGTCGTCGCCGACATACACGGCTTCATGGGGCGCGACGTCCAGCGCGGCGCAAGCTGCCAGGAAGATGCTGGCGTCGGGCTTGGCCACGCCAAAATCGCTGGCGGCGATCGATACCTTGAAATGCTGCGCCAGGCCGATAATGTCAAGGTCCGCATTGCCATTCGAGATCGAACCGACCAGCATGCGCTGGCGCATCCAGGCCAGGCCCGGCAAGACGTCGTCATACGGCTGGACGCGGTTGCGCGCGGCCAGGAATTGCAGGATGGCGCCGTCGACCAGGGCGGGATCCTCGCCGGCAGCCTCGAAGGCGGCCAGCAAGCCCGCGCGGCGCAACTCGATCAGGTTGCCATGGAAATGCGGTTGTTCCTTGAGCATGGCCAGGCGGTGCTGGCGCAGCACCTCGATGGAAAACTGCCGCGCCACCTTGGGCGCATGCGTGGCCAGCCAGTCGTGCAGCAGGGTTTCCGCGGCGGCGATCACGGGCGCGATGGGCCACAAGGTATCGTCGAGGTCGAACAGGATGGCCTTGGGCGGCACGGCGGGTTTTACGGGGGCAAGGGACATGGGACTCACAATGGGATGCTGCGTCACGCTGCGCAGGATGCGTCTATTGTCGCACCGATCGACGCCGCCGGCATGGCTGCGCCCCCGTGAAATGGGGCCGGGCCAGCGCTTCCCGGCGAAAAATTGTTACAGGGTGATACAAGGCAAGGTCATCCAGCTTGCCAGATAGACTAAAATAGGCGCCATTCCAATGCGGCGCCAGCGTCCGCGTTGCGCTACCCAACTTAATTCGTTTTGGAGAATGTATGAAAAATTTGTACCTGCGCTCGATGCTGGCGGCGGCTTGCGCCGTCACCCTGGCAGCCTGCGGCGGCAGCGGCGGCAACCTGTATCTGCAAGTCTCAGTCAGCGGCCTGGCCAAGGATGGCCTGATTCTCCTGAATGACGGGGAACGCTTGCCGGTTCCTGTGGGCCAGGGCACCGTCGTCTTCACCAAGCTGGTCAAGAACGATGACCGCTACAATATTACCATCGCGGAACAGCCCAAGGGCGCCGTTTGCACCATCGCCAATGGCGCCGGCAAGGCATCGAGCTATTCCGTGAACACGGCCTTGGTGAGCTGCACAACCAACAGCTACCCGCTGAATGGCACGATCACAGGCCTGACCGCCGATGGCTTGCGCCTGGTGATGGGCCCCAAAGGCATCACCCTGTCGGCTGGCGCCACCGCCTACACATTCACTTCGGTAGCTGACGGCGCCCCGTACGGTATTTCCATACTGGCTCAGCCAACGGGCCTGACGTGCCGCTTCCAGGGTTCAAAGAGTACCGACGCCAGCGATACGGTCGGCACGATGGGCTCTGCCGCCACGACCGCGGCCACACTTGACTGCACGCCGCAGTAATCCTTGCGATCCGTCACCTATTTTTTGGAGAAATACATGAAGTTATCCTGCTTGCGCCCACTCGCCGCGCTGCTGCTGACCCTGGGACTGGCCGCTTGCGGCGGCAAGGCCTCGTATGAGGTCGGCGGAACGATCTTTGGCTTGACCAATGAAGGGCTGATCCTGGCAAATGGCAGCGACACCCTCCCGGTTCCTGCGGGCAAAACGTCGTTCACTTTTATCAAGCGCATCGACTATGGCACCGACTACAACATCACCTTCAACAAACAACCGGCCCACATGACTTGCAGCATCAGCGGCGGTTCCGGCTCGGCTGGTCATTACATCAATATCAGCGCCGCTGTTACTTGCTTGCAAAACAAATATACCGTGGGCGGCACGATTTCCGGCCTGACCGTGGATGGCCTGGTGCTGATTAACGGTAGTACAATAACAACAGTGGCCAAGGACACCACGACGTTTACCATGGCCGGCCCTGTCGACTATGGCGACACCTACGCCGTCAGCGTCTCCGTTCAGCCGAAGGGTCTGCAGTGCGACCTGGCCCCAGGTACCGAAAAAGGCACCATGGGCGAAGGGAATGTAACGGCGGTGAAGATCGCCTGCAAACCCGTCTGAGTTGCGGCAACGGTAGCCGCCAGGCGGCTACCGGGAAGAGATATCATGGAAATCTATAGTTGATATTCCAAAGATAAATTGGAGTTATATGTGGCGATGCAGCATAATGCATCTGTCTCCTCCAACTCTTCCAAGAATTGGATTTAGCCCGCTTTTACCAGCGGGCTTTTTTTTGCCCAGAATTTCTCACGCGGGTTTATTCAAGCCCGGCTGCAACATCTGCACGATGCTGGAGAAATCCTGCTGCGCATACCCGGCTTGTGCATGCATCTGGTACATCTGCCGCACCAGGCCGCCCAAGGGCGTGGGCGCGTTCGCCGACAGGGCCGATTGCTGCGCCAGGCCCAGGTCTTTCAGCATCAGCGCCGTGCCAAAGCCGCCCGTGTAATTGCGCGACGCGGGCGTACCGTCCATGACGCCTGGCCACGGGTTGTACACTTCCAGAGTCCAGTTGCGGCCCGAACTCTTGGCCATGATGTCGGACAACACTTTCGGGTCCAGGCCATGCGCCACGCCCAGGTTCAGCGCTTCGGCCGTCCCGGCCATCAAGATGCCTAGCAGCATGTTGTTACAAATCTTCGCCACCTGGCCCGCGCCCGCCTCGCCCGCATGGAAGATGTTCTTGCCCATCTTTTCCAGCAAGGGACGCGCCTGCTGCAAGCCTGCTTCGCTGCCGCCGACGATAAAGGTCAGGGTGCCGGCCGCCGCGCCCGCCGTGCCGCCCGAGACGGGCGCATCGATCATGGTAAAGCCCCGCTCGCTGGCCGCCTGCGCCACTTGCCGCGCCACATCGGCGGCGATGGTGCTGCAATCGATGAACAGGGCGCCCGGCTTGGCCGAGTCCAGCACGCCGCCCGCCGCCAGGTACAGCTCCTGCACGTGCTTGTTGGCTGGCAACATGGTGATGACGGCGTCAGCCGTCTGCACGGCCGCGCTGGCGGACGCTGCCGCCGTGGCGCCCGCCTCGACGAGCGACGCCACGGCCGCCGGCGTCAGGTCGAATACGGATACGTGGAAGCCGGCGGCCACCAGGTTGCGGGCCATCGGCGCGCCCATGTTGCCCAAGCCGATGAAAGCGATATGTTGCATTTTTAAAGTCTCCTGTTGTTCTTTTAATGTAGGTCGCGCAAAGGATGGCTATCCCACGGCGCCGTGAAATATCCATTGAGATACGCGTCGCCGACGTCGGCCAGGCTGGCCGGCTGCCACTGCGGCGCGTTGTCCTTGTCGATCAGCAAGGCGCGCACGCCTTCGCTGAAGTCCGCATGGGCGCAGCACTGCACGGCAACGATCAATTCCAGCTGGAACACTTGCGCCAAACTCATATGGCGCGTGCGTTCGCGCATGGCCCAGACCAGAGCGGCGGAACTGGGCGCGCCCTTGTGCAGCGAGTGGGCCGCCTTTTGCAGCCAGGCCGAATCGCCGTCATACGCGGCGATGGCGGCCACCACTTCGGGCAAGGTGGGCGCTTGCGTCAGCGCGGCGATGGCGTCGAAGTTGGCGCGCACTTCGGACACGGGCAGCAAGGACGCGGGAGCCGAGAAGCCGCGCAGCAGGCGGTCCAGCTGCTCGCTGTTCGCCTGCGGGCTGGCTTGCCATTGCGCCAGCGCCAGCGCGTCCAGCACCATGTTCCGCTCTTCCTGGCGCAGGAAATAGTCGCCCAGGCCCGCAAACAAGGCGTCAGCCGCGTTCATCGGCGCGCCCGTCAGCCCCAGGAACAGGCCGCTGCGACCCGGCATGCGGCCCAGGAACCAGCTGCCGCCCACGTCCGGGAACAAGCCGATCGTGATTTCCGGCATGGCGATGCGCGTGCCTTCCGTCACGACGCGGTGGCTGGCGCCCGCCATCAGCCCCAGGCCGCCGCCCATGACGATGCCGCCGCCCCACACCAGCAGCGGTTTCGCATACGTGTGGATGCGGTGGTCGAGCCGGTATTCCTCGGCAAAAAAGGCCAGCGCCTGCGGGTTCGGCACGACACCCGCTTGCTCGACGACGGCCGAACGCAGGCTGCGCACGTCGCCGCCCGCGCAGAAGGCCTTGTCGGTCGACGATTGCAGCACCACGCAGGCGATGGCCTCGTCACCGGCCCAGCGCACGAGGGCGCCATCGATGGCGCGTATCATGTCCAGGGTCAGCGCGTGCAAGGACTTTGGCGCATCGAGGGTGATGACGCCCAGCTTCATGCCGCCGGGACATTCCCGCTCTTCTATCTTGACGGTCTCAACCAAGGTTTCAGCCACAGTATTTTCAGCCATTCTTCCACTCCGCCGGACGTTTTTCCAGGAACGCTTGCACGCCTTCTTTCTGGTCTTGCGTATCGAACAGGCCGAGGAACAGGGTGCGTTCATCGGGCAGGGACGCGACCAGCGGATGGCTGCGCGCGCCCTGGATCAGGGTCTTGCACGCCGTCACGCTGCTGGGGCTTTGGCGGGCCACCTTGGCGGCCAGCGCCAGCGCCGTGGCGGCAGCCTTGCCGGTTGGCACGACTTCCTCGACGAGGCCGATGGCCAGGGCCTTGGCCGCATCGACCCGCTCGCCGCACAGAATCATGCGCTTGGCCCAGCCTTCGCCCACCAGCCACGGCAAATGCTGCGTGCCGCCCGCGCACGGCAGCAAGCCGACGGACGCTTCAGGCAGGGCCATCTGCGCATGTTCCTCGGCAATGCGGATATCGCACGCCAGCGCGCATTCCAGGCCGCCGCCCATGGCGTAGCCATTGATGGCGGCGATGCTGACGCCGCGAAACGCGGACAGCGCCTCGAACGCCTCGCCAAACGCGGCGGCCATGGCGAACGCCGTGTCCTTGTTGCCGTCGGCAAACACTTTCAAATCGGCGCCGGCCGAAAAGAACTTGGCGCCGCCGCCCGTGATCACCAGCGCATACACGTCCGGATCAAGATTCAGGTCGGCCACCAGGTCCCTCAGCGCGTTCAGGCTGGCCAGGGTCCACGTGTGGGCGGGCGGGTTGTCGAGGGTCACCAGGGCCGTATGGCCACGGCGTTCCAGCAGCAGATTGGTATACACTTTGGTCATCGTAAGGTCTCCGTAGCGCCGTCTTTCAAAATCGCTCGCGCGACGATCAGGCGCATGATTTCATTCGTCCCTTCCAGGATCTGGTGCACCCGCGTGTCGCGCACGTGGCGCTCGAGCGGATACTCGCGGATGTAGCCGTAGCCGCCATGCAATTGCAGCGCATCGTTGGCCACATTGAAACCTACATCCGTGGCGAAACGTTTTGCCATAGCGCAATATGCCGTGGCGTCCGGGCTTTCCTGGTCCAGTTTCCAGGCCGCCAGGCGCACCATCTGGCGCGCCGCCACCAGCTCCGTCAGCATGTCGGCCAGCTTGAATTGCAGGGCCTGGAACTGGGCCAGCTCGCGGCCGAACTGCGTGCGCTCCTTCATGTACGCCTGCGCCCGCGTCAGGGCCGCCTGCGCCGTGCCCACCGAGCACACGGCGATATTGATACGTCCGCCATCGATGCCCTTCATGGCGATGGCAAAGCCTTCGCCTTCCGCGCCCAGCAAGTTGCCAACAGGCACTTTCACCTGGTCGAAGCTGATGATGCGCGTGGGCTGGCTGTTCCAGCCCATCTTTTCTTCTTTCTTGCCATACACGATGCCGGGCAGGTTCGCCGGCACGGCAAACGCGGAAATGCCGGCCGCGCCCTCGCCGCCCGTGCGCGCCATGACGATCAGCATGTCCGTCTGGCCCGCGCCGGAAATGAAGGCCTTCGTGCCGTCGAGCACATAAAAATCGCCCTCCTTCACTGCCTTGGTGCGCAGGGAGGCCGCGTCGGAGCCCGATTGCGGTTCCGTCAGGCAATAGCTGGCCAGCTTCTGGCCGGCCGCCAGGGCCGGCACCCACTCGTCGCACAGGGCTTCCTGCCCCCAGCGCGACAGCATCCAGGTGGCCATGTTGTGGATCGTGATGTAGGCCGTGGTCGAGGTGCAGCCGCCGGCCAGCTCCTCGAAGACGATGGCCGCATCCTGGCGCGACAGGCCCAGGCCGCCCCAGCGCTGCGGCGTGTACAGGCCGCAAAAGCCCATCTCGCCCGCCTTGGCGATGGTTTCCACCGGGAAAATCGATTCCGCATCCCAATGCGCCGCGTGCGGCGCCAGTTCGCCTTCGGCAAACGCGCGCGCCGCCTGCTGGAACTCGCGCTGCTCGTCGCTCAGTTCAAAGTCCATGCTAGCTCCTTATTTGAGGCTGATGGTGGTGTTGACCTTGCCCACCGAGGCCGCGTCCGTGAACCAGCGCTGGGTGATCGTCTGCGTCTGCGTGTAGAACAGCACGACCTGCTTGCCGAACGGGCCCAGGTCGCCCAGTTTCGAGCCGCGCGACCCCGTAAAGCTGAACAGGGGAACGGGCACGGGGATGGGCACGTTGATGCCCACCTGGCCCACGTCGATTTCTTCTTGGAAATAACGCGCGGCCGCGCCGCTTTGCGTAAACAGGGCCGTGCCGTTGCCATTCGGATTTGCGTTCACCAGGGCAATCGCTTCATCCAGGGTATCGACTTCGACGACGATCAGGACGGGGCCAAAGATTTCCTGGTCATATACGACCATGCCGGGTTTCACGCCGGACAGAATCGTCGGTCCGACGAAGTTGCCGTTCGGATAGCCATCGACCTTCACGTCGCGGCCGTCCAGGGTCAGCACGGCGCCCTGCTCGATGCCCTTGGCGACCAGGCTGTGGACGCGATCCTTGGCTGCGCAGGAAATGACAGGGCCCAGGTCCGGATTGTCCTTGCCCGCGCCCACGGTCAGGGTTTGCGCCTTGGCCGCCAGTTCCGGCAGCCAGTCGCGCGCTTCGCCCACCAGCACGGCGACGGACGCGGCCATGCAGCGCTGGCCGGCCGCGCCGAAGCCCGCGCCCAGCAACTGGTTCAGGGTCTGTTCCTTGTTTGCGTCAGGCAAGACGACGGCGTGGTTCTTGGCGCCCATCATGCATTGCGCGCGCTTGCCGTTCAGGCTGGCGCGCTGGTACACATGCGTGCCCACCTTGCTCGAACCCACGAACGAAATCGCCTTGATGTCCGGATGGTCGCACAGGGCGTTGACCACGTCTTCGCCGCCATGAATCACGTTCAGCACGCCGGCCGGGATGCCCGCCTGCAAGGCCAGGCGCACGAGTTTTTCCGTCACCAGCGGGTCTTGCTCCGACGGTTTCAGCACGAAAGTATTGCCGCAGGCAATTGCCATCGGGAACATCCACAGGGGGATCATGGCGGGGAAATTGAACGGGGTAATGCCCGCGCACACGCCCAGCGGCTGCATCACGCTGTAGGTATCGACGCCGCCGGCCACGTTTTGCGCGTATTCACCCATTTGCAGGGTGCCGATATTGGCGGCATGTTCCACCACTTCCAGGCCGCGGAAGACGTCGCCTTCCGCGTCGAGCAGGGTCTTGCCCTGTTCCATCGTCAGGGTGGCGGCCAGATCGGCCATGTTTTCACGGATCAATTGCTGCAATTTGAGGAAGATGCGGGCACGGGCGCCGATCGGCGTCTTGCGCCAGGTCTTGAAGGCGCGCTGGGCCGAGGCGATGGCGGCATTGACTTCCTCCGGCGTGGCGAACGGCACACGGGCCAGGACTTCCTGCGTGGCAGGGTTGACGACGTCGCGCCAGACGGTGGTGGTCGATTCAACCCACTCGCCGTTGATCAGCAGTGGAACGGTAGGGATGGAAGTTTGCGTGGTCACTCGGTGTCTCCTCATTGGGGGTATAGGTCTGTTTGCATTATTCGCACAATACGGGCCGCAAACAAGGCGTGAAAATGCGAGATAATGCAAAGATGAATCTGTTAATCTGCAAAGATTGTAAATTTGCAGACTCCACAAACCGGGGAAGGAGAAGCGCGATGGCGAAGGTTTTCATGGGCGTGCGCCTGCAGCGCCTGCGCGAGGAACGGCGCATGACGCAGGTGGCGCTGGCCAAGTCCCTGGGCATTTCACCCAGCTACCTGAATCAGATGGAGCGCAACCAGCGCCCGCTGACGGTGCCCATTTTGCTGCGCATCGGCAGCGTGCTGGGGGTCGATCCGCAAATCTTTTCCGAACACGACAGCGCCAGCCTGGTGGCCGACGTGCGCGACGTGTTCGGCGAATTGCCCGACGCGCCGCCCACCTCGATGGCGGAACTCAAAATGCTGGTGGAAAACATGCCGGAACTGGCCCGCTCGATTTTGCTGCTGCAGCGGCGCTACCGGGTGATGGCGGAGCGGGCCGACACGCTGGCCGCGCGCCTCGACGATGGCAGCCGCGGCGCCAGTTCGGCGGCGCCGTCCACGGACGAGGAAGTGCGCGAATACCTGAACCGGCGGCAAAATTACATCGATGAACTGGACCGGGCGGCGGAAAGCGTGGCGGGCGAACTCGATCCATCCCTGCGCACGCTCGACGCGCTGCAAGGCCGCTTGCTGGAGCGCCACGGCATCCGGGTGCAACTGTCCGATGGCGACGCGGGCATGGTGCGCAAGCACCGCTATGATGCCCAGCAACACATATTGTGGCTGCCCGACACCCTGACGGGCGGCCAGCGCGCCTTCCAGATGGCGGCGCAGATCAGCCTGCTCGAGCACAGCGAGCTGATCGACGCCCTCGTGCTGACGGCGGGATTCTCCGGCGCGGCCGCGCAAACGAGCGCGCGCCTGGCCTTTTCCAATTATTTCGCCGGCGCCCTGCTGATGCCTTACCAGCGCTTCCTGCAGGCGGCGGAAACGCGCGCCTACGATATCGAGCGGCTGGCGCACCAGTTCGGCGTGGGTTTCGAAGCCGTATGCCACCGCCTGAGCACCATGCAGCGTCCCGAGGCGGCGGGACTGCCGTTTTTCTTCGTGCGCGTCGACCGCGCCGGCAATGTCTCGAAGCGCCAGTCGGCCACGGACTTCCATTTTTCCAGGGTGGGCGGCACGTGTCCGCTGTGGATCGTCTACGACGCCTTCAGCCATCCGGGACAGGTACTGACGCAGGTGGCCAGCATGCCCGACGGCTGCACCTATCTGTGGATCGCGCGCCAGGTCAGCACGGCGTCGCCGGGCTTCCGGGCGCCGGGCAAGACCTTTGCCGTGGCGCTGGGCTGCGATATCTCGCAGGCGCACCGGCTGATCTATTCGAAGGGACTCGATTTGCACGACCCCACCAGCGCCACGCCCATCGGCACGGGCTGCAAGGTGTGCGAGCGCCAAAGCTGCCCGCAGCGGGCGTTTCCATCGCTGCTGGCACCGCCGCCACCGTCCGCCTGACTTACTCGACGACCCGGGCGCGCAGCGCGTCGAACTCGCGCGCAAATTGCGCGCGCCAGTCGCGCCGCGTGGATTCGGCTATCCAGGCCGCGTCCAGGCCATTGAGCATGAAGCCGCGCATGTCATCGAGGCCGAAACCGAATTCGCGCATCATCATCCAGGCACCCGTCGGCGTCACGTGGTGCAGGGTCGGGTCGTCCGTGTTCGGATGCAGTTTCAGGCCCAGCTTGGCCATGGCGCGGATCGGGTGGTCCAATGCCCAGCGCTCGGGCGCCAGGGTGCGCAGATAGTAGGAATTGGTCGGCACGACCGTAAATACGAGGCCGCGCTCCACGCAGCGCTGCGCCAATTGAGGATTATCAACAATCGTGTAGCCATGGTCGACCCGGTCCACCTGCAACTGCTCGATGGCCGTCTCCACGTTCATCCACGGCATGCCGAATTCGCCCGCGTGCGCCGTGCACTTGAAGCCGGCCTCGCGCGCGGCGCGGTAGGCTTCGATGAAGAGTTCTGGCGGGCGGTCGTTTTCGCGGTAATCGATGCCGATGCCGATGACTTCCGGCGCGCGGTAAGCCTTCATCCATTCCACCATCTGCACGGCTTCGGCGGGACTCGCTTCGCGGTCGATGCTGGGGATCAGACGGCCGATCACGCCGAAATCGCGCTGCGCGTCGCGGATGGCGGCCACGATGGCGTCTTGCGCCGCGTCATAGCGGATGCCCGACACGCGCACGGTGCCGGTGGGGTTCCAAAAGAATTCCGCGTAGCGCACGCCGTGGCCATGCACGTCTTCCAGGTATTCGTAGGCGAGGCAATACAGGTCCGTCGGCGAGACGATCAGGTGCGCGTCGAGCGCGCGCAGCACGCGCAGCACGCCGACGGGCTTGTCGCCGCGCGTGTAAAACGCGTCGATTTCCTCGGGAGTGACGACATTGCCCGTCTTGGCGGCCAGCGCACGGAAAGTGGCTTGCCGCACCGTGCCGAACAGGTGGCAATGCAGCTCCACTTTCGGCATGGCGCGTAAAAACTGTTCGATGCTCAGGGCAGGCAGGGTGTCGGCAGGATGACTCATGAAGCTCGCTTCGTTAGTGGAAAAAGGGTCAGACGAGAATGGCGGCCAGGCGGCGCATCAAGCGCTCGATGGCGGCCGGGCCGTCGGCCAGCATCGCCACTTGCGTGTTGATGGGTGCGCGGCGCGGCACGCGGAATTCGCACACCGTCATGCCGCGCGTCAGTTCGCCCGTCAATTCGATGGCCACGTGGGCGCTCTGGAACTGGAACAGCTGCGGCGCTTCCAGGTACAGGGCCACCACGGGGTCGTACATGGGCATGGGCACGGAACCGTCGGCACTACGGATGCGCACATACGCTTCCAGGTAGCCGGCCAGACGCTGCGCGCGCGGCGTGCCGATGGCGCGCAGCTGCTCCACTTCCACGTTTGTCACCAGCAACTGGCGGCACAGGTTCAAGCCGAACATGCGCAGCGGGATGCCGGCCTGGAAGACCTGGGCGGCCGCTTCCGGATCCGCATAGATATTGAATTCCGCCGCCGCCGTGTGGTTGCCCTGGTCGGTCGAGCCGCCCATCAGGATAATTTCGACGATTTTTTCCGCGATGTCGGGCGCGCGGCTCAAGGCCGTGGCCAGGTTCGTCATCGGCGCAATCGCCATGATGGTGATCTGGCCAGGATACTTGCGCACGGCGGCGATCAGCGCGTCGACGGCGTGGCCGGCAGCATCCGTGGCGGCGCCGGGCGGCAGGATCTCGCCCGTCGTCGGCATGCCGCTGTCGCCGAGGATGCGCTGCGCCGTTTCGATGACGCCGGCCAGCGGCTCTTCGCAGCCGCGGTAGATCGGCACCGTCAAGCCATCATGGGCCTTGATGCGCAAGGCGTTGTCGTAGGTGATGTCGACGGGCGCATTGCCCGCCACCACGCTCACACCCAGCCACTCGATATCGGGATTGCTGCCCAAGAGCAACATCGTCAGCCAGTCGTCGAAACCGGGATCGGTATCGAGCCAGATCTTTTTCAAGGGTTGGGTCATGATGCTTTCCATTAAGAAATTACGCGCCCAGCCACAGGGCGCTGTCGGACGGCAGCACGAAGGAGACGGCCGTGCCTTCGCGCCAGGCGGCGCCGCCGGCCGCGCAAATGCCCTTGACCTGGCCCAGCGGCGTTTGCAGCAGGTATTCGACGGTGTCGCCGAGGAAGCCACGCGCCAGCACGGTACCCGGATACTGGCCCGCCGCGTCGTCGGGCGCGCAGACGCGCACCTTATCCGGACGCCAGCCCAGCACCGTGGTGCCGGCCGCGACGGGCGACGTGTACGGCAGGCTGGCGCCTGCGTGGTGCAGCGCGCCGTCGCGGTAGTCGAACAGGTTCTCGAAGCCCATGAAGTTGGCCACGAAGCGCGTCGACGGTGTATTGAAGACGGCTTCCGGCGCGGCCAATTGCTCGATGCGCCCGCCATTCATGACGACGATGCGGTCGGACAGGGCCAGCGCTTCTTCCTGATCGTGCGTGACATACAGCATGGTGATGCCCAGCTCGCGCTGGATGCGGCGCAGTTCGGCGCGCATCTGCACGCGCAGCTTGGCGTCCAGGTTCGACAGCGGCTCGTCGAGCAGCAGCAGGGCCGGTTCGACGACGATGGCGCGCGCCAGCGCCACGCGCTGCTGCTGGCCACCGGACATCTGCGCCGGCAGGCGCGTTTCAAAACCCGTCAGGCCGACGGCGGCGATCACCGCTTCCACCTTCGTTTTCAGCAAAGCTGGCGCGACCTTGCGCAAGCGCAAACCGAACGCGATGTTGTCGTATACATTCAAGTGCGGGAACAGCGCATACGACTGGAAGACCATGCCGATATTGCGCTTGTTCGGCGCCAGCTTGCCGATTTCGCGGCCGTCGAGCACGATGCGGCCCGACTGCAGCGGCATCAGGCCGGCGATGGCGCGCATGGTGGTGGTCTTGCCGCAGCCGCTGGGGCCCAGCAGGGAAATCAGCTCGCCCTGCTCGACGTGCAGGTCCAGGTCTTTCACGGACGTCGTGTTCTTGGCGTAGCCGAGGTTCAGCTTGTGCAGTTCCAGATAACTCATGGTGTGTTGCCTCTTACATGTATTTAGAAATGCCCAGCACCTTCTCGGTCACCATCACGAAGGCCATGGTGAACAAGACCAGCAAGGTCGACAGGGCAGCGATCGACGGGTCGAAGCTGTTTTCCATATGCCCCAGCATCTCGATCGGCAAGGTGCTGATGCCCGGGCCCGTCAAGAACAGCGAGACGGGCACCTGGTTGAACGAGGTGACGAAGGCGAGGAAGAAGGCGGCGATCACGGCGTTGCGGATATTCGGCAGCACGATCATGAAGAACGCGCGCAGGCGCGACGCGCCCAGCGTAATGGCGGCATCCTCGATATCGACGCGCAGGTTCACCAGGCTGGCGTACACGACGCGCACCGAGTACGGAATCAGCAGCGCGATATGGCCGATCAAGAGGCCCACGTAGACGGGCGCATTGATCGTCAGGACCAGGTGGTGCAGCAAGCCCAGGCCCACGAGGATGGCGGGAATGATCAGCGGCGACGTCAGTATCTGCCGGATGGCGCCGATGCCCGGCGGCGGCATGCGCGAAAACGCGTACGCGACGGGAATGCCCAGCAACAGCGCGATGACCGTGGCGATCAGGCCGATTTCCAGACTGGTCTGGAAGGCGCGGCGGAACTCGGGCGCCGACCACACTTCAAGAATCCAGCGCAGCGAATACGACTCGGGCGGGAACGCCAGGGTTTCGCCGCCGGAAAAACCGGCCAGCACGACGATGGCGAAAGGCCCCAGCAGGAACAGGAATACCAGCCATAAAACGGCACGTGAAAACAGGCTTTCTTTCATACGGAACTCCGGCTCGAGGAAATACGTTTAAGGCCGGCATTCACCAGCAAGGTCATGCAGACGAGGATGACGGCGATGACGTTCGCCGCGCCGAAATCGCTCTCCACGCTGACCTTTTGGTACAGCAGGGTCTCCAGCATCAGCACCTTGGTGCCGCCCAGCAGGGCCGGCGTCACATAGGCCGTCACGCAGCCCGTAAACACCAGGGTGCCGCCGACGACCAGGCCTTCCTGCGTCAGCGGCAGGGTGACCTTGCAAAACACTTGCCATGGATTGGCGCCCAGGGTGGCGGCGGCCGGTTCCACGTCGCGCGGCAGGTTTTCCAGCGCGCCCGCCAGCGACATCAGCATCAGCGGCAGCAGCAGTTGCAGCAGGCCGACAAACACGGCGAACTCGCTGAACAGCAGGCGCAGGGGCTCTTCCGTCAAGCCCATGTTGACGAGCGCCGCGTTGACGGCGCCATTGCGGCCCAGCAGCACGATCCAGGCGTAGGTACGCGCAATCGGCGAGACCATCAGCGGCAGGATCATCATGCCCACCACCAGGCCGCGCCACTTCGGCGACACGCGCGCCACGGCTTGCGCGGCCGGGTAGCCGAGGATGATGGAAGCGAGCGTCACCAACGCGGCGATGCGCAGCGTGCGCCAGAAGATGGTGCGGTTGAACTCTTGCGAAAAGAATTCGATGAAGCGGTCGAAGCCCCACTGCATGCCGTCGCCGACGCGGAAGGCGTCGACCAGCAAGGCCAGCACGGGCAGCAGGAAGCAGACAACGATAAAGATCAGCGCCGGCAGGACCAGCAGCAGTCCCAGGCGCTTTTTTGGATCAGCAAACATGGTGTTTTCTCCTCGTCACCACTATTTGCTCATGGCCTTGTTCCACTGCGTCATCCAGTTGCTGCGCTGCTTGATGATGGTTTCCGGTTTGACGAATTTCAGCGAATTGATCTGGTCGGCGCCATAGGTGTTGAATTGGGCGGCGGCCACCGACAGGCGCACGTCCTTGTTGACGGGCGAATCGACCAGGTTGGTCGCCAGCTGCGTCTGCACTTCCTTGGACAGCCAGAAATCCATCAGCTGGTACGCCAGGTCCGCATTCTTCGAGCCGGCAACGATGCCCATCACGTTCATGCCTGCCGCCTGGCCTTCGGTCGGAATGCTCCATTTCAGGGGCAGGCCCGTCTTGAGCATTTGCGACCAGGTGAAGCGCGCCACGGGCGCGGCCCAGATTTCATCTTGGGCAAACAGGGCGGCCAGCTGCGCGCTGTTTTTCGAGAACGTGACGACGTTGCCCTTCATGCCGACGATTTTCGCAAAGCCGGTGGCGTAATCGTCCGTCTTGCCGCCCCAGGCCGCATCGGCCATGCGCAGCATCAACGGGCCCTGCGTGGTGCTCACGTCGGGGAAGGCCACGCGGCCCTTCAGTTCGGGGCGCCACAGGTCCTTCCAGGACGTCAGCGGGGCGATCTTGTCGCTGCGGTACACCAGGCCGACCGAATACAGGGTGTAGCCGACGGCGAAATTGCCGCCGACGGGGTTTTTCGCCACGTCGTACAGGGCCTTGTAATTGCTCAGTTTGGAGTAATCCATGGGCTGGATCACGCCCTTTTGCGCCGCTTCCAGCATGCCGGAATCGGACAGCAGCACCAGGTCGATCACCGGATTCTTGGCGTGCACCACCAGCTTGGCGATGCGGTCCGCATTATTCCCCGTTTCCACCTTGATATCGCAACCGCATTTGGCCTTGAACGGCTCGTACACATACTTCATGAACAAGGGCTGGGCAATCGGGTAGGCCGAAATGACCAGCTCGCGTTTTTCCGCGTGGGCGGCGTTGGCCAGCAAGCCTAGGCTCAACGCCAACATGAGGTGCTTTTTCAAGATGCTTCCTTTCAGGGGACGGCGCTGCGGGACAGCGCCTGTAAAGATGAATCAGACTCAGAAATAATGTCGCATGCCGACGATCAGCACGCTTTGCGTCTTGCCGCCCGAGGCGCCGAAGCCGAACACGCGCGCGAACGTCGCATCGCCGGCCGCTTTCTGGTAGCTCCAGGTGATGGCGACATCGGTGCGCTTGGACAGGAAGTAATCGGCCTGGAAGTTGACCTGATGCCATTTCGGCGTCTTGTTGATCACATCATATTTTCCGGTGGTAAAGAAATACGACGCGCCCAGGTTCAACGCTTCCGTCAGCTTGTGGTTCACGTTCAAGTCCACGTTTTGCAGGGTCAGATTGCTTTGATCCAGGTAGTGGTAGCGCACGTTGGTGTACAGCGCGCCAAACTTGGTCCTGCCCACATTATAAAAGCCTCCTGTGCCGGCGATGGCCTGGCTGTCCACGCCCGCGCCCTTGACGGCGCTTTTGTTGAAGATCAACAGGGAGCTGCCGTAGTCATTGCCAATGGCGCCATTCGGCGCGTCCGGGCTGTTCGGGCGATCCATCTTGGTGTAGGCGACGGCCCAGCTGAAGGCATCGACTTTGTAGCCGGCGCCCATGCTGTAGACGCGGTTGCGGTTGGAATCTGCCGGATTTTCGCTGAAACCGTACAAACCCGTAAACGACAGGTTGCTGATGTTCGGGCTGACATACTTGACGGCATTTTGCACGCGCAGGTTGTTGTAGCCATTGTCGTTGTCGCCGATGTGCACGCCGTTACTGGCGATGACCACCGGACCCAGCAGGTCCTTGACGGCTTCATACTGGCGGCCCAGGGTCAGGGTGCCCTTGTCGTTGCTCGACAGGCCCACATACGACTGGCGGCCGAACAGACGGCCGCTTTGCGAGGCCGTGCCCGTCATCACGTTAAAACCGTTTTCCAGCGCGAAGATGGCCTTGGTGCCGTTGCCCAGGTCTTCCTGGCCGCGGAAACCGATGCGGGGATTCTGGTTCGTGCCGCTCAGCGCATGCGTGCGGCTGCCGTTACCCTCATCCGATACATAGCCGATACCGGCCGACAGCAAGCCATACACTTGCACGCTGCTTTGCGCCTGCGCCGCGCCCTGCGCCGCCAGCAAGCCCCCAACTACCATCGTTCCAGTCATCCATTTGTTCATCGCCGCCGCCCTAAAAAGAATAAACCCTGAGTTTTTTTGGAATTATTTTATTGATGCGTCCCTTGCCTGGCGCACCGCCGCAAGTGCCGGCGCCGCATTCCAGGCTCTTCTCCCGAATATTGTTGCATTCAAGACAAGTAAAGACCAGTCCAGAATATGGTAAATTGCGGGATAAGAAAATTTGTTTATTTTTATAAATCCATTACTTTTTCTAATAAGCAAAACCATGCATGAGTTGAGCAAGAAGATTTCCTTACGACATTTGCAAGCGTTTGCCACCTTAGCCCGGGTAAACAGCTTCAGCAAGGCTGCACAGGAATTGTGCGTGACCCAGCCGGCCCTCAGCGCCTCGATCAAGCTGCTGGAAAATCAACTGGGAAAAAAGTTGTTTAACCGCACAACCCACCAGCTGGAACTGACGCGCGAAGGCAAGCTGGCGCTCGATTACGCCACGCATTTATTGAATACGGCGAGCAATACCTTTGCCGACATCCAGCGCGCCATCGGCAGCGGCCGCCACCGCATCCGCATCGGCGCCATCCCCTCGGCCATGGCGATGACGGCCGTGGTGGTGGCGCGCTACTGCGAGCAACATGGCGATGAAGTGGAAATCGTCCTGTCGGACATGCCCAACGATGGCTTGCTGCACGCGCTGCATTCGGGCCAGCTGGACTTTTGCGTGGGCATCGAGGTGCCCGGCTCCGTGTCGCTGGAAAGCGTGGGCCTGTTCGAGGACGAGCTGGTGCTGGTGACGGCGGGACGCCATGCGCTGGCGCCGCTCAAGGAAGTGCGCTGGGAACAGCTTGCGGGGCAGGAAATCGTCGTGTTTACCAAGGGCAGCATCTGGGAGTTCGCCTCGAGCGCCCTGCGCCAGCATGGCTTGAGTCCGTCGAGCCTGTACCAGATGATCCACAGCGAGTCGCTGTATGGCGTGGTGCGCGCCGGCATCGCCGTGGGCATCATGCCCAGCCTGTACACGACTTTCCTCAATGACGAGGACTTGCACGTGGCGCCGCTGCGCCAGCCCACCTGCAAGCGCAAGATCGCCTTGATGCGGCGCAATGAAATCAGCCGCAACCACCATGTCGACGACTGCTTTTCAGCGTTGCGGCAAGATCTGCAACAGGTCGACCAGTGGTTTTAAGTTAAACCGGGGGCTTAGGCTGGCGCCTTCAGCAAGTTCGCCAAAGCAACATATTGCTCCAGGCCCACGGTTTCCGGACGCAGGGTCGGGTCGATGCCGGCCGCCTTGATCTGTTCTTCCGTAAACATCCCGGCCAGGCAGTTGCGGATCACCTTGCGGCGCTGCGAGAAGGCCTTCATGACCACCGCTTCCAGAGTGGCCTGGTCGCACACCAGGCGCTCGGCCACGGGAATCATGCGCACGATGGCCGATTCCACTTTCGGCGGCGGGTCGAACGCCGTCGGCGGCACGATGAACAGCAGCGACATGTCATAGCGCCATTGCAGCATCACGGACAAACGGCCATACGCCTTGCTGCCCGGTTCGGCCACCATGCGCTCGACGACTTCCTTTTGCAGCATGAAATGCTGGTCCTGCACCAGCGGCGCGAAGTCCGCCAGGTGGAACAGCAGCGGGCTGGAGATGTTGTACGGCAAGTTGCCCACGATACGCAGCTTCTGGCCGGCCGGCACGGGAATTTGCGCGAAATCAAACTTCAGCGCATCGCCCGAGTGGATCGTCAGCTTGGCCGGATTGAAGGTCTTTTCCAGGCGCACGATCAGGTCGCGGTCCAGCTCGACCACATGCATCTGTTTCAAATGGCGCAGCAGCTGCTCCGTCATGGCGCCCAGGCCGGGGCCGATCTCGACCATGGCATCGTCCGCCTGCGGCGCGATGGCGGCCGTGATGTCGTCGAGGACGAAGCGGTCATGCAGGAAGTTCTGGCCAAAGCGTTTGCGGGCAACGTGTTTCATATTCTGTTTTTCTATTCTAGAGGCGGTGTAGCGGGGTAAAACCGGTGGGCGGTCAGGCGCGGGTGCTGGCGCGCAGCATGGCGAGCGCCGTTTGCAGGGCTTGCTCCATGCTGTGGCAATCAGCCAGCCCCAGCCCTTGCGCGGCCAGGTCCAGCGCCGTGCCATGGTCGACCGAGGTGCGGATCAGCGGCAAGCCCAGCGTGACATTGATGCCGCGCCCGAAGGTCGCGTATTTCAGCACGGGCAAGCCCTGGTCGTGGTACATGGCCAGCACGCAATCGGCATCGGCCAGGTATTTGTGCTGGAACAAGGTGTCGGCCGGATACGGTCCGCGCGCATCGATGCCACGCGCTTGCGCCGCGGCAATCGCCGGAGCGATGACATCGATTTCCTCGCGTCCCAAGTAGCCGCCCTCGCCCGCGTGCGGGTTCAGGCCGGTCACCAGGATGCGTGGCGCGGCGATGCCGAATTTCTGTTGCAGGTCGCGCTGGAGAATGTCCAGGATGACGGCCAGGCTGTCCATCGTGATGGCGGCGGACACGTCCTTCAAGGGCAGATGCGTGGTGGCCAGCGCCACGCGCAGGGTCGGTTCGCCATGGCCGGGTTCGCCGGCCAGCATCATCACCACCTGCGGCGTATCGGTTTTTTCTGCCAGGTATTCCGTATGGCCGGAAAAAGCCACGCCGGCGTCGTTGATCGTGCTCTTTTGCAAGGGTGCCGTGACCATGGCGCCAAACCAGCCGGCCTGGATACCTTCCACGGCTGCGTCCAGGGTGGCGAGCACGGAGCGCCCGTTTTCCTTGTCCAGCACGCCGGGGATGACATTGTTCACAGTGGGAATATCGATCACGGCCAGGCGGCCCGGTCCGAACTGCGGCAGGCCGCTGTTGCGCACGGCTTGCAGCGACAGCGCCGCCAGGCGGATGTCCGGGTCGATCAGGCTGGCCGTCAGCGCCAGGAAGGCGGCGTCGCCCAGCAGGATGCAGTTGACTTCATTGCGCATGGCCCAGGCCGCGCGTATGGAGATTTCCGGGCCGACACCGGCCGGTTCGCCACAAGTGATGGCGATGGCCGGGCGGCGTGCAAGGGGCAAGTTACTCATGCGCAATGAATCAGCAGCATTACTGGTCGTCCGCGCGGAATTCGACGTAGGCACGGTCGCGCACTTCGCGCGCCCAGTTTTCCGTCGCTTCTTCCAGCTTGCGTTCGCGCAAGGCATTGCGCGCGGCGGCGCGCTGTTTCTCTTTCGAAACGTCATCGCTCTTGCGTTCCAGCACTTCGATCAGGTGGAAGCCAAAGCTCGACTCGATCGGCTGGCTCACTTCGCCCGGTTTCAGCGCATTCATCGCCGTTTCAAATTCCGGCACGGTGTCGCCTGGATACAGCCAGCCCAGGTCGCCGCCCTTGGCCGCGGAACCGTCGTTCGAGAACAAGCGGGCCAGGTCTTCGAACTTGGCGGCCTTGTTATCGAGACGCTCTTTCAATTCCAGCAATTTGCGCTTGGCTTCGGCAGCCGACAAGGTCGGGGTTACTTTCAGCAAGATATGGCGGGCATGCGTCTGCTGCACGGCAGCGACGGCTTGCGCTTCGGCCGCGCTGCGGCGGTCCACCAGCTTGAGGATGTGGAAACCGGTGTTGCTCTTGATGATAGGCGTGATCTGGCCCGGCTTCAGTTTCAGCAGCTGTTCCGTGAACAGGGGCGGCACGCGGTCGCTATGGCGCCAGCCGATATCGCCGCCGCTCAGCGCATCGCTGGCATCGGAATAGGTGGCGGCCATCTTGGCGAAATCGGCGCCCGTGCGCAGCTGGCGGCTGACTTCTTCGGCGCGCGCGCGGCGCGCGGCGATCTGTTCGGGGCTGGAATTTTCCGGAATGCGCACGAGAATCTGCGCCAGGTTCAGTTCCACCTGTTCGCTGGCGGCCGCTTTTTCCGCTTCCAGGAAGTTATCCACTTCGGAATCGGAAATCTGGATCTTGGCATCGACTTCATGCTCGCGCAGGCGCTGCATGATGATTTCATCGCGGATTTGTTCGCGGAAAGTCGCAAACGGCGTGCCTTCCTTTTCCATCTGGTTGCGCAGTTCCTGTACCGTCATTTTTTGCTGTTCAGCAATACGGCTAATCGCGCGGTCCAGGGTCAGGTCATCCACGCGCACGCCCATTTCCTTGGCCAGCTGCATTTGGGCGCGCTCGACAATCATGCGCTCCAGCAATTGACGACGCAGGTCGGCAGGATCGGGCAAGGGCACGTTCTGCGCCTTCATGCGCTGCTCCACGCTCGTGATGCGGGCCGCCACTTCATTACGCGTAATCACCTCGTCATTGACGACGACGGCGATGGAGTCGATGGTCTGGCCACTGCTCGAGGCCGGTGGCGTGAACCCCTTGGCCGGTGCCGCGGCGGCGGGCGTGGCGACAGGCGCTGACGCAGCCTGTTGCGCCCAGACACTACTGGTCGTGGCGCCGGAAATGGCGCACAGCAAAACCGTTGCAATTTTGAGTTGGTGCATACTGGCATTACGCATAATGTGTAGAGCGCTCATGAGTTCAGGTGAATAAAAAAACCGGTTTGTGCCAGCGCCGGGAACACCGGCGGCGGCAACGGTGCCTATCTTAACGGAGTGGCTGGCTCAGTGTCTGGTAACCAGGGATGGTTTTTGTAAAAGTTTCCAAGCCATTCGCGCCCAGGCCCAGGCCATTCGACAAGCCCGTCAATTCCAGCTGGAAGAAGATCGGCGTCGAAACGGTATTGGACGTCGTCACGAAACGCTGGGCGCCCATGCGGAACACCCAGCAATCGCCCTTGTATTCCAGGCCGACCAGGCTTTCCAGCATGCTGCGGTTCTTCAAGGAGTAACTGATGCGGCCCACGCCATACAGGCGGTCCGTCAACGGCCATTGCGTCGATACTTCCGCATTGCGCCAACCAGCATCCCCACGCTGGAAACGATTGCTGAAATTCAATACTTTCTTGGCACCTGGCTGATATTGCAAGGTGTAGTTGTAGTTCATCAACTGGCGATCGCTGGGATTGTACTGCACCAGGCTGTCGGCGGTCCAAGTCTCGGACACGCGGCCCGTCGCGGCCAGCAGGATGTCCGAACGCGACTGGTTGACGGGCGTGGTCGAATTGAGTTGCACGCGCTGGTCGGCAAAATAGAAACGCTGGCCGAAGGTCAGGCGCATGCGTTCCGTACCGTCCGCCTGCAGGAAGCGCGATACCAGGGCGGCCGTGACCTGGTTGGCGTCGCCGATGCGGTCGCTGCCGACAAACCGGTTTTCCGTGAAGATTTGCGTCAGGTTGAAGGTGCCGTCGGCCGTATCGAATTTCGGGAACTGCGACTGGTCGCGGTACGGCGTATAGACATAGAACAGGCGCGGTTCCAGAGTTTGCGTGCCGCCCTTGGCGCCAAACAGATTCGTGTCGCGTTCGAACACCAGGCCGCTGTCGACCGAGAAAGTGGGCACGGCGCGCGTAAACGAGGTCGTATTGAACAGCAGCGCCTTGGTCCTGGCATCGTTATCAAGCTGATATGCGCTGGCATTGAGCATCAGCTTGGGCGTGACGAAGTAGCCAGGGCGCACGATGGGGAAACTCACCTGCGGCACGGCCACGAGGCGCGACCCTTGCACCTGGGTCGGATGGGCGAAACGCGTCGCTTCCGCGTCGAAGGTCCAGTCGAAGCCGCCCCAGACGTCATATTTTCCAGCGTGGAAGTTCACCGCCGGCAAGCGGTCATACGGGCGCGGCACGGTCGCCGTGGGATCGGGATCCTGCAGCACTTGGTAATTCTGCACGCGCGCCGTCAGACTCCAGTCCTCGGTGCGGTAATCGGTGCGCAATTCGCGCAGCAACTGGCGCTCGGTGGCGGTGGCGACGGTTTTCGAAAAATCGTTCGGGTAATTATTGTCGGACGCCTCGCGCAAATCCCAGCTGTAACTCCAGCCCTTGGCCAGCGCCTGCTCATGCTTGGACTTGATCATGTAGCGGTTGGTCTTGGTTTGCTTGTCGTTAGGCAAGAATTCAAACGACGTTTCGCCCTGGTACAGGCCGGCATCCGTTTCGCCCATGTAGCGACCCGTCGCACCGAGCTGGATGCCGCGCCGCTGGATGTAGCGCGGGTACAGGGTCAGGTCGCGGTTCGGCGCGATATTCAGGTAATACGGCATCAGCAGCTCGAAACCGTTCTTCGAGGCAAAGCCCGGCGTGGGCGCCAGCCAGCCCGAGCGGCGCGCGCCCGACAGCGAAAACGAGATGCCCGGCGTGCCCAGGATCGGCACGTCCTTGAAATAGATGATGGTTTTGCTGCCGGTACCCACGTCGCGGCCCGTATCGAGGTTCAAGGTGCTCGATTTCAGGTACCAGTCCGGATTCGGCCCTTCGCAGGTACTGTAGGTACCGTCGATGACATTGGCTTCATCGGGGTTGATGAAGTCGACGCGCTCGGCCTTGCCCTGGCCGCCGCCCACTTCGAAGCGGTATGTCGGGTTGAGCAGGAAACCCTTGCCGGTCTCCATGTTCAGCTTCAGGACGTCGCCCGTGTAGTAATCGCCGAAACGCCACATCTTGATATGGCCCTCGGCGTCGAACTCATCTTCAACTTGTTTGTAACAAGCTGTATCGGCCGTCATTTTTGTGGTTTTTCCGCGCTCAATCACGACATTCTGATCGAGATTGAGCTCCCTTTCGGGGCGTCCCTTCATGCTGTTTGCCGTCATGACGGTGGGCGCGTCGGGATCTTCCACATGAACCGGACGCGGCGCTTTCTGGGCGTGGACAGGCACCGTCGTGGCGGCGACGAGCGCGCTGATGGCGAAAGCCCAGCGCTGCGAAGGGGGGGAGGCCGAAAACCAGCTCATGAATTGGAAGGGGCAAGCACCATTGACAGGCGATTTTTTGATTTGAATCCCTTATTATATGGGAATCTGTGCGACACGCCTTAAAGCTCGGGTAGCTGGCCCCGGTCGCAACGTAGCAGTAACGGCTAGCAGCGCAGGAACTGCGCAGGCAAATCACTGGTTTACCAGTGATAAAACAGTGAGGGGCTCCCCGGAGTACCCATTCTTGGCAAGACAAGACACGCTGCGAGAACGTGGCTTGTCAGTCTTATACGCCCGCCGTATCACCGGCGAGTAGCTATCCCTTTGCCTGTTTTTGTTTACACAAAACATTGGAACTGTAGTTTATTTGCAAAGCTTGTGGATATTTTACATTTGCTTACAATTTTCTATATTTCAACAGTTTTCTGCAAGACTCGGTTTTCTCTCAACCGAGTCATACCCGAGTGAAACTCTTCGATATCTTGTCATGCTTCAGTGTTGCAACTGCTGCCATGACCGGATGTACGACCATCTGTCACCTACTTGAGTGTGCGTCGCCGGTAACGGCGGGGTGCAAAGCCTCAGGGACAACGTACCCCCATTCTTTTTCGGCAGCCAGGCGTGCGAACGCTTGGCTGGAGACTGCGAGCAGCGATGCGGTCCAGGGGCTAGGTGAGTGCTGCAAGGGCAATGTTATGTGAACCATCGTTTGAACCCTCGTAAATATTAATAGGCCAAAGCTGCTGGCAGGCCTAAACCAAACGGTACGTGGCTGGTTATCTCCGTGGATTCTGGGGATACGTCGTCATTCAGCCACCGGGGGAAAGATGGGCCCTAAACAGCCAGTCGCGATGTAGCTGTCGCGTCGATATCGTTGGGAACGTGGTAAGCCCGATTCCCTGCCGCTCGATCAAAGAACCGAGATAGCGGCAAGCAAACCGCAAGGCACGCCCTTGGGGGAGCGGGTAGAGGAGGATGGAGAAAGCGAATGCCGGGCTGTAATGGTCCGGATAGGGATTCAAGATTTGTCCCGGCCTGAAAGGGTGCCCACTTCCATCTGGTGTAATAGTCGTCATACGACTGTACTGGCTCCAGGCAGTCATCATTTTCAACCACCCCGAAGGGATGCAGCTCACCCTTCGGGGATGCGCTGTGTCTCGTCGGAACAACTACACGAGGTTCAGCATGAAAGTAACCGCTAGCAGTCTTGCCGGTTCTGCGTCCTCGCACGTGCCAACTGAATGGGTCGCCATCAACTGGCGGCTCGTACAACGCAACGTGAGAGCCATGCAGCATCGATTAACGAAGGCTACACAGGAAGGCGACTGGCGCAGGGCGAAAGCGCTGCAAAGGTGGCTAACCCACTCGTTCAGCGCGAAAGCGCTGGCAGTCAAACGAGTGACAGAGAATCAAGGCAAACGAACCGCAGGCGTGGACCAGCAGTTGTGGGACTCAGCAACGCAGAAGTTCGCTGCCATTGCGCAGTTGAAGAAACAAGGCTATCGGCCCCTGCCATTACGGAGGGTCTTTATTCCCAAGTCAAATGGAAAGATGCGCCCACTGGGCATCCCTACCATGCGGGACCGGGCGATGCAGGCGCTTCACCTGCTGGCATTGGATCCGGTCTTGGAAACGCTGAGTGATCCCAACTCATACGGGTTTCGCAGAAATCGCTCAACGGCCGATGCGATGTCGCAAATTTTTCTCCAGACCTGCCGGAAAGTCTCGGCAACCTGGGTGTTGGATGCGGATATCGAAGGTTTTTTCGACAATATCAACCATCAATGGCTGGTCGACAATGTCTTCATTGATAAGTCGATCCTGTCTAAATGGCTGAAATCCGGGGTAATTGACCGGAAGCAATTGATGGCAACCACAGCTGGAACGCCACAGGGCGGCATCATCAGCCCTGCCCTTGCGAATTGGACGTTGAACGGGCTGGAGACTCAACTGATTGCGCACCTCGGTGCGAAATTCGGCAAGTCAAAGGCAGGCAAGCTCAAAGTCGGTGTCGTGCGATATGCGGACGATTTTGTCGTTACCAGTGGATCGAAGGAATTGCTGGAAACGGAAATTAGGCCATGGATCGAAGCATTCCTTGCAGTCAGGGGATTGCGACTGTCCAGTGCCAAAACCAAGCTCGTGCACATCGATGAGGGCTTCGACTTCCTGGGGTGGAACTTCCGAAAATATTCCGGGACACTACTCATCAAGCCAAGTAAGAAGAACATGAAAACGTTCTATGAAAAGCTGAGGAAGACGATCAGCGAAAACATCGGGGCGAAGCAGGAGAATCTCATTCGATTGCTAAACCCCATGCTGCGGGGCTGGGCGCAATATCACAGCCCTGTAGTCGCCAAGGAGGCGTTTTCGACGATGGAGTCGCTGCTGTACTGGCGGCTTCGTCGCTGGGCCATGCGCAGGCATCCGAAGAAAAACGACAGTTGGATACGCGACCGATATTGGCGCCCAACCGAGAGTGGAAATCGGGTGTTTGCAGCGGACGTTGTCACAAAGAATGGCAATAAGGCCATGAAGGAACTGTACTCGTTACCAGGTACAGCGATTCTGCGTCACACGAAAATCAAGGGCGGCTATCACCCCTACGATCCGCAATGGGAACTGTACGGCGAAACCCTTCGGCAGGAACGCATGTTGAAAAACATGTCTTACCGGCGTGAGTGGGCCAAGCTCTACCTCGACCAACGTGGCTTGTGCGCTCTGTGTGGATACGAGATGAACATGGAAACCGGATGGCATGACCACCACATGGAATACCGTGTGGCAGGTGGTTCCGAGGCCCTTGGAAATCGCGTATTATTGCACCCAAATTGCCATATAAATGTGCACGCAAACGATTTACATGTTGCGAAGCCGGTCCCTGTATAGGGACTTTTATTATGCTTGAGCCGTGTGCGGTGAAAGTCGCACGCACGGTTCTTAGGGGGGAGAGCTTCCAGCAATGGGGTTCTCCTACCCTCCGCACCATCAACCCGATTCCACAGGCCGCTTAATGTCATTCTCCCCCAATTCCCCTGCCGCGCCGGCCTCCGCCGACGCTCGCCTGACCCTGTTGAAAGCCTGGTTGGCCCCGCTGAACCTCGTTGCGCCCGATTCCGCCCGCCCCGCTTCCAGCGATGCGAGCTTCCGCCGCTACTACCGTCTCGATGTGCTGCCAGGCAATACAACCTTGCCAGGAAGTACATTGATTGCCATGGATGCGCCGCCCGAGCGCGAAAACGTGCCCGCCTTCGTCAAGGTGGCCGGCTTGCTGAAAGGCGCCGGCGTATCCGTGCCCGAAATCATCGCGCAAGACCTGGACAACGGCTTCCTGCTGCTCTCCGACCTGGGCACGACCACCTACCTCGACGCCCTGAACCACGACAATGCCAGCGTGCTGTACGCGGAAGCGCTCGAGTCGCTGATGAAAATCCAACTGGCCAGCCAGCCGGACGTCTTGCCCGAATTCGACCGCGCCTTCATCCTGCGCGAAATGAACTTGTTCCCGGAATGGTTTATTGGCAAGCACCTGGGCGCCACCTTGACGGATGTGCAACAAACCCAGCTGGACAAGGTCTTCGAAGCCATCACGGCGAATATCTTGTCGCAGCAGCAAGTGTTCATGCACCGCGACTACCATTCGCGCAATTTGATGCACATCAACGATGGTTCGATTCCCAATCCCGGCATTCTCGATTTCCAGGACGCCGTCTTCGGCCCCGTCACCTACGACATCGCCTCGCTGCTGCGCGATGCGTATCTCCAGTGGGACGAAGAACTGGTGCTCGACTGGGTGATCCGCTACTGGCAGCGCGCCAAGCAGCTGGGCTTGCCAGTCAATCCCGACATCGACGCCTTCTACCGCGATTTCGAATTCACGGCCCTGCAGCGCCATTTGAAAATCCTCGGCCTGTTCGCGCGCCTGAATTACCGCGACGGCAAGGATTTGTACATGGGCGACCTGCCAACCGTGCTCGACTACGTGCGCAAGACGGCCAACCGCTATACGGAACTCAAGCCGCTGGTGCGTCTGCTCGATGCCCTGGAGAATAAGACGCCGCAAGTCGGCTATACATTCTAGGCACCTTCCCGCTGCGCGGCGTGCCCGCGCAGCCGACTTACCGATACAGAAAACGACTACCCATGAAAGCCATGATCTTTGCCGCAGGCCGCGGTGAACGGATGCGTCCGCTTACCGATACCTGTCCCAAACCGCTGCTGAAAGTGCGCGGCCGTCCACTGATCGTCTGGCATGTGCTGAACCTGGTGCGCGCCGGCATCACGGACATCGTCATCAACCATTCCCACCTGGGCCACCTGATCGAGGAAACCCTGGGTGACGGCAGCGCGTATGGCGCGCGCATCACGTACTCGCCCGAGAGCACGCCGCTGGAAACGGCGGGCGGCATCGCCCAGGCGCGCCACCTGCTGGGCGAGGAACCATTCCTCGCCATTTCCGGCGACATCTATTGCCCCTACTTTGATTTCAAGCAAGTACTCGATGTGCTGGCCGACAAGGACGTGCTGGGCACGCCGTATCCGGCCGACCAGCGCGACATCGCCTGGACGTACCTGGTGCCCAATCCCGACTTCCATCCCACAGGCGACTTCGGCCTGACCTTGTTCGCGATCAACAATACGGACGACACCAAGTGGACCTTCGCCAACATCGGCGTGTACCGTCCCGAGATGTTCGACGGCATCGCGCCCGGCAGCCACGCCAAACTGGGCGATTTGCTGCGCCAGTACGCGGACCAGGGCCGCGTGGGCGGCGAAGTCTATCCGGGCGAATGGACGAATGTGGGCACGCCGGCGCAGCTCGATGCCCTCAACGGCGTCACGGCCAAGGCCAGCGCAACATGATGGCCAACTACGCGGCACGGCGCGCGGCGCTGCTGGCGCAGATGCTGCCGGGCAGCGTGGCCATCCTCGCCACGGCGCCCGAAGTGCCGCGCAACAGCGATTGCGATTATCCGTACCGCCACGACAGCTATTTCTATTACCTGAGCGGCTTTACGGAGCCCGACAGCGCCGTGGCACTCGTGGCCGCCAGCGCCACGGCGCCGGCGCGCGCCATCCTGTTTTGCCGCGCCAAGAATACGGAGCGCGAAATCTGGGACGGTTTCCGCCACGGCCCCGAGGCGGCGCGCGCCAGCTTCGGCTTCGACGCCGCCTTCCCCATCGAGGAACTCGATGTGGAAATGACGCGCCTGCTGGCCGACGTCCCCGCCATTTACTATGCGCTGGGCGGCAGCCTCGATGCGCAGGTCAAGGTCTGGCGGCACAATGTGCGGCAAAAGGCCCGCAGCGGCGTCACGGCGCCCGCCATCGCGCATGACATCCATGGCATGCTCGACGCCATGCGCCTGCTGAAAGACACGCAGGAACAGCAGTTGATGCGCCGCGCGGCCGCCATTTCCAGCACGGCGCACGCGCGCGCCATGCGCGCCACGCGGCCCGGCATGCACGAATACGCGCTGGAAGCGGAGCTGCTGTACGAATTCCGGCGCAGCGGCGCGCAATTCCCCGCGTATTCCTCCATCGTAGCCGGCGGCGACAATGCCTGCATCCTGCATTACAGCGCCAACAACGCGGTATTACAGGACGGCGAGCTGGTACTGATCGACGCAGGCTGCGAACTCGATGGCTACGCCTCCGACATCACGCGCACCTGGCCCGTCAACGGCCGTTTCAGCGGCCCGCAGCGGGCCCTGTATGAACTGGTGCTGGCCGCGCAACAGGCGTCGCTGGACATGGTGCGCCCCGGCTTGCCGCACAGCGCCATCCACGAGGCGGCCGTGCAGGTACTGGCGCAAGGCATGCTGGACCTGGGTTTGCTGGACCGGCAGAAAAGCGGCAGCGCGCAGGACGTCATCGCCGACAAGGCTTATATGCCCTTCTACATGCACGGCACCAGCCACTGGCTGGGCATGGACGTGCACGACGTGGGGGCCTACCGCGACACGGACGCGCCCGGCAAGCCATGGCGCCCGCTCGAAGCGGGCATGGTGCTGACGGTGGAACCGGGCATCTATGTGCGTCCCGGCGCGGGCGTGCCGGAGCAGTTCTGGCATACCGGCATCCGCATCGAAGACGATGTGCTGGTCACGCCGCAAGGCCACGAAGTCTTCAGCACGGCGCCCAAGGGTGTCGCTGAAATCGAACAACTGATGTCACAGGATTAACGCCGCCGCATGCATACACCGTCCACTTTCGATCTCGCCATCTGCGGCGCCGGCCCCGTCGGCATGGCGCTGGCCGCCCTGCTGGTGCAGCGGGGCTGCCGCGCCGCCGGCATCGCCATGCTCGACGCCAAATCCCTCGACCAAGCTAGGCGCGACCCGCGCACCATCGCCCTGTCGCACGGCAGCCGCCAGATTCTCGAGGAAGCGGGCGCCTGGCCCGTGGCGGCGACCCCGATTCACCAGATCCACGTTTCGCGGCGCGGCAAGTTCGGGCGCAGCCTGATGGACCGCGGCGAGCATGGCGTCGAGGCGCTCGGCTATGTGGCCCGTTACGGCGCCGTCGTCAGCGCGCTGGCCGACGTGTGCGAACGCCTGGGCGTGGCCAGCCTGCGCCCGGCCCTGGTCACGGGCAGCGTGGAAGACGCCGATGGCGTCAGCGTGCAGCTGGAGCAGGAGGGCGCCGCGTCCAGCTTGCGCGCCAGCCTGCTGGTGCAGGCCGAGGGCGGTCTGTTCGGCCAGCAGCCGGAACGCGCCGTCAGCCGCGATTATGGTCAAAGCGCCATCATTGCCCACGTGCGCACCAGCGATCCCGTCGCCCACCGCGCGTACGAGCGCTTCACCGACGAAGGGCCGCTGGCCCTGCTGCCGCAGGACGATGGCTACGCGCTGGTCTGGTGCGTGCCGCCCACGCGCGCGGAACAGTTGCTGGCGCTCGACGAGGCAGCCTTCCTGGCGCGCCTGGGCGCCGCCTTCGGCAGCCGCCTGGGACGCTTTACCCACACGACGCCGCGCCTGGCCTATCCGCTGGGCCTGAACGCGCAGGCGGGCGGCACGGCGCGCACGGTCGCCATCGGCAATGCGGCGCAAACCCTGCATCCGGTGGCGGGACAGGGGCTGAACCTGGGCTTGCGCGACGCCGCCGTGCTGGCCCGCGTGCTGGCGCAGGACCGCAGCCCGGCCGGGCTGGAACGCTACGCCAGCCTGCGCCAGGCAGACCGGGGGCTGACCGTGCGCGTCACCGACACCATGGCGCGCATCTTCACGGGCAACGCGCCCACGCAAGGCTTGCTGGGCCTGTCGCTGGGCCTGCTGGACGCATTTCCCCCTGCGCGCAAGACGCTGGCCGAGCTGATGATGTACGGCCGCCGCTGAGTCTTAGCAATAAGGAAAGGGCACGGGCGAAAAAGAAACAGGCGGGCGATCCGGCATGGAGTAAACGGCCCGCGGATGCGACAATGGCTGTCACCTGGCTTTTGGCGACCGTTCCATGACAGATGCATTGCCCGCAGCACCGCCTGCCGCTCTTCCCGAAGTCCTCTTTTCCCGCCTGCTGGAAGACGCCCTCGACGCCGTCATCATCATCGACGAGCAGTGCCGCATCCGCTATATCAATGGCGCCATGCAAACGCTGTCGGGCTATGCCAGCGGGGAATTGCTGGGCCAGACCCTGAACGGCCTGCTGCCCGACGCCGTCGGCGCGCAGCACGACAACCACGTGCTCAACTACATCCGCAGCTCGCGCACCTCCAGCGTGCTGGGCAAGATACGCGAATTCGCCATCCGCCACCGCGACACGCAAATGATCCCCATCGAAATGAAGGCGATGGACCTGGGCGTGGTCGACGGCATGCGCTATTTCGGCGCCTTTTTGCTCGACGTGCGCGAACGGCGCGAACTGGCGGCGAAAAACGCCAGCCTGCTGGCGCAGCTGGAACAGCAGGCGCTGCACGATGCGCTGACGTCGCTGCCGAACCGCCGCGCCTATGAAGCGCAAGCCGAGCAGGCGATGGCGCGCGCGGCACGCAGCGGCGCCGCCCTGAGCGTGGGCGTGGCCGACCTCGACCACTTCAAGAAGATCAACGACCGCTATGGCCATGCCGTGGGCGACGCCGTGCTGCGCACGGTGGCGCAGGCGCTGCGCGACACGGGACGCATCACCGACGTGGCGGCGCGCCTCGGCGGCGAGGAGTTCGGCCTGCTGTTCCCCGACGCCAGCCTGCAGCAGGCACACCAGGTGGCCGAACGCATCCGCGCAGCCGTGGCGGCGGCGGTCACCGTGCTGCCCGACGGTTCCCCGCTGCACGTCACCATCAGTATCGGCGTGGCGCCGCTGGTGCAAGGCGCCAGCCTGGACGCGGCCATGTCGGATGCCGACAAGGCCCTGTATGTCGCCAAGCACCAGGGACGCAACCAGGTCGTCGCGGCAGCGGCCGGCCAATAAAAACGGCCCGCGCAAGGCGGGCCATCTTCAGTTGACCAAGGCATTGCCTTACTCGATTGCCTTCACCATATCCTCGATCACCTTCTTGGCGTCGCCAAACACCATCATCGTGTTCGCCTGATAGAACAAATCGTTGTCCAGGCCCGCATAGCCGGACGCCATCGAGCGCTTGTTGACGATGATGCTCTTGGCCTTGTAGGCTTCCAGGATCGGCATGCCGGCGATCGACGATTTCGGGTCTTTCGCCGCCGGGTTGACCACGTCGTTCGCGCCCAGCACCAGCACCACGTCCGTCTGGCCGAATTCGCCGTTGATGTCTTCCATCTCGAAGACCTGGTCGTACGGCACTTCCGCCTCGGCCAGCAGCACGTTCATGTGGCCCGGCATGCGCCCCGCCACGGGGTGAATCGCATACTTGACGGTGACACCCTTGTGCGTGAGCTTTTCCACCAGTTCTTTCAGCGAGTGCTGCGCGCGCGCCACGGCCAGGCCGTAGCCGGGCACGATGATGACGGTTTCCGCATTGCCCATGATGAAGGCGGCGTCGTCGGCCGAACCCGATTTCACGGGACGCTGTTCCTGCACGCCCGCCACGCCGGCGGCCGGCGCATCGCCGCCGAAGCCGCCGAGGATGACGTTGAAGAACGAGCGGTTCATGGCCTTGCACATGATGTACGACAGGATCGCGCCGGACGAGCCGACGAGCGAACCGGCGATGATCAGCATCGAGTTATTCAGCGAAAAACCGATGCCGGCCGCGGCCCAGCCCGAGTAGCTGTTGAGCATGGACACCACCACCGGCATGTCGGCGCCGCCGATGGGAATGATGATCAGCACGCCCAGCGCAAAGGCGATGACGGCCATGACGATGAACGGCGTCCAGGCCGGCTCGGCGCCGTCGGCAAAGCAGAACACCAGGCCCAGCGCGATCATCACCAGCGCCAGCACCAGGTTGAGCATGTGCTGGCCCTTGAAGCTGACGGGCGCGCCCTGGAACAGGCGAAACTTGTATTTGCCCGACAGCTTGCCGAAGGCGATCACCGAACCGGAGAAGGTGATGGCGCCGACAAAGGTGCCGATGAACAGCTCGAAGCGGTTACCGATGGGCAGCGCCTCGCCCTGTTTGGCGATATTGAAGGCCCATGGCTCGGAGACGGCCGCCACGGCGATGCACACGGCCGCCAGGCCGATCAGCGAATGCATGGCCGCCACCAGTTCCGGCATCTTCGTCATTTCCACGGTTTTCGCCAGGTAGGCGCCGATGGCGCCGCCCGTGACGATGCCGATGATGACGAGGGTCAGGCCCATGCCGCCCGCTTGCTGCTCCTTCAGTTTCAGGATCAGCGCCACGGTGGTGACGGCGGCAATGGCCATGCCGCTCATGCCGAAGGCATTGCCGCGGCGCGCCGTCGAGGGCGACGACAGGCCTTTCAAGGCCTGGATGAAGCACACCGAGGCGATCAGGTACATCATCGTCACCAGGTTCAGGGTGACGAAGCTCATGGCGTGACTCATTCTTTTGCTCCTTGCTTGGCTTTCGGTTCTTTTTTACGGAACATCTCGAGCATGCGCTGCGTGACGAGGAAGCCGCCAAACACGTTGACGGCGGCCAGGGCCACGGCCAGGGTGCCGGCCGCCTGCGCCAGCGGGCCTTGCGTCAGGCCGGCCGCCAGCATGGCGCCGACGATGATGATGGCGGAAATGGCATTGGTGACGGCCATCAGCGGCGTATGCAGCGCCGGCGTGACGGTCCAGACGACGTGGTAGCCGACATAAATGGCCAGCACGAAGATGATCAGGTTAATGATGGTGTGACTGATTTCCATGATGTGGTTCTCTCCCGGTGCCGCGTTGTTTTTGTAACTTATTTACGTAAGATTTCGCTGCCCGCACACACCAGGCTGGCCTTGATGATTTCATCCTCGCGGTCGATCAGCAACTGGTCGTCCTTGTCGATGATGAGCTTCAAGAAGTCCAGCACGTTGCGCGCATACAGGGCCGAAGCGTCGGCCGCCACCAGGGTCGAGAGGTTCGGTTCGCCCACGATGTAGACGCCGTGCTTGAGCACCGTCTTGCCCAGTTCCGAGAGCGGGCAATTGCCGCCCTGCTCCACGGCCAGGTCGACGATGACGGAACCGGGTTTCATGGCTTTCACCGTTTCTTCGGAAATGAGCACGGGCGCGGCGCGGCCGGGAATCAGCGCCGTGGTGATGATGATATCGGCCAGTTTCGCCCGTTCATGCACCAGTTCGGCCTGGCGCCGCATCCAGTCGGCCGGCATGGCGCGCGCATAGCCGCCCGAACCCTTGGCGATCTCTTTTTCTTCATCCGTGAGGAAAGGCACGTCGAGGAACTTGGCACCCAGCGACTCCACTTGTTCCTTGACGGGCGGGCGCACGTCGGACGCCTCGATGACGGCGCCCAAGCGCTTGGCCGTGGCGATCGCCTGCAACCCTGCCACGCCCACGCCCATGATCAGCACGCGGGCCGCCTTGACGGTGCCGGCCGCCGTCATCAGCATCGGCATGAAGCGCTGGTAAGTGTTGG
This sequence comes from Janthinobacterium kumbetense, assembly GCF_023703445.1. Lineage (NCBI taxonomy): Bacteria > Pseudomonadati > Pseudomonadota > Betaproteobacteria > Burkholderiales > Oxalobacteraceae > Janthinobacterium > Janthinobacterium kumbetense. The sequence goes on from NZ_JAMQGR010000010.1 coordinate 66,104, forward strand.
CCGCCACCAGCACGGCCTTGTAGCCGGCGATATTCGCCTGCGACGACAGCACGTCCATCGACTGCGCGCGCGTGATGCGCGGCACGGCTTCCAGGGCGAAGGCGGACAGGCCGGCCGTGGCCATGGCGGCGATATTGTCCGCGTCAAACGGGTTCAACATGCCGATCAGCACCGTGCCGCTGGCCATCAGGGCCCGTTCATCGGCATCGGGCGCGCGCACCTTGAGCACGATGGCGCAGCCATAGGCTTCCTGGGCGGTGCCGATCTGCGCGCCGGCGGCGGCATACGCGTCGTCGGGAATCGACGCTTGCAGGCCCGCTCCCGATTGCACGACGATCTGATGTTTGGCTGCCAGCTTCTTGACTGTCTCGGGCGTTGCTGCCACCCGTGTTTCACCAGGCCGTGTTTCGGCCGGTATGCCTATCCTCATGATGCCTCCGCTAATTGATAAACTGACTAGAATCTAACACGGAAAGCAGCGCGTTAAACGTTTGTGAACCAGCAACTTTTAGTCGTACGACACTAATTTCACCAGCATCCCACGATTCGTTTCACCATGCGGCGCGGCGCCCATATTGTGGGAAAGGTGTGTCAATCTCACCACAGTCGAGCGTGCGTGCGCGCTTGTTTTGGCCACAGGGAAAGCCTATATTAGCGGGCGTTTCCTGCCATCTTGGCGACTAAGCCCCCATGCTAGTGCGCTCCCCGGGAAAGACGTAAGTACCTCCCACCGCTATTTGCTAAAACGTTGTCATTTATCAATATGTCCGCGCAACAGAAGGCCGGGTTCAAACCGCGCGCGCAGAACAAGATAAAATGTCGGCTCTTTCAAGGATGGAATCATGCCGAGAATCTGGAAACCCTCTGTCACCGTTGCCGCCATCGTCGAGCGCGACGGCCTGTTTTTACTGATTGAAGAAGAGACCAGCGAAGGCATCAAGCTCAACCAGCCGGCCGGTCACCTCGACCCGTTCGAGTCGCTGGAACAGGCGGTGATCCGCGAAACGCTGGAAGAAGCGGCCTACGATTTCATCCCCACGGCACTGGTCGGCATGTACATGTCGCGCTATCAGTCACTGCGCACGGGCGAGGACGTGACCTATTTGCGCTTCACCTTTTGCGGCACGGCCGGCGCCGAGCATGACCGCCCGCTGGACGAAGGCATCATCCGCACCCTGTGGATGACGCGCGACGAGCTGGCGGCGTGCCAGGAACGCCACCGCAGCCCGCTGGTGCTGCAGTGCGTGGACGAATACCTGGCTGGCCGGCGCGCGCCGCTGGCCCTGCTGCACACGCATGCGTCCGTTTTCAATAGCGCATAGCTACACGCATTGCCATATTATTAAAGTAACTGGAAAGCAAGATGAGCAAGAAGAAAGTCGTTATCGGCATGTCGGGCGGGGTCGATTCCTCGGTCGCGGCATGGATGCTGAAGGAACAAGGCTATGAAGTCATCGGCCTGTTCATGAAAAACTGGGAAGATGACGACGATTCGGAATACTGCTCCACGCGCCAGGACTGGATCGACGCGGCCAGCGTGGCCGACGTCATCGGCGTCGATATCGAAGCCGTCAATTTCGCCTCCGAATACAAGGACCGCGTGTTCGCCGATTTTTTGCGCGAATACCAGGCCGGCCGCACGCCGAACCCGGACGTGCTGTGCAACGCCGAAATCAAGTTCAAGGCCTTCCTCGACCACGCCATGACCCTGGGCGCCGACCTGATCGCCACCGGCCACTATGCGCGCGTGCGCCAGGCACCCACCGATGCGGGCCGCTACGAGCTGCTGAAAGCCGTCGACGCCAGCAAGGATCAAAGCTACTTCCTGCACCGTTTGAACCAGGCGCAGCTGTCCAAGACCTTGTTCCCGCTCGGTGAAATCCCGAAGACGCAAGTGCGCCAGATCGCCGAGAAACTGGCCCTGCCGAACGCGCAAAAGAAGGATTCGACGGGCATCTGCTTCATCGGCGAACGCCCGTTCCGCGAATTCTTGAACCGCTACCTGTCGTACAAGCCTGGCCCCATGAAGACGGCCGACGGCAAGACCGTGGGCGAACACGTGGGACTGAGTTTTTATACGCTGGGCCAGCGCAAGGGCATCGGCATCGGCGGCGTGAAGTCGTACCAGAACGCGGACGGCAGCAGCGACGCCTGGTATGTGGCGCGCAAGGATATCGCCAACAACACGCTGTGGGTGGTGCAGGGCCATGACCACCCGTGGCTGCTGTCGCCATCCCTGACGGCAGACCAGGCCAGCTGGGTGGCAGGCAGCGCGCCGCAGGCGGGCGCCTTGAGCGCCAAGACGCGCTACCGCCAGGCCGACGTGGCTTGCCAGCTGCTGCCGGACGGGAATGAACTGTTCAGCCTGGCATTTGACCAGGCGCAATGGGCCGTCACGCCAGGCCAGTCGGCCGTGCTGTATGACGGCGACGTGTGCCTTGGCGGCGGCATCATCGCCAGCGCCACAGGCCTGAGCGGCGTCTAGGAATTGCCTTGCGCGGCGGCAGCGAGTGCCTGCTGCTTGCGCACCATGGCAATGACCGTATTGCGCACGGTTTTCAGGACCGTGTCGGCCATGAACGGTTTCACGATGAAGCCCGACACGCCCATGGCGTGGGCCGCCTGCAGCGAGGCGGCGTCGATGCCGCCCGAAACCATGAAAATGAGCGTCTTCGGATACTGGGCGCGGATGGTCTGCACCACGTTGCTCCCGTCTTCCACCTGCTCGCGCGCGATGCACACGAAATGCGGGTGGTGCTTGACCAGCAGCGCCAGCCCCAGCGCGCTGGTATGCGTCTGCCCGCAGACATCGTAGCCGCCATCGGTCAGGACCGTGTTCAGCAGGCCGCGCGCCACGGCGCTGCTATCGATCAGGACTGTCTTTAACATCATGATTACTTTCCTTGCTTGATTTATTCCGTGTTCTGGCCAAAAGAGCTCTATTTTTCCCACACGAGCTTGTTCCAGGTCACGCCTAACGTGACATCCGTTTTCAGCGCCACTAACTTTCTTGAAAGATACAGTATTTCCCGCTCTTTTCGCAGGCTTTCGCCCAGCGCGCCCGGCAAAATGCCCGCGCCGGCCATCACGGCATCGATATTGCCGTAGGCGCGCAACAGTTTCGCGCCCGTCTTCAGGCCAATCTTCGACACGCCGGGGATGCTGTCGGTGACGTCGCCCATCAGCGCCAGCAGGTCGGGCAGCAGTTCCGGCGGCACGCCGAACTTTTTCTCGACCCAGGCGTGGTCGTGCCAGACGCCCTTGAAATGGTCCCACACGAGCGCGCCGTGGGCGATCAAGCCGTGCAAATCCTTGTCGGTGGTGGCGATGACGGCCGCGCCGCGCCCCTCGTGCAGCCAGCGCATGACGGCCGTGCCGATCACGTCATCGGCCTCGACCTCGGGAATGCTGACCACGTGCATGCCGAAGCTGGCCAGCGTGGCGTAAAAGCCGGGCAAGGCGTCGCGCAGCACCTGCGGCATGGGCTGGCGCCCCTCGCGGTAACCGGCATACAGGGCGTGGCGCCAGGTGGGGCCGCCAAAGTCGAAGGCCGGCAGGATATGCGTCGGCTCGTGGTCGTTGATGAGGGTGCGGAACGACGACAGCGCATGGCGCAGCGCGATCTCCGCCTTCAGGTCGGAATCGGGTTCAGGACTGGCTTCGTAGACGCGGCGTACGATATTCAAGCCGTCGATAGCGAGGAGTCTGGCCATGCGGTAAGTGGATACAGGTTGAATCGGGCATTTTACCGTATGGTTCCCCGCATATCGGCCTTGAATGCCGCTTATTTGACGAAATCGTAGGGCCCGCCTTTTTCCAGCGCGCGCTGGTAGGCCGGGCGTGCATGGATGCGCTGCAGGAAGGCCGTCAGCTTGGGCAGGCGCTCGTCGAGTCCGCCGCGCATGGCCGCCGCTTCCAGCGGAAAGCTCATCTGGATGTCGGCCGCCGTGAATTCATTGCCGGCAAACCATTTGGTTTTTTCCAGCTCCGCTTCCATATAGGCCAGCTGGCTGTTGATATTGGGCATGATGAAGCTGCTCTTGACCTTACTGGCGATGCCGCGCGCGATGGGTTTGACGAAAAACGGCATCGGCGACGACTCGACCTTGTCGAACACCAGCTTCAGCAGCAGCGGCGGCATGGCCGAGCCTTCCGCGAAATGCAGCCAGTAGGTCCAGCGCAGCTTGTCCGGCGTGCCCGCCGCCGGGATCAATCGGCCATTGCCGTAGCGCTCGACCAGGTAGTCGATGATGGCGCCCGATTCGGCGATGGTGTTGGCGCCGTCCGTGATCACGGGCGACTTGCCCAGCGGATGCACGGCCTTCAGCGAAGCGGGTGCCAGCATGGTCTTCGGGTCGCGCTGATAGCGCTTGACCTCGTAGTCGAGGCCCAGTTCCTCGAGCAGCCAGAGCACGTGCTGCGAGCGCGAATTGTTCAGATGGTGGACGACGATCATGGTTTTCCCGGTAACAATGGTTGAGTTCCAGTATAGCCGGGGATGGCCGGATCGGGTCAGCGCAAGCGAATCGACGAAAATATTGCGAAAAACAGTATTTTCAATTGATAACTTTTCAATAATCCCTTATCTTGTTTTGTTTCCAATAAGTAAGGAAACCCCTGTGGATTTCGACGCAAACAACACTACTCCCCGACAAGAAGCCATCACCTTCAGTGCCACCGGCAGCGAATACTTCCGTATCTGGATCGTCAACCTGCTGCTGAGCATCGTCACCCTGGGCATTTATTCCGCCTGGGCCAAGGTGCGCCGCAATCGCTACTTTTATTCGAGCACCCACCTGGCGGGCGGCAGCTTCGAATACCACGGCAACGCCGTCGCCATCCTGAAAGGCCGCATCGCCGCCGTGGTGCTGATCGCCGGCTACAACATCGCCTTCCAGGTCTCGCCCATCGTGGGCTTGCTGATGTTCGTGCTGCTGGCCGCCATCCTGCCCTGGCTGGTCTGGAAAAGCCTGCAATTCAAGCTGTACAACACCAGCTACCGCGGCATCCGCTTCGGCTTTGGCGGCAGCGCCAAGGAAGCCTACAAGTACTTCCTGTGGCTGCCCATCCTGAATACCTTCACGGGCGGCCTGATGACGCCTTTCCTGCACCAGCGCCTGAAGCGCTTCCAGCACACGCAAAGCCGTTTCGGCGCCACCCATTTCAGCTTTGACGCCACGGTCGGCAGCTTCTACAAGACCTATTTGCTGTTCTTCGCCCTGCTGCTGGGCGGCTTGCTGGTCCTGATTTTCGTCGTCTTCGGCAGCGTGTTCGCCTCGTTTGCGGCCAATGCGAATGACAAGACCAAGGTTGGCAGCCTGCTGTTTGCCATCGGCGCCCTGTACCTGTGGGCGTTCACCGTGCTGCCGCTGTTCCTGACCATGATCCAGAACCTGATCTGGAACCACACGCGCCTGCAGCAGCACCAGTTCCAGTCGCAGCTGACGTGGGGCCGCACCACCTTCGTCATGCTGAGCAACCTGCTGGGCATCGTCGTCACCCTGGGCCTGTTTACGCCATTCGCCCATGTGCGCTGGCTGAAGTACCGCCTGGAAGCGACGTCCATGCTGGTGCACGGCAACCTGGACGAATTTGTCGCCGCCACGGGCCAGCAAGTATCGGCCACGGGCGAAGGCGTGGTCGACCTGCTGGACTTCGACCTGTCGCTGTAGCATGACGCTCGATCACCACGCGCCGGGTGCGGCCCCCGTGCCCGCGCGCTATTTCGACGGCCAGACCTCGCGCCTGTACCACGTGACGCTCAGCGTGCGCGATGGCCAGGCCGTGCTGGCCGGCGACATCGAGCGCAGCTGCCCGCTGGGCGAACTGCACGTGTCCGAACGCAGCAGCCACGCCGTGCGCAAGGTCAGCTTTGCCGACGGCGCCTACCTGGAAATCGCCGACCAGGCAGCCTTCAACAGCCTGCTGCACGACACGGGCCACCGCGACGGCTGGGTGGTGCGGCTGCAGCAAAGCTGGCGCGGCGCCCTGCTGGCCACGGTGGCCACCATCGTGGCCCTGTGGCTCAGCTATCAATACCTGCTGCCGCTGGCGGCCAAGGGCATCGCGTATGCCCTGCCGCAGTCGGTCGAACGGCAGCTGGGCCAGGGCGTGCTCGACATGCTGGACCGCCATGTATTCGCGCCCAGCCAGCTCGATGGCGCGCGCCAGCAAGCCTTGCGCGCCCAGTTCGCGCGCCTGGCCACGCCCGGCGACAGCACGCCCGAGCACCGCATCGTGTTTCGCAAGAGCAAGATCGGCCCGAACGCGTTTGCCCTGCCGTCCGGCGACATCGTGCTGACCGATGAAATGATCGAACTGCTGCCGGACGACCAGGCCATCATGGGCGTGCTGGCGCATGAACTGGGACACTTGCAGCAGCGCCACCTGACGCGGCGCATCATCCAGACCTCGGCCGTGGGCGCCGGCGCCGCGCTGCTGTTCGGCGACGTGTCGACGGTGGTGGCGACCCTGCCGCCGCTGCTGCTGGACTTGAAGTATTCGCGCGACGTGGAACGCGATGCGGACGACTACGCGATCGCCATGCTGCGCCAGAACGGCATCCCGCTGGAACACCTGGCGCAAGTGTTTGTCGCCCTGGGCAAGCTGGACCACGGCACGCCGTATCTGTCGAGCCATCCGGCCAGCGCCGAACGGGTCGAGCGCATCCGCGCCGCACAACGGTAAACACCTGACCAAACCTACTGCGCGTCGCGCTTTGCGGCCGGCGATGCTCACCGTACTAAAGTACGGTTGCGCTTCTCGGCCACAAATCGCTGCCGCTCGCTACGGTTTTGTCAGGTATCGCACGTATGGATAGCGTCACTCTGACAGTACACTTTGCCAGTCAGCAAGATCTACAAATCACCGGTACACTCAGCAATATCAGCCTGACTTCACCGGAGTGCCCATGCACCTAGTACCATTTCGCTACCTGACCTTCATTGCGACGGCAGCCATCTTTGTCCTGTCCCTGTTTTACTACGATCACTACTGGCTGCCCGTGCTGGCCGGCGCGCTGACCCTGGTCGGCATCAGCGACCTGCTGCAAACGAAGCGCGCCCTGCGCCGCAATTACCCCATCCTCGCGCATTTCCGCTTCTTTTTTGAGAGCATCCGCCCCGAAATCCGCCAGTATTTTCTGGAAAGCGACAGCGAAGCGACGCCGTTCTCGCGCAGCCAGCGCAGCATCGTCTACCAGCGCGCCAAGGAGCAGACGGACAAGCGCCCGTTCGGCACCCAGCTCGACGTGTACGAAGCGGGCTATGAATGGATCAACCATTCCATCGCCCCCGCCAAGGTGACTGGCCACGACTTCCGCATCGACATCGGCAACCATCCGGACTGCCCGCGCGCCAAACCGTATTCGGCCAGCGTCTTCAACATCTCGGCGATGAGCTTTGGCGCCCTGTCGGCCAACGCCATCCTGGCCCTGAACGGCGGCGCGCGCAGCGGCGGCTTCATGCACGACACGGGCGAAGGCAGCATCAGCCCCTACCACCGCGAAAACGGCGGCGACCTGGTGTGGGAAATCGGCTCCGGCTACTTCGGCTGCCGCAACCAGGACGGCACGTTTTCCGAGGAACGCTTCATCGCCAACGCCAGCTCCGAGCAGGTGAAAATGATCGAGCTGAAAATGTCGCAGGGCGCCAAGCCGGGCCACGGCGGCGTGCTGCCCGGGCCGAAAGTGACGATCGAGATCGCCACCACGCGCGGCGTGATGGTGGGCGAGGATTGCGTCTCGCCGGCCGCGCACAGCGCCTTTTCCACGCCGCTGGAAATGCTGCACTTTATCGACCGCCTGCGCACGCTCTCCGGCGGCAAGCCGACGGGCTTCAAGCTGGCCATCGGCCACCCGTGGGAATTCTTCGCCATCGTCAAAGCCATGCTGGAAACGGGCATCACGCCCGACTTCATCGTCGTCGACGGCAGCGAAGGCGGCACGGGCGCCGCGCCCCTGGAATTCACGGATCATGTGGGCACGCCGCTGCAGGAAGCGCTGGTGCTCGTGCATAACACACTGGTGGGCGCCAACCTGCGCAACAGGATCAAGATCGGCTGCTCGGGCAAGATCATCACGGCCTTCGACATCGCCCGCCTGCTGGCGCTGGGCGCCGACTGGTGCAATTCGGCGCGCGGCTTCATGTTCGCCCTGGGCTGCATCCAGTCGCAAAGCTGCCACACGGACCGCTGCCCCACCGGCGTGGCCACGCAAGACCCGCAGCGCCAGCGCGCGCTGGTGGTATCGGACAAGATCTCCCGCGTGGCGCACTTTCACCAGAACACCATGAAGGCGCTGGCCGAACTGATCGCCGCCGCCGGCCTGGCGCATCCGCAGGAACTGCGCCCGCACCACCTGGTGCGGCGCATCTCGCCGAACCAGGTGAAACTGGCCTCGGCCCTGCTGCCCTTCCTCGAAGCGGGCCAGCTGCTCGACCCGAGCCAGCTGCCGCAGCTGCCGCCCGTATTCGGCCTGTACTGGCCGAAGGCGCAATCGGCATCGTTCCAGCGCCTGGATTGAACCCGTCCTTGCGCAAGTGGAGCAATACCACTTAATAACCACTTGCGCAAAAACCCAAATCCAATACAATACCAAAATAAGGTCAAAACCAAGGCAGCTTTCCGGTGAGCGCTCCATTGCGCCGCCGCGGGCCACAATACGGACTTGTCGTCATCAGAATGAATACCGGAGGAGTTGCAGCATGGAGCAGGGTTTGCGCGAGAAAGTAGGACAGCTATTCATGGTGGGCTTCGACGCCCTGCAGGCGGACGAGCATATCAAGACCTTGATACGCGACAAAAAGGTAGGCGGCGTGATCCTGTTCCGCCGCAACGTGCACACGCCAGCGCAAGTGTCCGCCCTGTGCCGCGAACTGCAGGAGATCAACGCGGAAGTATCCGACATTCCGCTGCTGATCTCCATCGACCAGGAAGGCGGCATGGTGATGCGCATCGAGCAGGGCGTCACGCCGATTCCCGCCGCGATGGCTTTCCAGGCGGCCGGCTCCATCGACGATTGCGAACGCATGAACCAGATCAGCGGCGATGAAATGCGCCAGGTGGGCATCAACCTGCTGCTCGCCCCCGTGCTGGACGTGAACAACAACCGCAACAACCCCGTCATCGGCGTGCGCGCGTATGGCGAGGATGCCGCCACCGTCATCGACTACGGCATGGCGGCCATGCGCGGCCAGCGCGCCAGCGGCATGGCCGTCACCGCCAAGCACTTCCCCGGCCACGGCGACACGGCCATCGACACGCATTACGCCATGGCCCTGGTACCGCACGACAAGGAACGCCTGCGCGCCGTGGAACTGGCGCCCTTCCGCGCGGCCATTGCCGGCGGCGTGGACGCCATCATGACGGCGCACGTGGTCTTCCCCGCCTTCGAGTCCGACACCAGCGTGCCGGCCACCCTGTCGAAAGGCGTGCTGACGGACCTGCTGCGCGGCGAGTTGAAATACCAGGGCGTCGTCATTACCGACTGCCTGGAAATGGCAGCCATCGCCGACGGCATCGGCATCGCCCAGGGCGCCATCGCCACCCTGCAGGCAGGCGCCGACATCGTCCTCATTTCGCACCGCGAAGCGCAGCAGACTGCCGCCATCGACGCCGTCATCGCCGCCGTGGAGCGCGGCGACATTGCGCTCTCCCGCATCGACGCGGCCTGTGCCCGCGTGGCTGAACTCAAGCGCAACCGCGCCGTGCGCGACTGGCGCGCCCGCCCGCTCACGCCGCCGGCGCTGATGCAGCCGGCCGCCATGGCCCTGTCGCAGCTGCTGCAAAAAGCGGCATTGCGCGTGCAGGGCGACTACCGCCCGCTCGACGCCAGCCTGCCCGTGACCCTGCTGACGGTGGAAGTGCGTTCGCGCAGCGAAATCGACGAAGTGGCGCTGGGCCGCAACAAGGAAGCGCGCAGTTCGATGCTGCCGGCGCTGCTCGAAGCGGGCCTGGACGTGCGCGAGTACGCCTTGTCGGCCGAGGCGCTGGACGACGAAGTCAATGCGGCCATCGCCTTTGCGCAAGGCGCGCAGCAGATCGTGCTGCAAACATATAACGCCATGTTCGTCGATGGCCAGCGCCGCCTCGTCGACGCCCTGCCGCAGGATAAACTGTGGCTGGTGGCGGGCCGCCTGCCGTATGACCTGGACCTGGCGCCGAAGGCGCAAGGCCGCCTGGCCGCCTTCGGCTGCCGCCCGGCCGCGCTGGTGCCCGTGGTGGAAAAACTGGCGGGCAAGGCGTAAAGCCACGCCCCCTCCTGCACATGCCGGGCCTTGCCCGGCATTTTTTATGCCGCGTCGCAATCGAAGCGCACGCCCGTCATCTGTTCGCTCAGTGTCCATAGCCGGCGCGCCTGCCCGGGGTCGATGGCCCAGCGCCGCACGCCCGGCCCCATGCTGTCGTCCTCCACCAAGGGGGCGATATCGCCATCCTCGCAATACACGCCGCCAATGCCCTCAAGCTGCGCGCTGGTGGCGCACCAGACGGTGGTGGCCGCTCCCTGCGCCACATTCTTGAAACCCGACTGCGGCGGCGGATTCACCTGGCCGGTCTCATCGAGCGCTCCCACCCTGCGCAAATCATCCTGGTCCAGGTGGCGCACCAGCGGCGTCAGGATGGCGCCCGGATGCAGCGAGTAGGCGCGCACGCCGTGCGCCGCACCACGTCGGTCCAGCTCCACGGCAAACAGCGCATTGGCGCTTTTCGACTGCGCATACGCGCGCCATTTGTCGTACGGCTGGCGCAGGAAATGCGGGTCGTCCAGGTCGACGCCCGCCTGCCGGTGTCCCAGCGACGACACGCACACGACGCGCGCGCCCTGCGCCTGCCGCAAGGCGGGCCACAGGCGCGCCGTCAACTGGAAATGCCCCAGGTGATTCGTCGCGAACTGCGCCTCGTAGCCGCGCGCATCGCGCAGCAAGGGCGTGGCCATGATGCCGGCGCCGTTCACCAGCAGGTGCAGGGGGCGGCCGGTGGCAAGGAAGGCGGCCGCGAATGCGTCGATCGATTGCGGATCGAACAGGTCGAGCGCCGCGACCTCCACGCCGGCCATGCCGGCCAGGGCCGCTTGCGCCTGATGCTGGTCGCGCGCCGGCACCAGCACCCTGGCGCCGGCGCCAGCCAGCACGCGCACCGTTTCCAGCCCCAGGCCCGACGCGCCGCCCGTGACGATGGCGTGCACGCCGGACAGGTCGCGGCCAGCCAGCACCTCGCTGGCGGTCGTGGCCGCGCCGAAGCCGGAATGAAGGGGAATTTGCCTGTGATCGCCGTATGTCATGTCTGCCTCTGCATGTGGGTGGCCAGCGCGGGATGGCTGGCGACATGCGTATTTTGCGCGAGCAGTTCTGGACGGTGAATGGCGTAAAATCCGTAATACTATCGCTATCGTCCAGAATTGCCGCCACCATGGATTTGCTCTCCGATGTACTCTCGCTGTTTGATACGCGCAGCTCCTACTTTGCCGGCCTGAAGGCGGGAGGCGAGTGGGCCATCGATTTTCCGCCGCCGGACGGCATCAAGTTCAACGCCGTGATCGAAGGCGCTTGCTGGCTGACGGTCGCGGGTATCGACGCTCCCGTGCAGCTGCAGACGGGCGACTGCTTCCTGCTGGCGCCGGGACGCGCGTTCACCCTGGCCAGCACGCCCGGCTTGCCGGCCGCGCCAGCGCTGGAAGTGTACCGGCATACGCAGCAGGGCGTGGCCCGCCACGGCGCGCCGCAGCACGATTTCTTCCTCATCGGCGGGCGCTTCCACTTTGGCGACGAGGCGGCCATCCTGCTCGACTGCCTGCCGCCGCTGCTGCACGTGCGCGGCGATACGGACCAGGCCAGCGTGCTGCACTGGGCCTTGCAACGGCTGGCGCAGGAACTGCAGGCGACGGCGCCCGGCGCGGCGCTGATGACGCGCCACCTTGGCCACATGATGCTGCTGCAAATGCTGCGCCAGTATCTTGAAGCGCAGGCCTCGCACCCGGTGGGCTGGCTGTTCGCGCTGGCCGATCCACGGCTGCGCGCCGCCATCGAGGCCATGCACGCGCAACCGGCGCGGCGCTGGACCTTGTCGCAGCTGGCTGCCGTCGCGGGGCAGTCGCGCTCCGCCTTTGCCTTGCACTTCAAGAAGCGGGTGGGCGTAACGCCGCTCGACTATCTGCTGCGCTGGCGCATGCGCCTGGCCACGCGGCGCCTGAAGGGCGGCAGCGCACCCGTCACCTTGATCGCGCAGGCGCTGGGCTACGATTCCGACAGCGCCTTCAGCCACGCCTTCAAGCGCGTCATGGCTTGCTCGCCGCGCCAGTACCGGCTGCGCCACGCGGATGCGCAGGCGTAAAAAAAACCCGCGCTTGCGGGTTTTAATCATACAAGGTCAGCGCGCCGGCACCGGCGGCAAGGCCGCCACCGCCAGCAAGGCAAACGGTCCGAGAAACAGGCCGATGCCGAACCACAGTCCCCCGTGGCGGCCGCGCCGGCTGGCCAGCAGCCAGGTGGCGACCGCAAACAAAAACATGAAGATCAACAGTATCGCCATTGCCACTCCTTGCCATGCGGAAAGCCCAGTGTAGCCCACGGGCGCGCCCGTGGCTACACTGCAATTAGCGCTGCACCTGCATCAGTATCACGCGCTTGCTGCTGCCATCGGCTGGCGGCGCGCTTGACGGCGGCGGCGGGCTGTCGCACGAGCCGCAGGAACCGCAACCGCTGCCGCAGCCCGGCGCCACCTTGAAGAAGGTCGACATCTTCGCTTCATCGAGGCCGCAGCGCACGAGGCCCCGCACGATGGCGCGGCGCACGCCCGCCGGCAGGTACTTGGTTGAAAAATGCAACAGCGCGGCTGCGACGATCAGGGCGACGATGAGGGTTTGCCACATGGTTTTCTCCTAAGCGCCCAGCATCAGGGCGACACGGTACGTGATGAACGAGGCGGCATACGCCAGGGCAAACATGTAGCCGGCCATCAGCAGCGGATAGCGCCAGCCGCCCGTCTCGCGCTTGACCACGGAGAGCGTCGACAGGCACTGCGGCGCGAACACATACCAGGCCAGCAAGGACAGCGCGGTCGCCAGCGACCACGAATGGGCGATCAGCGGCTCCAGGGTGGTGGCCAGCGCGTCGCCCGTTTGCGACAGCGCATACACGGTACCCAGGGCGCCCACGGCCACTTCGCGCGCCGCCATGCCCGGCACCAGCGCGATGCAGATCTGCCAATTGAAGCCGATGGGCGCGAAGATCACTTCCAGGCCGCGGCCCAGGATGCCGGCCAGGCTGTAGTAGATCGGCGGGTGGATGGCGTTATCCGGCGCGCCGGGGAAGGTGCTGAGGAACCACAGGATGATCATCAGGCTCAGGATGATGGTACCGACGCGCGTGAGGAAGATCTTCGCGCGCTCCCACAGGCTGACGGCCAGGTTGCGCAAGTGCGGCCAGTGATAGGCGGGCAATTCCAGCATCAGCGGCTGGTTGCCGCGCACGCCCATGCCGCGCTTCATGACCCAGGCCACGGCCATGGCCGAGATGATGCCGGCGAAGTACAGCACGAACAGCACCAGGCCTTGCAGGCTCAGATAGCCCCATACCTGGCGTTCCGGGATGAAGGCGGCGATGATCAGCGCATACACGGGCAGGCGCGCCGAACACGTCATCAGCGGCGCGATCATGATGGTGACCAGACGGTCGCGCGGATTCTGGATGGTACGCGCCGCCATCACGCCGGGAATGGCGCAGGCAAAGCTCGACAGCAGCGGGATGAAGGCGCGGCCGGACAGGCCCACGCCGCCCATCAGGCGATCCAGCAGGAAGGCGGCGCGCGGCAGGTAGCCGCAGTCTTCCAGGCTCAGGATGAAGAAGAACAGGATCAGTATCTGCGGCAGGAACACCAGCACGCTGCCGACGCCGCCGATGATGCCTTCCACCAGCAAGCTTTTCAGGTGACCGTCTGGCATGTTCGCCGTCAGTACGGCGCCCAGGTGGCCCACGCCATCGGTGATCATTTCCATCGGCGTGGCGGCCCAGGCAAACACGGCCTGGAAGATCAGGAACATCAGCACGGCCAGGATGATGGGACCGAACACGGGGTGCAGCACCACGTCGTCGATCTTTTCCGTCAGGTTGCCCTTGTCGCTCGTGTCATTGCTGACGGCGGACAGGATGCGGCGCACTTCGCGCTGGGTTTCTTCGACGGTGACGGCATCGATGGCCGCCAGCGGTTTCGCTTCCACGGCCGGCAGCGGCAGCATGGCGTCGATGGCGTTCAGCAAGGCTTTTTCGCCATCGTGCTGCACCGCCACGGTTTCCACCACGGGCATGCCCAGTTCCTGCGACAGTTTCACCGTGTCGATCAGCATGCCGCGCTTGCGCGCCACGTCCGTCATGTTCAGCGCCAGCAGCATGGGCAGGCCCAGGCGCTTGACTTCCAGCACCAGGCGCAGATTCAGGCGCAGGTTGGTGGCGTCGACCACGCAGATGATGGCGTCCGGACGCGGGTCGCCGCGGCGCAAGCCGCCCACCACGTCGCGCGTGATGGCTTCATCGGGCGTGGTGGCCGACAGGCTGTAGGCGCCCGGCAGATCGAGCAGGCGCACGGGCTTGCCGGCTGGCGAGGTGAAATGGCCTTCCTTGCGCTCGATGGTCACGCCGGCGTAGTTCGCCACTTTCTGGCGCGCGCCCGTCAAACGGTTGAACAGGGCGGTCTTGCCGCAGTTCGGATTGCCCAGCAAGGCAATTTGTGGCTGATGCGGCGGCTTGTGCACGCCTGCATCCACGATAGTTTCGACAGCACCCATGGTCATTCCGGTTGAAGCAGCGGTTGAATCGTAATCAGCGCCGCTTCGAAGCGGCGCAGTGCGAACGTGGCATTGCCGACCTTGATGGCCAGCGGATCGCCGCCGGGAATGCCGCGCTTGAGCATGCGGATTCGTTCGCCGGGAACGAACCCCAGCTCCATCAGGCGGCGGGCCAGGTCGACGCCGTCCTCCGTCTGTCCTGCCGTGTGGGGCGTGATATGCAACACCGTGCCGCTCTGGCCGACTGCCAGCGCATCGAGCGTCATCATGGGTGGAACTAGAGTCATGAGCAAATTCCGTTCAAATTAAGAACACCTGATACCGGCGACGGCGCAAGGCGCCTTGCACCGGTTCCAGGTTTGTGAGGTAAAACGCAACTGTTGCGCATTACCGACAAGCGGCCATTCAATCTGTCCAGACGGTGACCGTCCGAGACAATACCAGCATTATAAACATGAATGCGAATAGTTTTTATTTAGCCCGGAGAGCCGCCCCCATCAAGGGCTGCGTCATTCGGAAACATGGCCTGTGAAGCTGCGGCGCCAGGCCGCCAATTGCCGCACACTTGATCAAAATCACTTGCATTGTCCCCCGCTTTGCGCGACAATGAAACGTAATGATAATGATTCTCATTAAAACACTAGCAACAATGCTTTCCAGCACTAGTGTCTGCTCATCCTCTAGCCAGAAGGTGTATCAATGATTGTATGTGTCTGCAACAACATATCTGATCGTGAAATCCGTCAAGCCGTCGATCTTGGCCTGTCCAGCATGGCCGAACTGCGCCGCGACCTGGGCGTGGCCACCTGCTGCGGCAAATGCCACACCTGCGCGCGGGAAGTGCTGAACGATCACCTGAACGCCACCGTGGCGCTGCAAGAAACCGTATTGATGCGAGCTGTACTGACAAACTAAAGAAAGCGATGAACGCCATGACGATGATGCCCCCGCCCGTAACGGTGCAGGCCGTGCAGCAATTTGCCGACTTCGACAAGAAGCGCAACAAATTCGCGCCGCTGATGGCCATCGTCGTCCTGCACATCGCCGGCTTTTACGCCATCCAGAGCGGCCTGCTGAGCCGTGTGGTCACGGCGGCCATGCCGACCATCACCACCATCAGCATCATCGCCCCGCCGGCGCCGCCCAAGCCGCCAGCACCGTCCGTACCGAAAACCGTGGAATTGAGCGCCCCCGTGCCGCGCGCCGTGATCCCGCCGCTGCCGCTGATCGCCGTGGCGCCGAGCGAACCGACGATCACGCCGCCGCAGCCGACGCGCGCCGAAGCGGCACCGGTTGCCACCGCCGCGCCGACAGCGCCATCGACACCGTCGCCGACGCCACCGGCGCCGTCGACGCCGCGCACCGTCAGCAGCGTCGAATACATCAAGGCGCCGCAACTGATCTACCCGAATCTGTCGCGCCGCCTGGGCGAGAGCGGCACCGTGGTGTTGCGCATCCTGATCAATGAAAAGGGCTTGCCCGAGCAAATCCTGATCCATAAATCGACCGGCTACGGCAACCTCGATGAAGCGGGCCGCCAGGCAGCCCAGCGCGCGCTGTTCAAGCCGATGATCGAAAACGGCAAGCCTGTTCCCGTGTACGTGTTAGTACCGCTGACCTTCCAACTGAGCTAGCCTTCCGGCGGCCCTTGCGCCGCTGCCAGCCCGCAAGCACCGCACCCTGTGCCCTGCTTGCTTTTTTGCGCCCTGTTTTCTGTACCAGTCAAGCAACTGCTTGTTTCAGTCTGCCAGCCTACATCCCCGGGCCAGGCAGACTTTTTTTTGCGCGCTACATCTCCGCCCACATCCTGAGCAGGTTGTGATAATGCCCCGTCAAGCCCACCGTCGCCGGCGAATCGCCGTGTTCTCCGCGCACGCTCTGGATGTTTTGATCGAGCTCAAACAGCATGCTGCGCTTCCAATCCTCGCGCACCATGCTTTGCGTCCACAGGAAGGAGCAGATGCGCTCGCCGCTGGTGACGGGCAGTACCTGATGCACGCTGCTCGACGGATACACGATCACGTCGCCGGCCGGCAATTTCACTTCATGCGTGCCATACGCGTCGACCACCACCAGCTCGCCGCCTTCGTACTCGTCCGGCTCGCTCAGGAACACGGTCGACGAGACGTCGGCGCGCATCGATTGCATGCCGTTTTTCGGCGTGCGGATGGCGCCGTCGATATGCAAGCCGTAGTGCTCGCCGCCCGCATAGCTGTTGAAGAACGGCGGCAGGATGCGCAGCGGCAGCACGGCTGAAAAGAACAGGGGATTGGCCATCAGCGCGCGGCTGACGATCTCGCCCAGTTCCAGCGCCAGCGGCGAACCTTCCGCCAGCTGGCGGTTGCGCTTGACTTGCGCGCCTTGCGCCCCGACGCTGGCGCGCCCGTCGACCCAGTCCGTCTGCGCCAGGCGCTGGCGAAACTGCGTGACCTGTTCCGGCGTCAGCACGCCGGGTATATGCAGCATCATCTTGCTATCCTTTTTCAGTAAATATCGCTGCCTGATTATCGCATCGCCGGCAGCGGCCAAGAAGACACAAAAGCAAGAACGGAGCAACATTTCCCGCCTTTTCAGCGCGGCCATGCAGGCGCGCCAGCAGCAGCAAAAAAGCGCCAGGAACGCGAATGAGAATGGCCATCATTTTCCTTAGCAAATAAAAAACGGAAAAATGTGCCAATCCATTTGAGAATGGGTTTTATTCGCACGATATTTACGTTAAAAAGACGGAAAAATGCCGTTTACCGCCCGAAATCGCCCATATTTTGCGCTATCATGCGGGCATAGCGAAACCGGCAACCTGCGCGCCACCAGGCAGCCAGCGCCACCCGGCAGTGAACGCCAGCAGCCTCCGGTTTCATCATCGAACGCGACACAGAACAAAGGAAATCCCATGAAGGGCGATAAAGAAGTCATCCGCATGCTCAACGCACAGCTCACCAACGAACTGTCGGCCATCAACCAGTACTTCCTGCATGCGCGCATGTACAAGCACTGGGGCCTGGAGAAGCTGGGCAAGAAGGAATACGAAGAATCGATCGGCGAAATGAAACACGCCGACAAGCTGATCGACCGCATCCTGATGCTCGACGGCCTGCCGAACCTGCAAGCGCTGCACAAGCTGCTGATCGGCGAGAACACGCCGGAAATGCTGGAATGCGACTTGAAGCTGGAACGCGCCGCGCACGCCACCGTCAAGGAAGGCATCGCCATCAGCGAAAAAGCGGGCGACTACGTCTCGCGCGACTTGTTCCTGATGATCCTGGAAGATACGGAAGAACATATCGACTGGCTGGAAACGCAGATCGACCTGATCGCCAAAGTCGGCATCCAGAACTACCTGCAAAGCCAGATGGCGATTGAAGAGTAATTTTTCTTCGAGGCAGATAAAAAAACCGGCAATCGCCGGTTTTTTTACGTCCGCGCCTTTACTGCGGCACGGTATCCTTGAACGATGGGCGTTCGGACAATTTGTCGAACAGGCGCGCCAGCGCGGGGTGATCGGCGCGCCAGTCGATTTCCGGGAAGCGGAAGCTGAGCCAGCCCAGGGTGCAGCCCACGGCCACGTCGGCCAGCGTGTAGTTCTTGCCGGCGCAATATGCGCTCTCGCCCAGGCGCGCTTCCAGCGCCGCCAGGCCCAGGGTGACTTTGTCCAGCTGGCGCGCGATCCAGGCCGCGCTTTGCTGCTCGGGCGGGCGCTGCGTGCGCTCCAGGCGCACCAGCACGCCCGCGTCGAGAATGCCGTCGGCCAGCGCTTCCCAGTTCTTGATATCGGCCCGCTCGCGGCCGTTGCCGCCGGCCGGCAGCAGCTTGCACACGGGCGTGAGCGTGTCGAGGTATTCGACGATGACTTTCGAATCGATCAAGGTGCTGCCATCCTCCATCACCAGGCAGGGCACCTTGCCCAAGGGATTGGCCTGGGCGATGCGGGTTTCCGGCACCCACACGTTTTCCAGCTCGAAGACATAGTCGAGCTTTTTTTCCGCCAGCACGATGCGGGCTTTGCGGACATACGGGCTGGCGAGGGAACCGATCAGTTTCATAGGTACTTTAAGGTAAGGGAGCAGCAAGCAGTATAGCATCGGCGGCAGCGCTGTTTGGCAGCACGCGCCCGGCGGCCCCTCGTGTGTGGCAGGCACGCCGCATCGGCGCCGGATTCGGCCAGATTGCGCTGCGCCGGCGGCCAACGGACGGCTGGCCAGCGGCCAGCGGTGGTAAAATCGCCCTTTACTGTGGCGCCGTCAGTGTTGCTGTATTGCAATAGCCCTGCCCTCCCCGCGCGCCACACGCCAACCGTTTCTTTAACTTGCGTCCGCTCTCATGACTTCTACTACTCCGTATTCCACGCTGTCGGCCCTGTCTCCGCTCGATGGCCGCTACGCCAGCAAGACCGATCTGCTGCGCCCGATCCTGTCCGAAGCCGGTTTCATGCACCACCGCGTGAAAGTGGAAATCTCCTGGCTGCAAGCGCTGTCGCAAGCCGGTTTCGCCGAAATCAAGCCGTTTTCGGCCGAAGCGAGCGCCCTGCTCGACAAGATGGCAGCCGACTTCTCGGAAGCCGACGCGGCCCGCATCAAGGCCATCGAAGCGG
The DNA here is from genome assembly GCF_023703445.1 of Janthinobacterium kumbetense. Classification (NCBI taxonomy): domain Bacteria; kingdom Pseudomonadati; phylum Pseudomonadota; class Betaproteobacteria; order Burkholderiales; family Oxalobacteraceae; genus Janthinobacterium; species Janthinobacterium kumbetense. The sequence goes on from NZ_JAMQGR010000010.1 coordinate 85,468, forward strand.
TCACCAACCATGATGTCAAGGCCGTCGAGTACTGGCTGAAGGAACAAGTGGCAGACGTGCCGGAACTGGTGGCGGCGTCGGAATTCATCCATTTCGCCTGCACCTCGGAAGACATCAACAACACTTCGCACGGCATGATGCTGAAAGCGGCCCGCGATGGCGTGATGCTGCCGGCCTTGAACGGCCTGGTGGCAAAGCTGACGCAAATCGCGCACGACAATGCGGACGTGCCGATGCTGTCGCGCACGCACGGCCAGACGGCCAGCCCGACCACCCTGGGCAAGGAATTTGCCAACGTCGTGGCCCGCCTGCAGCGCGCCGTAAAACGCATCGAGCAAGTGGAAATCCTCGGCAAGATGAATGGCGCCGTCGGCAACTACAACGCCCACCTGTCCGCCTACCCCGGCTTCGACTGGCCGGCTTTCTCCAAGGCCGTCATCGAACAGCGCCTGGGCCTGGTGTTCAATCCGTACACCATCCAGATCGAGCCGCACGACTACATGGCCGAGCTGTTCGACGCCTTCGCGCGCGCCAACACGATCTTGCTCGACCTGAACCGCGACATCTGGACGTACGTGTCGCTGGGCTACTTCAAGCAAAAACTGAAAGCGGGCGAAATCGGTTCCTCGACCATGCCGCACAAGGTCAACCCGATCGACTTCGAAAACTCGGAAGGCAACCTGGGCCTGGCCAACGCCGTGCTGAAACACCTGTCGGAAAAACTGCCCGTCTCGCGCATGCAGCGCGACCTGACCGATTCGACCGTGCTGCGCAATATCGGCGTGGGCCTCGGTTACACCCTGCTGGCCTATGACAGCTGCCTGCGCGGCTTGAACAAGCTGGAAGTGAACCATGCGCGCCTGGCGCAAGACCTGGACGCGACGTGGGAAGTGCTGGCCGAGCCCGTGCAAACCGTGATGCGCCGCTATGGCATCGAAAACCCGTACGAGCAGCTGAAAGAGCTGACGCGCGGCAAGGGCATCTCGAAAGAAGCGCTGCAAACCTTCGTCAATGGCCTGGCCATTCCGCAGGATGCCAAGGACGTGCTCCTGACCATGACGCCGGCTAACTACATCGGTATCGCCGCGCAATTGGCCAAAGCCATCTAAGCAGTTTCCACATGGGGATCCTCACGATCCCACTCCCGCGGGGCGGCCAGCACACAAATGCTGCCCGCCCCGCGGTTTTTCCGGCAATCTTTCTTGTAGAATCTGCAGCACGCAGCGCAATTTGCTTTTCTTTGGTATATTAGGCCGAATTAGTCCTAACACGTACTACTTTCAAGAAAGCCGTCGATGCAACGCTACACCACCACCGCCATCATCCTGCACTGGCTGACCGCCCTGCTGATCATCAGCGCCTTCGTCATGGGCCTGGTCATGGTCGACATTCCCGGCCTGACGCCCACCAAACTCAAATATTTCTCGTGGCATAAGTGGCTGGGCGTGACCGTGCTGGCCATCGCCGCCATCCGCCTGTTATGGCGCAAGGCCAACGTGCCGCCACCACACCCTGCCAGCATGGTGGCCTGGCAAAAGAAGGCGGCCGACGCCATGCACGTGCTGCTGTATATCCTGATCTTCGCCGTGCCCGTCTCCGGCTACCTGTACACCCTGGCCGCCGGCGTTCCCGTGGTCTATCTGGGCCTGTTCCAGCTGCCCGTCATCATGGCGCCGAATCCGGAACTTAAGCCACTTTTAAAAGAGATTCATTATGTTCTGAACATGACGATGGCCGCCGCCGTGGCCGCCCATGTGCTGGCGGCGCTGAAGCACCAGTTCATCGACCGCGATGGCGTACTGAAACGCATGCTGCCATAGGAACGTCGAACCAAACCTGCTGCGCGTCGCGATTTGCGGTTTTGTCCGGCGTTCCAAGCCCTTCTTAATCTGCTTTGCTCACTGAAACTCCAGGAAAAATAAGATGAAAACCACCCAACGCATCGTCCTCGCTTCCCTGCTGGGCCTGTCCGTGGCCGCCACCGCCGCCACCCTGCTGAAAGTCGATCCCGCCAAGACCAGCGTGTCGGCCGTGTTCAAGCAAATGAACGTGCCCGTGGAAGCGAAGTTCAAGAAATTCAATATCGCCATCGATTACAACCCGGCCACGCCGGATGCGTCGAAAGCATCGGTGGAAATCGAGACGGCCAGCATCGATATCGGCGACCCGGAATACAACAAGGAAGTGGCCAAGAAAGAATGGTTTAACGCGGCCCAGTTTCCGAAAGCCACCTTCGTCTCGAGCAGCATCAAGGCCGCCGGCGCGGGCAAGCTGACGGTCAGCGGCAAGCTGAGCATCAAAGGCAAGACCACCGACGTGACCTTCCCCCTGACGGTGAAAGCCGACGGCGGCAAATATGCATTCGACGGCGCCCTGCCGATCAAGCGCCTGACCTACAACATCGGCGAAGGCGAGTGGAAAGACACGAGCATGGTTGCCGATGAGGTCACCATCAAGTTCCACGTCGCCGCGCAGTAACACCTGAGAAAACGTCCATGGCTGCGTTGCTCTTGCCTTGCCCTGAACGTTTTTCAACCGTTACTGATTAAAATCACACCACCAACCGGTTCTCTTTAGGATATTGATGAAACTTAAGCACTTGATGATCGCCGTGCTGGCAGCCGCCGGCGCCGGTTCGGCCATGGCCGCTACCGACACCTACAACCTCGACCCGACGCACACCTTCCCCAGCTTCGAAGCCGATCACATGGGCATGTCCGTGTGGCGTGGCAAGTTCAACAAGACCAAGGGGACGGTCACCCTGGACCGCGCCGCCAAGGCGGGCAGCCTGGACCTCGTCATCGATGCCGATTCGATCGACTTCGGCCTGGACGCCATGAACACGCACGCGAAGAAAGCGGACATGTTCAACGTCGAGAAATTCCCTGAAATCACCTACAAGAGCAAGTCGTTCAAGTTCAACGGCGAGCAACTGGTGGAAGTCGATGGCGAACTGACCCTGCTGGGCGTGACCAAGCCCGTCAAATTGAACGTGAGCAAGTTCAAGTGCATCATGCACCCGCGCTACAAGCGTGAAGTGTGCGGTGCCGATGCCACGGCAGAATTCAAGCGCAGCGACTTTGGCTTGAACTACGGCATGCCGGCGTTCTCGCCCGAAGTCAAGCTGGCCATCCAGGTGGAAGCCATCAAGGCCGATTAAACACTGCCTTGCCGCATGACAAGCCCGCCTCGCTGCCCGCAGCCAGGCGGGCTTTTGCATGCGCCATGCGAATCCGCTGGACTTTTCTATCGTGCGGCATCAGTATCAATTTGCCATGACGTGCAGGCCGCACCGCTCTGGCACAACCACTCATCCATCGCGCGGAGGATTACATGAATTTCATTATCTGGATCGTTATTGGCGGTGTCATCGGCTGGCTGGCCAGCATGGTCATGAAAACGGATGCGCAACAGGGCATCTTCCTCAATATCGTCGTCGGTATCGTCGGCGCCTTCCTGGGCGGCTGGCTGCTGGCGCCCCTGTTCGGCACGGGTACCATCAACAGCGACAATTTCAGCCTGTCGTCGCTGCTCGTCTCGTTCCTGGGCGCCGTGATCCTGCTGGGCATCGTGAATCTTTTGCGCCGCGGCAAAATACGCTAAGCAGACCAAAAGCAGCGCATCCGCAAATGGCCGGGCCGCGCAGGCGCCCGGCCATTTTTATTGCTGCCAGGACAATTGTATGGACAATACCACAGCCGCGGCACGGGAAAATGCCCGCTGGCAGCCGCTTTCTCCCCCTGCAGTGTCGAAAATAGTGCTATTTAAACAAGCAACTACAAACATGCCGCCGGGAAAATGTGATTGACTAGTGCGAGTTCGGTGCGGATACTCTAGGTCGCCCGCTGAGAAAAAACACTGGGTACACGTTGGTTCCGACTTCCCTTCATGTAAAAGACTAGAACTCGAATGAAAAAATCTTTAATCGCGCTCGCTATCCTGAGCAACTTCGCACACGCCGACGAAGGCATGTGGATGCCCCAACAGCTGCCACAAGTAGCCAAGGAACTGAAAGCGGCCGGACTGAAACTCGATCCGACCACCCTGACCAAACTGACCGAGTTCCCGATGGGCGCCATCGTCAGCCTGGGCGGTTGCTCGGCCTCGTTCGTCTCGCCGCAAGGCCTGGTTGCCACCAACCACCATTGCGTCTACAACAGCGTAGCGGTCAATTCGACCAAGGAGCGCGATTTGCTGGCCAACGGTTTCCTGGCCAAGACGTTCGCTGAAGAATTGCCGGCCGCCCCAGGCAGCCGCATCTTCGTCACCTCCGCCGTGACCAATGTCAGCGACAAGATCATCACCGCCGACGTGGCCAAGCTGCAAGGCAAGGCACGCATCGACGCGATCGAGAAAAACCAGAAGAAACTGGTCGCCGAATGCGAAAAAGAAGCCGGTTTCCGCTGCACCGTGTCGAGCTACTACGGCGGCCTGGAGTTCTACCTGATCAAGCAACTGGAAATCCGCGACGTGCGCCTGGTGCACGCGCCTCCTGCCGGCGTGGGCAAGTTCGGCGGCGACACCGACAACTGGATGTGGCCACGCCACACGGGCGACTACGGTTTCTACCGCGCCTATGTCAGCAAAGACGGCAAAGCTGCCGACTTCAGCAAGGACAACGTGCCGTACCAGCCAAAACACGTGCTGAAACTGGCCAAGGATGGCTTGAAAGAAGGCGATTTCGTGATGGCGCTGGGCTACCCTGGCCGTACCAACCGTCACCGCCTGCCATCGGAAGTGGCGTTCACGTTTGACTGGAACTACCCGGCCTTCGTGAAAGCGTCGGGCGAAACCCTGGCCATCATCGCGCGCGAAACCAAGGACAACAAGGATGTTGCCCTGAAATACGCGGGCCAGGTGGCTGGCGTGAACAATTACTACAAGAACCGCCAAGGCATGCTCGATTCGTACGCGGGCAGCGACTTCCTGGCACGCAAGACGGCAGAACATGAAGCCCTGAAAACCTGGGTCAACGCGAATGCTGCCCGCAAGGCGGAATTTGCCGGCGACATCGAGCAAGTGGAAAAGCTGATCGCCGAGCGCGATGCCGACACCAAGCGCGATTTCTTCCTGGGCTACGCACAGCCACGCCTGCTGAACACGGCACGCAGCCTGTACCGCCTGTCCAACGAAAGCACCAAGGCCGATACGGAACGCAAGTCCGGCTACCAGTCGCGCGACTTGCCACGCCTGGAAGCGGGCATCACGTCGGTCGAGCGCACCTACGATGAAAAAGTCGACAAGGCGCTGGTACTGAACAGCCTGGCCAAGTACGCCGCGCAACCGGCAGCACAGCGCCGCGCCAGCTTTGACGCCGCCATCGGCATCAAGGACGGCATGTCGCAAGCCGACCTGTCCGCCGCCCTGGACAAACTGTATGCGGGCAGCAAGCTGGCCGACAAGGCCGAGCGCGCAGCATGGCTGAAACGCACGCCAGCCGAATTCCAGGCCAGCAAGGACAGCTTCATCCAGGCAGCCGTCGCCATGTATCCGGATTCGCTGAAAAACGAAGCGGAAGACGAAGAACTGGCAGGCAAGATCCAGCAAGCCTACGCCAACTACATGAAAGCAAAAATTGCCTTCATGAAGAGCAAAGGCCAAGCCGTCTATCCTGACGCCAACAGCACCCTGCGCGTCACCTTCGGCCGCGTTGCCGGCCGTGACCATGGCGCCGACGGCACCACCTGGACCGCGTTCACCACCGTCAATGGCGTCGTGGCCAAAGCCACGGGCCAGGGCGAGTTCAATGCACCGGCAAATCAACTGGCCGCGATCAAAGCCAAGGACTTCGGTAAATTCGTCGATCCGAAGCTGAAAACCGTGCCGGTCGACTACCTGGCGACCCTGGACATCACCGGCGGCAATTCCGGTTCGGCTGCGCTGAACTCGAAAGGCGAATTCATCGGTCTGGCCTTCGATGGCACCTTGGACTCGATCATTTCCGATTGGGACTACAACAAGGCCAACACCCGTTCGATCCAGGTCGACCTGCGCTACATGTTGTGGAACATGAAACACATCGACCACGCGGATAACCTGCTGAAAGAAATGGGCGCTGAATAACAAAAAGCAATAACCCGGCAACGGGCGCTTTAGCCTGAGCCACTCCTGCGGGAGTGGCTTTTTTTCGCCTAACGTTTTACTTTGGTAAAACGGTAAGGCACGGCTTGCTCTGCGCCAAACACTTGCGCGCTGCTACTTCCCAGCGGCAACATAACCCGCCGGCCATCCTGCAGCAGCAGGGCCAGGTCGGCGCCGGGAAAGCGCTGCGCCAGCAACGGATAGGCTTGCCGTTCGATGGGGGCGGCGGGAATCACGATGCGGTAATCGCTCTCGCCAAAGTCCAGCAGCAGCGCGGGAAGCGCTTCAAGCCCCGGCAATGCCGTGATGCGCAGGCGCGCGCTTCCCTTGACGAGCTCGAAGGCCGACCACAGGGGCAAGGTGCGCTGCGTGGCGCCGATCTGCAGCAGCGGCGCGTGGCGCGCATCCGCCGACGTCAGCACGATGTCAGGCCGCTCTTCCGGCACGGCGCCATCGATGGCCAGCAACCAGCCCCGGTAGCGTATCAACGCGCCCTGCGCAACGGCCGTGACGGATCCGCCCTGCGCCACCGGTTCCTTGCCCGCAGGCAAGCGCAATGGCGCCGCCTGCGCCGCCAGGCCTATCCCCCACACCAGCGCCGCCATCGCTGCCATCGCCGCCTTGCCCATGCCGCCTCCCCTTGCGCGTGAAACGTATTCATAACACAAGTATGGCAACGAGCCCCTGCGGCGCCTCAAGGCAGGAGCGCCGGTGCTACAATTGGCCCCTAGCGGGCGTACTTACCCAGCGCGCCTTCCCCCTCCCAGACTCAGACCGCTATGCCACCAGACTTGCGCACGACCTACGAACTCGGTAACCACAACCAGACCACGACCTGGCTGGAATGCATCACCTTCTATCAAGATCTTGCCGCACGCTATCCGCAGGTGCTGCACTTCGAACAGATCGGCCTGTCCGACTCGGGCGTGCCCATCCACGCTGGCGTCGTCAGCGCGGACGGCGTGTTTGACCGCGAGCAAATCAAGCGCGCAGGCCGCACCGTGTTCTTCAACAATAACGGCATCCACCCGGGCGAACCGGAAGGCATCGACGCCTGCATGGCCATCGTGCGCGACCTCTGCACGCAGCCGGAGCGCCTGGCGGCGCTGGGCAGCACGGTATTGCTGTTCATTCCGATCTACAACGTCGATGGCAGCCTGAACCGCGCCAACACGTCGCGGGTGAACCAGGATGGCCCGGAGCAATTCGGTTTCCGCGGCAACAGCCGCCACCTGGACTTGAACCGCGATTTCATCAAGTGCGACAGCCTGAACGCGCAGGTGTTCAACCGCCTGCTGGCCAGCTGGGACCCGGACGTGATGGTCGACACGCACACGTCGAACGGCGCCGACTATCCGTACACGATGACCTTGATCCACACGCAGACGGATAAGCTGGGCAATGGCCTCGGTCCCTTCCTGCAAGACACCATGCTGCCGCACATCTTTGCGCAGATGGAACAAGCCGGCTGGCCCACCTGCCCGTACGTGAACCCCGTCAAGGATAGCCCCGACCACGGCATCGCCGAATTCCTCGAAGTGCCCCGTTTCTCGACGGGCTTTGCGGCCTTGCATCACGTCATCGGTTTCATGCCGGAAACGCACATGTTGAAACCGTTTGCCGACCGCTACGCTTCCATGCGCGCCCTGCTCGACATCACCATGGCGTTCACGGTCAAACATGGCGAACAGATCAAGCAGCTGCGCGCGCAAGCGAAGGCGGCCGGACGCACGCAAGCCGCATGGCCGATCCACTGGACCATGAATGAAGAACAGCCGTCGACCTTCCCCTTCAAGGGCTATGCGGCGCAATACACGCCGAGTCTGCTGGGCGACTACCAGCGCCTGTCCTACGACCGCTCGCAGCCGTGGGAACGCGATATCAAGTATTACAACCGCTTCGATGCGGACGTCACCGTGGCCGCGCCGAAAGCCTATATCGTGCCGCAAGCGTGGCGCGAAGTCATCGAACGGCTGCGCTGGAACGGCGTCGAAATGCACCGCATCACCACCGAACAGACGCTAACGGCGCGCTACTACCATATCACCGACGTCGGCACGCGGGCCACGGCCTACGAAGGCCACATGTTCCACGACAATGTGGAACTGGAAACGCGCACGGGCCAGTTCACCGTGCAGGCAGGCGATTATGTCGTCAGCCTGGACCAGGACAACGCCCGCTACGCCGTGGAAACCCTGGAGCCGCAGGCGCACGACAGCTTCTTCCGCTGGGGTTTCTTCAACAGCGTGCTGGAGAAGAAAGAAGCGTTTTCCGATTACGTGTTCGAAGACATGGCATCCGAGCTGCTGCGCGACGAGCCGGCGCTGGCCGCCAAGTTTGCTGAGTGGAAAGCAGCGAATCCCGCCCTGCTGAGCAATCAGGAAGCCGTGCTGAATTTCATCTTTGCACACTGCCAGCGCTTTGCCGAGCCAGAATGGCGTAGATATCCCGTAATTGCCCTGATGTAAATCAAGGCTGTAGCGACTGCAACATCCTGGCGCCGCATCGGAGACCCCGGTGCGGCGCCTCTTTCTGTGCCCTGCCCACAAGGTAATCCCATGCACTACGCACTGAACCTGCGCACCTTTATTTACAGCCATTATTTTTACCTGGGCTTGCGCGTGGCCATCGGTCTCGTCGGCCTGGCCTTGCTGACCCAGGAAATCAGCGACAGCGCCACCGCCATGACGGTGTGCATCGGCGCCCTGTGCACAACCCTGATGGACATGCCCAGCCCGCTGCGCCACAAGTTCAATGAAATGCTCGCTTCTGTGCTGCTGTGCAGTGCCGTCACCTTGCTGATCAGCTTGTGCGGCCCCGTGCAGTGGCTGTTGATGACGGTGCTCGTGCTTGTGAGTTTCCTCGCCAGCATGATGGTGGTGTACGGCAAGAAATCCATGCCCTTGCAGCTGGCCGCCCTGTTCATCATGACCATGTCGATGGAGCACCAGATGACGTGGCAGCAATCGTTCCACCATGCGGGCCTGTTCATGCTCGGCGGCCTCATCTATCTGGCGTACGCCATGGCCATCGCCTGGGTCTTGCGCCACCGCATCAAGCAGCAAGTGCTGGCCGAAGCCCTGTTCGAACTGGCCGCCTACATCGACATCAAGGCCGATTTCTACGACACGCGTTTTAACCTGACGGAACAGTTCAACAAACTTGTGCGCCATCAAAGCATCCTGGCCGACCGCCAGCAGGCATCGCGCGACTTGATTTTGCGCAGCCACAAGAACAGCAAGGATGCTATCGTCGTGCAGGTGCACGTGTGCATGCTGGATCTGTACGAACTGATACTCTCCACGCACACGGATTACGCGCTGCTGCGCCAGCACCTGGCGGACTCCGACGTGCTGAAATCCTTGCACGACCTGGCCTACAAGGCGGCGCGCGACATCGAAGCCGTGGCCTACGCCGTCACGCGCAAGCGTGCCTCGTATGCGCAGATCAGTTACGACAAGGAATGGGCCGATATCGAAGAGGAAATTGCCCGCCTGCATGCAAAAGGCGATGCTGCGCAGGAAGCGCTGGCCACCCTGCGCGCGCAGCGCAACAAGATCCGCGCCATTCTGAAAATGATCGCGGAATTGCACCTGGCCAGCCAGAAAGTGTATGACAACGTGCCGTTCTGGAGCGGCGCGGACATGGCGCCGTTCCTGTCGCAGCAGAAATACGAACTGAAAACCCTGCTGTCGAACCTGCGCCTGGACTCGCCCGTGTTCCGCTTCGCCCTGCGCGTCTCGATGGCCATCTCGGTGGGATTGCTGATCGGACACTGGCTGCCATATGCGGCGCACAGCTACTGGATCGTATTGACCATCGTCATCATCTTGCGCCCCACGTTCAGCATGACGCGCCAGCGCCGCGCCGACCGCATCATCGGCACCATCATCGGCTGCATCATCACGGCCATCGTGATCCGCTTCGTGCACAGCAATATCGTGCTGATGGCCATCCTGTTCCTCTCCATCGTGGCCACGCCCACCTTCATCTATTTGCGCTACCGCTACACGGCCATCGCCGTGAGCCTGATGATTCTGCTGCAAATGCACCTAGTGGCGCCCAGCAACCCGAACCTCGTCAGCGAGCGCCTGATCGACACCCTGATCGGCGCGGCAGTGGCGACCGTGTTCAGCTTCGTGCTGGCCAACTGGGAATACCAGAGCCTGCCACGGCTGGTGCGCCAGGTGCTGAATGTGAATGTGAGCTATATGCAGGCCAGCTTCGCGCTGCTGCAGGGGAAATGTTTCGACGACTTCGCCTACCGCATCGAGCGCAAGCGCCTGATGGACAGCCTGGCCGCACTCAGCTCGGCGCTGGTGCGCATGCTCGATGAACCGGCCAGCAAGCAGCGGGCCGTGGAAGACATCAACCTGTTCATCGTGCAAAATTATTTATTGGTCGCCCACGTGGCGGCGCTGCGCTCGATCCTGGGCCGGCATGCCAGCCAGCTGCCCGTCGCGCCCGTCAACGCCCTGCTTGGCCACAGCCATACGCAAGTGTGTCTGACCCTGTCGCGCGCGCTGGAACAGCTCGACAACCAGGCCGCCATCAGCGCCCCGCTGGCAGTGCCTGCCGCGCCGCCCGTCAGCGACGTGACCTGGTCGGGCTGGCCTCTGGTGCAGCGCCGTATCCGCTTGTTACAGGCAGATGCGGACAAGATCGTGATACATAGCGCGGCGATCGTGCATATTGTAGCGCCGCGCTAAGCCGGCGCAACTTACTTCAGATACTGCTCAAACCAGCCGATGGTGCGCTTCTGCAAGTCGCGCTGATGCTCGGGCTTGCGGAAGGAATGGCCTTCGCCATCGTAGATGAACAGGCTGGACGGCACGCCCATGGCGCGCAAGCCGTGCCAGAATTCCAGCGACTGGGCCGCCGGCGTTTCCACGTCACGCTCGCCCACGTAGATCAGGGTCGGCGTCTTGGCCGCCTTGATCGATTCGATGGGTGAAGCCTTGCGGTAGACGGCGGGATTGTCATACGCGGAGGCGCCAAAGAACGGGATCATCCACTGGTTGATGCCGTTCTGGCCGTAATAGCTGATCCAGTTCGACACGCCCGCGCCCGCCACGGCCGCCTTGAAGCGGTCGCTGTGCGTGACGCCCCACATGGTCATGAAGCCGCCATACGAATGGCCGATCAGGCCCAGGCGGTCCCCGTCGATGGGCGCCACTTTTTGCGCGGCATCAATGCCGGCCAGGATGTCGCGCCAGTCGCCGCCGCCGAAGTCGGCCATGTTGGCGCGCGTAAAGGCCTGGCCCTGGCCAAAGCTGCCGCGCGGATTGGGCAGGAAGACGAAATAACCCTTTTGCGTCAATTCATGGATCAGGGTGCTCGCTCCCACGTAACGGGGCGAAGCGGCGGCGCCCGGGCCGCCATGCACATTGACGACCATCGGGTAGCGCTTGCCTGCATCCGCCTTCAACGGCCCCAGCAGCCAGCCTTGCACCTTGTATTGCTCGTTGTTCCAGCCCACGTTCTGCACCGTCAGTTGCGGCGCAAAACCGTCATTGTCGCGCGTAATCTTTTTCAACTGCCCCACCGGTCCCGCCACCAGGTAGCTGGCGTGCGTAAAATCTTCCTGGGCGGCAGCGGCGTGACGGCCATCGGCGCTGAACGACAGGCGGCCATCGCTGCCGCTGCTGCTGAGCTCACCGAGCAGCACAGGCCGGGCCGGGCCGCTTTGCGCATCGACGGGCACCAGCGCCAGCTGCGAATCGATCAGGGCCGTTGCCAGCAAGCCGGCGCCGCGCCAGACGACGCCATTGAAGGTGCCGCGATAGTCTGGCGTGAGATTGCGCGGCGTGCCGCCGGCCAGCGGTACGGTGTAGATATCGCCGCCGATGGAGCCGAAATCGCTCATCAGGCCGCCGATGAAAACCACCGTCTTGCCGTCCGGCGAGACCGATGGCAGGTTCAGCTGCATGGCCGGCGACGCGATCACGCGCAAGGCGCCCGTGGCCGCATCAATATGGCTGAGCTTGGCGACCCACCAGTTGCTGTCGCCATTGCCTTGCGCGCTGGTGGCGACAAAGCCGCGGCCATCGGGCGTCCAGCTGTATTCATACACATAGGTGTCGCCTGGGGACAGCAGACGCGGCTCGCCGCCGCTGGCCGGCACGACGGCGATGCGCTGGGCATCGTCTTCGCTGCCCACTTCGCCCACCTGGCGCGCACCCGCTTCCACGGCGCCGGCCAGCTTGCGCGCGCCCACCGTCGCGAGCAGGGCCAGCTGCTTGCCATCCGGCGACCAGCGCGCCGTACTGGCCACACCTTTGATGCTCGTCAATACCTGGGCTTGCGCCTGTGTCATCGTGGCCAGGTACAGCTGCGCCGTGCCCGCCTTGGCGTCGTAGCCGACAAAAGCCAGCTGCCTGCCATCGGGCGACCAGCTGGGCTTATCGTAGGAACACACGGCGCACGGATCGAATTGCTGCACGATGGCGCCGTTGGCGGCGTCGCGCACGACGATGACCGCGTGCGGACGCTGCGGCTGTTCGCCCGCCCTGCTCGATTCGATGGCGGCGATGCGCTGGCCATTGGCCGACAGGGCGACGGCACGGTAATCGCGCAAGGCCGGTTCGGTGGCAGGAGCGGCCTGTGCCAGGGTGCCCAGAAGGCTGCTTGCCAGCAAGCCGCAAGCGGCCAGATCAGTTATTTTCATCATGTAAATTCCGGTTAGAAATAAAAAAAACCGCCGGCAAGAGCGGCGGTTTCGGATGGAACAGACTGCATTAGCGGGCCTTCTTGCCCAGGTGCGAATGCCGCATGCTGTACAGGAAATAAATGGCTACCGTTACCGCCATCCACACACTGAACACGACAAACGTCGTATGCGGCAAATCGCGCATGATGTACAGGCAAGCGAGCACGCTGAGGCCGGGAATCACATATGGCCCGAACGGCACGCTGAAGCCTTCGATGCGGTTCGCGCCCTGCTTGTGGCGCAGCACGGGCACGGCAATCGACACCACCATGAAGGCTGTCAAGGTACCGATGCTGACCATGTCCCACAGGTACGTGGCATCGACGGAACCGGCCACCACGGCCACCACCAGACAAACGATGATGGTATTGCTCACCGGCACCAGGGTGCGCGGGTGAATCTTCTGGAACGACTTCGGGATCAGACCGTCGCGGCTGACGGCAAACAGGATGCGCGTCTGGCCGTAGATCGTCACCAGGGTCACGCTGAAGACGGAAATGACGGCGCCGGCCGACAACACCAGCGCGGGCCAGGTCTTGCCCGTGACGTTTTGCAGGATCACCGCCAGGCCCGCTTCCTGGCCTTCGAACAATTTCGCCTGTTGCGCGCCCAGGGCGGCCACGGCCACCAGCAAATAAAACACGGTGACGATGAGCAAGGCGCCGAGAATGCCGCGCGGCACATTGCGCGTAGGATTTTTCACTTCGTCGCCGGCCGTCGCCACCGTATCGAGGCCGATGAAGGAGAAGAAGACGGTGCCGGCCGCCGCCGTCACGCCCGTCATGCCGGCAAAGCCCTTGCTATTGTCGGCATTGAAGAAGGGGAAGAAATTGTCGGCATTGAAGCCGGAAAACGCGATAACGATGAAAAACACGAGGATCGCCAGCTTGATGATCACCATGATGGCGTTCATCAGGGCCGATTCCTTGGCGCCGCGCAGCAGCAAAAAGCCGCACATGCAGATCAGGAAGATGGGCGGCAAGTTGATGTGGCCGGCATGAAACTCCATGCCATGCGGGCCGGAAACGATCATCGGCGTGCGCAGCATCTCGGGAATGTGCCAGCCGAAGGCATTTTCCAGGAAATTATTCAGGTAGGACGACCAGCCGATGGCCACGGCACTGCCCGCCAAGCCGTATTCGAGCAGCAGACAGGCGGCCATGATGAAGGCCAGGAACTCGCCCACGGTGGCGTAGGCAAACGAATACGAAGAGCCGGAGGCGGGAATGCGGAACGACAGCTCCGCATAGCACAGGGCCGTCAGGCCGGCCGTGATGGCGGCGATCAGGAAAGACAGGACGACCGAAGGGCCCGCCTTGGGGACGGCTTCGACCATGGTAAAGAAAATGCCCGTGCCGATGGTGGCGCCCACGCCGATCATGGTGAGGGAAAACAGGCCGATGGACCGGCTCAAGCCACTGCTGCTGAGGCCTTCACCATATTCGACCGTGGTATCGATCGGCTTGGTGCGGCAAAGTTTCTGGACCAGGGTTTGGCTCACTAGACTTCCTTTATGAGGCATACGTATTTTCGCATGACGGGTAAAAACACTTAAAAACGGCGCCCCGGCCTTAAGTAACCCCCAATAAATTCTTGTGTTTTCTAGCTTCCATAAGTGGCGCGCTGCTGCGTTGCCCATCGCTAGCAGTGCTCGCACTGCGTCGCGCCGGGCGCCTTGCATCGCATCCACTTCTGTTTGCTATAAATTCACAATAATTTCCTGGCGATTACTTACCTGGAAAAAACCGGAAAGATCGCGTCCATTTTCAAAACTAAGCGATTATAGGGCTTTCATCGGTTCAGCTAAACAGAACTTTGATGCAAGGAAACAACGCCAGGCGTGCGCCATCAAACGCGCACTGGCGCTAGTGCTGCATGGAATGGCCAATATGAAAGAAAAAGCGCGCCGCTGCAAGTGCAGGGGCGCGCTTTTGATTCAGCTCAACTAGGCTGGATTACTTCTTGCCGTGCGGCACGTCGGCCGGCGGCCAGCCCGCTTCGTAGCCTTGCGGCACGTCGTCGCGGCGGTCTTTCGGCGCCAGGCCCAGCGCGTAGTACAGCACCGTCAGCAGGATCAGCCAGGCCGGTCCCACCATCAGGGCGATGCGCGTATCGGGGAAATACGCCATCAGGCCGATCACCAGCGCCAGGAAAGCCAGCGAAATCCAGGAACCGTAGGGCGCGAACGGCATGCGGAAGGCCAGGTTCTTGATTTCCAGCGGCGTCAAGGTCTTGCGGAACTGAATTTGCGTGACGAGGATCACGCCCCAGGTCCAGACAGCGCCGAAGGTGGAAATCGAGGTGACCCAGATAAACACTTTTTCCGGCACCAGGTAGTTCAGCAGCACGCCCAGCAGCAGGGCAAACACGGATACCAGGATGGCGCGGCGCGGCACGCCGCTGGCCGTCGTTTCCGCAAACGCCTTCGGCGCCTGGCCTTGCAGCGCCAGGTTGTACAGCATGCGGCCCGTGCTGAAGATACCGCCATTGCACGACGACAAGGCTGCCGTCAGCACGACGAAGTTGATGATGCCGGCGGCCGTCTTGATGCCCAGGCGTTCGAACGTCATGACGAAGGGGCTGCCGGTGGTGCCGATTTCATTCCATGGGTAAATCGACAGGATGACGAACAGTGCGCCGACATAGAAAATCAGGATGCGCCAGAACACCGAATTGATGGCGTCGGGAATCGATTTCTTCGGGTTCGCCGCTTCGCCGGCCGTCAGGCCGATCATTTCCACGCCCAGGTAGGCAAACATCACCATCTGCAGCGACATCAGCACGCCCTGCGCGCCATTCGGGAAGAAGCCGCCATGCGTCCACAGGTTGGAAATGCCGATGGCCACGCCGCCATTGCCGAAACCGAAGATGATCATGCCCGTGCCGCCAACAATCATCAGGATGATGGTGACCACCTTGATCAGGGCAAACCAGAATTCGAACTCGCCGTAGGCTTTCACGGCCAGCAAGTTGATCGCGCCCATGGAGCCGAGGGCCGCCAGGGCCCAGATCCAGCGCGGCACGTCGGGGAACCAGATGCCCATGTAGATGGCGACGGCGGTGATTTCCGCCACGCAGGTGACCAGCCACAGGAACCAGTAGTTCCAGCCCGTCAGATAGCCTTGCAGGGGACCCAGGTAATCCTGGGCATAGCGGCTGAAGGAACCTGCCACGGGATTGTGCACGGCCATTTCGCCCAGCGCGCGCATGATCATGAAGATGACCGCGCCACCGATGATGTACGACAGCATGATGCCGGGACCGGCCATCTTGATCGCATTGCCGGAACCCAAAAACAGGCCCACGCCAATCGCGGCGCCCAGCGCCATCAGGCGAATCTGCCGCTCGCCCAGGCCGCGGTGCAAGCCTTGTTCACTCGTTTTCATTACGTGTCTCCGTTTTTTTCTTGAATACACCGATCCCTCCACCCCAATGGCGGTTCCGCTCTTGCTGGAAAGGAGGAAAAGGCGAGCCGGCGGCAAGCGCCGGCATGCTCAGCTGATCAGGCCAGTTCGGCGATCAGTTCGATCTCGACGCAAGCGCCCAGCGGGATTTGCGCCACGCCGAAGGCGGAGCGGGCGTGCTTGCCGCTGTCGCCGAAGACTTCGACGAACAGTTCCGAGGCGCCATTGGTCACCAGGTGCTGTTCCGTGAATTCGGAAGTGGAATTGACCAGGCTCATAACCTTGACGATGCGCTTGACCTTGTTCAAGTCGCCGCCGCATGCGTCTTGCAAGGTGGCGATCAGTTCGATGGCGATGCCGCGCGCGGCGATCTTGCCTTCTTCCGTGGTGACGTCCTTGCCCAGTTGCCCCACCCAGACCTTGCCATCCTTCTTGGCCAAGTGGCCGGACAGGAAGACGGTGTTGCCCGTGCGGGCATGCATCACGTAAGCGGCAGCTGGGGCGGCAACGACTGGCAATTCGATGTTGAGGGCTTTGAGTTTTTCGTAAAACGACATGCTATTTCTCCAAGAAAACAATATAAGCGAAACCAAAATTCATGCACGGCAGGGCACGGAGGATGACGCCCTGGCAGCGCGGCAGTGACCGACAACAGTGCCAGATTAAACGTCATCATATTGGTGAACCAGCAGTTTTAGTTCACAAATAGGCCCGGTTATTCAGTGGATTATACCGACAATCAAACAAAATTCAGCATCGGTTCATGAAGCATGCTCTCCAGGCATCGAGCGTGTATTTTTTCATTCAATTGTCACTTGTGCAATGTCAAGCCCTCCGGGTCAAGGTTTATCGCCTGCAAAAATGCCTGGTCGTGCGAAACCACAAGTAACGCCCCCTGATATTGCAGCAGCATCTGCTCCAGCGCCTGCAGGCTGGCCAGGTCCAGATGATTGTCGGGCTCATCTAACAGCAGCAATTGCGGCGGCGTCTGCGCATACAGTTCGGCCGCCAGCGCCACCTTCATGCGCTCGCCCCCGCTCAGCAAACGGCTGGGCATGGTGGCGCGCGCGCCGGCAATGCCCAGCAGCGCCAGCCGCGTGCGCAGCTCGCCTTCCGGCACAAGGCTGTTGCGTTCCTGCAAGCGTTGCACGGCGCTCCACTCGCCGTCTTGCAGCCCAGCATGCTGGTCCAGCCAGGCCACCTGCGCATGGCAGCGCAGCGCGCCGCTGGCGGGCGCCAGCTGTCCCGCGATCACGCGCAGCAGGGTCGACTTGCCGCTGCCATTGCCTCCCGTCACGGCCAGGCGGCGCGGGCCGCTCAGCACCAGGTTGATGGCGTGCGTCTGGCCATGCGGCAAGACCAATTCGCGCAGCTCCAGGATCAGTTTCCCGTTCGGCACGCCACTCCCGGGCGCCAGCAGCAGCCGTTCGGCCTCGGGCGCGCAGCGGGCGCTGGCGTCCATCACCCTTTGCTGGCGCGCCTGCTGCGCCTCTTGCGCACGCACGCGCAGCCTGCCCTGGCTATCCTGGCTTTTCTCCTTTTTTGCGTCCAGCAGCAGCTTGCTTTGATTGCCTTCGCGGCCCTCGCGCTCACCGCGCGTCACCCGTTTCTGCTGGCGTTCTGCCTGCTGCTGCGCCTCGCGCTGTTCGCGCCTGGCGCCGGCCTTTTCCGCTTGCAGGGCGGCGGCGTAGCCAGCCTGCTCCAGCGCACGCTGCTGCGCAAACATGGCGTAATTGCCTCCATAACTGCGCAAGCCCTGCGGCGACACCTCGACAATTTCATCGACGTGCTGCAACAAGCCGCGGTCATGGCTGATCAGCAGCAAGCCGCCCGGCCAGCGCGCCATCTGCGCCACCAGGCGGGCACGTTGATGGACATCAAGGTGGTTGCTCGGCTCATCGAGGACCAGCCAGTCCGCCTGCGACAGCCAGGCGCCCTGCAGGGCGATGCGCTGGCGCTCGCCACCGCTCAGGCCAGCCGTCGGCGTGTCGGCATCGATATGAGATAAATCAAGCGCGTCGAGCGCCTGGCGCAAGCGCGCATGGGCATCCCAGCGGTCTCCCACCAGGGCGTAGTCGGCCTCGTCGATGCTGCCTTCGGCGATGCGCGCCAGCGCCGCCAGCAAGCTGCTCACGCCGGCGAGGGCCGCCACGGTGGGATAGCGCTGCGGATCGAGTTCCTGCGCCACGTAATGCACGGCGCCGTCACAGCGCACGGCGCCAGAAGACGGCTGCGCCTGGCATGCCAGCAGGCGCGCCAGCACGCTCTTGCCCACGCCGTTATCGCCGACGAGGCCGATACGTTGCGGGGCAAACGCGAATTGCAAATCGGAAAACAGGGTGCGGCCATCGGGCAGCACAAAGGAAAGACGGTCGAGTTGTAGTAATGCGGGCATGGATACTCCTTGTACGTGCAGACAGGGCTGGCGAACCCGCGCGGCGCAAAGGCGCTGTGGCGGGAAGGGCGAGGCCGTGCACAGCACGGCAGTATCAATGGCGCATGTCGAAGTGTCCTGGAGAAATGGGGAAGATGCGTCAGTGTAGCAGAGCAAGCCTGTTAGCGCTGCCCCAGGGTCGTGTCGCCGAACAGGTGCTTGTACTCGCGCGGCTGCGAGCGCCAGTACTGCGGTGGCGCCTGCACTTGCGCGCCCAGCTGGGCCGCCGCATGCCAGGGCCAGCGCGGGTCGAACAGGATGGCGCGCGCCAGCGCCACCATGTCGGATTGACCTTGCGCAACGATGTCTTCCGCCTGCTGCGCTTCCGTGATCAAGCCCACGCTGATGGTGGGCAAGCCGCTGTCGCGCTTGATGCGCTCGGCAAACGCCACCTGGTAGCCGGGACTCACGGGAATTTGCTGCTGCGGCGAAATGCCACCGCTGGAGACGTGGATGAAGTCGGCGCCCAGTTGCTTGAGTTCCTGCGCGAAGCGCACGCTTTGTTCTATTTCCCAGCCGCCATCGACCCAGTCGGTGGCGGAAAGGCGCACGCCCACGGCCACGCTGTCGGGCACGGCGGCGCGCACGGCTTCATATACTTCCAGCGGAAAGCGCATGCGGTTTTCCAGGCTGCCGCCATACACGTCGGTACGGTGATTGGACAGGGGCGAGAGGAACTGGTGCAGCAGATAACCGTGCGCCGCATGCAGTTCGATGCCTTCGATGCCGAGCGCATGCACGCGCTGGGCGGCCGCGACAAACGCGCCCTTGATCTGCAACAAACCCATCTCATCGAGGGCGATGGGCACGGTTTCGCCGGGTGCATGGGCGATGGCGGACGGCGCCACCGTTTGCCAGCCGCCCTCGGCCAGGTGCACGCAGGCGCCGCCCTGCCAGGGCGCGCGGCTCGACGCCTTGCGTCCCGCGTGGCCCAGCTGCACCACCAGTGGAATCGGCGCGTGGCGGCGGATCGCCTGCACCACGTTGGCCAGCGCCGCCTGGTTCGCGTCCGACCACAGGCCCAGGTCTTCGGCCGAGATGCGTCCCTCGGGCGAGACGGCCGTCGCTTCCGTCATCAGCAAGCCCGCCCCGGACAGGGCCAGGTGGCCCAGGTGGATCATGTGCCAGTCGGTGGCGTTGCCGTTGTCGGCCGAGTACTGGCACATGGGTGCGATGGCGATACGGTTGGCCACGAGCAGCGGCCCCAGTGCATATGGCGTGAATAACTGGCTCATGGCGGACTCCGGAAAGGGGAATGCACCGATTCTACTGTGCTTTGGAAAGCGCGGCTTACACCTGCTTACGTTTGATACAGCGCAAGGGCTAGCCTTGCGCAGACGAGGACGCTAATCTGGACACATCAACAACACCGGCATTACCACCCCCAGGAGAACACATGAACACGACAACTACCGCCAGCCGCATCCACCCCTTGATGGCCGGCGCCGCCATTTCCGTGACCGTCCTGTGCCTGGTGGGCGCGGCGTCCATCGCCGGCATCCTGCCCAATTCGCGGGCCAATGTGCCTGCCACGCCAGCCATCCCTGCCGATGTGGCCGCCATGACGCCGGCCAGCGCCGCGGCCCTGGCAGCGCCTGTGACGGCCCCGCTCGCCGCGCCTGTCGTGGCGCAAGCCGCCCCGGCACCAGCCCCGGCGCCCGTCGTGCACAAGCGCGTCGTGCACCACACGCAAGTGGCGCAGGCGCGTCCTGCCTACAACGATAACAATGATGGCTACCGCGACACGGCTTACCGCGAACCCGTACGCCAGCCGCAGCCAATGCCTGCACCGGCGCCGGCACAACCGAACTACGTGGGCATCGGCACGGGCGCCGTCATCGGCGGCTTGATCGGCAATCAGGTCGGTGGCGGTCGCGGCAAGGCGCTGGCGACGGTGGCCGGCGTGATCGGCGGCGGCATGCTGGGCAACGCGGTGCAGAATCAGGTTCAGCAGCAGCCACAGCGTTAATCGTACGGTCCCAGATAATCGAGCTTGCCCACGGCCACGCCATTGTTTCTCAGGATGGCGTGGACCATGGAGACGTGGAAATAAAAATTCGGCAAAGCAAAGCTGAGCAGGTAATTGTCGCCCGAGAATTTCCTGCCCTCGTCGGTCCAGTTCAGCACCACTTCCTTCTGCGCACTGCCCGCCATCTGGCCCGCATTCACGCTGTCGATGTAGGCGATGGTGTTGGCGATGCGCTCCTGCAGCTGCTCGAATGACGCTTCGTTATCCTCGAACTTCGGCGCCGGCACGCCGCTCAGGCGCTCGACCGACATCTTCGACGTGTCGCTGGCGCGCTGCACCTGCGCCGTCAGATCCAGCATGTCGGGCGCCAGCTGCGCGCCCAATAAAATCTCGGGCACGATGCCATCTTCCTCCACATGGGCTTGCGCCTTTTCCAGCAAGGCCGAAACGACCCGCAAGCCGCGGATGAAGACGGGAATGGTTGCCTGATACATGGACACGGACATGGCGGACTCCTGAGAATGAACGATGAGCCAGTGTACCCGAGGCGCCGTCTTCCGGCAGCGCGCGCAACGCCACTCCTGTGCGCCAGCGCACCGAGCGGCCCAGTTGCTATTACTTGTCCAGGTTTACCTTGCCATCCGACGCATGGCCGGGCTGTTCCGCCGCTTCCGGCTGCGGTACTGGCTGCGGCTGCGGCGCCTGCTTCTCCTTGCGCTTGCCGCCGAAAAATTTGACGATGGCCGCACCGCCGCCCACCACGGCCAGGATCAGCACTTTCTTGAAGGCCAGCAACAGCGCCAGCAGTTTGCCAAACAGGCCCAGCTTGCTGGCCACGCCGCCCGCCACCAGCGCCGCCAGGCCATATTCGGCCACCTTGTCCGTCTTGCTGTCAAAATCCGTGTAGCGGTTACCCTCGGTAAATTCCGTGAACGCCGTCACTTGCTGCATCTCTTTCTTGATCGCCTCGATCTGCTGCATGCTGGCGATCGCGTTCAGGTTCAACACGCCTTCGCGGCCCAACACGCGCACGTTGTAGTTGAGCGAGTGTTCGCCGCCATCGACCATCAAGTCCTTGGCCCAGTACAGCTTGTGCGTATCCTTGGCATAGCTGGGTTTTTCCGCCCAGCCCATCAAATGGATGCCGGGATAGCCCTGCTTCTTGCGCTCCGCATTGTTTTCCAGCACGGACGCCTGCATATCCTTGAGCAATTCGTCGTACTTGATGCTGTCCGCATCGTCATCCTTGATATGCCCTTCCTTTTCATACGTGACGATGACACCCCAGCTGTCGCGCTCGAGCACGCTGGTCTTGGCGGGCACGATCATGCCCAGCGATACCATGCCCGGTGGATTGCCCCAGGCATCGACCAGCACGCGTTCGGCGTCCGTCGGCGACAGATAACGGAAGTTGGCGGGCAAGTCCAGGGTGGCGATGCCGCCAGGCAAGGTGATCTTGCCGCGCTGCAGGTGCAACTGGGCGAGGAATTGTTCGGCCGTCATTTCCGGCGCAGAAGCCTTCTCATCGGCGGGGGCGGCAGCCGTCAGGCCGGAGAGGGTCAGGCACAGCAGGGCTGTCAGCAGGCGTTTCAACATGAACGGTCCAATAAATTGCAAAAGGGAAAATATTTTAAACCAGTTGATTGCCTAATGGATAATTATTTCTGTGCAGCATCTTTTTAGCAAAAAAGCGCCAGGCGGGTTTCCCCGGCTGGCGCCTGATGCTGCGTGATGGCGGGACGATCAGGAGGTACGCACCACCATCAAGCCCGCGCGCAAGCCCACGCGCACGTCCGGGTTCGGAAACACCACCAGCTCTTCCGCATGCTGCACCGTGTAGACATGGTCGCCATCGCTGGCGATCACGGCGTGCTGCGGCAGGGAGGTGAAATTCTGCGTGCTGCGATCAAACGCCATGCGGAATTCATCGCTGTGCTTGATGATTTCCTGCGCCACCTTGAACACGTGCGGTTGCGCCTTGACGGGCTGCGCAGGCAAGCCGCGCAGCAAGCCATCGAGCGCCCGCGACACATCGTCGAACAGGGACAAATCGTTCTGCCCCAGGGTACCCACGCGGCCCAGCTCCACCGTGCTGGCAGCCGCGCCGAAATGCTCGGCCGAGTAATAACTGTAGGTGCCGGCCGACTGCGGGTTCATGATGATGGCGCCGATGGCCGCCTGGCCCAGCCAGTCGATCAGCTGTGCCTTGGCGTCGTCGGCCACCAGGTCGGGCACGATGGCAAACGTGGGGTACACGGAAGGCCGGATGGCTGTGTGCAAGTCCAGGTGCCAGCGCACGGGGCCCGCCGCGTCAAAGAACGCTGCTGTCGCAGCGATCATTTCATCGGCGCGCGCGCTTTCCGCCGCCTGCGCCAGGCTTCCCCGCACGGGGCGGAACATGCGATTCAGGTCGGCGTCGATGAAACGCTTGCCGGCCCGGATCGCATCGACATTGCCCACGCAAACGAGCAAATCGACGGCCAGCGTCGACGCATCGCGCGACAGGGCGTCGAGCAGATGCGCCAGCACTTCGATCGGCCCCGTTTCGTCGCCATGCACGCCCACCGAGACGGCCACGCTGGCGCGTCCCGCATCGGCCTGCGGCTTGACGACTTGCAGCATGCCGGGCGCCGGCAAGGCCACCGTGAAACCGGCGTTGGCGAACAGCTGCGCCACGCCGCTGAAATCGGCCTGCGCCAGCGCCTGCACGGCTGGCGGCAAGCCGCCAGCGCCCACTACTACCTGGGTTACTACCTGCGTTACTGCTTGCGTCATTACACCGCCGCTTCCGCTGTGGGTTTCGCCGTGATTTTATTCACGGCTTCCGACAAGGTCCACACGTCCAGCATGGCTTGCTCCAGTTCCGTCGCCGCCACATAGGCCGACAGGCCCAGCGCGCCCGTCACCGCATCGACGGCCTGGCCTGCATTGCCTTGCTCGGCGCGCGCCAGCACCTGCGTCAGCAGACGCTGTTGCGTGCGGCGCAGCGCTTGCTGCGCGTAGTTGCGCAACTGCTCCTGCGACTTGCCTTGCGCGGCCAGCTTCAGGCCACGCTCCAGCGTGCCGATACCCGCCTGGCTGCGCAGGGCCAGGCCCACTTGCAGGAAGGCCGCCAGGTCCATCGCCGCAGGACGCGGCACGGACAGGGCCGGGAACAGGAAGCCGGCGACGACTTCCAGCGCATCGACCGCATCCCACGCCTGCACGAAGGCTGGCGTCAAGCCCGGCACCAGCGCCGCTTCCGACTTGATGCCGACGGCTTTCAGCAGGTCGCGCTTCGATTCCGCGCCAAACAGGCGCGTGAGTTCGGCCAGGCCGGCGCCGCGCAACTGTTCGGCAGGCACCGACAGCACGCCGGCGATCATCGTCTGCTGCAGCACGCGCGTTTGCGCATCGACCTTGATCGACACGTCGCGTGGGATCGTCAGCGCGTCCGCATCAAGCGCGTCGAACACGGGCGCCAGGTTCAGCGCCACCCAAGCCTGGCCCCAGGCCAGGATCACGCTGGACTCGTCCACGCCGTGTTCCGCCGCCAGGTTGCGGATCATCAGCGGACCGCAGCGGTTGATCACTTCATTGGCCAGCACGGTCGCCAGGATGGCATTGGCCAGCGGGTGGTCGAGCGCCGAACGGGTTTCCACCAGCAAGGATGGGAAGTACGGTTTCAGGACTGGCTCGGCCCAGGTTTCACCGGTCAACGGCAGGCTTGAGAGGATGCGCTTGAAGCGGTTCTTCACGTTGGCGATCACCACGGCCAGTTCCGGCGTGGTCAAGCCACGGCCGTCGGCCTTGCGACGCGCCAGTTCGGCCACCGACGGCAGTTGCTCCAGTTCGCGCGACAGGGCGCCCTCTTCTTCCAGGCTGGCGATCAGCGCGGCATAGCCATCCTGCACGGCGCTTTCGCTTTGCGCCTGCAATTCGCGCACCAGCAAATGCGTCTGCTGCGTGTTGTCGCGCAAGACCAGGCGCTCGACGTCGTCCGTCATCGCATACAGCTCGCGATTGCGGTCGGCTTCCGTCAGCTTGCCCGCATTGACTTCCACGTCCAGCCAGATTTTCACGTTCACTTCATGGTCCGAGCAATCCACGCCGGCCGAGTTGTCGATCGCATCGGTAAAGATGCGTCCGCCCGCCAGCGCGAATTCGATGCGGCCGGCCTGCGTCGCACCCAGGTTGCCGCCTTCGGCCACGACTTTCACGCGCAGCTCATTGCCGCTGACGCGGATATGGTCATTCGCGCGGTCCTTCACCTGTGCGTGCGTCTCGGTGGAAGCCTTGATGTAGGTACCGATGCCGCCGTTGTAGAACAGGTCCACGGGCGACTTCAGGATGCGGTGCATCAGTTCTTCCGGCGGCAGCGAGGTTTCGGCGATATCGAGTGCGGCGCGGATTTGCGGCGACAGTTCGATCGTGCGGGCGGAGCGCGGATACACGCCGCCGCCTGCCGAGATCAAGTCCTTGTTGTAGTCGTCCCACGAGGAGCGCGGCAAGGCGAACAGGCGCGCGCGTTCATCGAACGAGACGGCGACGTCCGGTGTCGGGTCGAGGAAAATGTGACGGTGGTCGAACGCGGCCACCAGTTTCAGCTGGCGCGACAGCAGCACGCCATTGCCGAACACGTCGCCCGACATGTCGCCCACGCCGACCATGGTGATCGGGG
Organism: Janthinobacterium kumbetense; assembly: GCF_023703445.1. NCBI lineage: Bacteria > Pseudomonadati > Pseudomonadota > Betaproteobacteria > Burkholderiales > Oxalobacteraceae > Janthinobacterium > Janthinobacterium kumbetense. The sequence goes on from NZ_JAMQGR010000010.1 coordinate 110,725, forward strand.
TGGTGTTCAGGTCGTGGTCCATTTCATAGAAGTGGCGCTTCACGGCTTCGAATGCGCCCTTGGCCGTGATGCCCAGCTTCTTGTGGTCGTAGCCGTTCGAGCCGCCCGAAGCGAACGCGTCGCCGAGCCAGAAACCGCGCTGCACGGCGATGCCGTTGGCGATGTCCGAGAACGTGGCCGTGCCCTTGTCGGCGGCCACCACCAGATACGGGTCGGCTTCGTCGAAGCACACGGTATCGACCGGCGGCACGATATTGCCAAGCGAGCGGTTGTCCGTCACTTCCAGCAGGCTGGAAATGAACAGGCGGTAGACGGCTTCGCCTTCGGCCGCGATGGTTTCGCGCACGGCGTCCTTCGGCATCATCTTGCAGACAAAACCGCCCTTCGCGCCGGCCGGCACGATGACGGCATTCTTCACCATCTGCGCCTTGACCAGGCCCAGCACTTCGGTGCGGTAGTCTTCCATGCGGTCGGACCAGCGCAAGCCGCCACGGGCGACCGGGCCGCCGCGCAGGTGCACGCCTTCGAAACGGCGCGAGAAGACGAAAATCTCGCGGTAAGGACGCGGTTCCGGCACCAGCGCCAGGCTGCTGGTGTCGAACTTGAAGATGATCTTGTCGCCGGCTTGATTGTTCTGGAAGTAGCTGGTGCGCAGCGTGGCGCTGATCAAGTCGGCCAGCGCGCCGAGGATTTCCTCGGTGTCCGCATGGTTCACGGAGGGCAGGCCGGCCTTGATGATAGCGATGGCCTCCAGGGCGGCCGCATGCTGCGCGTCGGACAGCGCAGGATCGAAGCGCTGCAGGAAAGCGTCGACCAGGGCTTTGACCTGGGCCGGCTGCTTGCGCAGGCTTTCGGCAATGTAGCGCACCGAGAAGCGGCTGCCCGTCTGGCGCCAGTAGCTGGTGTAGGCGCGCACCAGTTGCACTTCACGCGTCGACAAGCCGCCTTCGATGACCAGGCCGTTCAGGCGGCCATCTTCGGCCGTGTCGTTGAACAGGGCGGCAAACAATTCCTGCGCCACAGCGACGACGGATGGCTGCGCCAGTTTCGCCGCGCTGGCGGCATCGACCGTCAGGCTGGTGACGAAATAGCGCGTGCCGTCGGACAGCGAAACCGAATACGCCTGTTCGCGGTCGATCGCCACGCCCGCATTATGCAGGGCCGGCAGGATGGTCGACAGCGGCGGCACCTTGTTGGCCGAGTACAAACGGATGGTCGTAACGGCGCCCGTTTCGATGCGCACGGCCACGTGCGCCGGGTCGGTATTGCGCAGGATGGTGTCGAGGTCGCGGAAGGCGATGGCGGGCGCGGTGGCGGCCACGTAATCGAGCGGCAAAGTAGCGCACAGTTTACGCAGGCTGGTGCGCAGTGCCACGTCGGGCACGGCGTCGGCCACGGCCGCAAAGCCGTTATGCCAGCCATCGAGCACGCCCAGCAACGGCTGTTCGATATCCGTTTCCAGGTCCAGCGGGTAGCGCGCGGCGTGGGCGATCAGGTAGACGCGCGCCAGGGGGCCGTCGGCCACCAGGGTCTGCGTGCTCACATGCGTGGCGCCGGAACTGGCTTGCAGGGCTTTTGCGAGGCTCGATGCCACGCTGGCGCTGTAGCGCTCACGCGGCAGGTAGACCAGCACGTTCAGGTGGCGCGCATACACGTCGCGGCGCGCGAAGACCTTGGTACGCGGCTGCTTGTACAGCGAGACGACGGCGCCGCACACTTGCGCCAGCCAATCGAGGTCCGCTTCCAGCGCTTCCGTGCGCGGCAGGGATTCGAGGATTTCGCGGAATTTCTCGGCACGGAAGCCTTGCTGGCGCACGCCGGCCAGGCTCAATACCTTGGCCACGCGGCCGCGCGCAAATGGCAGTGCCGCCAGCGGAGTGGAATTGCCGGCGCGGGTGAACAGGCCGACGAAGCAATGCTCGCCCAGGATCGCGCCTTGCGCATCCATGTCGCGCACGCCGATGAAGTCGAGCTGCTGGTCGCGATGCAAAGTGCCTGCCACGTCAGCCTTGACGATGGACAGCGCCGAGTCGCGCTTGGCCAGGGTGTCGAAGTCGCCCGGGATATTCGCCAGGCAGGTGCCGTAGACCGGGTGCGCCGTATCCTGCAGCACGCCGACGCGGCTCGGGATGTCGCGTTCGAGTTCGCGCACGCCCGGCTTGACGCGGTAGTAGGCGTAGCCGAACACTTCAAAGCCGCCGCTGCGTGCCCATTCCAGGAAGGCGGCCACTTCCGCGCCTTCTTCGCCATGCTGGGCGGCAGTCGTGGCGACGGCGGCCAGGCGCTCGCTCATGGCGGCGCTATCGCGGCGCACCACCGCGGCGTCACGCGCGACCGTCTCCAGGGCGGCGACCAGCGCGGCCAGAGCTTCCGGCGCCAGCTCTTCGTCGAGCAGCACCAGCACATACGATTCGAGCGGGTCGCCCGGCTGGCGCACCGCTTCCACGCTGCCGTCGGCGGCGCGGCGCACGGGCAGCACGGTGTTCATCACACCGCGCACGGCCAGGTGCTGGCGGCGCATGGCCATGACGATGGAGTCGACCAGATAGGGCATGTCTTCGTTCAGGATCAGCAAGGCGCTCGCCATGCCGCCACGGCCATCCGCATAGCGCAGGGTGGCGATCTGGCAGCCATTGCCGGTACGTTTGGCCGCTTGCGTGAAGCCGTCGACCAGCACGGGCGCCAGACTGTCCGGCGCGATGTCGGCCAGGTCTTCGGCGTCGAGCGAGTCGAGCCATGCCTGCACCAGTTGCACGACAGGCGCTGCCGCCTTGCCTGCCTTGCCAGCCGCGTTAATCAACTCCAGCGTTTGTGTACGCAAATCTTGTGGCGTGTGATTCATCTTGCATCTCCATTACGGTAATGTGAATGTCCAACGCTGTCGTTCGGGCTTGTGGCTGGGCGGCAGCGGTGTCAAGAGACGGGGGTCGCCCGTCCAATTCTGTCTGTGCTACGGATAGTCTGTCTCGGATTTTTCTGTGTGTTTTCTATCGCCTACAAGTCGTACAATCCCGGTAAGTTGAGGATGATCGTCAATTCTTCAAGCGCCGCATGCACTTCCAGCGCCAGTTGCGGATCGGCCAGGTCGCCCGGTTCCAGATGGTCGCGGTAGTGTTTTTCCACCCACTGCACCAGCCGATGGTACAGCGTTTCCGTCATGATCACGCCCTGGTGCATGGCGCGCGCTTCGGTTTCCGTCAGCGCCACGCGCAAACGCAGGCAGGCGGGCCCGCCGCCGTTGCGCATGCTCTGGCGCAGATCGAAATGTATCAGTTCATCGATGGGACCACCGCTGGCCACCAGGCCATCCAGGTAGCGCGACACGGCGCGGTTTTCCTGGCACTCCTGCGGTATTACCAGCGCCATCTTGCCGCCCTCTTTCGTCAATAGCTGGCTGTTGAACAGATAGCTGCTGACGGCGTCCGCGATCGGCACCTGGCCCGTGTCCACGCGCAGCGCCTGCAAATCGGCCCCCGTGGCGGCGACGGCGCGGTGCAGCTGCGACAGGCTTGCCTCTTCATCGGCAAACGCCTGCTCGTGATAGAACAGCACATTGCCATTGCCGACGGCGATGACGTCGTTATGGAACACGCCCTGGTCGATCACGTCAGGATTCTGCTGCACGTACACGGTGCGTTTGGTGTCCAGGCCATGCAGGCGCGCCACGGCTTGCGACGCTTCCAGGGTCTGGCGCGCCGGATAGCGCTTCGGCGACGGCGCCGATGGGTCGAACTCCACGCGACCATACACAAACAGTTCAACCGATGGCGCACCGTGGCTTGCGCCCAGGCGCGTGTGGTTGGCCGCGCCCTCGTCGCCAAAGGCCGGCGTCGAGGGCAGCGCCTCGTGCACGGCGAAGTGCCTGTCGTCGCTGAAAATGGCGCGCAGGCTGCGCGCCGACTGCGCATGCTCGAAGGCGCGGTGCAGCTTGTTATTCAGGTTGGCGGCCGTGAAATGCACGCGGCCATCCTGCGTGTCGGCCGACGGACTGACCGTGGCGGCATTCGCCGTCCACATGGGCGAGGCGGAATATGCGCAAGCCAGGATGACGGGCGACTCCTTGTAGGCGCGCGCCAGCACTTCGGCATCCGTGCCCGTGAAACCGATGGAGCGCAGCAGGCGGAAATTCGGCCGGTCCTGCGGCGGCAGCAAGGCTTGCGCAAAGCCGCGCGCGGCCAGGGCGCGCATCTTGGCCAGGCCCTGCAAGGCGGCCTGCTTCGGATTCGAAGCGCTTTTCACATTGCTGAACGAGGCCACGTTGCCGAACGATAGTCCAGCATAGTTATGCGATGGCCCGACCAGGCCGTCAAAGTTGTATTCGCGCGTGCTGTGCATGGGATTTCCTTAAAAATTCAGGCCGGGCGACAGCTTGGCTGGCATTTCCAGCGCGCTGTTCTCGATCGAAGCGACCGGGTAGGCGCAGTAATCGGCCGCGTAATACGCGCTCGGACGGTGGTTGCCCGACTTGCCGATGCCGCCGAACGGCGCCGTGCTGGCCGCTCCCGTCGTGGGACGGTTCCAGTTGATGATGCCGGCGCGAGCGCGCGTTTGAAAAGTTTGCCACAGGGCCGGATCGTCGGACAAGAGCGCCGCGGCCAGGCCAAATTCGGTGGCGTTGGCCACCTTCAGGGCCGCATCGAAATCGGCCACGCGGATCACTTGCAGCAGGGGACCAAACCACTCTTCGTCAGGGATGCCGGTAGCAGCGGTAACGTCGACGATACCGGCCGTGACAAAGCCCGCCTGCGGATTGAGCTGGCGCATCTGCAGCAAGGTGGTGCCGCCCCTGGCGACCATATCCGCCTGCGCCTGCACCAGGCGCGCGGCCACGGCACTGGACACCACTGGACCCATGAAGGGCTGCGGCTGGGCGTCGGACGCGCCGATGCCCAGTTTCGCGGCCACTTCCACCAGGCGCGTGACAAACGCGGCACCGGCAGCGTTGTCCTGCACCACCAGGCGGCGCGCGCAGGTGCAGCGCTGGCCGGCGGAGACAAAGGCGGAGAAAATCGCGTGGTGTACGGCCGCGTCCACGTCCTTCACGTCCCACACGACGAGGGCATTGTTGCCGCCCATTTCCAGCGCCAGCATCTTGCCCGGCTGGCCGCCGAACTGGCGGTGAAGGCTGATGCCCGTCTGGCAGGAACCCGTAAACAGCACACCGTCAAGGTGCGCATTGGCACCCAGCGCGACACCCGTGTCGCGCCCGCCGTTGACAAGGTTGACGACGCCATCCGGCAAGCCCGCCTGCTGCCACAGTTGCACGGTTTTGACGGCCGTGCGCGGCGCATATTCGCTGGGCTTGAAGACGATGGTGTTACCGGCGATCAGGGCCGGCACGATGTGCCCGTTCGGCAGGTGGCCGGGGAAATTGTACGGGCCGAAGACGCCGAACACGCCATGCGGACGGTGGCGCAAGACGGCGTCGCCGTCGGCGATCTTGCTTTGCGTGATGCCCGTGCGCGCGTTGTACGACTGCACCGAGATATCGATCTTGTTGGCCATGGTGGCCACTTCCGTGCGCGATTCCCACAGCGGTTTGCCCACTTCTTCCGAGATCAGCAGCGCCAGCGCTTCGGCGTGCTCCTTCAGCAGCTCGCGGAAGCGCACGCAGATGGCGATGCGTTCTTCGACGGGCGTATCGGCCCACGCTTCGAACGCTGCGCGGGCGGACTGGCAAGCCTGCTCCACTTCGTTTTCCGTCGCTTCCAGGCTGGCCCAGGTCTGCTTGCCGTTCGACGGGTCGATGGTGAGCAGTTCGCGGCCCGTGCCTGGCAGCCAGGCGCCGTTGATGAAGTTCGATGCTGCGGTAGACGAATTAAATACGTTAGACATGGGGATGCTTCCTCGGGTTGAGTGACAAGGTGCGCACGGTGTCGCCGTGATGGCAGCGCAGCAAATGCAGTTCATCGTCGTCCAGCGCGATCTTGCCGCTGTGCGGATTGGCGCTGGTGACGATCATGCGGAAATCTTTCAGGTCGGTGTTCGACACCAGGTAAGGCTCGGCCTGGGCAAGGTCGCCACAGGCTTCCGGTGCCGCCTCGGCGTCGAGCACGGCCGGCATGCTGTCGCGCATGGCGCGCAGCTCGGAGACGCGCGCCTGCAGCACGGGACCGGCGTCGAAAATGTCGACATAGCCTTCGAAGTGCAAGCCTTCCTGCTCCAGCAGGCGGCGCGCGGGCGCCGTGCTCAGATGCACCTTGCCGATGACTACCTGCGCCTCGTCGGGCAGGTAGGCCACGTACATGGGCTGGCGCGGCATCAATTCGGCGATGAACGATTTTTTTCCCAGGCTCGTCAGGTCGTCGACGTGGTGGAAATCCATCTTGAAGAAGTGGCGGCCCAGGCCCTCGTAGAACGGCGAGCTGCCATCCGGCGCCTGGTAGCCGCGCATTTCCGCGATCAGCTTTTCCGTGAACAGGTGCGGGAACTGGGCGATGAACAGAAAACGGCTTTTCGACAGCAGCTTGCCGTTGTTGCCGCTGCGGTAATCGGGGTGCAGGAACAGCGAGCACAGTTCCGTGCTGCCCGTCAGGTCGTTCGACAGGTACAGCGTTTCCATTCGCGTAAACACATCGAGCTCGCGGCTCGAATGCACGAGCGTGCCGATACGGTAGTTGTAGAACGGTTCGTCCAGGCCCACGGCGCCCTTGATGGCGCACACGCCGGCCAGACGGCCCGTGTCGGTATCCTCCATGACGAACATGTAGTCGCGCTTTTCGGGCGGGATCGTTTCGGCAAACGAGGCGCAGGCGATGGCCAGGCGGTCGCCCAGCATTTTCATGTCCGGCTTGAGGGTGGTCATGCCGGTGCCGACCTGGCTGGCCAGGCCGTACAGGGCATCCAGGTCAGAAGCGTTGATGGCGCGTACTACTAGCATAATGTTCTCTCGGTTAGATGCGTACGCAGATGACGCTGTCGCCTTCGGCCACGGCCAGCGCCTCGAGCAGCTCGGCCGGCAAGCCGACGGTGTCCTGCCCTTCGAGCGCATCGCAGGTGAAGGTGACGGCGCGGAAGTTGCGCTCCGCGCCCGAAGCGATCGCGTAATGCACTTTCAGGCCCGTGCGGCTGGGCGTGACGCCTGCGACGACACGGCGCGTGAGCGAGCCCGTAAACGAGCGCAGCGAATTCTTGTGCGCCTGCAGGATCGGGCCGCCATCGAAGATGTCGATGTAGTCGTCGGCTTCGAAACCTTCTTCCGTCAGCAGATTGAACGCCAGTTCGCCGCTCGGGTGGATCTGGCCCATGGCCGCCTGCGCGTCGCCGGGCAAGAGCGGCACGTACACGGGGTAATGCGGCATCAGTTCGACGATCAGGGTGCGGTTGCGCGCGCCGCCGATGACTTTCTCCGCATCGAGGAAATCCATCTGGAAGAACTTGCGGCCCAGCGCATCCCAGAACGGCGACTGGCCGTTGGCGTCCGTGATGCCGGCCAGCGGCACGAAGAAACGATCGCCGAAACGGTGCGGTGCCAGCACGGCGAACAGCAGCCGCGCGCGCGACAGCAAGGCCGCCTCCAGGCCCGCCTGCTCCATGTTGCGCACATAGAAGCCGGACAGCTGCGAGTACGCCGTCAGCTCCGAACACAGGGTCAGCGCATGCACGCTGTGACTGATGTTCAGGTCGCGCGAGACTTGCTGGATGACGTCGTTGCGAAAGGAAAAATAGGTACCGTTCGAGCCGGCCGAGGCGAAGATGGCGGCCGTGCCGGCGATGCTCTTGTCGAGCAGGGATTCAAGCACGAAGAGATACGACTCTTCGCTGGGGATGTCGACATGGGCGGCAAACGAGGCGATGGAGCGCTCGACGGAGGCGGCGATTTTTTCGCGCGTCTTCGGCAGGGTATGGACACCCGGCATGGTTACCGCGGCCAGCGCTTCGAGGGCTGCGATATCCGCAATTTCTACCGGACGGACAACATACATGGATACTCCTTCAGTGCAGACAATGCCAGGGTAGAACCAAGCCGGCCCGCAGCAAAGCGGCGGGCCGGTGATCAAACAGGGAGCGAGGCTAGCCTCAGGCTTTCAGCATGCCGTCGATGGCCACGCGCAGCAAGCGGCCCGCTTCGGCAATCTGTTCGTCCGAGACGATCAGGGCCGGCGCCAGGCGCACCACGTCCATGCCGGCGATCAGCACCATCAAGCCTTGCGCTTCGGCTGCTTTCTGGATGTCTTTCGCGCGGCCCTTGAAGGCATCGGTAACTACCAGGCCCAGCAGCAAACCGCTGCCGCGCACGACGGAGAACACTTGCGGGTAATCCGTGATCAAGCCTTGCAGCATGGCGATGGTGTTGACGCTCGCTTCTTTCACGCGCGCCAGGAACGCCGGCGTGTTGATCGTTTCCAGCACGGTCAGGGCCACGGTGGCGGCCAGCGGGTTGCCGCCGTAAGTGGTGCCGTGGGTGCCGACGGCCAGGGTTTGCGCCAGTTCATTCGTGGTCAGCATGGCGCCAATCGGGTAGCCGTTGCCCAGCGCCTTGGCGGCCGTCAGGATGTCCGGCGTGACGCCGTAGCCCATGTAGGCGAACAACGCGCCAGTGCGGCCCATGCCGCTCTGGACTTCGTCGAAAATCAGCAGGGCGCCCGTCTTGTCGCACAGGGCGCGCAGCTCCTTGAGGAATTCCGGATTGCCTGGCACCACGCCGCCTTCGCCTTGTACCGGCTCGACGATCACGGCGCACACGTCATCGCCGATGGCGGCGCGCGCCGCTTCGATGTCGTTGTAGGCGATGTGGTCGATCGACGGCGGCAGCGGCTCGAAGCCTTCCGTGTACTTGGCCTGGCCGCCGACGGAGACCGTAAACAGGGTGCGGCCGTGGAAGGAGCTGAAGCACGAGATGATGCGCGACTTGTGCGCGCCAAACTTGGTGTGCGCATACTTACGCGCCAGTTTCAGGGCCGCTTCGTTGGCTTCCGCGCCCGAGTTGCAGAAGAAGGCGCGGTCGGCGAAGGTCGCTTCCGTCAGGGCCAGCGCCAGGCGCAGGACAGGCTCGTTGGTGTAGCCGTTGCCCAAATGCCACAAATTATTGATTTGCTTGGTCAGCACGTCGACCAGGGCCGGATGGCAATGACCCAGGCTGTTGACGGCGATGCCGGAGGTGAAATCGAGGTAATGCTTGCCTGACTGGTCCCACAGATCCAGGCCGGAACCGCGCACGGGCACCATGGCAGCAGGGGCGTAGGTAGGAACGAGGACCTGGTCAAAGGTTTCCCGGGTGACTGGACGAGCCGTTACGGTCGAATCAAGCTTGGCATTCATAGCATTTCCCCATCAATATGTTAGGTACTCCGCAGCTACGACAGCTACGTGTGTACTGCATTATAAAAAGCGGGATGCTAAAACTCTTTTGAATCTGCGACAAGGATTTTCACAATTCATCACAGCTGCCTTGACGCGGGGCTAGGCCGGCGGCATCAGCTTGCGCTGCCGCTCTTCACGGGGGGTGTTGCCAAATAAAGTGCCAAACGCCGTGGAAAAGTGCGAACCGGAGGAAAAGCCGCACATCAGGCCAACTTGCACGATGGAATAATGTGTATCAAGCAATAATTGCCGCGAGCGCTGCAGGCGCAGCTCCAGGTAGTAGCGCGACGGCAGGCTGCCCAGGTATTGCTTGAACAGCCGCTCGAGCTGGCGCCGCGACAGGCCCACCAGGCTGGCGATGTCGTCGGTCGACAGCGGTTCCTCGATATTGGCCTCCATCAAAGTCACCGCTTCGGACAATTTCGGCTGCAGCACGCCGAAACGCGCCTGCAGAGCCACGCGCTGGCGCTCTTCCTTGCCGCGCACCTTGTCCACGCACAACGCCTCCTTGACGAGCGCCTGCACGTCGGCGCCAAAGATGGTCTCGATCAGGGTCAGCGAAAAGTCGATGCTGGCCGCGCCGCCGCAGCAGGTAACGTGCGGACCGTCGATATCGAACAAATGCGGCGTCAAAATGGCCCGTTCGGCCTTCGCTTCCGCATCGGCATACAAGGCCCAGGGCAAGGCGATGCGCACGCCATCCATGACGCCCGCGTCGGCCAGCCACAGCACGGCAGCGCCCACGCCGCCCCAGAATGGCGCCGAGCGACAGCGTTCGATCACGGCCCGGCACAGCTCGACGCGCAGCGGCGCCTCCGTTTCATCGGCCACCAGCAGTGCGATATGCCAGTTGCCGCCCTGCGCGGCCACCTGTTCCGGCGTGCGCACGTCCAGCTGCAGGGCTTCCGGTCCCAGCGCCCGCGCGCACAGGCGCAGCGGCTGCACCAGGCCTGCCCAGGTAATCGACTCGGCATCGCCGGCATGGACCAGCAGCAAACGCAGCGGTTTGTCGAGGCCGATACGGGAAAGATTAGCGAAGGACATCGGCGAGGCGGGCCAGGGGCAAGGGCTGAGTTGCCCACATGATACCGGACTTCCGCCCCATCGAGCCCCTCATGCAAGGGCACATCCTGGCGCGGCGGAAAAAAGCGGGGCGGAAGGATATAATCCCCCCATGGGTGAACGATATTTAAAAAGTATCCGGCTGCTGGCCGAATGCATGCAAGGCTTCGAGCGGTTTTCTGGCGACTTCGTGCGCCAGTACGGCTTGACGCATGCGCAATTCGACATCATCGCCACGCTCGGCAACACCTGTGGCATGTCCTACAAGGAACTGGGCCAGAAAACCCTGATCACCAAGGGTACCTTGACGGGCGTGGTGGACCGGCTGGAACAAAAGGGGCTGGTGATCCGCGAACGTTGTCCACGCGACAAGCGTTCCTATTACGTGCGCCTGAGCTGCGAGGGCGAACACGTGTTCCATGACGTGTTCCCCAAGCTGACAAAGCAGGGCCAGCGCCTGTTCGACGGCTATACCGAAGACGATTTCATGCGGTTGGAAACCACCCTGGCGGGCTTGAAGCACGCCATCGCCAACGGCCACGGCTGACCATACACCAAGCATAGACATTCAAACAAGACAAAGGAAACCAAGTTGAAAACCACACTGCTCGAAGGCAAAAAGCCCGCTCATTTCGATAAACACATCATCGGCAACCTGCTGCTCAACGCCAGCACGCCGGAACTGGTGCGCCAGGAAAAACTGATCATCGGCGTGCGCAACGAAGACGGCGAAATCTACCGCCTGATCGGCGCCACCAAGCACAACAGCTTCATGAACGCCGTCGAGGAATTGTTCGACCTGGGCCTGACGGATGAACTGGAAGACAGCGACGAGCTGGTTGAAGGCTGTGACGCCATCTTCAGCGAAGCTCTGTAGTAGCGCTGAACAGGACCTGCTGCGCGGTGCGCTTTGCGGCCGGCGATGCTCACCGGCTCGGCGCCCCCGTACTAAAGTACGGTTGCGCTTCTCGGCCACAAATCCCATCCGCTCGCGATGGTCCTGTCCAGCGCTGTGACAATCGCTGTCGTTAAAAAAGGCATGCCACCAGTATAGGGGCATGCCTTTTTTCGTTTACGGGGCAGTTGCTTGCCTTTTGCTAAGCTGTTTGCGAAAAGATCATGGTTAAAAAGTTCCGCACGGAAATATTGCGAGTATAATTTTTTCAATGAACAGACTCGACGCCTTTAAAAGCATCGCCGCACAAGCCGCTCGTGGCGAGCTGACCTTTCCTGCCAATGTGGACGCTTCGCTCAAGCTGCAAGAGGCGCTGGCCGATCCCGACTGCCATATCGAAGCCGCAGCCAAGCTGGTGCAGGCTGACCCGCTGCTGGCGGCGCGCACGGTGGCCATCGCCAATTCCGTGGCGTTCAACCGGTCCGGCAATGAAATCACCAGCGTGCGCAACGCCGTGCAACGGCTCGGCGTGCGTACCCTGCAGTCGGTGGTGGCATCGCTGATCGTGCGCCAGCTGGGCAGCACCATCACTGATCCCGTGCTGCAAGCGAAGGCCAACCAGTTGTGGGAGCATACGGCCCACGTGGCGGCCCTGTCGCAGGTACTGGCCCGCCGCGTCACCAAGGTGGACCCCGATACGGCCCTGTTTGCCGGCATCATGCATGAAGTGGGCGGCTTTTATCTGCTGTCGCGCGCGGCCGAATTCCCCGGCATCCTCGACGGCGAACCGGAAGACTGGGTCGAACATGGCGAACAAGCGATCGGCCATGGCGTCCTGACCAAATTGAAGGTGCCGGAAGCGGTGATGGGCGCCATCGATGCGCTGTGGGAAGGCTTGCGCGCCATCCCGCCCGAATCGCTGGGCGATACCCTGCTGCTGGCGAATGACCTGGCGCCCGTCTCGTCGCCCCTCAACGAAAGCCCGGCCGCCATCGCCGTGCGCGCCGCCCGCGCCGCGCGCAGCATCGATTGCCTGATCGGCGACGATGCGACCTTGTCGAGCATCATGGAAGAATCGGACGATGAAGTGCAGTCGCTGCTGAAGGTGCTCGTGCACTAGCCTGCGGGCTTGCTGGCCGCTGGCGGTACTGCTGCCGGCTTGACCGTGTCGACGATCAGCACATGCTTGTCCATGGCCTTCATTCCCTGCTTTTGCTGGACGACTTGCGTGGCAACCGCCTTGGTACTCAACAGGGGTTTCGGGTGGCGTGGCATGAACATGGCGTACCTGCTGGCAGTGGGAGAGGCCCCATATGTGCAGCAAGTATCAAATTATCAAGCCACCCTCAAACACCGGACAAAAAAAACCCGCTCGAAAGCGGGTAAAGTCCAAAGCTAGGGATGTCCTGAAAGAGACAGCCCTATCTTATGCTGTGCGCCGCGCCAGCTCCGTGCGCTGGCACACTTAGCGCGCAGATTATCCCGGCAATAGCTGCACGTCTGTTTCCTGCCAGGCGCGCAGCTGCCGCACGCGGGCAAACCACGCCTGGATATGCTGGTACTGCGCCAGCGGCAGCCGCACGGCCTCGCTGTACATCAGCGGCGCGGCCACGGCGAAATCGGCCAGGGTCACCTCTTCTCCGCTGAGCCAGCCGCGTCCCGCCAGATGCGCGTCCAGCACCACGGCGCACTCATGCAGATCGCGCTCGCCGCGCGCCTCTTCCAGCGGATCCGCCGGACCATTGCCCGTCATGCCCTTCCAGGCGCGTTCCCAGGCCAGCACGCTGATGGCGGGCGCGAAGTGCTGCGCGGCCCAGAACAGCCAGCGGTTGACGTCGGCGCGAGCTTGCGGCGCCTGCGGATAAATCGTCTGGCCCGGCACCTGCTCGGCCAGGTATTGCATGATGGCGCACGATTCCCACAGCAGGAAAGCGCCATCGGCCAGCACGGGCACCTTGCCGTTCGGGTTCAGCTCGGCGAGGCGGCGGCGGTCGTCCGCATTCATCAGGTCGACTTCCGCCAGTTCCAGAGGCAAGCCGAGGTGGATCGCCGTCATCAAGGCACGGCGGGCATTCGAGGACATGGGGTGGTGGTACAGGCGCATGATGGATGGCTCCGGTGAGTGAAGAAGCCACCATCGTAGGCCCAGGCACTGACAGTTTTTGTCAGGAGCGCAAATCAGGATTCAGGATCGATATCATGCGCCTTGCGCCAGGCATCCAGCAGCACATGGCGCCGCGTGGGATAGCGTTCGTCATGCTGCTGCACGCTGGCGATGCGGTCGATGCGGAAATGCCGGTAATCGCCGCGCAGCTCGCACCACGCGGCCAGCAGGCGCTTGCCTTCGAAAAACGCCAGGGCAAACGGCCACACCGTGCGCGAGGTGGCGCTGCCATGCTCATCCTGGTAGCCCAGGGTGAGCTTCTGTTCGTAGCGGATGGCCTCGCGCACGGGCTGCACGTAGCGGTCGGCCGGCTGCGTGCCATCGGCGGGGCGCCCCAGCGGCACCCACAAGCTGGTCTCGGCCATGCTGTCGCGCAAGTCGCGCGGCGAGGCGGCCGCGATCTTGGCCAGGGCATTGCTGGCCGCCTGCGCCAGGCCGGCATCGCCCTGCCGGCGCACCCAGCGCGCGCCCAGCACCAGCGCTTCCAGTTCATCGGCGCCAAACATCAGCGGCGGCAAGAAGGCGCCACGACGCAGCACATAACCGATGCCGGCCTCGCCCTGCAGGGGGGCGCCCAATTCGGCCAGGGTCTGGATATCGCGATAAATCGTGCGCTCGGAAACGCCCAGCTGCTGCGCCAGCTGGGCCGCCGTGACGGGCACGCGCCTGGCGCGCATGGCGTCCATCAGCAGGAACAGGCGGCCGCTGCGGCTCATGGACAGGCCTGCAAAACCTGGTCGCCCATGACCAGGGCCGACAGGGCCGGCACGTACAGATAGCCGTCGGACGCCAGGCGCGCCGCGCGCGTCCCCTCTTGCACGCCGGCGATGCCGTAGCAGCGCTGCAGCCGGGCGGCGGCTGGCCACCAGTAGACGGCCGCCTCCTGGTCGGGAAAGCGCTGGCGCACGCTCTCGGCCTGCGCTGCCACTTGCCGAAAATCGCGGTAAAAGGCGGGCGCAATGCCCAGCTCCGCGGCAAACGCCGTTTCCAGCGCTGCCGTCTCTGCCAATTGGGCCGCCAGCGCCGCCGTTTCACGGTCAAGCGCATCGGCAGGCACGCCCGCCTCGATCAGGCTGCGGCGCATGCGCTCCGGGCCGGCCTGCGCGCGCAGGAACGCCGATTCCTGCAGCGCCAGCACGGCGCCGGCGGGGATGTGCATATGGCGCGCGGCCGGGAAGACGTACAGGGCGCAGCTGCCCGCGCAGACGGTGTCGATGGCGATACGCCATTGCTGCTGGCGCAGATAGCGGCCCAGTTGCATGGCCGCCTGCGGGTCGCCTGCATCGCTATTGACGCGCAACAGCGTGGTGCCTGGCGCTGCCAACCCTTGCAGCTTGGCCACGTCGCCCGCGGCGATCGGGCCGCGCATGGCGATGCTATCACTGCCAGTGCGGCTGAAATCGGCGGCGCCGGCCAGCGCCGTCATGCCCGCCATCAAACCTACCCATAAAAAACGCTTCATCGTCATCCGCCATAAAAAAAACGACCACCGCAAACGGTGATCGTTCTTCATTCGACCTGCAAAAAACCCTGCGCTTACACCACGGCGCCGTCGGTTTCGTCTTTTTCCTTGACCGGCTTGATCAAGTCTTCGCGCTTGACGCCCAGCCACATGGCGATCGAGGCCGCGACGAACACGGAGGAGTAAATACCGAAGCAGATACCGATGGTCAGCGCCAGCGCGAAGTGGTGCAGGGTCTGGCCGCCGAAGACCAGCATCGACAGCACCATCATCTGGGTGGAACCGTGGGTGATGATGGTACGCGAAATGGTGCTGGTGATCGCGTTGTCGATCACTTCATGCACGGAAGCCTTGCGCTGCTTGCGGAAGTTTTCGCGGATACGGTCAAAGATCACCACCGATTCGTTGACGGAATAACCGAGCACCGCCAGGATGGCCGCCAGCACCGTCAGCGAGAATTCCCACTGGAAGAAGGCAAAGAAGCCCAGGATGATGACCACGTCATGCAAGTTGGCGATAATCGCCGACACGGCGTATTTCCATTCGAAGCGCACGGCCAGGTAGATCATCACAAACACGACAACCATCACCAGCGCGTTCAAGCCGTTCTGCGTCAGTTCCTCGCCCACTTGCGGGCCGACGAATTCGACTTTCTGCAGCACCAGCGCTTCGTTGCCGGCAGGGTCCACGCAGGCGGTCTTGATGACGTGCTCGCCCTTGTCGGTGACCGTATCGATACCCTTGGTCGTGCCTTGCTCGGCCTTGCACAGCGTTTCAAACACGCGCTGCGAGGTATTCGCGGCAGTCACGCCCTTTTCCACCGGCAGGCGTATCATCACGTCGCGCGCCGTATCGAAGCTGGTCACGCCCGGCTCTTCATAGCCGAGGCCGATCAGGGTGCCGCGTATGCCTTCAAGGTTGGCCGCTTTCGGGTATTTGACCTCCATCAGGGTGCCGCCCTTGAATTCCACGGACAGGTGCAAGCCCTTGTGGAACAAGAAGAAGACGGCGGCAATGAAGGTCACGGCCGAAATGACGTTGAAAATCAACGCATGGCGCATGAAGGGAATATCTTTTTTGATCCGGAAAAATTCCATGAAATCCTCTGAGTTCTGTTCTGTGCGTCCGGCGGCTGGGCTGCCGGACGCTATCGCTGTTGACGCTATTCGGTAAGTCGGAGCCCTGGCTTATTTGCTGGTGCCCGGTACCCAGACCGTGCCGATCGACAAGGTCGTCAGCTTTTTCTTGCGGCCATACCAGAGGTTGACCACGCCGCGCGAGACGAAAACGGAGGAGAACATCGAGGTCAGGATCCCCAGGCAATGTACGACGGCAAAGCCGCGCACCGGGCCGCTGCCGAAGGCCAGCAGCGCCAGGCCGACGATCAGGGTGGTCACGTTCGAATCGAGAATCGTGGCCCAGGCGCGGTCGAAGCCGGCGGCGATCGCCGCTTGCGGCGTATTGCCGGCGCGCAGCTCTTCGCGGATACGTTCATTGATCAGCACGTTGGCGTCAATCGCCATGCCCAGCGCCAGCGCGATAGCGGCGATACCTGGCAAGGTCAGCGTCACCTGTATCATCGACAGCAAGCCGACCAGCAGCAGCAGGTTGGTGGCCAAGGCCAGTACGCTGAAGGCGCCGAACAGCATGTAGTAGGCGATCATGAAGATGGCGATGGCAATGAAGCCGTACAGGGTCGAGTGGAAGCCCTTGGCGATGTTTTCCGCGCCCAGCTGCGGTCCGATCGTGCGTTCTTCGATGACGGTCATCGGTGCGGACAGAGCGCCCGAGCGCAACAGCAGCGCCAGTTCATTCGCGTTTTCCGCGCCGCCCATGCCGGTGATCTGGAAGCGCGAACCGAGTTCCTGCTGGATGGTCGCAACCGACAGCACTTCCGGCTTGCCTTTTTCAAACAGCACGATGGCCATGCGCTTGCCGACGCGCTCGCGCGTCGCTTCGCGCATCTTGCGTCCGCCGTCGCCATTCAGGTCGATCGACACGGCCGCTTGCTGATTCTGGTCGAAGCTGGCCGTGGCGCTGGAGATATAGTCGCCCGTCAGGATCACGTCTTTCGCCAGCACGACAGGGACGCCCTTGCCGACGGTGAACAGTTCCGAGTTGAACGGGATGGCGCTCGACAGTTCGGTGCCAGGCACGATGGTTTCATCGACCAGGCGCACTTCCAGAGTCGCCGTGCGGCCGATGATGGCCTTCGCGCGGGCCACGTCCTGCACACCAGGCAATTGCACCACGATGCGGTCAGGACCTTGCTGCTGGATCAGCGGCTCGGCCACGCCCAGCTCGTTGACGCGCTTGGACAGGGTGGAGATATTCTGTTTGACGCCTTCGTCGATGGTTGCCTTCAGGGCCGCCGGTTTCAGGGTGATGTTCAGTTTCAAATCGCTGCCTTCGCCCGCATCGACGAACGCCAGTTCCGTCATCTGGTCGGACAGGACATTTTTTGCCTTCAGGCGCGTCTCGGCGTCACGGAAGTTGATTTGCACGCTGTCGCCCACGCGCTCGATGCCCGCATGGCGGATATTCTTGTCACGCAACACGCTACGCGCGGCGGACTGGACGCCCTGGACTTTCTTGTTCAGTACGGCTTTCGCATCGACCTGCATCAGGAAGTGCACGCCACCGCGCAAATCCAGGCCCAGGAACATGGGCAAGGCATGCAATTTTTGCATCCACATTGGGGTATTGGCTTGCAGGTTGACCGTCACGATGAACGCGGGATCGGTGGAATCGGGGTTCAGATCCTTTTCCAGCACCAGTTTTGCCTTGAACTGGGTATCGGGATCGGCAAAACGCACGCGCACGGAGGCGAGATTGCCGGCGCCATCCATGGTGACACCTTCCGACTTGACGTTCTCTTTCGTCAATATTTGCTCGACTTGCGTCATCAGCTCGCCCGTCACTTTGACGGTCGACTTGCCGCTGGTTACTTGCAGCGCCGGTGACTCACCGAAATAGTTGGGCGCCGTATAGAGTGCGCCCAGCAATAAGGCGACGACGATGATGATGTATTTCCAGGCAGGATAGCGATTCATAGTGATTCAGCGTTCAGTGTTGAGCGTCGGAGGCGTCGCGAGGGGCGGCCGATAGCCGCCCCGGATCTATCATTGCCAAGGCAATGACAGCGAGGAATTACAGCGCCTTCAGGGTGCCTTTAGGCAGCAAGGTGGTGATGGAACTCTTTTGCACCGTGATTTCGGTGCCGGCCGCCACTTCGATGGTGACGTAAGCGTCCACTACCTTGGAAACACGGCCCAGCATGCCGCCGGCGGTGACGACTTCGTCACCCTTGGCCAGCGCGTCCATCATCGCTCGTTGTTCTTTGGCGCGTTTTTGCTGTGGGCGGATCATCAGGAAATACATGACCACGAACATCAATACCAGCGGCAGGAAGCTGGTCAGGTTGCCGCCGAGGCCCAGGGCTTCGGTTGGGGCTTGCGCATAAGCGTTGGAAATGAAAAACACGGTGACTCCAGTTCTAATCAGTTTGAAAAAATAGCGCTGTATTCTAGCATTGGCTATACGTCATAACCCGAATTGCAGCCATGGCAACTTTAAATGGGGCTAAAAAAGCATTATGCAATGCTTTATCGCCCCAGTCCAAGCACCAATACACAAAACTTCCGGCCATGCCGCAGCCAGGGCTCAAGCTAAGCTTTTCTTAAGTTCCGCGTGCGCGTTCCGCATGGAATTGCAGGGTAAACGCGTGGAAACGGTCTTCGTCCAGCGCCTCGCGCATCTGACGCATCAAGTCCAGGTAGTAATGCAGGTTGTGGATGGTGTTCAGGCGCGCACCGAGGATTTCCTTGGAACGGTGCAAATGGTGCAGGTACGCGCGCGAGAAATTGCGGCAGGCGTAGCAGCTGCAGGTCTCGTCCAGCGGCGCCTGGTCTTCCTTGTACTTGGCGTTCTTGATCTTGATGTCGCCAAAACGGGTAAACAGCCAGCCATTGCGGGCGTTACGCGTCGGCATGACGCAGTCGAACATGTCGATGCCGTTCGACACGCCCGCCACCAGGTCTTCCGGCGTACCCACGCCCATCAGATAATGCGGCTTGTTGGCCGGCAAGCGCGGACCCACGTGGGCCAGCATGCGCATCATGTCTTCCTTCGGCTCGCCGACGGACAGGCCGCCGATGGCGATGCCGGGGAAATCGATCTCTTCCAGCTTGGCCAGCGACTCATCGCGCAGCATTTCGAACATGCCGCCCTGCACGATGCCAAACAGCGCATTCGGGTTTTCGCCGCGGTGGAACTCATCCTTCGAGCGCTGCGCCCAGCGCAGGGACATGCGCATGGACTTGGCCGCTTCCTCGATGGTGGCCGGACGGCCCTGGATTTCGTACGGCGTGCATTCGTCGAACTGCATGACGATGTCGGAATTCAAGACGCGCTGCACCTGCATCGACACTTCCGGCGAGAGGAACAGTTTATCGCCATTGATGGGCGAATTGAAATGCACGCCCTCTTCCGTGATCTTGCGCATGGCGCCCAGCGAAAACACCTGGAAGCCGCCCGAATCCGTCAGGATCGGCTTGTTCCAGCCCATGAAGCCATGCAAGCCGCCGAATTTCTCCATGACGGTGTTGCCTGGACGCAACCACAAGTGAAACGTGTTACCCAGGATGATCTGCGCGTCAATCTCGTTGAGTTCCAGCGGCGACATGGCTTTCACGGAACCGTAAGTGCCCACTGGCATGAAGATCGGCGTCTGCACGACACCATGGTTGAGTTTCAAGGTGCCGCGGCGTGCCTTGGTCAGGCCGCTCGTGTCGGTCTTGAGTAGTTTAAATTCCAGCATGTCAGTCTTTCACGGGAGTATCAAGGTTCAGCGCAGCGCGCGATTGCGTGGTGAGCAGCATCGCGTCGCCATAGCTGAAGAAACGGTAATTCTGCGCGATCGCATGCGCGTAGGCGCTGCGGATCGGCTCATAGCCGGCAAAGGCCGACACCAGCATCAGCAGGGTCGACTTCGGCAAATGGAAGTTGGTGATCAGGCGCGTTACCGTTTTAAATGCATAGCCGGGCGTGATGAACAGGGCCGTATCGGCGCTGCCCGCCACCAGCTGGCCGCTTTGCGAGGCCGATTCCAGCGCGCGCAGGCTGGTCGTGCCGACGGCGACCACGTCGCGCCCGGCAAGTTGGGCGGCGCGCACGGCGTCGACGGTTTCCTGCGGCATGGTGTACCACTCGGTATGCATCTTGTGTTCGGCCAACACCTCCGTGCGCACGGGCTGGAAGGTGCCGGCGCCCACGTGCAGGGTCACATAGGCAAAGTTGACGCCCTTCGCTTTCAGCTGGTCGAGCAGGGCCTGGTCGAAATGCAGGCCGGCCGTCGGTGCCGCCACGGCGCCGGGCACCTTGTTGAACACGGTCTGGTAGCGCGTTTCGTCAAATTCGTCCGCATCGTGCTCGATGTAGGGCGGCAACGGCAAACGGCCATGCGCCTCGATCAGCTCGAACACGTCGGCGTCGAAGTGCAGCGTAAAGAATTCGCCGGCGCGCTGGCCGACGGTCACGTCGAAGGCATCGGCCAGGCGGATGCGGCAACCGGGCGGCGGCGACTTCGAGGCGCGCACCTGAGCCAGCACGGTGCGATCATCGAGCACGCGCTCGACGAGCGCCTCGATCTTGCCGCCGCTTTCCTTGACGCCGAAGAAGCGCGCTTTGAGCACGCGCGTATCGTTCATCACCAGCAGGTCGCCCGCCTGCAACAGCCCGACGATATCGGCAAAGCAGCGGTCAACCAAGGCGTCGCCGTCCAGATGCAACAGGCGCGAGGCGCTGCGCTCGGCCAACGGAGTTTGCGCAATGTTTTCTTGCGGCAAATTAAAATCGAAATCGGAAAGCGAATACATGCGTTTTGCTTCAAAAGTACGTCAAAAATGATTAGGAGTGCGCAATGGAACATCTGGCACTATACTGTGCGCCTATACAGGCATTACAATAATCCGCCGCAACAACTACGACTGCGGTACGCACAGGGTGTGCCGGACAACCCTCTATTTTACGCTAGCGGCACCAAAACCTTGCATATGTCCGATCCAAAGCCCGATCTTCCTCCCGCAGCCAAGCCGGCCGCGAAGCCGAAAGCCGCCAAAAAAGTGGTCAGCACGGAAAGCCGGCTGGCCAAACTGGGCTTGCGCACGGATATGGACCTGGTGCTGCACCTGCCGATGCGCTACGAGGACGAAACCAAGGTCTACACGATACGCGACGCCTGCCTGCGCGGCGGCGAGTCGTGGCAAGTCGAGGGCATCGTCACCAAGTGCGAAGTCAATTTCAAGCCGCGCAAGCAATTGCTGGTGACGATCGCCGATGAAACGGGCAATTTGCTGCTGCGCTTCATGAATTTCTACGGCAGCCAGGTCAAACAACTGGCCGAAGGCACGCGGGTACGCGCGCGCGCCGAACTCAAACACGGCTTTTTCGGCGCCGAGATGGTGCACCCGACGTATAAGGTGGTCAACGAAGGCGCGCCGCTGCCCACGGCCCTGACGCCCGTGTACCCGTCCGGCGAAGGCCTGTCGCAGCACGTGCTGCGGCGCGAAATCGCCGACGCCATGCGCCGCATCGACTGGCAAGACACCTTGCCCGATCATCTGCTGCGCGACATGCAGCTGTCGCCGTTCCGCGCCGCCGTGCACCTGCTGCACTATCCGCCGCAGGACATCGATGAAAGCGCGCTGATGGACCGCTCGCACCCGGCCTGGGTGCGCATGAAGTTCGATGAACTGCTGGCGCAGCAGCTGTCGCTCAAACGCGCCCAGCGCGCGCGCCGCTCGAAAGGCGCCGCCTCGCTGCCCGTCGTCGGGACTTTATCGAACGCCTTCGGCACCGCCCTGCCCTTCAAGCTGACGGGTGCGCAGGCGCGCGTGCTCGAGGAAATCCGCGCCGACCTGCGCCAGCCCTACCCGATGCAGCGCCTGCTGCAGGGCGACGTTGGCAGCGGCAAGACGGTCGTCGCCGCCCTGTCGGCCACGCAAGCCATCGACAGCGGCTACCAGGCCGCGCTGATGGCGCCCACGGAGATACTGGCCGAGCAGCACTTCCGCAAGATCGCCGCCTGGATGGAGCCGCTGGGCGTGAAGGTGGCCTGGCTGACGGGCAGCCTGAAGAAAAAAGAAAAGACGGCGGCGCTGGCCCTGATCGAATCGGGTGAAGCGCAGCTGGTGATCGGCACGCATGCGCTGATCCAGGACAATGTGCTGTTTGCCAAACTGGGCCTGGTGATCGTCGACGAGCAGCACCGCTTCGGCGTGGGCCAGCGCCTGACCCTGCGCAACAAGGGCGACAGCGCAGCCGTGCCGCACCAGCTGATGATGTCGGCCACGCCGATTCCGCGCACCCTGGCCATGACGTATTACGCCGACCTGGAAGTGTCGGTGATCGACGAGCTGCCACCGGGCCGCAGTCCCATCGTCACGCGCGCCATCGACCAGAACCGCCGCGACGAAGTCATCGCCCGCGTGTATGCGGCCGCGCTGGAAGGCCGGCAGGTGTACTGGGTCTGCCCGTTGATCGAGGAATCGGAAGCGCTGCAGCTGCAGACGGCCACCGACACCTACATGATGCTGGCCGAAGCCCTGCCCGCGCTGCAGGTGGGCCTCGTGCACGGCCGCCTGAAGCCGGCGGAAAAGCAGGAAGTGATGGACGCCTTCATCGCCGGGCATATCCACGTGCTGGTGGCCACCACCGTCATCGAAGTGGGCGTCGACGTGCCGAACGCCTCGCTGATGGTGATCGAGCACGCCGAGCGTTTTGGATTGTCGCAGCTGCACCAGCTGCGCGGCCGCGTGGGGCGAGGATCGGCGGCCAGCGTCTGCCTGCTGCTGTATCAGGGCCCCTTGGGCGGCGTGGCGCGCCAGCGTTTGATGACCATGCGCGAAACGACGGACGGTTTTGAAATCGCCCGCCGCGACCTGGAAATCCGCGGCCCCGGCGAATTTCTTGGCGCGCGCCAGTCCGGCCAGGCCATGCTGCGCTTCGCCGACCTGGAAACGGATCAATGGTTAGTAGATCAGGCGCGCGACGTGGCGCACGACCTGCTGCACGCTACCACTACGGCCGCCGCGGCCACCGTGGAAGCGCACCTGGCGCGCTGGCTGGGCGGCAAAGAGGAATTCCTGAAAGTCTAGGAGCGCCCTACATGCACATCCAGAAGCGGTTCGCCAGGTCCAGCATGAAATCGGGACGCAGATAGGCCAGGAAGACGAGAGCCAGCAGCGCGGCGCCAGCCAGGCGCCATAGCCAGGTGCGCCAGCTGGCCATTACGCGGCCACCGCCACGCGCTTGACGGCGCGCTCGTCGATGGGCAGGTTGATCAGCGCGGCCAGCAGGCCCAGGCCGATGGTGATCATCCACACGATGTGGTAACTGCCCTGGTGCTCGTACAGATAGCCGCCCAGCCACGCGCCAAGGAAACTGCCCACCTGGTGCGAGAAGAACACCATCCCCGCCAGCATCGACAGATGCTTCACGCCGAAAATCCCGGCGATGATGCCGTTCGTCAGCGGCACGGTCGACAGCCACAGCACGCCCATGCCGGCGGCGAACAGATACACGGACCACGCCGACAAAGGCGCCAGCAGGAACACGGTGATGACCACGGCGCGGGTCACGTAGATGGCCGACAGCAGGTAGCGCTTGGCGATCTTGCCACCGAGTTTGCCCGCATAGTAGGAGCCGACGATGTTGAACAGGCCGATCAGCGCCAGTGCCGTGACGGCGATATTCGGATTCATCAGGCCCTGGTCCTTCAGGTAGGCCGGCAAGTGCACGCCGATGAACACCAGCTGGAAGCCGCACACGAAATACCCTGCCAGCAGCAGCCAGAACGAACGGCTGGCGATGGCTTCGCTGAAGGCGGCGCCCACGCTTTGCTGCGGGCCGCTGGCGTGCGACACGGGCGGCTCGCGCAAGTAGAAGGCCATCGGGATCATGGCCAGCAGTACCAGCGCGGCCAGCACATAAAAGGCGTTTTGCCAGCCCACGGCGGAAATCAGTTGCTGCTCGACCGGCATCATGAGGAACTGGCCGAACGAGCCGGCCGCCGACGAGATGCCGAAGGCCCACGAGCGCTGCTCGGGCGGCGCGCTGCGGCCGATGATGCCGCTGATGGCGCCAAAGGCAGTGCAGGCCAGTGCCAGGCCGATGAAGATGCCGGAACCGACGATGAACAGCGTGGGCTGCGTCACGAGCGCCATCCACACCAGGCCCGCCATGTAGCTGATGGCGCCGACGATGACGACGCGCATGGTGCCGAAACGGTCGGCCGCCATGCCGGCGAACGGGCCGAAGACGCCCCACATCAGGTTTTGCATGGCCAGCGCCAGCGAATACGTTTCGCGCGTCCAGCCATTCGCTTGCGAGATCGGCTGCATCCAGAAACCCAGGCCATGGCGCACGCCCATCGCCAGGGTCAGCACGACGCCGCTGGCGATGAGGACAGTTTTCAGGCTGGGACGGGATGAATGCAATGTCATGGGATTCCTGTTCACGCCTGGTCGGCTCGGTACACGAGGCCGATCTGGCCACGCATGGTGTCAAGGTTGTGCATCAGCGCCACGCTGTCCGCGTGCGGCATGACGGGACTTTCCAGCAAGCCGGCGCGGATGCAGCGCATCGCTTCGATCGCTTCGTGCGCATAGCCGTTGCTCAGATGGGGCGCGGCGACGACACGGCGCTCGCCATCCATCGTTTCGACGATCAGGTGGTCGGGTTTGTAAAAACGGTTGGGCAGCCGAATCCGGCCCAGGCAGCCGGAAATGGTCATTTCCGTCGGCGTCTGCGCGCGCAGGCTGCAGGCACAGGACGAGGTGCCCCCGCCCGCGTGCCGCAGCGAGAACACGACCTGCTCATCGACGCCTGTGGCGCCCATCTCGGCCAGCGCCTGTACCTGCGATACGGGGCCGAGGAAGAAGGCCGCCATCGACAGCGGATAAATGCCCACGTCGAGCAGCGCGCCGCCGCCGAGTTCGGGATTGAACATGCGGTGCTCGGGCGGGAAATTGGCGACAAAGCCGATGTCGGCCTGCACCTGCTGCAGCACACCGATTTCGCCGCTGGCGATGATGCGCTGCGCTTCCTGCACGGCGGGCAGGAAACGGCTCCACATGGCTTCCATCAAAAACAGTTTTTTGTCGCGTGCCATATCGACCACGGCCTGCGCTTCGCGCGCATTCATGGTGAACGGTTTTTCGCACACGACGTGCTTGCCGGCGGCCAGGCACAGCATGGCATTTTCAGCATGCAGGGTGTGCGGCGTGGCGATATAGATCACATCCACATCCGGATCCATGGCCAGCGCCTGGTAGGAACCGTGGCAACGCTCGATGCGGAATTCGGTGCCGAAGGCCTGCGCGCCGGCAGCACTGCGCGAAGCTACCGCCACCAGTTGCGCACCGGGTGCATCACGCAAGCCATTGGCCATCGCGCGGGCGATCTTGCCGGTGCCGAGGATGCCCCAGCGGACGGTATTTTCCATGCTATTGCTCTCTTTCTGCGCCAGCCACCTTGCGCTTCGGGCGGAACACCGCCGCGTCATTGTAAAAATCGTCGTCCTGGCCCGCGCACCAGCCGGGCAAACCGAGCACGGGCAGCGGCGTGAAGTCCGCCGTGGTGAGGCCTTGCTGCGCCAGATCCTGCGCCACCCGCTCGTCGAGCCAGGCGCGGCGTGCCGCATCATCGAGCGCAAAGTAGGCATCGCCGGCAAAGATCACGCGCGTATGCGCCGTGATGGCCTTGCGCGGCGCCACCAGTTTCTCCATCAGCGCGTGGCCGAACAGCCAGACCTCGGCGTCGCCGCCCGCGTCAAACCTGTCGCGCTGCGCAATGAACGCACTACGCCATTCATGCCCGCGCAACGCCGCATCCAGCGCGCGCCCCGCATCGCTGTCGCGCAGCACCAGCAAGGCGGAATTTTCGTCAAAAATCGTCGCGCCGTCGCGTGCGGGACCACGCGATTTTCCCACGCCAGACAGGGCGATCTGCGCCGCCTGCAGCGCGTTCAATTGCCGCTTGATGCGCGGGAAGGTGAGCCACACGAGCGCGTTGAAAAAATCGTGCAAATTGTCGCGCGTGGGCACGCCGCCCGTCGCGCCGATGAACTCCTCGTAGGCGACGCCTTCGGGCAGGTCCGCTTGCGGCACGAAAGCCAGCGGCAGGCCGGAGGGATTGCGCAAGTCCAACGCCCGCGCCCGTCCGTTCAGCGCGGCGATCACCGTGTCGCGCTGCAAGTCCAGCTGCCGTCGCGCCGGCAACACCGTGGCAAACCAGGGGCGGGTCCAGTCTATCGATGGCAGCATGGAGTAATTACACCATTTTCCAGTTGATCTGCTCGCCCGCATTGAGCGGAATCACATGGCTGTCACCCAGCGGTAGCGAGGCCGGCAAGGTCCAGCTTTCGCGCTTCAGGGTGATGGTGTCCGTGTTGCGCGGCACGCCGTAGAAGGCGGGGCCGTGGAAGCTGGCGAACGCTTCCAGCTTGTCGAGCGCGCCGGCCCGTTCGAACGCTTCCGCATACATTTCCATCGCATGCAGGGCCGTGTAGCAGCCGGCGCAGCCGCAGGCCATTTCCTTGGCGCCTTGCGCGTGCGGTGCAGAATCCGTGCCGAGGAAGAAGCGCTCGTCGCCGCTGGCGGCCGCCGTCATCAGCGCCAGGCGATGCTCTTCGCGCTTGAGGATGGGCAGGCAGTAGTAATGCGGGCGGATGCCGCCCTTGAAAATCTCGTTGCGGTTGTACAGCAGATGGTGCGCAGTGATGGTGGCGGCGATGGGGCCTTCCGCTTCGGCCACATACTGCGCCGCATCCTTGGTGGTGATGTGTTCGAACACGACGGACAGGGCCGGGAAGGCGCTGCGCAGCGGGCGCATCACGCGCTTGATGAAGACGGCTTCGCGGTCGAAAATATCGATTTCCGGATCCGTCACTTCGCCGTGCACGAGGAAGGGCATGCCCACTTCCTGCATCACTTCGAGCACCTTGTAGCAATTTTTCAAATCCGTCACGCCCAGGTCGGAATTCGTCGTGGCGCCGGCCGGATACAATTTGACGGCCTGCACGATGCCGCTATCCTGCGCGCGGCGGATTTCGTCGGGCGAGGTGTTGTTCGTCAGGTACAGCACCATCAGCGGATCGAAGTTCACGCCTTGCGGCACGGCGGCCAGGATGCGCTCGCGATAAGCGGCGGCATCGGCCGTGGTGGTGACGGGCGGCTTCAGGTTCGGCATGACGATGGCACGGCCGAACTGGCGCGCGCTGTGCGGCAGCACGCTGGCCATGACGGCGCCGTCGCGCAGGTGCAAATGCCAGTCATCCGGACGGGTGATGGTGATGGAAGCGGGGGTGTGATCGAGTGTGGACATGGCGGCTGCTCTCAGGCGGTCATTGC
Organism: Janthinobacterium kumbetense; assembly: GCF_023703445.1. NCBI lineage: Bacteria > Pseudomonadati > Pseudomonadota > Betaproteobacteria > Burkholderiales > Oxalobacteraceae > Janthinobacterium > Janthinobacterium kumbetense. The sequence continues at coordinate 138,021 of NZ_JAMQGR010000010.1, forward strand.
GGATAGCGCCATTTTACCAGCCACGGGCCGACCCGCCGGCCAGGATCACCTGAATGCGCGGCCTCCCGGACGACAAAACGGCCGGTATGCGCCGGCCGTTTTCAATATCAAGAGTACACGCGAATCAGGATTTGGCCTGCGGCTCTTCCTGCTTCGCCACCCAGGCGCGGATATCGGCCAGCATCCGGTCCAGCGCGGCGCGGTCGTACACCCGACCACGACTGACCACCAGGCGGATCTGGCGCGTGGCACCGATGTCCTGCAGCGGATTCGCGTCGAGAACCAGCAGGTCGGCCGCCTTGCCTGCCGCCACGCTGCCATAGCGATCCAGCTTGCCCAGGAAGCGGGGACCGTTGATGACGGCCGCCTGCAAGGCTTGCTGCGGCGTCAAGCCATACTGCACGTACAGGCCGATTTCATCGTGCAAGGCCTGGCCCGGGTAGTCGAAGGAATTCAAAAAGCCCGCATCCGTGCCCGCGATGATGCTCATGCCCTGCTGCTGCAAAATCGGCAGCAGCTTTGCCGATTGCTCGAACTGCGCGTGACGCAGGGCGATCGCTTCCGGGCCATCCTTGGCGGCGCGCTGCACGCGCCAGTCGTAGGTGGCGCGCAAGCCCTTGCCGATGTATTGCAGGGCCGGATCGTGCGTGTGATCTTCGCGGTCCAGGTAAGCCGTCACGCGCGAACCCCACAGGGTAGGCACGATGGCCGTGCCGCGCGCGGCCAGATAACTGAAGGCCTTGCGCGCCGTCGGTTCGTCGTAGCTTTGCACGCTTGCGTGCATGGCCTCCTTGCCCGTCATCGCGCCGGCGGCCACCTTGTCCGTCAGCTCCTGCTCGCGCGGCGTGGTGGCGCGCAGCAAATACGATTGATGTTCGATCGTGCCCAGGCCCGCATCGGCCATCTGCTCCAGTGTGAGCTGCACAGGGATATGGCCCGAGGTGCGCATGCCCCGTTCGCGCGCCTGGCGTAGCGCTTCCAGGTACAGCTCAGGCTTCAGCGTGTTTTCCGTGATCTTCACGAAGTCCACTTGCTGCGCCTGCAGGCCGTCGAGCGCGCGCGTGACTTCCTGCGGTGTGCCCACTTCGATGGTGCCCTTCCACAGCGGCTTGATGCCTTCCAGCTTGGCGCCCGACGTGAAGATGGTCGGCCCTTGCAACTGGCCTGCGTTGATCTGCCGGCGCCATGCCAGCACCGTGTCGGGCAAGTCGCCCGAGCAGTCGCGCACCGTGGTGATGCCGTGCGCCAGGTACAGGGGCAGCAACTGCTTGTTCTCGTCGATCAGCTCGGGGCCACCGCCAAAGTGCACGTGCGTGTCCCACAGGCCCGGCATCAGGTATTTGCCGGGCAGGCGGATGGTCTGCTTCGGCGCGTAGCTGCGCAACTGCGCGTCGTCGACGACGGCGACGATGCTGTCGCCCTTGAGCAGCACGGTCTTGCCGTTGACGGCGCGACCGCCGGCAACGTCGATCAGGGTGGCGTCGCGCAGGGCGATGTCAACGGCGATCTTGTCGGCCGCGTGGGCATGGGCGAGCAGGCCCAGCGCCAGCATGGCGCCGGCTATTTGTTTCATGACAGGCATTCGTACTCAACTTCAAAAAAAATTAATGGATGATCTTGGCGAGGAAATCGCGCGCCCGGTCCGAGCGTGTCGTGTTGAAGAAGTCATCCTTGCTGCAATCTTCGATGATCTTGCCCTGATCCATGAAGACGATGCGGTTGGCCACACGCTTGGCAAAGCCCATTTCGTGCGTGACGACCATCATCGTCATGCCTTCCTGCGCCAGGCCCACCATCACGTCGAGCACTTCGTTGATCATTTCCGGATCGAGCGCCGACGTGGGTTCGTCGAACAGCATGGCGATCGGATCCATCGACAGCGCACGGGCGATCGCCACGCGCTGCTGCTGGCCGCCCGACAGCTGGCCCGGGAATTTATCCTGCTGCGACAGCAGGCCCACGCGGTCCAGGTATTTCAAGCCCTTGGCATTGGCTTCGTCGGCGCTGCGGCCCAGCACCTTGATCTGGCCGATGGTGAGGTTTTCGCGGATCGACAAATGCGGAAACAGCTCGAAATTCTGGAACACCATGCCGATGCGCGCGCGCAGTTTCGACAGATTCGTTTTCGGATCGTTGACGCTGATGCCGTCGACGATGATCTGTCCCTGCTGGATCGGCTCAAGGCCGTTGACGGTCTTGATCAGGGTCGACTTGCCGGACCCGGAAGGGCCGCAAATGACCATCACGTCGCCCTTGGCGACATTGGTGGTGCAGTCGGTGAGTACCTGGAACTGGCCATACCATTTGCTGACGTTATTGAGTTCAATCATCTTGTTCTTTCTTTTTCGGTTAGCGAATGATGGCGACGCGTTTCTGCAGGCGTTTTACCAGGAACGACAAGGCATAGCACAGCACGAAATACACGACGGCGACAAACACGTACATCTCCACCAGGCGGCCGTCGCGCTGGGCGATCTTCGAGGCGGCGCCGACAAAATCGGGAATCGACAGCACGTACACGAGCGACACGTCCTGGAACAGCACGATGGTCTGCGTCAGCAGCACGGGGATCATGTTGCGGAACGCTTGCGGCAGCACGATGCTGCCCATGGTTTGCCGGTAATTCATGCCCAGCGCCTGGCCGGCCCACACCTGGCCACGCGGAATCGACTGTATGCCGCTGCGCATGATCTCGCAATAGTAGGCTGCCTCGAACATGATGAAGGTGATCAGCGCGGAAGGAAACGCGCCCACTTTCACGGGTTCGTTCGCGCCGATGACCCAGGCGGCGATATACGGCACCAGGAAGTAGAACCAGAAGATCACCAGCACCAGCGGGATCGAGCGTATCAGATTGACGTAGCTCGATGCCACCCCCGAAACGATGCGGTTACCGGACAGCCGCATCAGCGCCAGCAGGGTGCCCAGCACGATGCCGCCGACCATGGCCAGCGCCGTCAGTTTCAGGGTGAAGACCATGCCGGTCTGGAACAGGTAGACCCACGAGCGGGAGATGACATCGAAGTCGAAATTACCGAACATATCAATGTCCTCCCGTCTTGGCGCCGGCGACGATGAAGCCCGGGATGGCGACCTTTTTTTCGATCAGGTGCATCAGCACCACCACCAGCAGATTGACGACGACATAGATGATGGTGGCGGCCGAAAACGCCTCGAACACCTGGAAGGAAAACTCCTGGATGGCGCGCGCGCTGGCCGTCAGTTCGATCAGGCCGATGGTCAGCGCCACGGAACTGTTCTTGATGATGTTCAAAAATTCGCTGGTCAGCGGCGGCATAATGACGCGCGCAGCCATCGGCAGCAAAATGAAGCGGTAGGTTTGCGGCAGCGTCAGGCCCAGCGCCGTGCCGGCCAGTTTTTGCCCGCGCGGCAGCGCCTCGATGCCCGTCGTTACCTGCACGGCCACGCGCGAGGACGTAAAAAATCCCAGGCACAGCACGGCCGTGACGAACGGCGCATTCGGCAGCGACTTGACCCAGGCGCCCAGGTCAGGCGGCAGCAGCTCCGGCATGACGAAATACCAGAGGAACATCTGCACCAGCAGCGGCACGTTGCGGAACAATTCGACGTAGGCATTGGCCACGCCCACCAGCCATTTGTTCGGCAGGGTGCGGATGGTGCCGATCACCAGGCCCAATATCAGCGCCATGATCCACGCCGCACCGGCCGTGGCCAGGGTCCAGACGAGGCCGGACCACAGGGTGTCCATGTACGTGCCCACGCCATCGGGAGAAATCTCCCAGAAAATGCGCCAATTCCAGTTGTAATTCATGATCATCCTTCCATGCAGCTCAAGGAAAGCGGCTTGTCCGCCACCCGTCCCGTAAATAAAACGGGAGGCTTGCGCCCCCCGATTTGTTACGCACTCTTGTTATTTTTTCCGTTTGTCCGAGGTCTTCTGCGCTTCCGGTACGGCCGCATACGCAGCCGGGTCGCCCGAATCGGTCGGATTCGTGAAGACCGCCTTCAATTGCGGCGGCATGGGGAATTTCAGGTTGATGTTTTTCGGCGGGATCGGCGAGGTAAACCATTTCGCGTAGATGCGGTTGATATCGTCGCTCTTGTACAGGCGGATCAGCGCGTCATCGACCACTTTCTTGAAGGCTGGATCGCCCTTGCGCAGCATGATGCCGTACGGCTCGACCGACAGCGCTTCCTTGGTGATTTCGTAGTCGTTCGGGTTTTTCGAGTTGGCCACTTGCGACGCCAGCAGGATATCGTCGTTGGCTTCGGCCACCGCGCGGCCCGTTTCCAGCATCAGGAACGATTCAGGGTGGTCCTTGCCGACGGCAATCGTCATGCCCAGGTTTTTTTCCTTGTTCAGGATGGTCATCTGCTTGATGGTCGACGTGCCGGCCGTGGCGACCAGGGTCTTGCCGCGCAAATCTTCCAGGGTCTTGATATTCGAGGATTTTTTCGACAGCACGCGGTTGCCGATGACGAACATGGTAGGGGCGAATGCCACCTGCTGCTGGCGTTCCAGGTTGTTCGTCGTCGAGCCGCATTCGAGGTCGATGGTGCCGTTGGCCATCAGCGGGATGCGATTGGCCGACGTGACTGGGCTCATCACCACTTTCAGTTCGCTCAGGCCCAGGTGCTTTTGCAGGGCAGTGACGACTTTCATGCACAGGTCGATCGAATAACCCTGGTATTGCTGCTTGTCATCGAGATAGGAGAAGGGAACGGAACCGTCACGCACACCGAGGGTGACGGAACCGGCTTTCTTGATCTTGGCCAAGGTGCCGGTCAATTCCTGAGCCTGGACTGGCGACATGCTGCTGATGACACCGACGCTGAGCAGCGTGGCGATGATTTTGGTCAATTTCATAAATTCTCCTGGGCGGACAAACCGGATGGACTCCGAACGAAACAACTGTGGTGCAGACGCCACCAATAGAATTAATTTTATTTCATTTTCAGCGCTGGACTAGCCGTTTTCTGCGATTGCCCGCAAATAGGCGCTATACGCGCGCCTGAATCGGCGCGGCTGTAGCATTTTTCCTACTGATTTCGCCTTCCCGATTTATTTTGCCGGCGCCAGCCCCGCCAACTCGTCCTCTTGCGCCTCGTCGTCCATATTTGCCTGCTGGCGTTGCCACATCTGCGCGTACAGGCCATCGAGCGCCAGCAATTGCGGATGCGTGCCCCGCTCGACGATGCGGCCATGGTCGAGCACCAGGATTTGCTGGGCGTCCGCCACCGTCGACAGGCGGTGCGCAATGACCAGGGTGGTGCGGTTTTTGGCGATGTCCTTCAGCTGCGACTGGATCGCCTGCTCGGCCTTGGAATCGAGCGCCGAGGTGGCTTCGTCGAAGATCAGGATGGCCGGGTCTTTCAGCAAGGTGCGGGCGATGGCCACGCGCTGCTTTTCGCCGCCCGACAGTTTTAGGCCTCGCTCGCCCACCATGGAATTGTAGCCATCTGGCAAGCTTTCAATAAAATCATGGATCGACGCCGCTTTCGCGGCCGCCACGATGGCTTCCTTGCTGGCGCCCGGCTTGCCATAGGCGATGTTGTATTCGATAGTGTCGTTGAACAGCACCGTATCCTGCGGCACAATGCCGATGGCTGCGCGCAGGGAATCCTGCGTGATGGCGCGCACATCCTGGCCATCGATGGTGATGCCGCCGCCATCGACTTCATAGAAGCGGAACAGCAAACGCGACAGGGTCGACTTGCCCGAGCCGCTATGCCCCACCACGGCCGTCGTGGTGCCGGCGGGAATCTGGAAATCCACGTCGAACAGGATTTGCCGCTTGGCTTCATAACTGAAATCCACATGCGCGAAACGCACGGCCGCGCCCCGCGTGACGAGCGGTTTGGCTTCCGGCGTATCGGCGATTTCGCGGTTCTCGTTCAGCAAGGAAAACAGGCGTTCCATGTCGGCCAGGCTTTGCTTGATTTCACGATAGATGACGCCCAGGAAATTGAGGGGAATATACAGCTGGATCATGAAGGCGTTCACCAGCACCAGGTCGCCCAGAGTCATCGTGCCGTTGATGACGCCCACGGTGGCGCGCCAGAGAATTAATGTCACGGCCGTGGCGATGATCAGCGACTGACCCGTATTGAGCAAGGACAAGGAAGTCTGCGATTTGACGGCCGCCGATTCGTAGCGCTGCAAGCCCTCGTCGTAGCGCTTCGCCTCGTAATCCTCGTTACCGAAATATTTCACGGTTTCATAGTTAATCAGCGAATCGATGGCCTTGGTATTTGCCTTCGAATCGAGGTCGTTCATGGTGCGGCGGAAATGCGTGCGCCAGTTCGTCACCAGCACGGTAAACGCGATATAGGACACCAGCGCCACGGCCGTGATCACGGTGAACCAGATGTCGTAGTGCAAGACCAGGTAGCCGAGCACGAGGGTGATTTCCACCAAGGTCGGCAGGATGTTGAACAGGGTGTAAGAAATGAGCGAACCGACACTGCGCGTGCCCCGCTCGATATCGCGCGTCATGCCGCCCGTCTGGCGATTCAGGTGGAAACGCAGGGACAAGGCGTGCAGGTGGCGGAACACTTGCAGGGCGATGGTGCGCACGGCGCGCTGCGTGACCCGCGCAAACAGGAATTCGCGCAACTCCGTAAACAGGGTGGTCGACAGGCGCAGCAAGCCATACGCCACCAGCAAGCCGACCGGCAACACCAGCAGCGCTTGCGGATGGGCCGCCGTGATCGTCATCGCGTCGACGAGTTTTTTCAGGATCAGGGGCACGCCCACGTTGGCCAGCTTGGCGCCCACCAGACATAGCAGCGCCAGCAGCACCCGCCATTTGTAGACCCACAGATACGGCAGCAAGGTCTTGATGGTGGCGAAATCGCTGTGGCTGGCGGAAGCTGGCGAGCGGGGCGGAGGGGGAGTCTGGGAACGGCGCATGGCGAAGGTCGGCTTTTTATGGTTCAATCGGGGCAATTGTAGCCTTTCATGAGAATAAAAGATGAGCACCTCCCCCGACCGCCCCGACAACTGCCTCGCCTCCGGCCTGCCCGCCGGAAAAATGCCGGAATTGCGCATGATGCCCGCGCCGTCCGACGCCAATGTGTACGGCGACGTCTTCGGCGGCTGGATCATGGCGCAGGTCGATATCGCCGGTTCCCTGCCGGCCACGCGGCGCGCCAACGGCCGTGTCGCCACCATCGCCGTCAACTCCTTCGTCTTCAAAAACCCCGTCTTCGTCGGCGATCTACTCTCCTTCTACGCCGACATCGTCAAGGTTGGCAATACCTCGATCACCGTCAATGTCGAGGTGTATGCCGAGCGCAACCGCCTGCAGGCGTGCATCGTGAAAGTCACGGAAGCCACCCTGATCTATGTGGCGACGGACTCCGACCGCAAACCGCGCAAAGTGCCGCCGATCGAGACCTTGCTGTCGCCTTGATTGTCGCTGTTACATTAATCCCACGTTTTATTTTCAGACGGCATGGATAGCCAGCGCCGCATCTTCCTGCAGAGCGCCGCCCGCATCGGTGCGCTGGCCGCCGCCGGCAGCGTGCTGTCCGGTTCCAGCGCGAGCGCCGCCACGCGCCTGAATGGCGCCGGCTACCCGTTTGCGCTCGGCGTCGCTTCCGGCTCGCCCTTGCCGGACGCCGTCGTGCTGTGGACGCGCATCTGCTACGACCCGCTGCATGCCAGCGCCACGCCCGCCATCGTCCTGAACGTGCGCTGGGAAGTGGCGGACGACGAGGCGTTCCGGCGCATCGCCGCCAAGGGCCAGGCCACGGCCACGCCCGCCCTCGCGCATAGCGTGCACGTCGATGTGGGCGGCCTGGCGCCCGGACGCTGGTACTGGTACCGCTTCATGCTGGGCGACGCCGTCAGCCCCGTGGGCCGCACGCGCACAGCGCCCGAGCCCGGCGCCATGCCTTCTTCGCTGAAACTGGCCGTCGCCTCGTGCCAGCACTGGGAATTCGGCGCCTACGCGGCGCACCGGCACATCGCCGCCGCCGCGCCCGACCTGGTGGCCTTCCTTGGCGACTACATCTACGAATGGGGTCCATACCAGCTGCAGCACCCGAGCCGGGCCGTGCGCACGCATGAAAGTTTTACTCTGGACGACTACCGCGCCCGCTACGCACAATACAAGAGCGACCGCGACTTGCAGGGTGCGCACCTGGCCGCGCCGTGGATCGTCACCTGGGACGACCATGAAGTGGCCAACGATTACGGCAATGACCGCGACGAATTGCTCACGCCTGCCTTTTTGCAGCGCCGCGCGGCCGCCTACCAGGCATTCTATGAACACATGCCGCTGCGCCTGCTGCCGCTGGGCCGGCGGGGTTTTGTCGACATGCGCATCTACCAGCGCTATGACTGGGGCCGCCTGGCGCGCTTTCACGTGCTGGACGACCGGCAATACCGCGCCTACCACGCCTGCGCCAAGCCGGGCCGCGGCGGCTCGAATTCCGTTACCACGCGTAACTGTCCCGACTTGCGCAAGCCCGACCGCACGATGCTGGGCGAGGAACAGCAGCGCTGGCTGCAAGCCGGCCTCGACAATTCGCCTGCGCGCTGGAACATTTTGGCCCAGCAAACCCTGATGGCGCAATCGAGCCAGGTGCCCATCCTGCGGCCCGGCGACGAACGCATCTGGACCGATGGCTGGGATGGCTATCCGATGGCGCGCCAGCACTTGCTCGACGCCTTGCGCAGCAGCAAGGCCAGCAACCCGCTGGTGCTGTCGGGCGACGTGCACACCTTTTATGCCACCGAACTGAGCCGCAACGCCATGCGCCCTGCCGGCAAGGATAATCCCGTGCTGGCCACCGAGTTTTGCGGTACCTCAATCACGTCGAGTTCCCGCCCGCAAGCACGCACGGAGCAGTACGTGGCGATGAACCCGCACATCCGCTACGGACGCAGCGACAAGCGCGGGTATATGTTGCTGGACATCACGCCGGAGAAAACCACGGCCCTGTTCCAGGGCCTGGAGAATGTGCGCGACAGCGCGTCGGCCATCGCGACACTGGCCAGTTTCACCGTCCAGGACGGCAAGGCTGGCGTGCAACGCATCTAGCCTATGCTTTTCAAGGCGTCGCGGTAGCGCCGGCTGACGGGCACTTCGCCGCCCGTGGACAGCACGGCGCGCGCATCGCCCGACTCCAGCGGCACGATGCTCCGCACAAAATCGAGGTTGACGATGTAACTGCGGTGCACGCGCAGGAAGCGCTTGCCGTCGAGTCGGCGCTCGATGGCCGCCATGGTCGAGCGCAGCGGATAGTCGTGGCCGCGCACATGCAGATTCACATAATTGCCCCACGCCTGTATCCACTCGATTTCAAAGGCCGGCAACAGAAAATCCTTGCCCAGCTTGCGCACCAGAAAGCGTTCCGGCTGCTGCACCGGTTCCACGGCAGGCCCTTCGTCGGGTTCGCCCAGCAGGGTCGCCTCGCCTTGCCAGCGCATCAACAGCAACTGGTAAAAGCCCGTGAACAATAAAATGGAGAAGTAAGTACGCACATCCTTGACATATTCATACGGCAACTCGCGCCACCAGTTACCGAAATCGTAGTCGCTGCCGGCGCTCCAGTAAGCCAGTTTGCGCAAGGCCACCATGGCCAGCACATGCACCAGGCTGTAGACGAGCGACGCGGCCAGGTGCCAGCGCAGGTTCTGCCTCTGGAAAACCAGGTGCAAGGGGCGAAACTGGTTAGCCAGGATCACCACCGGTACCAGCGCCAGCAGCACCAGGTTGCTGCTCCACTCCCACACGGCCACTTCCCAGAAGGGCGTATCGAGCCCGGCGCGCACGCGGTCGGCCCAGCTGATCCAGCAGTTGAGCGACGTTTGCAGCAGATACAGGACGATCCAGAAAGCTGGCTCGGCGATCTGGCGCCAGCGTTGATATCGTTGCAATAAATCGGTGGAAGAGAGACGCATGGCGGCGGACAGTGAATAAGTTGCATGATTGTAAGGTCCCAAAGCCGTCCCAGCGCCACCGCTCGTCACAAACAGCCCGCGATTGATCACTTTTCGCTGGTTCACCCCATGCGGCCTGCCTATGCTGGGGCATTCCCTTGCCGACGGACCCCACGACCATGACCACAGATTCCCGCCGTTACGATATCGATGCCTTGCGCTTTCTTGTCTTCAGCCTGCTGATCGTCTACCACACGGCCATGCTGTACCTGGATGGCGCCGCCTTCCACATGAAAAGTACTTACTTGACGGAAACATTGAACTTTCCCATGGTCTTTATCAACCGGTGGCGCATGGAAATCGTGTTCCTCATTTCCGGCGTGTCCTGCGCCATGATGACGCAGGCGTCCAGCGGTGCGTTCCTGTGGCGCCGGATCAAGCGCCTGTTGCTGCCCTTGCTGTTTGGCGTGCTGGTGGTGATTCCCGTGCAACCGTATTGCGAGGGCGTCAGCAACGGCCTGGTCGAGCCTGGCTATGGACCATTCCTGCTGCATTACTTTGGCGGCCACGCCTGGCCGGCCGGCGCATTTACGGGCTGGAAAACCAGTTTTACGTGGAACCATCTGTGGTATCTGGTGTATCTGTTGCTGTACACCATCGTGCTGGTGGCCTTGCAGCCGCTGCTGGCCAAGGCAAGACCGCTGTTTGCGGGCCTGCGCGGCTGGCGCCTGCTGGTCCTGCCCGCCCTGCCAACGCTGGCGGCAACGGTCTTCCTGAAGCTGCGCTATCCGGAAACCCATGCGCTGCTCAAGGATTGGTACGCGCACGCCATCTATTTCACCATGTATCTGTATGGCTGGTGGCTGGGCAATGACAAGGGAGTGTGGCAGGAACTGGCCCGCTTGCGCTGGCAGGCGCTGCTGCTGGCGCCCGGCGCGTTTGCCGTGTATCTGGGTTTTGACCTGGTGGCTTCGGAAAACCTGCTGACCTGGGCCTCGTTTGGTTCCTGGCCCATGCGCAACCTGTACATGTGGCTGGCCATCTGCGCCATCCTGGGCTGGTCGCACACCTTGCTGAACAAACCGTTTGCCTGGCTGCCATGGGCGCGCCAGGCCGTCTTTCCCTGGTACATCTTGCACCAGAGCGCGATCGTGCTGCTGGCCTACTGGCTGGTGCCGTTGCAGCTGGGCCCCGTGCTCGAGCCGCTGCTGATATTGGCAGGCACGGTGGCTGCCTGCTGGCTGGGCACCTCGCTGCTGATCAGCAAGGTGAACTGGCTGCGTCCCTGCTTCGGCTTGCCCGCCCGGCCACGGCAAGCCGTGGCGGCGGACACAGCCTTGGCGGCGAGTTAAGCCGCTTTCTTTTCGTCGCGCAATTGACGGCGCAAGATCTTGCCGACATTGGTTTTCGGCAATTCATCGCGGAACTCGATGTATTTCGGCTTCTTGTACGCCGTCAATTCATGCTTGCAATGCTCGCGGATCTGTTCCACCGTCAGGTTCGGATCCTTGCGCACGACAAACACTTTCACGGCTTCACCCGAGTTGGCATCCGGCACGCCGATGCAGGCGCATTCCAGCACGCCCGGGCACGACGCAACCACGTCTTCCACTTCGTTCGGATACACATTGAAGCCGGAAACGATGATCATGTCTTTCTTGCGGTCCACGATCTTCACGTAGCCGCGCTCATCCATGACGCCCACGTCGCCCGTCTTGAAATAGCCGTCGGCCGTCATCGACTTGGCCGTCTCGTCCGGACGCTGCCAGTAGCCCGCCATCACTTGCGGGCCGCGTACGGCGATCTCGCCCGGTTCGCCCAGCGGCACTTCCACGCCATCGTCGTTCAAAATCGCCACTTCCGTCGACGGGAAAGGCAAGCCGATGGTGCCCGTGAATTCCGTGATGTCGACACGGTTACCCGTCACCACAGGCGACGTTTCCGACATGCCATAGCCTTCGATCAGCGGGCAACCCGTCAATTTCAGCCAGCGCTCGGCCACATTGCGCTGCAAGGCCATGCCGCCGCCATTGCACACTTTATAGCTGGAAAAATCGAGCTTGGCGAAGTCGGCATTGTTCAGCAGCGCGTTATATAGAGTATTAACTGCCGGGAAGACGACGATCTTGTGCTTGGACAATTCCTTGACGAAACCGGGGATGTCGCGCGGGTTGGGGATCAGCACGCTCATGCCGCCCAGGCGCATGCCCATCAGGGCGCTGACCGTCAGCGAATAGATGTGATACAGGGGCAAGGCGCACATGAAGCCCATCGAGGTCGCGCGCATTTCCTTGGTCATCACGGGCGACATCCACGCCTCGTTTTGCAGCACGTTGGCGATCACGTTACGGTGCAACAACATCGCGCCTTTCGACACGCCCGTCGTGCCGCCCGTGTACTGCAGGAAGACGATATCGTCATGTCCCTGCTGCACCGGCGTCAAGGTCAAACGGGCACCCTCGGCCAGCATCTTGTTGAAGCCGATGGCGCCCGGCAAGGAAAACGCGGGCACCATTTTCTTGATCTTGCGCACGACAAAGTTGACGATGGTGCCCTTCAAGCCACCGAGCAAGTCGCCCATGGTGGCGACGATCACATGCTTGACCTGGGTATGCGGCAATACCTGTTCCACCGTGGTGGCGAAGTTTTCCAGCACGATGATCGCTTCGCTGCCCGAATCGATCAGCTGGTGCTGTAATTCGCGCGGCGTGTACAGCGGATTGACGTTCACCACGGTGTAGCCGGCGCGCAAGATCGCCGCCATGGCCACCGGATACTGCAACACGTTCGGCAACATGATCGCCACGCGCGCGCCCGCTTGCAGGCCCTTGCTTTGCAGCCAGGCGCCCATCTGTTGCGACAGCTGGTCAAGCTCGCGGTAGGTGAGGAATTTATCCATGCACACGAAGGCGTTGCGGTCCGCATATTTCTGGAACGACTCTTCCAGCAAATGCGTGACGGAACGGTATTGCGTGCAATCAATCTCTGCGGGAACGCTGTCCGGGTACGACTTCAACCAAATCTTGTCCATCTCGCCTCATCTTTATCTGTAAAAGGGACGCGCCTCCTGGCGCATCCCACACTGTTTATGCTGCTATCTTTGTTTCGTCACGCAGGGCGCGACGCAAAATCTTGCCGACGTTGGTCTTCGGCAGTTCATCGCGGAACTCGATGTATTTCGGCCGCTTGTAACCCGTGAATTGTTCCTTGCAGTACGCGGCCAGCACTGCCTGGGTCAGGTTCGGATCCTTGCGCACAACAAACACTTTTACGGCCTCACCCGAGTGTTCGTCCGGCACGCCCACGCAGGCGCACTCGAGCACGCCAGGATGGGCCGCGATGACGGCTTCGACTTCGTTCGGATACACATTGAAGCCGGAAACGAGAATCATGTCTTTCTTGCGGTCCACGATCTTCACGTAGCCGCGCTCGTCCATGATGCCCACGTCGCCCGACTTGAAGTAGCCATCGGGGGTCATCACCTTGGCCGTCTCGTCGGGACGGTTCCAGTAGCCGCTCATCACTTGCGGGCCGCGGATGGCGATTTCGCCCGTCTGGCCCAGCGGCACTTCCTTGCCGTCATCGTCAAGGATGGCGATGTCGGTCGAGGGCACGGGCAAGCCGATGGTGCCGGAAAACGCCGTGCTGTCGGCGCGGTTGCAGGTGGCGACGGGCGATGTTTCCGACAAGCCATAGCCTTCGATGATGGACACGCCCGTCACTTGCAGCCACTTGTCATTGACGGCTTGCTGCACCGCCATGCCGCCGCCATTGGCGATCTTCAAGCCCGAGAAATCGAGCTTGGCAAAGTCGGGGTGGTTCACCAGCGCGTTATACAAGGTATTGACCGCTGGCAGCAGGTTGAATTTGTACTTGCCCAGCTCCTTGATCAAGCCCGGAATATCGCGCGGATTCGGGATCAGGATATTCAGGGCGCCCACGCGCGTGCCCCACATCGCGCACGCCGTCAGCGCAAAGATATGGTACAGCGGCAAGGCGCAGACGACGATCATCTGCTCCTTGCTGTTCTGGTCGAGCGCCGCGCCGGACCACGCTTCGCTCTGCAGCACATTGGCAATCACATTGCGGTGGCTCAAGGTCGCGCCTTTCGACACGCCCGTCGTGCCGCCCGTATATTGCAGGAAAGCAGCGTCATGGACGCTCAGCTCGACGGGCGTGAGTTTCATGCGGCTGCCCAGCGCCAGCGCCTGCTTGAAGCGCATGGCGTTCGGCAAGGAATACGCGGGCACCATCTTCTTGACATTGCGCACGACAAAATTGACGATCATGCCCTTCAAGCCGCCGAGCATTTCGCCCATGCTGGCGACGACGACATGCTTGACGGCCGTCTTGCCCAGCACCTGTTCCAGGGTGTGGGCAAAGTTTTCCAGCACGATGATGGCTTCGCTGCCCGAATCATTGAGCTGATGCTCGAGTTCGCGCGGCGTATATAAAGGGTTGACGTTGACCACCGTGTAGCCGGCGCGCAGCACGGCAGCAATCGCCACCGGATACTGCAGCACGTTCGGCATCATCAGGGCGACACGCGCCCCCTTCTTCAGGCCGCGGCTTTGCAGCCAGGCGCCCAGCTGGCGCGAATAGGTGTCGAGTTCAGCATAGGTGAGAAATTTGTCCATGCAGACATAGGCATTGCGATCCGCATATTTCTGAAACGCTTCTTCCAGCAAATGCACCAGCGAACGATATTGATCAGGATCGATGTCGGCGGGGACGCCGGGAGGATACGACTTCAGCCAAATTTTTTCCATCCTGTGCCTCTTGTCTCGAATAATCGTGGGGGAGCCGGCGCACCCTGCCGGCGCGGATCATTGCTGCGGATTCTGTCGTCCTGCAGTCAGTTTGAGCATTCTGACGAGCAATTGCTCTATGCTACTAATGCGATGCTATCGGGCGCCGGGCTTCCATGCAAGCGCTTTCAACAGTATTCGAGCGGCAACTCTAGGGGTATTTTGTGCTGCACTGCAACATGATAAATACGCTGTTGCAGGATCGTTCGCCTTGACGTCCGGGACAATCTTTACGGGTCACGGGCTGGACAATTGTTCCAGCGCCTGCCTGCGCTCAGGCTTCTTGATCTGGGCCATTGTGTGCACTGCAGCATAAAAAGCACGAAAGTTCTTTTTTTCTTCCAGCAATTTTTTAAAGGCGGGCAAAAATTCATTGTAGGTAGACACGGAAGCCAGGTGCGCATTGCTCAATGGCTGCTCGAACCAGCGGTCGTAACCGGCAAAACCACCCCAGTTTTTCTTCAGGACCTGATACGCTTCTTGCAATGCCGCAAATACCTGCGCCTTGCGCGCGCGCTTGTCCGCATCGCTGGCGTCGCTCGCATACACGGACTCCAGTTCGCCCCGGTATTTCAATAGCAAGGCCAGGAAATCCTGCCGCCGCGCAGCATACTGGGCATACGCCGTGCGCATGCTGTCGTTGCCCTCGCGCGCCAGCCAGCGCTGCACGCCGGCCTCTTCCACGGCACTGGCAAACGACTCGTTGAAGGCCGAGTCGCCAGGCACGTACACCACCTGGTGCGCCAGTTCATGAAAGATCAGGCGCGCCAGCTCCGCATCGTTGTAATTGATAAAGGTCGACAGCAGGGGATCGTCGAACCAGCCCAGGGTAGAATACGCGGGCACGCCGCCCACCTGCACGTCGTAATGCTGGGCCCGCAACTCATCGGCATACGCGAGCGCCTCCTCCTTGCTGTAATAGCCGCGATAGCTGACGCAGCCGGCAATGGGAAAACACCATTGCAGCGGCTGCAGCGACAATTCCGGCGTGGCCACCACGTTCCACAGCACGAACGGGCGCCGCAGCGCCGCATAGTTCTTGTAGCTGCCATTGTCTGGCAGGTCCAGCTCGCTGACGGCAAAGCGGCGGATTTGCTGCGCCTTAGCCAGGCGCACTTTCAGGCGCGGCTCGGTAGCCGGGTCATCGAGCCAGTCGCCGATAGGGCGCGCGCCGGACCACAGGGCATATTGCCCCTGCGCCGCTTGCGTGTAGTAGCGCAATTGCGTGCAGCCGCCCAGCAGCAGGCACACCGTGCCGACAAGCAAGCGGGCCGGCCAGCGCGCCATGGTCAGGCAGCCTTTTCCACTTCAACCAGCGTATCGTAGAAGGTCGGCGCGCGGCCCATGTCCGTCAGGCGCTGGCTGGTCACTTCGTTGGCGTTCTTGCCGTCGCTGGCGAGTTTCTTCCACCACACGGACAAGCCCACGACCAGGCCCCGTCGTGCCTTGTCCGTCACCCTGGCCTTGGCCACAAAGCTGCCGCGGTCATTGAAGATGCGCACCATGTCGCCGGCCACGATGCCGCGCGCGGCGCCATCGTCGGGATGGATATCGAGGTGCGGCTCGCCTTCGGCCGCGCGCAGGCTTTTCACGTTCACGAAAGTGGAATTGAGGAAATTGCGCGCCGGTGGGGAAATCATGGCCAGCGGATAGCGGGCCGCCAGCGCGGGATTGCTGGCCAGCGATTCGTGCGGCGCGATATACGTGGGCAAGGGATCGAGGCCCGCCAGCGCCATGGCTTCCGAATACAACTCGCACTTGCCCGATGGCGTGGGGAAACGCCCCTCGGCAAATGGCGCTTCCGGCATGGCCAGCTTTTGCCAGCCCGTGCGCTTCAGCGATTCCCAGTCGAAATGCACGGCGCGCGCATCCGACGCATCGAATGCCTTGGCCGCCAGCGCATCGTCGCTTTCCTGGAAGCACGGGTCATCAAAGCCCATGTATTGGGCCAGCAGGCGGAAGATTTCCGTATTCGCCTTCGCTTCACCCAGCGGCGCCACGGCCGCATTGTTCGCCATCATGTACAGATGGCCATAGGTGGCATGCGTATCGACGTGTTCCAGCTGCGTGGTGGCGGGCAACACGATGTCGGCGTAATCGACGGTATCGGTCTGGAAATGTTCGAGCACGACCGTAAACAAGTCTTCGCGGGCAAAGCCCTGCGCCACTTTCGAGGAATCGGGCGCCACGGCCAGGGGATTCGAGTTGTAGACGATCACGGCCTCGACTTGCGGGCCGAAATCGGCGGAACTTTCTTTCAATAAATCGTCGCCGATGGTGCTCATATTGATGGTGCGCGGCGTGCCTTTCAATAAATCGGGGCGCTGCAGGGCCTTGCGGTTGATGGGGAAGGAACCCGAACTCGACAGCTGCATGCCGCCGGCCGGATGGCGCCAGGCGCCCGTCAGGGCCGGCAGGCAGGCGATATTGCGCACGGCCATGCCACCGCCGTGCACGCGCTGCACGCCGTAATTGGCGCGGATGGCGGCGCCCTCGCCGGAGCGGCAGGCCTGGCCGTACAGGCGCGCCAAGTCGACCACTTCCGTGGCCGTGATGCCGCACACTTCGGCCACCCGCTCGGGCGGCCATTCCAGGGCCCGCTGTTTCAAGGCCTCGTAGCCAACAGTGTAGCGCTCGATGTAATCATGATCGAGCAAATCTTCCACAATCAAGACATGCATCAAACCCAGCGCCAGGGCCGCATCGGTCCCCGGCAGCAACGCGACGTGCTGATGGCACTTTTCCGCCGTCAACGAACGGTAGGGGTCGATGGCGATCAGGGTGGCGCCATTGCGCTTGGCTTCCTGCGCGCGCATCCAGAAGTGCAAATTCGAGGCGATCGGGTTGCCGCCCCAGATGATGATCAACTTGGCGTTCTGGAACTGTTCCAGGTCCGTGCCGATGCTGGCGCCCACCGTGTAGCGGTAGCCCGTGGCGCCCGCCGAGGCGCAGATGGTGCGGTCCAGCAAGGAAGCACCGAGCTGGTTGAAGAAACGCGACGACATCGACTCGCCCTGCACCAGGCCCATGGTGCCGCAGTAGCTGTACGGCAAGATCGCCTGCGGATCGCGCGCGGCGATCGGTTTCAAGCGGGCCGCGATGGTCTGCAGCGCTTCTTCCCAGCTGATGCGCTCGAACTTGCCTTCCCCCTTCTTGCCCACGCGGCGCAGCGGATGCAGCAGCCGGTCCGCATGGTAGGTGCGCTCCGTGAAGCGCGACACCTTGGTGCACAGCACGCCCGCCGTGGTCGGGTGGTCGGGATCGCCCTTGACGGCTGTTGCCACCCCGTCGGTCACGGTGACCAGCAAGGCGCAGGTATCGGGGCAGTCGAGCGGGCAGGCGGCGCGCACTTGGGTGGTGGTCATGGGGGCAATCCAAAAACGTTGGGGGAAGGCGATACTGTAAACCATTCCGCGCGCTTGCTGTTGGCGCCGTGGCAGGCACGTCCGTGCGCTGGATTTACCCGGCAAACAAGGGCTACAATGCACTATTAGCCGCGCCTGTTTTTGATCAAACAAGCGCGGTCCGGCGCGCCATACATTGCTGCGCGCCAGCATCCACAGGAGAGTCCCATGAAACTAGTTGATCCGATCTTGGCGTTTCAATCCGAGCTGCAAGGTATCCGTCGCGACCTGCACGCGTATCCCGAGCTGTGCTACGAAGAACAGCGCACTTCGGACGTGGTCGCCGCCAAACTGACGGAATGGGGCATTCCCGTGGTACGCGGCCTGGGCCGCACTGGCGTGGTCGGCATCATCCAGCATGGCACGTCCAAGCGCGCCATCGGCTTGCGTGCCGATATGGATGCCTTGCCGATGCAGGAAATGAATACCTTCGAGCATGCTTCACGTCATCCGGGCAAGATGCACGCCTGCGGCCACGACGGCCACACGGCCATGCTGCTCGGCGCCGCCCATTACCTGGCGCAACACCGCAACTTCGATGGCACGGTCTACCTCGTCTTCCAGCCGGCGGAAGAAGGCGGCGCCGGCGCGCGCGAAATGATCGAAGACGGCTTGTTTACACGCTTTCCCATGGATGCCATCTACGGCATGCACAACTGGCCAGGCGCGGAAGCGGGTACCCTGAGCGTGGTGGAAGGGCCAATGATGGCGTCCAGCAATGAATTCCACGTCACCGTCAAAGGAAAGGGCGCGCACGCGGCCCAGCCGCACAAGGGCATCGACCCTGTGATGGTGGCCGTGCAAATCGCGCAAAGCTGGCAAACCGTCATCACGCGCAACAAGAGCCCGCTCGACACGGCCGTGCTGTCGATCACGCAAATCCATGCGGGCAGCGCCACCAATGTGATTCCCGACGACGCCAGCCTGGTCGGCACCGTGCGCACCTTCACCACGCCCGTGCTGGACCTGATCGAAGAGCGCATGCGCGACATCGCCGTGCACACGGCCGCCGCCTTTGGCGCCGAAGTCGAGTTCCACTTCAAGCGCAACTATCCGCCGCTGGTCAACCACGCGAAGGAAACGGCATTTGCCGTGGAAGTGATGAAAAGCGTGGTGGGCGCCGACAAGGTCAACGCGAATGTCGAACCGACCATGGGTGCGGAAGACTTCGCATTTTTCCTGCAGGAAAAAGCCGGCTGCTATATCTTCATCGGCAATGGCGATGGCGAGCACCGCGATGGCGGCCACGGCCTGGGTCCGTGCGTCTTGCACAATGGCAGCTACGACTTCAATGACAATCTGCTGCCCATCGGCGCCAGTTTCTGGGTCAAGCTGGCAGAAGCGAGCCTGCCCGTCACGTAAATCAGCTCAGCTTATCCGGACCGGTGCCCAGGCGCAGGCCCGGATTCAACGCTTCCAGGGCCAGCAAGGCAGCCGCGTGGTCTGCCGTCGGGTGGCTGGCGGCAAGGGTTTCATAGCGCTGCGTCACCAATTGCGTCACCGGCAAGGTGACGTGCGCCGCCTCGGCAGCCGCGAGGATGTTGTGCATATCCTTGATCTGGCTTTTCACCTGTCCACCGGCAACAAAATTGCGCTCCAGCATGCGCTGGCCATGCACCTCCAGAATCTTGCTCTCGGCAAAACCGCCGCGTATCGCTGCCCGCACGGCGGCCGCATCGGCACCGGCCGCCTGCGCCAACAATAACGCTTCCGCCACGATATTCAGGGTGGCGCCGACGATCAGCTGATTGCACAGCTTGGCGACCTGGCCGCTGCCTGGCGCCCCCACCAGGGTCGGGCGCCCCATGGCCGACAGAATCACGTCAACCCGCGCGTAATCGCTGGCGCTGGCGCCGGCCATGATGGCCAGGGTGCCCGCCTGTGCCCCGCCGACTCCACCCGACACAGGCGCATCGATGAAGGCATGGCCTGCCGCCTGCAAGGTGGCATGAAATTGCTGCGCTTCTGCTTGCTTGGTGGAACTCATATCAACCCAGAGCGCCCCTGCATGTAAGGCTGGCAGCGCCTCTTGCAGCACCTGCGCCACGATGGGACCGGCTTCCAGCATCGAGATGACCACGTCCGCGCCATTGACCGCCTCAGCCACGGATACGGCCGCCTGCGCCCCTGCCTCACGCAAGACTTGGGCCTTGCTGTGCGTGCGATTCCAAATTGTGACAGAATATCCAGCGCGCAGCAGGCACCGGACCATCGGATCCCCCATCAGACCGATACCGAGAAATGCGATTTTTGTAGAGAATGTCAATTGAACCTCTGAAATCAAACGGGTGGCGGGAACACTGTGCAAAACTGGGTGTCTGCGCAAACAAGACGAGCCTTACGGCCAATTTTACGATGAAAGCCTCTATGTCCTTCAAGAAGAATATCCTCAAATCCATCGCCGCTGTTGCCGCGCTGATGGCAGCCAACGCCGGCTTTGCCGCCGACGACAAACTGATCGACTCCGTCTACGGCGAATATGCCAAAGGCGTGAAGGTACAAATGGTACGCGCCGGCGTGACCTCGAACTGGGATAAGGCCTGGTTTGTATCGAATGGCACACAGCTGAGCGGTTACTGGGATGCCAGCATCGGCGGCTGGGATGGCAAGAGCTATCGCAATGTCCCCGGCCAGCATCAAAAGCTGTGGGACCTGGGCTTTACCCCCGTGTTCCGCTTTGAAAACACGAACAAGCTGGGCTTCTATGCGGAAGGCGGCATTGGCGTACACATGCTGTCCAAGCTGTACGATAACGACGATAACCGCCTGTCGACCCACTTCCAGTTCGGCGACCATATCGGCGTTGGCTATATCTTCAATAACAAATGGGAAGTCGCTGCGAAGATCCAGCATTTCTCGAACGGCGGCTACAAGAAACCGAATAGCGGCGTCAATTACATGAACGTCAAAGTCGCTTACCATTTTTAATGGTTATGACAAATGAACAAGGCACCGCGTAGCGGTGCCTTTTTTTACGCCTG
>NZ_JAMQGR010000011.1:0-142810 GCF_023703445.1 Janthinobacterium kumbetense
TTCGAGTCCAGGTCGGGGAGCCAGAACACGCAGTAGCAGAAAGCCCAGCCTTCACCGGTTGGGCTTTTTGCATTTCAGGGCCGGCGCAGACGCCCGTGTCGCCTGCTCTTGATCCACCGCATGGACCACCAGGCATCTGGCGCTATGCTGGAGGAGACAAGGCGTTGGCGGCTCTGTCATCGCTTGCAATTTCCGGGAGGGGCTGACATGGATGACATCGCACGCGCCGGACCGGCGACGATCGTGCTCGTGCATGGTGGTTTTGTCGACGGGTCCGGCTGGGAAGGTGTTTACCGGGTACTGCGTGACGAAGGCTGTCACGTTGCCATTGTGCAAAACCCAACGCTATCGCTGGCGGACGACGTGGCCGCGACGGGCCGGGTCATCGCCGCAGTGCCGGGTCCCGTGGTCCTGGTCGGTCATTCGTACGGGGGCGCCGTGGTCACGCAAGCGGGGAACGATCCCAGGGTCAAGGCATTGGTCTACATCGCGGCGTTTGTGCCGGATCAAGGGGAGTCTGTCGATTCCTTGCTGAAGAATGCCCCGCCCGGCGCGCCGGTGCCGCCGATCTTGCCGCCGCACGATGGCTTCCTGTTGCTCGACCAGAAAAAGTTTGCGGCCGCCTTCGCCGCCGATGTCCCCAGGCACAAGGCCAACTTCATGGCGGCATCGCAAGTGCCCTGGGGGATGGCTGCCTTGACGGGCGTGGTCAGCGCGCCAGCGTGGAGGAGCAAGCCCAGCTGGTACCTGGTCGCGACCGGGGACCAGATGATTGCACCGGCGATGCAGCGCCAGATGGCGGAACGGGCGGGCTCGACGGTGGTCGAAGTTGCCGGCAGCCATGCCATTTACATTTCGCAAGCCCAGGCGGTGGCGTCGCTGATCCGCAAGGCTGCGGCGAGCATTGCCGGCGACTAGGCCGGCAGTGTGCCGGCCAGCCTGTCGGCCCCCGAAAAGGGCGTCATGTCATGGGGCGTCGGATCAGGGCTTGGCAGTCGCATCCAAGGTCTTGATGATGGCTTCTTGAAATTGCACCGGTTCATCCTGGTGTATCTGATGGCCGGAATGCTCGAAGAAGAACAAGCCCTTCCTTGGCGCCTTCAAGGTGTCGAAATACGCTTGCGTGATCCTGGTCGAGGTCTGGATATCGTTTTTGCCGACGAAGAAATACACGGGGCAGTCGACGCTCTTCAAGGTCTTGGGCAAATCAATGTTCATGACCTCGTTCCAGACGGGCGACCAGGTCTTTGACCATTGCAGAAAGCCCGTCTTGAAACCTTCGCTCGTCGCAAATGCCTTGCCATCCTTGTAAAAAAGCCATTTCCTTAGATAGAACATGCTTTCGTCACTTGCAAACGGAAAACTGATGCTGTTCAGCTCCTGGCTGGCGACGGCATTGTCCTTGAAATGCACTTTCAAGGCTTGCAGCAATTCTTTCTCGCTTTCCAGCTGGCTCACGACAGGATTCGACGCGAAATAGGCATGCAGCAATTCCGGGTGACGCTTGACGATATCAAAGCCCAGGACGTTGCCCCAGGAACTGCCCAGCAAGTATATTTTGTCCTGCTTTAACTCCTTGCGCAGAAATTGGATGACTTGATACGTGTCCTGCTCCATCTGCCCGACGGACGGCTGCGTGGGGGAGGGATTCAGTTTCAAGGTTTTTCCGGCATCCCGCTGGTCCCATTGCACAATCGTAAATCTGCTTTTCAGGAGATTCGTAAAGGCATCCGCCCCCTTGATCATGGAGCTTCCCGGGCCGCCGGATAAAAACAGCAGCACGGGCTTGTTTGCGTCGTCCGTCTTGATTTCCACCACTTGCTTGATGCCGCCAATATCGGGTGTCAGGGTGGTGGTGACTTCCGCGGAAGCGGGTGTCGCTGCCGCCGTGGTTTGCGCCTTGCATGCGTAGAAGGGAATCAGGGCGGTCAAGAGCACTGCCAATGTCATTTTTTTTATCATGGTGTCAGGGTCGGTTTCAGGTTGCTTGCACCGGCGCATTCTGCGCCGCAGTTGAACAGCTAATTTATCGCATGGTTTCCAGCGGGTACGTCGACATGTCTCCTCGTTAAAAAGTTGTTTTTATAAAAATTATTAACTTTGCCCGGCATGCAGCCGCAACGCTTCCAGCGCCAGATAAGCGGCTTGCAATTGCGCGGCGATGGCGGCCAGGCCGCTTGCCGCGGGCGCGGGCGGATCGCCGTGGTAAGCCGTGCCGTACTTCGCATGCACGCCGCCTTGCGCGCGCATCGCTTGCAACTGCGCCGCTGTGGCGGCGATGCCGAAGCGGGGCAATACATCGCTGAAGAGGATGTCGGGCAATTGCTTATAGTTAATTAACTGCAGCTGGCCTGCCGCCGCATGGGACCGGGCGGCGTCGAACAGGCTGGCCAGCACGAGGCCCGTATAGCCATCGAGATCGCCCGGCGCCAGCTGGTGCGGGGGCAGCGGCAGCTGTGCCGGGTGCAGCATGCCGGGCACCATCTGCGGGCCGCGCTGGCGCTGGTGCGAGGCCAGCACGGCCAGCGGTTCGCGGTAGACGAACAGGCAGGGCGTGCCGGGAAACGCTTGCCGCAGCAAGTCCAGGCTGTGGATGTGCCAGCAGTCGAACTTGATGAAGAAGTGCGTCTGTGCGCCGGAACGGCGCTGGCCCAGGGCCAGGATGGCCTGGCGCAGCAGGGCCACGCTGGCCGCCGGGTCGGCGCTGTCGTGATGCAGGCGCAGCAGCGAGTCGATGACGGGCGGCTCGGACATCACTATGCATTGCGGCAAGGATGCCAACAGCTGGCTCAGCAGGGTCGAGCCGCAGCGCGAGACGTGGAAGATGAAGGCGTCGGGCGCCAGGCCATCGCCGAGCGTCGCCAGCGCCGCCAGCGCCGCCAGCGGCGTGCGGCAGACGCGGCGCTCCCCGTGCGGCTGGCGCGCCAGGGTATTGACAAAGAAGGCGTCGCTGAAGGGTGTTTTTCCCAGCTCGCGCCAGCACATGGCGGCGTCCGCCCATGTTTCGCCCCGCTCCACGTACAGCGGATACCAGCCGCGCAGGTCCATGCCCTCGTGCCACGGCACCGTCTCGCCCTTGGCCAGCAAGCGTTCCTGCTGGGCCAGGCCCGGCGCGGCGCTCACGGCGCGTTACCGTCGGCCAGGGCAGCCAGCGCGCTGGCCAGCGCCAGGCTGGCGGGCGAGGGCGATAGCCGCAACTGGGCGATGACGGCCCGCACATTGCCATCGTTGATGCTGGGGTCGCCATACCTGTGGGGCGCTTTCGGCACGAAGCCGGCCGAGGCGAACAGCGCTTCGAGCCAGGCATTGCTGATGCAGTCGAGCACGAGGTGGATGCGCGGCGTCGTGCCCCGGTTGTGCACTGCGTGCAGGCAGCTGGCATCCATGTACCAGGCGTGCCCGGCCGTGAAGTGGACGGTTGCGCCATCGATGGTGAACAGCACCTGCGGCGAGGTGTGGATGGGGATATGGATGCGGACGAGGCCATCGGCCAGCGACATGCCGGCGTCGCGGTGCTCGCGGATGAGGGTGCCCGGCGCCAGCGCCATCAGGCGCGCGGCGTGAAGCTCGCATGCGAAGCTGGCAAGCACCTCGCGCAGGCAGGGGCAGCACGCCAGTTGCGGCGTGGCGGCATAGGCGGGGCCGTTGACGGGCATGATGTGCTCGGACTGGCCGCCAGGCGAGCGCAGCGGTATGCAGCTCCAGCCCGTGTCGTAGGCGCCCGTGTTGAAATGGCTGATCCATTCGCCGGCGGCGAACTGGTCGCTGTCGCTCTGCATGCGCGCCACGTCGAAGCGCAGCGGCAGTTGCAGCCAGGTGCTGGGGGTATGTTGCGCCGGCACTATGGCGCGCTCCATTCCAGTTGCTCCTGCACCTCGTTTTCCCCGCGCAGGCGAAAGCCCAGCCGCTGGTACAGTGCGCGCGCGGCGGCGTTGCCCTTGTTGACGGCAAGGTGGATCCGGCATTGCTCCGCAGCAGCTTGCGCCTGCAGGCCGCGCAGCACGGCGCTGCCGGCACCCTGGCCTTGCGCGGCGGGCAGGATGGCGATGTCGACCAGGTGCAGCACCTGATTCCGGCGCTCCAGGATCAGGCGGCCGATGGGCGTGTCGCCGTGCTGCAGCACCAGGTACACGGCGTGCGGATACGTCTGGCGATAGCCGTGGCTTTGCATGCGCTGCTGCATGGCGATCAGCTGTTCGATGACGGCGGGCGCGGCCGGCATCTGGCGCAAGTCGTCGCGCGTGGAGCCGTACAGCGCGGCGGCAAAGCCTTCGTCGTCGTCGCGCTGGACGCGCAACTGGTAGGGGGCGGGCAGGCTGGCGAGGGCGGAAAGCGGCAAGGCGTGCATCGGTGCTCCGGTAGGTGGTTGCGATGGCGGCAAATGAGCAGGCATGTATTTATTTGCTATGCTGCCAATTTTTCCGCGTACTTGCAATCATTTCAAGGAGGTCGCCTTGCATTCTGTCTTTATCCCGCCTTGCCCGTGGAGTCGCGCGTGAATCCGGCGCGCGCGGAACTGGCCGCCATTGCGGCCGCGCTGTGCGATCCGCAGCGCTCCCTGGCCAGCCTGGTCGGTGAAACGGTGCAGCTGCGCCAGCTCGTCGAGCGCCATTCGCGCCTGGCCATGGACCGGCAGGACGGCTTGCGCGATGGCGAAAGTTTTCTGCCCAGCGGCTGGGCCATCTCGCCCGTGCAGGCGGGACTGTGCGCGCGCGAGCCATACCGCAGTGCCGCCTTCATCCAGGGCCTGGCGCAGGCCGTGCGCGAGCGCCTGGACGTGAGCGGCGGGCGGCCCGTGCGGGTGCTGTATGCGGGTTGCGGCCCGTTCGCCCTGCTGGCCTTGCCGGTGATGGCCGTGCTGGATGCGCAGTTGGTGCAGTTTTCCATCCTCGACGTGCATGCCGAGACCCTGGCGTA
Organism: Janthinobacterium kumbetense; assembly: GCF_023703445.1. Taxonomy (NCBI): domain Bacteria; kingdom Pseudomonadati; phylum Pseudomonadota; class Betaproteobacteria; order Burkholderiales; family Oxalobacteraceae; genus Janthinobacterium; species Janthinobacterium kumbetense. The sequence goes on from NZ_JAMQGR010000011.1 coordinate 4,918, forward strand.
TGCGCGCGACCTGATCGCAGTCCTGGGCCTGGACAGCCACGTCGCCGAGTACCTTTGCGCCGACGCGGCCGCCTGCCGCATTCCTGCCGGCGCCATGCCGGACGTGATCGTCAGCGAAACCATGAATACGGCGCTGGGCAAGGAGCCGCAGGTGGCCATCCTGCGCAATCTGCACGCGCAAGCGCCTGCGGCGACGCTGCTGCCGGCGGCCGTCACCGTGCACCTGGGCCTGGACCGGCGCGCGCCGGATGCGCCGTGTACCGACTGGGGCCGCGTGTTTACCCTCGATGCGGACGCCTTGCGCGCCTGGCAGGACGAAGGGGGCGACAGCTTGCCGGCCGCCACCATCCGCCTGCCCGACGTGCTGGAGCAGGCGCCGCGATTGCTGACGCGCATCCGCGTGCATGGCGATATCGTCCTGGGCGACCATGAGTGCAGCCTGAACCTGCCCCTGGCCTTGCCCGGCAAGCCCAGCCTGGCCGGCGGCAGCGTGCTCGACTTCCATTACCGCCTGGGCAACCAGCCGGGACTGGCGTTTTGCCTGCGCAGAATGCCTGAATCCATACCGGAATTGCCCAGGGCCGTGTCTCAGTAGTAGTACTACATTGGCAGACTATTTACTTCTGTAGGATAATATGGAACCGGTTCCATCTATGCGCAAATGCAATGTAGCGCAATCATCGAAGTCAATAAAATAACAAGTCTTGCGGGAGTCTCATGAACCATCCAGGCACTGAACCATCTGCAACATCCGTTTCATCCCTTCCTCGCATCAGCCGCCGCCATGCCCTGATCGGCCTGGCTGCCCTGCTGGCGCAGGCCGGTTTCTGGAGCAATCCCCTGTCCGCGGCCATGTCGGCGCCGGCCAGCGCTCCGGCCACCGGCCTGGCGCCCGCCACCATGCTGTTCTACACCTTGTCGCAAACGATCACGGGCCACCGCGACCTGTCCGCCGAGACGGCGGCGCGCATCGAGCAAGCCATGCGCACCAACGTGCCGGGCTTCGCCGACCGCTTGCCGCAGCTGGGTGCGCTGCTCGTCACGGGCCAGGAAGCCAAGGCCCTGCTGGCGGCCGCCAGCGCCGCCGATGCGGGTCTGCGCGAGCTGGCCCTGGCCATCGTTGCCGCCTGGTACACGGGCACCGTCGCCGGAAATGCGGCGCAGGGCACGAAGTCCATCGTCGTCGCGTATGCGGAAGCGTTGATGTACCGCACGGTGGCCGATGGCCAGGTCGTGCCGACTTACTGCAATTACGGCCCCCTGTGGTGGCTGAAGGCGCCGCCCGCCGTGGGCGTGTCCGCGCCCGTGGCGCCAAAACCCGTACCGGCCCCGGCCACCACCGGCACTCCCGAAACCAAAGGCAAGCAAGCAAAATGAAATCACCCCAATTCAAGAGTAATGGCGACGTCGTCGCCGATGTCGTCATCGTCGGAACCGGCGTCGTCGGCGCCATGATGGCCGACCAGCTGGCCGCCCAAGGCCATTCCGTGATCATGCTGGAAGCGGGCTTGCGCATCGAGCGGGGACAAGCCGTGGAAAACTGGCGCAACATGCCGTTCGAGAACCGCGTCGGTTCCGATTTCCAGGGCCTGTATCCGCAGGCGGACAACGCGCCCGCGCCGCTGTATTTTCCAAAAAACAACTATGTGGAATTGTCTGGTCCCAGCGGCAGCAGTTTCCAGCAGGGTTATCTGCGCACGGTGGGCGGCACGACCTGGCACTGGGCCGCGTCGTGCTGGCGCCATTTGCCGTCCGACATGCGCATGAAAAGCGATTACGGGGTAGGGCGCGACTGGGCCATCTCCTACGATGAGCTGGAACCGTACTATTGCCGCGCCGAGCAGGAAATGGGCGTGGCCGGCCCCAACGATCCCGCGCTGCAGTCGCCCAGCGAGCGCAGCGCGCCGTATCCGATGGACATGGTGCCCTGGGGCTATGGCGACAAGCGCTTCGCCGAAGTGGTCAACCCGCACGGCTACCGTTCCGTGCCGATTCCGCAAGGCCGCTCGACGCGCCCATGGCAGGGACGCCCGACTTGTTGCGGCAATAACAATTGCCAGCCGATCTGCCCCATCGGCGCCATGTACAACGGCATCCACCACGTGGAGCGGGCCGAGCTGAAGGGCGCGGGCGTGCTGGCCGAGGCCGTCGTTTACCGCATCGACACGGACCAGAACAACCGCGTGACGGCCGTGCACTGGTATGACGCGAAGAAACAGTCGCACATGGCGACCGGCAAGGCCTTCGTGATTGCCTGCAATGGCATTGAAACGCCCCGTTTGCTGCTGCTGGCGGCGAACCAGAACAATCCGAACGGCATCGCCAACAGTTCCGACCAGGTGGGCCGCAACATGATGGACCACTCGGGTTTCCACTGTACCTTCCTCGCCAATGAACCGATCTGGACGGGCCGCGGCCCGGCGCAGAGCAGCTGCCTGGTGGGGCCGCGCGACGGCGCCTTCCGCGCGCAGTATTCGGCCAACAAGATGATCTTGAACAATATCACCCGCGTTGGACCTGCTACCCAGCAATCCTTGAAGCTGGGCCTGGTGGGCAAGGACCTCGACGATGAAATCCGCCGCCGCGCCGCGTTCGGCGTGGACCTGTCGATCAGTCTGGAACCCTTGCCGGAAGCGCATAACCGCTTGACTTTGAGCAAGACGCGCAAGGACCCGCTGGGCCTGGCCTGCCCCGACATCTACTATGACGTGGGCGACTATGTGCGCGATGGCGCGAAGGCCGCGCATGCGCAGCTGGAGCACATCGGCAAGCTGTTCGGCGCCGTGGAATTCCATATCACCGACAGCCTGAACGCGAATAACCACATCATGGGCGGCGTCATCATGGGTTCCAATCGCGCCGATTCCGTGGTCGACGGCAATTGCCGCGCCCACGATCACGCCAACCTGTGGCTGCCGGGCGGCGGCGCCATGCCGTCGGCCAGCGTCGTCAACACCACCCTCAGCATGGCCGCGCTCGGTTTGCGCGCGGCGGACGACATCACCCGCACCCTGGCAAGGGAGGCAGCATGATGCGCCGCCTGTCCTTCGCTCTCGGCCTGGCCTTGCTGGCCGGCGGCGCCATCGCTGCCGTGCCTGCCTCGGCGCCGCCCGTCACCCTGACGCCGGACCGTCCCGCCGCGCCGGCGGCCGCCAAGCCCGATGCGCGCCTCGAGCGGGGCCGCTACCTGGCCATCGCCTCCGACTGCATGGCTTGCCATACGGCAGCGGGCGGCAAGCCGTACGCGGGCGGCTACGCCATCGATTCGCCCCTGGGCACGATTTACGCGACGAATATCACGCCTTCGAAACAAGGCGGCATCGGCCGCTACACGGAAGCCGACTTTGCGCGCGCGCTGCGCGAAGGCATGCGCGCCGACGGCAGCCATCTGTATCCGGCCATGCCCTACACCAGCTATGCGCAGCTGACGGATGCGGACGTGGGCGACCTGTATTACTACTTCATGCAGGCCGTTCAACCCGTCGACGCGCCGGCGCGCCAGACGGCCTTGCCATTCCCGTTCAATGTGCGCTTGTCGATGCTGGGATGGAATACTTTGTTCCTGGACAATAAACGCTTCGTGCCGGACCCCACGAAAAGCGCGCAGATCAACCGCGGCGCCTACCTGGCCGAAGGCCTGGCGCACTGCAGCGCCTGCCATACGCCGCGCAACGCGCTGATGGCGGAAATCGGCAGCCAGACCCTGGCGGGCGCGTCGCTCGGTTCCTGGCATGCGCCGAATATCACGTCCGACAAGGTCAGCGGCATCGGCGCGTGGACGGATGCGGAACTCACGGCTTACCTGAAGACGGGCCACGTGGAAGGCAAGGGGCAGGCGGCGGGCGGCATGGCCGAAGCCATCCAGAACAGCCTGCAGTTTTTGCGCGACGACGACGTGGCCGCCATCGTGGCCTGGCTGCGCACGGTGCCGCCCGTGCGCGCGCCGGGGCAGACGCAAGCTGCCTTCAGCCATGGCAGCGCCGCCAGCGAAGAGCCGCTGCTGCGCGGCATGGCCAGTTCCACCGAGCGCCATTCGCTCAACAGCGGCGCGATCCTGTTTTCCGGCTACTGCGCCAGCTGCCATTCGGCCAGCGGTGCCGGCAGCACGGGCCAGGCGTATCCCGCCCTGTTCAACAACACGGCGACGGGCGGCAGCACGCCGGCCAACCTGGTCTCGGCCATCTTGTTTGGCGTCGAGCGCAAGATCGAAGGGGAAGAGCATGAAGCGTTCATGCCCCGTTTCGACCAGCGTTCGTATGTGCAACCCTTGACGGACGAGCAGATCGCCGCTATCGCCAATTACGTGCTGAAGCAGTATGGCAACCCGGATGTGTCCGTTACGCCCGCGTATGTGGCGCAGGCGCGCAGCGGCGGCGAGAAACCCGTGCTGGCGCGCGCACAACCGTTCATGCTGCCGGGCGGCATCGTGGGAATCTTGCTGTTGATCGCATTGTTTGTGTGGCTGCGCAGGCGCCGCCAGCGCAAGGAATAAGTGTCGAAACGGCGGCGAATATGAACGTTGGGCGCAACTTGCAGTAAAATGCAGGCTGAAAAATGGTTACGAGCAATCGTAGCCATTTTTTATTCTGGCCCGATCCCGGCAATTGTTTTCGTCTTATTTGAAAATTGACAATGTCCCATTCCCTGCATCACCAATTTTTGCGTTTCGCCGCCGTCGGCGCTTCCGGCACGGCCGTGCAATACAGCGTGCTATGGGGTGGCGTGGAATGGGCCGGCATCAGCGCCGCCGCCGCGTCCGGCATCGGCTACATCCTCGGTTCCGTCGTCAACTACCTCCTCAATTACTTTTTCACGTTCAAGAGCGACAAGGGCCATGGCGAGGCGGCCAGCAAGTATTTCACCCTGCTGGGCATCGGCTGGTGCATCAATACGGGCCTGATGTGGCTGCTGGTACACCAGCTGGGCTGGTATTACTGGCTGGCGCAGGTGCTGGCGACGGGAATCGGGCTGGTCTGGAATTTCGCGGGCAGCCGCTGGTGGGCCTTCAAGCCGGCCGGCGCAGCGGGAAAGTAGTCATTTCGTCATAAAAAGAGGCGCACTGGCCACACGCAGGCGCCCGGTTTTACCAAAACAAGGGGTTAATCATGCAGTTCCTGGAACGCTATTTCAAACTGAAGGACAACGGCACCAATGTGCGCACGGAGCTGCTGGCCGGCCTGACCACGTTCCTGACGATGGCCTACATCATCTTCGTCAACCCGTCCATCCTCGGCGACGCGGGCATGCCGAAAGACTCCGTTTTTGTTGCCACCTGCCTGGCGGCCGCCATCGGCACCCTGATCATGGGTCTGTACGCGAACTATCCGATCGCGCTGGCGCCGGGCATGGGCTTGAATGCGTATTTCTCGTACACGGTGGTCAAGGGCATGGGCATGAGCTGGGAAGTGGCGCTGGGCGCCGTCTTCATTTCCGGCTGCCTGTTCATCCTGGTCAGCCTGTTCAAGGTGCGCGAGATGATCATCAACAGCATTCCGCCCGCGCTGCGCACGGCCATCACCGTCGGTATCGGCTTGTTCCTGGCGATTATTTCCCTGAAAAGCGCCGGCGTGGTGGTATCGAACCCGGCCACCATCATCGCGCTGGGCGACTTGCACCAGGCGGCGCCCATCCTGGCCATCCTCGGCTTTTTCATCATCGTCGCGCTGGATCGCCTGGAAGTGCCGGGCGCGATCCTGATCGGCATCCTCACCATCACCGTCGCCAGCTTCTTCTTTGGCGGCAACCAGTTCAACGGCATCGTTTCGACGCCGCCCGCCATCGAGCCGACCTTGTTCAAGCTCGACATCATGGGCGCGTTGTCGATCGGCATCGTTAACGTGGTGCTGGTATTTTTCCTGGTGGAATTATTCGATGCGACGGGCACCCTGATGGGCGTGGCCAACCGTGCCGGCTTGTTAAAAGACGGCAAGATGGAACGCATGAACAAGGCCTTGCTGGCCGACAGCACGGCGATTGCCGCCGGCGCCTGCCTGGGGACGTCGAGCACCACGGCCTTCGTGGAAAGCGCTGCCGGCGTGCAAGCGGGCGGCCGCACGGGCTTGACGGCCGTGGCCGTTGCATTGTTGTTCCTGGGCAGCCTGTTCTTCGCCCCGCTGGCGCACACGGTGCCGCCGTATGCGACGGCGCCCGCGCTGCTGTACGTGGCGTGCCTGATGCTGCGCGAACTGACTTTCATCGACTGGGATGACAGCACGGAAAGCATTCCTGCCGCCATCACGGCCTTGATGATGCCATTTACGTATTCCGTGGCCAGCGGCGTCGCCTTCGGCTTCATCACCTATGCGGTATTGAAACTGCTGACGGGCAAGGGCAAGCAAGTGTCCGTGGTGGCTTACATCATCGCCGCCATCTTCCTGTTCAAGTTCATCTACCTGGGCGAATAGCGGGGAGGGCAGGGCCGGAGCCGCGCGTTAGGTACTGCTATCGAAAAAGCGGCAATCGCAAAAAGGCCGCCCGTGCATCCGCAGGGGCGGCCTTTTTTGATGACGGGGCCTACATCAGCAGCGCGGCCACCAGGTCTTTCCTGTCGTCGCTGGCGCTGCCGTCGAAGCGCAAGGCCGCTTCCACGTGCGACAGGTGCTCGACCATCAGGCGCGCCGCCAGGTCCGCGTCGCCGTTGCGCGCCGCCTCGAGAAAGCGGCCGTGTTCGTCGTACGAGCAGGCGGCGGCATGGCCGGACTGGTACAGCATGGTGATGAGCGAGCTGCGGCCCACCAGTTCGCGCACGATGTCGCGCAGGACGGCGTTGCCGGCGATATCGGCCAGCAAGACGTGGAAGTCGCCCAGCAGTTGCGAACGCAGCGGCGTCGCTTGCGCCAGCGCCAGGCGTTCCGCCTTCAGGTGGCGCTCCAGCATCCGGTAGTCGGCAGGCTTGGCCCGCGCGACGAATTCGCGCGCCAGGGCCGCTTCGATGACGCGTCGCGCGGCAAAGATGTCGCGCGCCTCCGCCTCGGTCGGCTGGCTGACGAAGGCGCCCTTGTCGGGCACCATGCGGATCAATTTATCTTTTGAAAGAATGAGCAGGGCGGCGCGGATCTTGGTGCGGCTGACGCCATACAGCCGGCACAGCGCTTCTTCGCGCAGCCGGGTACCGGGCGGCAATTGGCGCGCCACGATGGCGGCCGCCATATGCTCGGCAATTTCCGCCGAGCTGTCGCCGCTGCCGGGTTTGTCCACCAGGGTTGCGCTTGATTCTGTCATGTCGGGTGAGAGCAGTAAGCCAGGGGCAAGGTGAGCTTGCAAGCGCATGTCCGCGCGGCGGCGTGGTTGACGCCCCGTTGCCGGCATGCCGTTGTGCGCCTTCCATATCGGCAAGGCCTGGCTATTCTACTATCTTGCGTGGCACCGCGCAGACGGGCGCAGCCATCCGGCGAGGCTGGCTCGCCGGCGGCCTGTTTTGCTGCTCATGCAGCAACCATGTCGTAACGACTGGACATGGGAAATTTTGACGTATATAATTCGGCCTCCTTTCCCTGATAGCTCAGTTGGTAGAGCGACGGACTGTTAATCCGCAGGTCCCTGGTTCGAGTCCAGGTCGGGGAGCCAGAACAAGCAGTAGCAAAGGGCCACGTGGCAACACGTGGCCCTTTTGTCATGCGCGCACGGTTTTCCGTTCACGCTGGCCATGCCGTGTTAGCGGCGTGCGCGACGCCGGCCCGCTGATGGCAGGGGGCGCGCAGCGTTTCCCGGATCAGGGATCGACAAACACGTCGAAACGCACCTTGAGCGGGCTGCCCCACGAGATTTCCACCCAGGCCCGGAAGCCGCCATTGTATGGCGCAATGTTGTACACGGCCATGCGGGCGGCGCCAATGAAACGGTCCTGGGCAGTGGCGCCGTATTCGCTGATGTTGAGGAAGACGCGCGAATTGGCTTTCACGTTGGCATTGGCGAAGTTGACCGAAGGATGCACGCCGTTGGCCGTCCACGTGTAGTAGGTGGTGAAGGCGGCGGGGCTCAGGTTCAAGTCCTGCGCGGCCGCGCCTTTGGCGCTTTGGCCTTCCTGTTCCATCGGCAGCTCGGTTTCTTCCAGTGCCAGGTTGCTGCCGGTGCGATGTTCTACTTTCATTTCCATGATGTACTCCTGATCGATAGTTTGGACGCCGCGCCTGTCGTCGTGCGGCAAGACGCCCTATCTGTTGCCGTGACGGCCAGTGTCACGTCCTGGCTGATAAGGTAGCCGCCTGCTCCATGCTGTGGGAGTAAGCTATTCTAGGCAAACGCGCGGGCAAAAAGGGGGTGGCGCCACCGGAAAAACGGCGCTCGCTTGTGCTGGCGCAAACACCTTGCAGGCAGGCGGCAAGATCTTTTCCCGTAGGCTATTTTTACGGGGCGCCACGCATGTCGCGCAGGACAATGGCACAATAGGCTCAGCCGACCTGCCGATGCGGAAACCGTTGCGAGCCTAGCCCATGCCGATACTGAACCTGAGTGCCGAAACCGATATCTATTACGAATTGATCGACGGCGACCCCGCCAAGCCCTGCCTGGTGTTTCTGCACGAGGGACTCGGTTGCTGTGCGATGTGGAAAGATTTTCCCGCGCAGCTATGTCAGGCGACGGGGTGCCGCGGCTTGCTGTACGACCGCCACGGCTATGGCCAGTCGTCGCCGCTGGCGGCGCGCCGGCAGCTCCATTATTTGCACGATTACGCACTGTGCGAGCTGCCGCAAGTGCTGGCGGCACTGCTGCCGGGACAGGATCATTTTCTCGTCGGCCACTCCGATGGCGGCAGCATCGCCCTGATCTATGCGGCGCAGCAGCCGCCCCGCTTGCGCGGCATCATCACCGAAGCGGCGCACGTGTTTGTCGAGGGCATCACGCTCGAGGGCATCCGCGTGGCGGACGCGGCGTTTGGCGCGGGCAAGCTGCGTGCGCTGGCGAAATACCATGGCGACAAGACGGAGACCATCTTCAAGGCCTGGTCGGATACTTGGCTCAGCTATGGTTTCCAGTTCTGGAACATCGAGTACCTGCTGCCTTCCGTCGAATGCCCGGCGCTGGTGGTGCAGGGCAGCGAGGACCAGTACGGCAGCGCGGCCCAGGTCGACACGATCGTGGCGCAGGCGCTCAACGCCGTGCCCGCCATGGTCGAGCAGTGCGGCCATACGCCGCACCAGGAGCAGCCGCAGGCATTGCTGGCGCTGATGGAAGGCTTTTTGCAAGGCCGCATGGACGCGGCCACGCATCCGAGACACACATGAGTTCCTCAATGGCAGGCGGGATCGCTGTCCCAGCGGCCCGAGCAGATGCGCGAGCGGCACAGCATGCCTTCGATCAAGCCCAGCTGCTTGCAGCGCCGTAACAGTTCCGCCGTTTCCTGTTCCTGTTCCTGCTCCTGTTCCTGCCTGCGCAGCACCACGTCGCGCACGGGCGCCGCCGTGCCTTCTTGCCGGTGCGCGTGGGCCACCATCGCCGTCAGCAAGGCGACGTCGCTGTCGCCGGGCGCGCCAGCCGGCCGCGTCCCCTGTGGCCGCGCGGCCGCCTGGCGCACGGGCGGCGGCGTCTTGCGCGGCGCGCTCGCGGCCGCCGCCTCGGGCAAGGGCGATGCCGCCATATTGACGATGGTGGCCGCCTGCGCCGCCTGTGGCGGCACCGTTGGCGCCGGCACTGCGGGTGCCGCCATGGCCGTGGCGGGCGCTGCCGGCCGGGGCCGGGGCAAGACCTCCGTGTCGTAGGCGAACACGGCCGTGATCAGCACCGCCAGGCACAGCGCGCCTGCGGCCCCGTGCCGCCAGCCGGGGCGCCAGCGCAGGGCCGGCATGGCAGCGGGCGCGGCGACGCCGTGTTCGAGCTGCGACAGGATGCCCTTGCCTTCGATGCGCGCGCCAGCCGCGCCGGCCTTGCCCAGCAGGTCGGGACCGCGCGCCTGGCCATCCCCGGTTTTCAGTAAAGACAAAATATCACCTCCGCAGTGGATCAAATTCGACTGACCTTGATGTAAACCGCGCTCATGCGGGCCGCGGACGCCTACGATCTAGCGATACCGCCGAGCACGCTGCCCGGCCCCGGCTATTCCCCTTACGGAGCGCCCCATGTTCGTCGCCCTCGTCCTGATGTATTTCTTGCTCGCCTGTTTTGCCTGCTGGCTGCTGCTGTTTCCCGGCGGCCGCGCCATCGTGCTGCACACGCTCGTCAACCTGGGCTGGCGCATGCAGCGGCGCGCGCAGCACTTGAAGGGCGGCAGCGGCGCGCAGTGGCAGCGCGTGCAACGCTACACGGGCTCGGGCATGGCGCGCGCCTGGCAACTGCTGTGGCGGCACCGCTGGCTGAGCCTGGCGGGCAGCGTGCTGGTCATCGTGCCGCCGCTGCTGGCCTGGCTGTCCAGCGACCGCATCGCCCTGCGCGGCTATGCCGACCAGCAACACGTCATCAATGACCAGGTCAGCGACTTGCTGAAAGGCGAGCAGCTGGTGCCGCCGCCGGCCTTGCCGCCGCTGCTGTTTTCCACGGCGGAAGTGACGCAGCTGCGCCCGCTGCTGGGCGGCGCCAGCCGCAACTGGCAATTGCTCGACCACGATTACGCGCAGCGTTTGCTGCTGGTCTTCAAGATCATGAAGGACGTGCATGGTTACGACATGGTCTTGCTGGAAGGCTATCGCAGTCCCGCGCGCCAGGATCAGCTGGCGGCGGCCGGCCCGAACGTGACGAACGCGAGGGCGTTTCAAAGCTATCACCAGTATGGCCTGGCGGCCGATTGCGCATTCATGCATGAAGGAAAGCTCATCATTTCTGAAAAAAATGCCTGGGCCATGCGCGGCTACCGTTTATATGGCGTGACGGCCGAATCGGTGGGTCTGCGCTGGGGCGGGCGCTGGACCATGATGGACTTCGGCCACACGGAATTGCCGCAACCGCGCGTGCTGGGCAAGTAAGCCGCGCCAGCCATTCTAGCGCCGGGCGGCGGTCGGATTTTCACAGCTGCAAACTTGCTTGCGCAGCGTCAAGAGCACAGCGGCGCCTGCCGCGCGCTGGCGCCTGGTACTTGTCATATGTCAACAAAGGCGCGCCGCATTGCTGTCAGCATGGGCCGACTCCGCCTCGCTGCGCGGCGGCGTTCCTCCTGCTTTGCGACCTCACCCTGGGCTCATCATGCTGCGACGAATCTGGCATTTCCTCACCGACAGCCGCAATCTGACCATCCTTGGCTTCGTGGCGCTGGCCGTGTTCCTGTACCTGGGCGCCGAAGTGCTGGAAGTGGCGCTGATCTGGGCGCTGGCCTTGCTGTTGCTGGCTTTTGTCATCTGGCTGGGCCTGTGGCTGTGGCGCCGGCGCCGCGCGCGTCGCGATGCGCAGGCGCTGGGCCAGGCCATCCTCAACGAGGCCGAGATCGCCGCCGCGCAGGCGGCCTCGGCGTCGACGGCCAGCAGCACGCAGCAGGGCGAACTGGGCGCCGTGCGCACGGGCATGCTGGCCGCCATCGAAACCATCAAGACATCCAAGCTGGGCATCAAGTCGGGCGCCGCCGCCCTGTATGAATTGCCGTGGTACATGATCATCGGCAATCCGGCCGCCGGCAAGAGCAGCGCCATCCTGCATTCGGGACTGCAATTTCCCTTCGCCGACGGCAAGATCGTGCAAGGCGTGGGCGGCACGCGCAACTGCGACTGGTTTTTCACCACGGACGGCATCGTGCTCGACACGGCGGGACGCTATTCCGTCGTCGACGAGCACCGCGGCGAGTGGTTCGGCTTTCTCGACCTGCTGAAAAAATACCGGCGCAAGGCGCCCATCAACGGCATCCTCATCGCCGTCAGCATCGCCGAACTGCGCGGCGACCCCGATGTCGGCATGCAACTGGCGCGCAGCCTGCGCAAGCGCGTGCAGGACGTCATCGAACGCTTGGAAGTATTCGCGCCCCTGTACATCGTGTTTACCAAGGCGGACTTGATCGCCGGCTTCACGGAGTTTTTCGCGGATGCCGAACGCAGCGAGCGCGAACGCGTCTGGGGCGCCACCATGCCCTACCAGCGCAAGCTGCCGACGGCCGACCTGCTGGCGTTCTTCGACCAGGGTTTCGATGAATTGCACGATGGCTTGACGGAGCTGAGCCTGGCCAACATGGCGCACCGGCAACGCAAGACGATGGCGCCCGGCGTCTTCACCTTTCCGCTCGAATTCGCCGCCATCAAGCCGGCCCTGCGCGCCTTCATCGCCACCCTGTTCGAGGAAAACCCGTTCCAGTTCCAGCCCGTGTTCCGCGGCTTTTACTTTACCAGCGCGCTGCAGGAGGGCGAGCCCGTCAGTGCTTCCTCGCAGCAGGTGGCGCGCCGCTTCGACCTGGCTTTCGCGCCAGCCCCGGCCACGGTGCCATCGGGTGCGCGCCAGCATGGCTATTTCCTGCTGGAGCTGTTCCGCAAGGTCATTTTTGCCGACAAGCACCTGGTGGCCAACTATGCCAACCGCGCCAGGCTGCGCTTCAAATATGCCGTGTTCTTTGCCGCCACCGTGTCGCTGGGCGCCTGCCTGGGCGGCTGGAGCTGGTCCTACCTGGGCAACCGGCAACTGGTGGCCAACGTCGAGGCCGATCTGAACAAAGTGGTGAAGCTGCAGGAGCGGCGCCTGGACTTGCAGTCGCGCCTGGAAGCGCTGGAGATCTTGCAGGACCGCATCGAGCAGCTGGAAGCGTACCGCACGCAACGGCCCTGGTCCTTGCGCCTGGGCATGTACCAGGGCGACTTGCTCGAACGCAAGCTGCGCGAAGAGTACTTTTCCGGCGCGCGCCAGGTCATGCTCACCCCCGTGGCGGGCGCGCTGGAAGCCCTGCTGTTTGAAATGAACGCCAGCGCGGACCAGTTGCAGCCCACGGCGCGCACGCCGCAAACGCCGGCCGCCGCTTCCGTCACGCCTTCCGCCGCGCCGCGCAGCGTGCAGTACCAGGCGGCCAGCGCGACGAACGTGGAAGATGCCTACAATGCGCTGAAAACCTATCTGATGCTGGCCGATAAGTCGCATGCGGAAAGCAGCCACCTGAACGACCAGCTGACGCGCTTCTGGCGCGGCTGGCTGGAGGGCAACCGTGGCGCCATGCCGCGCGAACAGATGATACGCAGCGCCGAACGGCTGCTGACGTTTTACCTGGCGCAGGTCGGCGACCCGTCCTGGCCGCGCATCGAGCAGAAGCTGGCGCTGGTCGACCAGGCGCGCGAAAACCTGCGCCGCGTGGTGCGCGGCATGCCGGCGCGCGAGCGCGTGTATGCGGACGTGAAGGCGCGCGCCTCGACGCGCTTTCCCGGCATGACGGTGGCGCGCATCGTCGGCGAACAGGATCAGTCGCTGCTGGCGGGCAGTTACGCCGTCTCCGGCGCCTTTACGCGCCAGGCGTGGGAAAAGTTCGTCGAGGGCGCGTTTCGCGACGCCGCCAACCGCGAGCTGCAAAGCGCCGACTGGGTGCTGAAAAGCGCCTCCACTGACGACCTGACCCTGGAAGGCAGTCCGGAACAGATCGAGAAAAACCTGGTGGCCATGTACAAGGCCGATTACGCGCGCGAGTGGCAAAAATTCGTGCAGGGCGTCGCCGTCGCCGACCTGAAAGGCTTTGACGGCGCCGTGCAGGCGATGAACCGCCTGGGCGACCCGCAGTCGTCGCCGGTCGCCAGACTGCTGACGACCATTTACGAGGAAACCTCGTGGGACAACCCGGCGCTGCAAAATGCCCAGTTGCGCAAGGCCGAGCGAGGCATCGTCGCCTGGTTCAAGGAAACCGTGCTGCGCCGCGCGCCGTCGCCGCTGACGTCCAGTCCCGGTCTCAATGCGCAGCTCGACCCGGCCCGCCTGGACAAGCCCATGGGCCCCGTGGGCCGCGAATTTGCCGGCGTGGGCAAGCTGGTGGCGGCCAGGGACAACAATGCGTCCCTGATGCGCGCCTACCTGGAAGCGCTGTCGAAACTGCGCAGCCGCTTGAACCAGCTGAAGAACCAGGGCGATCCGGGGCCGGGCGCGCGCCAGTTCATGCAGCAAACCCTGGAAGGCAGCGGTTCCGAACTGGCCGACGCCCTGAAACTGGTCGACGAGCAGCTGCTCACGGGGATGAGCGACGCGCAAAAGCAGGCGATCCGCCCCATCCTCGTGCGCCCGCTGATGCAGACCTTTGCCGTCATCGTCGCGCCGGCCGAACTCGATATCAACAAGACCTGGGCGGCGCAAGTGTATGAGCCGTTCCAGAAATCGCTGGCGAACAAATATCCGTTCGCGCCCACGGCGCGCATCGAGGCGAGCAACCTGGAGATCGGCCAGTTCTTCGGCCCGGAAGGGCTGGTGGCGAAATTCGTCACGACGTCCATGGGACCGCTGGTGGTGCGGCGCGGCGACGTGCTGGCGCCGCGCACCTGGGCCGACATGGGCATCAGCCTGTCGCCGCAGGTGGTGGCGCGCTTTCCCGGCTGGATCGCGCCGCTGGGCGCGGGCGGCGTGGCGGCCACGTCGACGGCGGCGCAAACCGTGTTCCAGATCCAGCCGTCGCCCGCGCCGGGCACGCTGGAATACACGGTGGAGATCGACGGCCAGCAGCTACGCTACCGCAACACCCCGGCGCAGTGGACCAACATGGTGCATCCGGGCCCGCAGGGCGCGGCGGGCGGGCAGGGGGCGCGCATCACGGCCGTCACCTTCGACGGGCGCACGGTGGAATTGTTCAACGAGCCGGGCCAGTTCGGCTTGAAGCGCATGATCGATGCGGCGACCAAGAAGCGCAAGGATGGCGGCGTGTTCGAACTGCGCTGGGCGCGCGGCGAGGTGGCCGTGGCGGTCGACCTGAAGATCACCAGCAGCGCCGAGACGGCGGGCGCCGGCGCGGGCGGGACTGCGGCGCTGCAGGAGCAGGGCTTTCGCGGCATGCAGCTGCCCGAGACCATCGTCGGCACGCCCGGCGCTTCTGCCGCGCCCGCGCCGGCGATGGCCGCCGCTCCGGCCGTTGCTGCAGTGGCAGCGGGAGTGGCGCCATGATGCGCGCGCAACAGCAGGTGCGCCTCGGCTATTTTGGCAAGATCCCCGCGCGCGGCGATTTCATCAAGGCTTGCGACAATCACGCGCTGGTGCAGCTGCTCGACGACTGGCTGGCGCAGGTGATGACCGCCCTGACGGTGGAGCCGCGCTGGAAGCTCAATTACGACGCCTTGCCGCCGCTGCGCTTTGCCTTCGTCGGCACGCGCAGCCGGCGCGCCATCGCCGGGCGCCTGGAAGCGAGCAGCGACCAGTCGCTGCGGCGCTTTCCCTTCATGGCCATGGGCGCGCTGGAAGTCGATGACGCGGAAGCCTTTGTCGCCTGCAGCCCGCTGGTGCTGGCGCCCCTGTGGCAGCGCGTGGAGCAGCTGTCGCAAGGCATCGTGGCCAGCGCCGAACCGTTGCCGGCCCTGCTGGCGCTGGCCGGCAACGTGGTCGACATCGAACCGGCCGCGCCACGCCACGCGGCGCGCCTGGCCGCCTTTTTGCAGGCGCAGACGCTGCATGGCCTGCAGGCCATGCTGGCTTCGCCCGCGTTTCCCGTGACGGTGCGCGAATTGCTGCTGGGCCTGGGTCTGCTGCTGCGGCCCGTGCGCCAGAGCGGCTTGCCGCGCCTGGAGAAAAGCCTGGTGCTGCCGCTGCCGCAGGACGCGCAGCTGCGCGAACTGGTGGCCAGCTTCTGGCTGCATCTGATCGCGCCCTTCCTGCGCCAGGCCGATTTCGAACTGGCGCTGTTCTTTTCCCACCTCGACGAGGCGCCCGTGCTGGTGATCGGCTTTTGCGGCGCCGACCCGCACGGCTTGCGCGCGCTGATCGATCCGCAGGCCGGCTGCGAACGGCTGATCGTCTTCGACCAGCTCGACTGGGTCGAGGAGCAGCTGGGACACGATGCGGCGCTGCGCCGGTTTTCCGCCTGCCTGCAGCAGGAACAGCTGTCGCTGCGCTCGGCCTGCGCCATGTTTGCCGATACCTTTGCCTGAAGGATTGCGATGAAATCTCCCCTCATTTTCCTGCTGCCGCTGCTGCTTGCCGCCCCCCCTTGCCACACCCAGGCGCAGGCGCCCCAGACGCCGATGCCGGGGCAGATCCTCGTCACGGGCACCCTGGCCGACGAGGCGGGCAAGGCGGCCGTGCTGGCCCGCCTGCGCGAACTGTATGGCGCCGAGCGCGTGGTCGACCAGATCGCCATCGGCAACGTGGCCGTGCCGGCCAACTGGAACGGCTACGTGCAAAAGCTGATCGCGCCGAACCTGAAGCTCATTTCACGGGGACAGATCAGTATCGACGGCAACAACGTCAGCGTGCGCGGCGAAGTGGCGAACGAGGCGCAGCGCCAGCAGATCGCCAGCGACATCGCCACCAGCCTCAATCCCACCTACATCGTCAACAATGGCTTGCGGGTCAAGGCGGCCGAGGCCGAACAAGGCTTGCTCGATGCGGCGCTGGACAAGCGCATCATCGAATTCGACAGCGGCAAGGCGTCCATCACGCCGGCCGGCCTGGCCATCCTCGACGAGATGGCGGCCGCCATGCTCAGGCTGCGGGGCCGCAAGGTGGAGGTGATCGGCCACACGGACGACACGGGCCTGCGCGCCAGCAATGTGGCCCTGAGCCAGGCGCGCGCCGAAGCCGTGCGCGCCTACCTGGCCGGCAAGGGCGTCGTCGCCGACTCGGTGCTGGTGTCGGGCCAGGGGCCGGACCGCCCCGTGGCCAGCAACGCCACGGCCGATGGCCGGGCGAGAAACCGGCGCATCGAGTTCCGTATTGCGCAATAGATTGGCTTGACACCTCACAGAACCGTAGCGAGCGGATGAGAGTTGTGGCCGAGAAGCGCAGGTGTGCGAATGCACGGGGACGCCGAGTCATTGAGCATCGCAGGCCGCAAATCTCGACGCGCAGTAGGTTCTGTGAGGTGTTCAGGGCAGGGTGATTGTCAGGTGCGCGGGGCGCGGCGCCAGCTTGACCAGGTCCGCATACGCGGCCAGGGTCGTTTGCGTGCCGCGCGTCAGATGCGTTTTCAGGCCCAGGTAGGCGCAGATGGCCAGCAGGGCGAAAAAGCTCGACAGCGCCCACAGCGGCACGTCGCTGCCGCGTTTGTTGATCACCTGGTCGGGGCGTTCCGCGCGCGGCGCGAAGCCGCGGCTCTTGCCCTTGATGTGGGCGATTTCATCGCCCAGGCGCGCCGTCAGGTAGCTGAGTTTTTCGCCGCCGTCGATCGCATACTTGCCCTGGAATCCCAGCAACAGGCACATATGGAAGACCTGCAGCGCCTGCACGCGCATGGCGCCCTTGCCGCGCAGGGCGTCGAGGCGGTCGAAAAAATGTTCGCCGGCCAGCTGGTCGCCGAAGATCAGCAGCTGCAGCGGGCGCCGCTCCCACTGCTTGCGCAGCGTGAAGGGCGAGGCCAGGATGATTTCATCGACGGCCGCGCAGAACGCATATTTGGCCGCCTCGATGTCGTCGCCGTCGGCGCGGATCTTTTTCGCCTCGCGTTCGAAGTCGTCGAGGAAGGCCGTGATGCGCTCCATGAAGCCTTGCTCGTCACCGGGCGCCGAACCGTGCTTCAGCATGAACAGCATGTAAAAGCCTTCATGCATCAGGTCCAGCAGGGCGCTGCCGGCATGGCGGGCGCCGGCAGGGACGGGGCCGCGTGGTCCCAGCAGGGAAGGCGCCGCGCGCCGTTCGATGAGCTGGCTCATGCCGTCACCGCGATCAGTTCCAGCTGCAGGTCGCGTATGCCGGCCGGCACGTACACGGAAATCGACTGCGCCTTGAGCATCTGCTCGTACAGCGCGCCGCGGTTTTCAATCGCAAAATAATAGGTGTCGGGCCGTACGGGAATGGCCGCCGGCACTTGCGGCGCATGCGACAATTTCAGGCCGGGCATAGCCGTGAGCACGCATTTTTCCACGTCGTCGGGCGCGCCCACCTTCACGCGCAGCGGCACCACGTCCACCAGTTCGATGGCCGGCATGGCGGCGCGGATCGCCAGGTACAAGGTGGTGTGCTGGTCGATCTTGCCCGAATCGAGCTTGCCCAGGTAGTACGACGGCTGTTCTTCCAGCAGGGCGATGGAAAAATACTTCGACGAGATGACGGTGTCGAGCAGTTCGCGGATGATGCCGTCGATGGCGTCGAAGCAGGCGCCCGGCTGCGCGTGGTCGTAGGCGGGCAGGCTGGCCAGCGTGTAATGCTTGGAGTAGCTGAGCAGGCCGCCCGCCAGGCCCAGCAGCGCCTCGTACAGGCGCTCCGGATGCAGGGCCGGATGGCGCACGTAATGCATCAGCGCGGCGGCGGCCGTGCTGACCGTGTGCAGCAGCCAGAACGAGGACACGTCGCCGGAGCGGAACTCGATCACGTTGCGGCTCGGTTCCCGGTGGTGGCCGTGCAGCGCGCTCACTTTCGCCTGCAAGGCGTCGAGCAGGTGTTCCAGCACGCCCCGCAGGCGCGGCGCGCCGGCGATCGCCAGGCTGGGCGCCATGAACGAGGGCACGGGCTCGAAGCCGCCCGACACCGTGCGCCGCAGGGCGATCAGCGGCAGGCAGTCGTAGGAGCCGCGCGCCTCGCTGTCGGGAATCAGGCGCACGCTCTTCTTCAGGTAGGCCACGTCGGCCACGGCGGACTCCGTGAACAGGTCGGGCGTGGCGCGCAGCGCGTGCGCAAAGCGCGTGGCCGCCGGCGTGCCCGCCGTTGACGCCTGCGCCGTGTAATTCATGCCTTCGCCGTTCAGGATGGGCAGCGCCGCGTAATACGTCACTTCCTGCACCGCCGGCGGCAGCGCTTCCAGGTCCACGGGCGGGGGCAGGGTATCGCTGCCCGGTGCGCCGTCGCCCAGCGCCTCGAACACTTCGCCGTCGCGGAAGATCGCCGACAGCGCTTGCAGGCGCAAGGTGCCCGTCTTCAGCGCCGCCAGGTCCCATTCCATGTGCGCCACGCCCCACAGGTAGGGATGCAGCGCGCTGGCCGTGTGATGCAGGCGCGCTTCGTGATATTGATCCTGGCGCTGGAAATGCTGCGGCCGCAGGAACAGGCCCTCTCCCCACAAGATTTTCGCTGCCATGCCCATTGCGTTTCTCCTTGAATGTGTGGTGTGCCGCTGCCGCCGCTGTCGCCGTTACTGCGTTAGCGGCAGCGCAGGGTGGACAGCGGCGCCATGCCGCCGTCTATGCCGGCCACGCTGAGCGCGCAGGCGTGCAGGCCGACGGTGATGCCGCCGCGTTCCGCGTCGGCGGCGGCAAAGGTGGCGCGCCAGCGCTGCGCCGCAGGCGCGCGGAACAGGGCCACGACGCCGATGAAATACGCTTCCTTGCTGACTTTTTCCTGCACCTCGTAGCGCTGGCCCGGCACCAGCAGCACTTCCTTCACTTCCATCAGGTCGGCGCCCAGCGCCGTCTTTTCGCGCTGCGTGTCGAGGAAGCTGTCGTACGGCGCCTGCTCGAAGGCGGCGCTCTGGCGCAGCTTGTAGATGCGCGCCACCAGCGCCAGCGGCCGGCCGTCGGCATCCGTGTTGAGGCGCTGCGCCGCATGCAGGCGGATGCTGACGTTGCGCGGCGGCTTTTGCGCGTCGGGCAGTTCGGGCGGCGGCTTGGCCGCGCCGGCCATCTGCAGCGCCGCGTTGGCCAGGGTGCCGATGGCGCCGCCCGCACAGCCGGCCAGCGGCAACGCCAGCAGCAGTAGCGCGGCGGTGCGGGCCAGGCGGCGGAGCGGGGCGTCAAATGGCATGGCTGCTCTTTGCAAAGTGAAGAATGGAAATAAATGTGCTGCAGTCATTTAAACGCATGCAGGGGCGACCTACTTGCGTTGGCGCAAAATCAGTCAGCGATCAAGACAATTACTGCGCCAGATCAGGTTTCATGTCGCTGTACGCGGCTGTGATGTGGAACTTCTTCTTTGCTGATTAATCTCAATCTGGCAAAAAAATTGGCGATCAATAATGGCCTCCACCAAGGCGCCGCCCATCTTTCCCAGCGGTAGCGTCCTCCACGTGAAGGAATGCCCCGATGAAGCCAGCCACCGTGTTGCCCCGTATTGCCTGCCTCGCCAGTGCCTTGCTGCTGGCCGCCTGCGCCTCGCCGGACCAGCCGGCGCCCAAGAAACCTGCCGCGCCGACCCTGGCGCAAGTGATGAGCGACGCCGATGCGGCGGCGCGCGCCGGCCAGTACGAGCGGGCCATGACCCTGCTCAAGGGCGGCGGCAGCAGCTACCCCGCCGACAAGGCGCCGTGGCTGCAAATGGCGCAGATGAAGTTCGACCGCGGCCAGTACGGCGACGCCATCGGCCATGCGCTCGAAGCGCTGGAGCGCGACCCGGACGACAAGGTCGCCAACAGCATCGTCGCCGTCAGCGGCTTGCGCCTGTCCGGCAAGGCGCTGGCCGACCTGTCGCGGCAAAACAATCTGAACGGCTCGCTGCGCTCGGAAGCGCAGGACCTGGCCAAGCTGCTGCGCGCGAGCATCGGCGAAGACGTGCTGGTGCCGCCGGCCAAGCGTCCGCCGGCGGCCGGCAAGCGCGCCGCCGGTTCCGGCACGCCGGCGGCGAAGGGCGCGGCGCAAGGCAGCGCGGCCGACCCGTTCAGCGGCCTGAAATAAGCCGGCATCCCCACCATCTCCTTGCAAAGGAAGCGACATGCCCAAGTCCGACAGCGTGCAAAAACGCCTGAAGCAGATACGCGCGCCGCGCGTGCAAATGACCTACGACGTCGAAATCGGCGACGCGATTGAAAACAAGGAGCTGCCCTTCGTGGTCGGCGTGCTGGGCGACTTTGGCGGCAATCCGGACAGCGAAAAAAAGCGCCTGAAGGACCGCAAGTTCGTCGCCCTCGACCGCGACAACTTCGACGAAGTGCTGGCCGGCGTGGAGCCGGTGGCCCGTTTCGCCGTGCCGAACCGCCTCGGCGAGGCGGGCGGCACGTTTGCCGTCGACCTGCACTTCCGCTCGATGGACGACTTCCGCCCGGAATCGGTGGTGCGCCAGGTCGACCCCTTGCGCAAGCTGCTCGAGGCGCGCACCAAGCTGGCCGACCTGCGCAACAAGCTGGCCGGCAACGACAAGCTGGAAGACTTGCTGACGGAAGTGCTGAACAACACGGACAGCCTGGCCACCCTGAAACCGCAGTTCCCAGCGCAGGAGGATTGAGATGAGCGCCCAGGCAGAAGCCCCAGAATCCCTCGCTGTATCCGCACCCGATGCGCCGGCCGCCACCGACTTGCTGGACCAGATCGTCGAGCAAAGCCGCGTCGCCAAGTCCGGCGCCGAACATGCGCGCGCGCGCGACCTGATCTCGGAACTGGTGGCGCAGGTGCTCGACGGCACGGTGCTGATGTCCAGCAGCCTGTCGGCCACGCTGGATGCGCGCGTGGCGGAAATCGACCGCCTGATTTCCGCCCAGCTCAGCGAAATCATGCACGCGGCGCCGTTCCAGCAGCTCGAACAAAGCTGGACGGGACTGCGCTACCTGGTCGGCAATTCCGATACGGGCACGCGCCTGCAGATCCGCATGTTCAACGCCACCAAGCGCGAACTGGTGAAGGATTTCCAGGCCGCGCTGGAGTTCGACCAGAGCAGCATGTTCAAGAAGGTCTACGAAGAGGAATTCGGCACCTTCGGCGGCGCGCCGTTCGCCGCGCTGCTGGGCGACTTCGCCATCTCGCGCCAGCCGGAAGACATGTATTTCGTCGAACAGATGTCGCACATCGCCGCCGCCGCGCATGCGCCATTCATCGCCTCGGCCGCGCCGGAACTGTTTGGCCTGGAAAGCTACGGCGACCTGGGCAAGCCGCGCGACCTGGCCAAGGTGTTCGACACCATCGAGTACGCGAAATGGAAAGCCTTCCGCGAATCCGAGGATGCGCGCTATGTGGGCCTGACCTTGCCCCGCTTCCTGGGCCGGTTGCC
Organism: Janthinobacterium kumbetense; assembly: GCF_023703445.1. Taxonomy (NCBI): domain Bacteria; kingdom Pseudomonadati; phylum Pseudomonadota; class Betaproteobacteria; order Burkholderiales; family Oxalobacteraceae; genus Janthinobacterium; species Janthinobacterium kumbetense. Next base: position 26,773 of record NZ_JAMQGR010000011.1, read on the forward strand.
GTTCAATCCCGTCGACGGCACCACGGTGGAAGGTTTCAATTTTGTCGAGGAAGTCGACGGCAGCGACCATCACAAATACCTGTGGTGTAACGCCGCGTATGCGTTCGGCTGCAAGCTGACGCGCGCCTTTGCCGACTACGGCTGGTGCGCCGCCATCCGCGGCGTGGAGGGCGGCGGCCTGGTGGACGACCTGCCGACCCACACCTTCAAGACGGACGAGGGCGACGTGGCCCTGAAATGCCCGGCCGAAGTGGCGATCACCGACCGCCGCGAAAAGGAATTGAGCGACCTGGGCTTCATCTCGCTGGTGCACTGCAAGAACACGGCGTATGCGGCGTTCTTCGGCGCGCAGTCGGCGCAGAAAAGCCGCAAGTACAACAGCGACGCGGCCAACGCGAATGCGGTGCTGTCGTCGCAGCTGCAGTACATCTTTGCCGTCTCGCGCATCGCCCATTACATGAAGGCCATGATGCGCGACAAGATCGGCAGCTTTGCCGCCGCCTCCAACGTGGAGGATTTTTTGAACCGCTGGCTGATGCAGTACGTGCTGCTCGACGATAACGCCAGCCAGGAACAGAAGGCGCAGTTCCCCCTGCGCGAAGCGTCCGTGCAGGTGCATGAAGTGCCGGGCCGGCCCGGCGTGTACCGCGCCGTGTCCTTCCTGCGGCCGCACTTCCAGCTCGATGAATTATCCGTTTCGCTCCGACTGGTCGCGGAGTTGCCGAAGTCGACCAATTCCTGATCCACCTCTCTTTCAACCACAGGAGCACACCATGGCAATCGATGTATATCTGCAGATAGACGGCATCAAGGGCGAGTCCACCGATGACAAGCACAAGGACTGGATCGAGTGCAAATCGGTCAGCTGGAGCGTCGAGCAGCCGAAGTCCGCCACCGCGTCGACGGGCGGCGGCCACACGGCCGAACGCTGCGAGCACAAGGACATCGTCATTTCCAAGCTGGCCGACCTGGCCTCGCCGGTGCTGCTGCAGACCTGCTCGGCCGGCAAGACCATCCCCAAGGCGCGCTTCGAATTCATGCGCGCCGACGGCCAGGGCGAGCGCGTCAAATACTTTGAAATCGAAATCGAGAATGTGCTGATCGGCGCCGTCACGCCGAACGTGGAAGAGGGCGACATCCTCGGTGAACACGTCGGCTTCAAGTTCTCGAAGGTGAAGTGGAAATACACGCAGCAAAAAGTGACGGGCGGCGCCGGCGGCAATACCTCGGGCGGCTGGGACCTGGCCGCGAACCGCGTGGCTTGATCCATCCTCGCGCGGCGCGCGGCGGCTACCTGCGCCTGCGCCGCGCCGACTTTTCAGGAGAGCGCATGGACAGTTATGTACCTGGCCTGTTCGACCGCCTGATGGGCGATGGCGGTGCGGCGGCGGGCGGCGTGGCGCCGCGCCTGTCGCTGGAACAATTGAAGGATGCGGTGGCGCGCGACCTGGAAGAGCTGCTCAATACGCGCGTGGCCCTGCCGCCCGGCGCGCTCGACGCCTATCCGGAATGCGCGGCGTCCATCGTCAACTATGGCTTGATCGATTTCGCCGGCATGTGTTTGTCCAGCAGCGACGACCGCGCCCGCATCTGCGCCGCGCTGAAGGCCGCCATCGAACGCCACGAGCCGCGCCTGCGCAATGTGCGCGCCCGCCTGGAACGGGAAGCGGGCGCCATCAACCGGGTCGGCTTCGTCATCAGCGGCACCCTGGCCGTGAGGTCCGGTGGCGAGACGGTCAATTTCGACGCCGTGCTGCAGCCGTCGTCGCTGCGTTACTCGATCAACCGCAAGGGAGCCGCCGCATGAGCAACAACTTGAAAACCCTGATCGCCAAGCTGAATGACACGGCGCGCACGGCCGCCACCCGCGCCGCCGCCATCTGCGTGGGACTGGGCCAGTATGAAGTCGATATCGAACACCTGTTCCTGGCGCTGCTGGAGCAGGAGCGCAGCGATTTCGTCACCATCGCGCGGCGCAGCGAAATCAGCCTGACGGCGCTGGAGGCTGACCTGCGCCGCGAGATCGGCGGCTTCCGCACGGGCAGCGCGCGCACGCCCGTGTTTTCGCCCCATTTGCCGCTGCTGTTCGAACACGCCTGGCTGATCGCCTCGCTGGACACGGCGCAGCCAGGCCCCATCCGCAGCCGCCATCTGCTGTTGGCGCTGCTGACGGAGCCGGAACTGTCGCAGCTCGCGTACCGCGGCTCGAAGCTGTTCGCCCGCTTCAGCGTGGAGCAATTGAAGCACCATCCGGACAAGCTCACGGCCGGCTCAGGCGAGGAGGAAAGCGCTGGCGTGCCGCGGCTTTCCGCCACCGGCGACGATCCTGTTGTTAGTCTGGCCAGCAAAACCCCGGCGCTGGACCAGTTCACCACCGACCTGACGCAGCTGGCGCGCGACGGCAAGCTCGATCCCGTGATCGGCCGCGAGGCGGAGATACGCCAGGCCGTCGACATCCTGCTGCGCCGGCGCCAGAACAATCCTATTTTGACGGGCGAGGCGGGCGTGGGCAAGACGGCCGTGGTGGAAGGCCTGGCCTTGCGCATCGCCGCCGGCGACGTGCCCGAGGTGCTGCAGGGCGCGCGCATCCACGCGCTCGACATGGGCTTGCTGCAGGCCGGCGCCAGCGTGAAGGGAGAATTCGAAAGCCGTTTAAAAAATGTCATCGACGAGGTGACGAAAAGCCCGCACCCGGTCATCCTCTTCATCGACGAGGCGCATACGATGATCGGCGCCGGCGCCCAGGCGGGGCAGAACGATGCGGCCAATCTGCTCAAACCGGCGCTGGCGCGCGGCGCCCTGCGCACCATCGCCGCCACCACCTGGAGCGAATACAAGAAGTATTTTGAAAAGGATGCGGCGCTGGCGCGGCGCTTCCAGGTGGTGAAGGTGGAAGAGCCCAGCGAAGACATCGCCTGCGCCATGCTGCGCGCCATGGCGCCGCTGATGGAGCGCCATTTCGGCATCCGCGTGCGCGACGCGGCCATCGTCGAGGCGGTGCGCCTGTCGCACCGCTACATCAGCGGGCGCCAGTTGCCCGACAAGGCCATCGGCGTGCTCGATACGGCGTGCGCCAAGGTGGCGCTGGGCCAGCGCGCCACGCCGGCGCAGCTGGAAAACGCGCACCGGCGCCAGGAGCGCGTCGGCGCGGAAATCGCCGCCCTGGCCCGCGAGGCGGCCGATGGCGAAGTGCCCGATAAAGCCGGCGCCGCGCGCCTGGCGCAGTTGCGGCGCGAGCATGACGAAGGGCAGGCGGCGGTCGCGGCGCTGGCGCAGCGCTGGGAGCGCGAAAAGGCGCTGGTGGCGCAGATCGGCGAGCTGCGCGCGCAGCTGCGCGGCGAGCGGCCGGGCGAGATCGGCGCGGCGCGCCTGCTGGCGCTGAAGGAAGAGCTGGCGGTTCTGCAGGGCGACGCGCCGCTGTCTCCGCTGGAAGTCGATGCGCAGGTGGTGGCCGGCATCGTCGCCGGCTGGACCGGCATCCCGCTGGGGAAAATGCTCAAGGACGACATCCGCACGGTGCTGACCCTGGACGGCGCGCTGCGCGAACGGGTGCTGGGACAGGACCACGTCATCGAGGCCGTGGCGCAGCGCGTGCGCACGGCGCGCGCCAGCCTGGACGACCCGGACAAGCCGCAAGCCGTGTTCCTGTTCACGGGGCCGTCCGGCACGGGCAAGACGGAAACGGCGCTGGCGCTGGCCGACTTGCTGTATGGCGGCGAGCGCAAGCTCATCAGCATCAACATGAGCGAGTACCAGGAAGCGCACAGCGTGGCCGGCCTGAAAGGCTCGCCGCCCGGCTATGTCGGCTATGGCGAAGGCGGCGTGCTGACGGAAGCCGTGCGGCGCCAGCCCTACAGCGTGGTGCTGCTCGACGAGGCGGAAAAGGCCCATCCCGACGTGCTGGAATTGTTCTTCCAGGTGTTCGACAAGGGCGTGCTCGATGATGCGGAAGGGCGCGAAGTCGATTTTCGCAACACCATCATCATCGCCACCTCGAACCTGGGTTCTGGCGCGATGATGGCCGCCTGCCTGAACCGGGCGTCACAGGACTTGCCCACGCCGGCCGCGCTGGAAGAACTGGTGCGACCGCAGCTGGTGGCGCACTTCAAGCCGGCCTTGCTGGGGCGCCTGAAGGTGCTGCCCTTCTATCCCCTGAATGACGCGGTGCTGGCCGAGATCATCGCCCTGAAGCTGGCGCGCATCGGCGCGCGTATCGCGCGCAACCACCAGGCGCAGTTCAGCCATGACGCGGGCCTGGTCGACGCCGTGCTGGCGCGCTGCACCGAGGTCGATTCGGGCGCGCGCAACGTCGACCAGATACTCAATGGCAGCCTGCTGCCGGCGATCGCCGAAGCGGTGCTGGCGCGCATGGCCGCGGGCGAGCCGGTCGCGTCGATACGCGTCAGCGCGAACAAGCAGGGGCAGTTCAAATACACCATCAAGTAACGTCGTCAAATAACCCCGCGGAGAGCGCCATGTTCAATCTGGAGCAGTTGCTGCACCCCGTCAGCGCCGTCAGCCCCTGCGGCGACGACCTCACCTTCAGCCAGGAGCTCGACGCCATCGCGCGCGCGCGCCAGCACGACGACCCGAGCCTGGACCAGGGCGAGTGGGTGACGGCGCTGAAGGAAGCCGACTGGCCCTTCGTGGCGACGCGCTGCGAACAGCTGATCGCGGCGCGCAGCAAGGATTTGCGCATGGCCGTGTGGCTGGCCGAGGCGCACGCGAAGACGCGCCATTTCCGTGGCCTGGGCGATGGCTACGCGCTGCTGGCCGGCCTGTGCGAACGTTACTGGGATGGCCTGTATCCGCCGGCGGAAGAGGGCGACCAGGAACAGCGCATCGGCAATGTCTTCTGGCTGCTGTCGCGCACGCCGCAACTGCTGCGCGAGATCCCGCTGACCGAAGGCGCCGACGGCCTGTATTCGCTGCAGGATTTCGATGCGGCGCGCCAGCGCGCGGCCGCCGGCGTAGCGCAGGGCGCGGCCGATCAGGGCTGGGGCGACGGGCGCCACGACGAAGGGGCAACCCTGGCGCAGATGGAGGCGGCGCGGCAAAGGAACACGCGGGCCTTTTCCGACGGCTTGCTGGCCGATGCGCAGTACTGCATGCAGTCGCTGCTGGCGTTCGAGCGCAGCGTCGATGCGCGTTTCGGCGCCGACGGTCCGAGTTTCCGCGCCGCGCGCGAAGCGCTGGAAAACGCCATTCATTTCATCGCGCCGCTGTCGCCTGGCGCGGATTTTATCGGTGCGCCGCCCGCCGCCGGCCAGGCCGCCGGCGAGGGCGGCGGCGCCATCGTGCAGCGCCAGCAGGCGCTGGCCCAGCTGCGCCAGGTGGCCGATTTCTTCCGCCGCACGGAGCCGCACAGCCCTGTCGCCTACCTGGCCGAGAAGGCCGCCAGCTGGGGCGATCTGCCGCTGCACCTGTGGCTGCGCGCCGTCGTGAAGGATGCCAATACCCTGGCGCAGCTCGATGACATGCTGGGCACGAACAGTGCAAACGGGTGATGGCGCTGGCCCCTTCCATGCTACTCTTCGGGCATGTCCAGAATGCTCATCTTGCCTGCCGCGCTATGCCTGTTCATCGCCGCCGGCGCGCGGGCCGGCACTGCGGTGCCGCTGGTGATTTACGGCGACGACGACTATCCGCCGTACTCCTACGTTGAAAACGGCCAGCTGAAAGGCATTTATACGGAGATCGTGCGCGAAGCGGCGCAATCGATGCCGCAGTATGCGGTGCAGCTGCGCCCCGTGCCCTGGAAGCGGGGCTTGCTGATGCTGCAGACGGGCGAGGCCTTCGCCCTGTATCCGCCGTATTCCTGGCGCAGCGAGCGGCCGTATGTGCGCTATTCCGTGCCGCTGCTGATGGAACAGCTGGTGGTGCTGTGCAACCAGGACGTGCTGGCCAGGCGCAAGCTGCGGCAATGGCCCGCCGATTACGGCGGCCTGCACATCGGCGTGAACGCCGGTTTCCTGCCGGGCGACGCGGGGTTGATGGCGTCCCTGCGCGCTGAAAAAATCGTGCTCGGTCCTGCCAAGGGCACGCGCACGAATTTGCTCAAGCTGATGCGCGGACGCATCGATTGCTATGTCAGCGACCGCCTGTCGGCGCAGTGGGAATTGCAGCGCATCCGGCGCGAGGGGCCGCCGGGCACGCCGATGCAGGCAATCGAGGAAACGGCGCAGCTGGCCAGCCAGCAAGGCCACCTGGGTTTTACGGCGCAACGGCCTGTCGCCTATCCTTATCGCGATGACTTTATCGCACAATTCAATGCGGCCATCGTGCGCATGCAAAATAGCGGCGCGATCCGCCGCATCGTCGACCGGGCATTGCAACCCTGACGTTGCCACCCTGATTCACCCGATGGAGAAGACCATGAAAAAATTGCTGTTTCTGAGTGTGCTCGTGCTGGCCGGCTGCGTGGGCCGCCCCGACAATATTGTGCCTGTCAGTCACTTCGACACGACCCGCTATCTGGGCAAATGGTATGAGATCGCGCGCCTCGACCACTCGTTCGAGCGGGGCCTGAGCCAGGTGACGGCCGATTACAGCCTGCGCCAGGATGGCGGCCTGAAAGTGCTCAACCGCGGCTACAAGGATGCGGATGCGAAGTGGAAGGAAGCGGAAGGCAAGGCGTATTTCGTGGACAAGAAAGACGTGGGCTACCTGAAAGTGTCGTTTTTCGGCCCCTTCTATGGTTCCTACATCGTCTTCGACCTCGACCAGCAAAATTACAGCTATTCCATGATCAGCGGCCCCGACAAGTCGTACTTCTGGCTGTTGTCGCGCACGCCCACCATGGACCCTGCCTTGCAGCAACGCCTGATCGAGAAAGCCGGCGGCCTGGGTTTTGACACGTCAAAATTGATCTATGTGAAGCAAAACTGACCTTGCTTGCCTGCCGCCCGTTCGTGGCGGCATAGCGCCTTCTGGTTGTTGCTTTTCTGCATGTTATTTCTTGCAATACCACTCTGATTCACTCACAATCTGCTCCAAAGTAGTGCGCTGCGGCGCGCTGCCATTCCGGTGGCGACGTTCGCGTTGCGCCACCGCTCGTGATTGCCGCACGGCAGATGCCTGCTATATTGGTACGTAGCAGTAGGTCGGTTTCGTGGCGTCTGTGCATCGTTTTCTTCAGATAGGAATCACGCAATGAAAAACCTCAAAATCGGCGTACGTCTCGGTGGCGGTTTTGCCGCCGTCCTGTTCCTGTTGACCAGCCTGACCGTGGTGGGCATCGTGCAGATGCAAAGCGCCAGCAAGGAAACCGATGCGCTCGTCAACGTCAAGGTGCGCAATGAGCGCCTGATCGCCGAGTGGACCAAGGTCATCGAGGTCAACGCGGCGCGCACGGCGGCCGCCTGGAAAGTCAGCGATCCCGAACACCAGAAGCAGTTTGAACAGGAAATGGCGGTCTCGTCTGCACGCGCCACGGAAATCCAGAACGATATCGGCAAGAGCGAGCTGAACACGGACGAGCAGGCGCTGTACCAGGAAGTATTGAGCACGCGCAAGGCCTACACGGAAGTGCGCAAGAATGTGTTCAAGGCCAAGAATGCGGGCGACCTGGAACTGGGCAAGCGCCTGTACGAAGGCGACATGGCCGTCAAGCGCGACATCTACCTGGCGTCGCTGAAGAAGCTGGAATTGCTGGAAGCCAAATTGCTCGATGAAACGGCCGCGCAAATCCGTTCGCGCTACGAAAATGGCCGCATGCTGCTGATCTCGCTGGGCGTGGTGGCCATCTTGCTGGGCATCGCCTGCGCCTACTGGATCACGCGCTCGATCACGCGTCCCATCACGCGTGCCGTCGAGGTGGCGGAAGCCGTTTCCGCTGGCGACCTGACCAGCCATATCGTCGTGGAAAGCCGCGATGAGACGGGGCAATTGATGCATGCGCTGAAAAACATGAACGATAAACTGGTGAGTATCGTGGGCCAGGTGCGCGCCGGCACCGAATCGATCAGCACGGCGTCGAGCGAAATTGCCGCCGGCAACCTGGACTTGTCGTCACGCACGGAAGAGCAGGCCAGCTCGCTGGAAGAGACGGCGTCGTCCATGGAAGAGCTGACCTCCACCGTGAAACTCAATGCGGACAATGCGCGCAGCGCCAACCAGCTGGCCATCGACGCCTCGCAGATCGCCAGCAAGGGCGGCGTGGTGGTGTCGGAAGTGGTCAGCACCATGGGCTCGATCAACGATTCCTCGCGCAAGATTGTCGACATCATCAGCGTCATCGACGCCATCGCCTTCCAGACGAATATCCTGGCCCTGAACGCGGCCGTGGAAGCGGCCAGGGCCGGTGAACAGGGCCGCGGCTTTGCCGTCGTGGCCTCCGAAGTGCGCAACCTGGCGCAGCGTTCCAGCGCGGCAGCCAAGGAAATCAAGGGCTTGATCGACGATTCCGTGCAAAAGGTCGAGGCCGGTTCGCAACTGGTGGACAAGGCGGGCCGCACCATGGACGAGATCGTGCAAAGCATCAGCCACGTGACGCAGATCATGAACCAGATCACCGACGCCAGCGATGAACAGCGCGCAGGCATCGAACAAGTCAACCAGGCCATCGGCCAGATGGACCAGGTGACGCAGCAAAACGCAGCCCTGGTGGAAGAAGCGGCCGCGGCGGCCGAATCCATGCAGGAACAGGCGGCCAGGCTGGCCGAGGTCGTGGGCGTGTTCAAGCTCGATGCGACGCAGCAATATGCTGCCGCCCATAGCAGCCCGTCCGTGACGGCGCCTGCGCCAGTAGCGGCTGCCACGCGAGCTGCCATGCGGCCCGCCACGCAGCCCGCCATGCGACGCGCGCCAGCATCCCGCGCGCCAGCACCCGCCGTGACTGCGACCTCGCCGGACAAGGCGGCGCAAGCGGACGCGGTGCGCGCACGCACGCCGAAGGCGCCGGTGGCCTCGGGCGCCGACGAATGGGAAGAGTTTTAAGCACGGATTCTTAAGCGCAGTTTCCCCCTTGGCATGGCGCGGGCGCTACAATCGCGGCTTGAAGACAGCCGCGAACGCGCTCCGCCATGACCACCCGCCGTACCTCCAGCCTTAGCTCAAGCCATCCCGCCAGCCCTGCAGCTGCATCGTCTTCCCTGGCTGAACCAGCCAAACGCGCGCGCTGCCCAGCCTGCCTGCGCGCCGTCTCCAGCTGCATCTGCCGCTGGATCGCCCCCGTTTCCCACGCGGTGGAAGTGCTGATCCTGCAGCATCCGCTGGAAGTGCACAATGCCAAGGGCAGTGCCCGCCTGCTGCACTTGAGCCTGCCGAACAGCCGCATGCTGACGGGCGAGCAGTTTGCCCCCGATACGCTCGCCGAATTGCTGGCCGACAAGCATAACGTGTTGCTGTACCCGGATACGCCCGGGGACCGTTCGCTGGGCATCGCCCCGCCGCCAGCGCTCGACCCAGTCAGCTTGCTCGATCTTGCCCGCGTGCGGCTGGTGGTGCTGGACGCCACCTGGCGCAAGAGCCGCAAGATGTTGTATCTGAATCCGCCGTTGCAACAGCTGCCGCGCCTGCCCCTGCGCGATACGCCCGCATCCCATTACCTGATCCGCAAGGCGCACGCGCCAGACCAGTTATCGACCCTGGAAGCGACGTGCTATGCCCTGATGCAGTTGGAGCAGGACGCGGCCCGCTTCGTTCCCCTGATCGCGGCATTTGACGGCTTTGTCGCACAGCAGTTGAGCTATGTCATGCCGCACGGTGAAAAAGCTTGAAACGGCATCACGCCAGCCCTTGATCTTGCCCGCGCAGCGGCATAGTATACTGTACGTATATACAGTTGATGGGGCCGTTCATGAAAGCAATCATTCCAGAGCACGATGACAGCTTCGCCGGGCAAGCCATGTTGCCGCCGCAATCGCTGAAAGCCCACAAGGGCCGCGGCGCCGTGTCGAACCTGCAAGGGCGCTACGAGACGCACGCGCGCGGCGGTTTCGATGATGGCTGGGGCGTGGGCGGCCTGGATGAGGCGGCCGGGGAGGCGGTGCCTCCCACCTGGAAGACGCAGGTCAGCGACGAGCAGGCGCGCACCATTCTCACGCGCAACGCTTCGCCCGACTTGCCGTTCAATGTTTCCTTGAATCCGTACCGGGGTTGCGAACACGGCTGCATTTATTGCTTTGCCCGCCCCACGCACAGCTATCTTGGCCTGTCGCCGGGGCTGGACTTCGAAAGCCGCATCTACGCCAAGGTGAACGCCCCGGAACTCTTGCGCCGCGAACTGGCCAAGCCCTCGTATGTGCCCGAACCGATCGCCCTGGGCGTGAACACGGATGCGTATCAGCCGTGCGAGCGCGAACGGCAACTGACGCGGCGCGTGCTGGAAGTGCTGCACGAGTGCGACCACCCCGTGGCGCTGATCACGAAATCGTCGCTGATTGAGCGCGATATCGACATTCTGGCGCCGATGGCGGCCAGGCGCCTGGCCGCCGTGGCCGTCACTGTCACCACGCTCGACCCGGCCATCGCGCGCACCCTGGAGCCGCGCGCGGCCGCTCCGGCGCGGCGGCTGCGCACCATCCGCACCCTGACGGAGGCGGGCATCCCCGTGGGCGTGAGCATCGCGCCCATCATCCCGTTCGTGACGGAACCGGAAATCGAGCAGCTGCTCGAAGCCGTGCGCGACGCGGGCGCCATCCACGCCCATTACGTGGTGCTGCGCCTGCCGTGGGAAGTGAGCCCGCTGTTCCAGCAATGGCTGGAAGCGCACTTCCCGGAACGGGCCCAGCGCGTGATGAACCGGGTGCGCGAAATGCGTGGCGGCAAGGATTACGACAGCGCGTTCGGTACGCGCATGCGGGGCGAGGGCGTGTGGGCTGATCTCATCCGCCAGCGCTTTGAAAAGGCCGTGCACCGGCTGGGCTTGCACGGCAGGGGCGGCCGCTTCAAGCAGCTCGATTGCACGCAGTTCCGCCGGCCGCTGGTGGTGCCGCCGCTGGGCGCAAAAGTAAAAAAGGGTAATGCGGGGCAGCTGGATTTGTTTTAGCGCAAGCAGTGCGGGGCGCGGGCTTGTGCGTTGACACGGGCACGCGCAAGGGCATGCGCGCTGCGCGAAACAGGCGGGTTCGGTGGCGAGTCGCATCGCCGTCCTGCGTCCGTCGGGGGGGATGCCGGCAGGGGGAGCGGGCGACGAGAAGCTCATCGCCCGCAGGCATGCCGGGCTTAGCCGGAACGGCTCGATCTTGCTGGCTTGATCAGCAAACGGTGGCGTTGCAAGCCATCAGGCAGAGTTGCTGTGCGGTGCCGCTCAAGGCGCCGCAAGCCGCTTTGCACAGGGTGCAGGGAATGCTGGAAGGGGCGACACCCTGGCTGATGGCGGAGATGCTGGGGCTGCGTTGTACGGCTTTGGCTTGCAATGGCAGATTGTTCATTTTAAAACTCCTTGTGGTGGCGCCGCCGCGGGCAACGGCAATGGGTGTGCGTACCGAAGTACGGTGCTGATCGTTTCCCGCCAACGACCGTATGCTGAAGCGCGTGCACGCATCGCTGCGCCCACGAGCCCCGACAATTCAAATGCTGTTGACGTCAGCGTTGCGACCAGTAGCGCACTGCGCCGACGCTGACCGGTATCACATCGCTGACGTCGACGGCGAAGCGGGCGACCGTGTTGGCTACCTGCAGGTTTTCCGGGTTGAAGAAGGTCATGATGATGTCGTAGCACTCGGAGCCCGGGCGGCACACGGGACTCTGTTGCACGACGATGGTATCGAGCTGCATGCCCGTGGTCTTGGCCAGCATTTCCGCCGCTTGCATGGCATTCGTGGCCGAGAAGTTGAGCGCGCGGTCCATGCCCGTGACGCCCAGGTTGCGGAAGTCGTAATAGATGCGGTTCAGGAAGTTTTCCAGGCGCGCCCCCGTGTTGCTGCTGTTGATGTCCAGGCTGTCCTGCACCGCCATGAGGCTGTCGATCAGCTGCGGCACATTCCAGCTGAACATGCCCCGGATGGCCGGCTGGATCACGGGAACGACCTGGCCGGACATCAGCCTGGCGGCGCCCGAGATTACGCCGGGAAACGAATTCATGACGACCAGGCCATCGATGGTGCCGACATAGGCCTCGAACAGCAGTTCATAGGTCATGTCGGCATACGGACCGACGGGGACGACCGCGTAAATCGGCGTGGCGTCCAGGTTGACGGTCCAGGTCAGCGATTGGCGGAAATATGGCTTCGCGCGCAGAAATTCGATCAATTGCTGCGGATCGCTCGGATTGTTCCTGTCCGATGGCATGGCCTGGACGAAGGAATCGCGGCGCGCTTCGCTGCCGAAGTCGACGCCCAGGTTGCCCAGCGCATACACCAGGGTCGGGCCCTTGGCGCTGCCGCCGCAGCCGCAATCGGAGGCATCGATGCCGGAAGCGGCGATGCCTTGCCGCGTCGCGCCGGAAGGGGCCGCAAGGTTGGCCAGGGAGGGGGTTTCCAGCATGGGAATGCTGAGCGGATGCGCCTGCGCGGAAGTGTCGGCATTGGCTGGGCTCGCTTCAATCACAGTATCGTCTGACATTTCAATTTTCCCTTTTAATAATAGTTGAGTGGCGCCCGGCACATTCAATGTCCCAGTCAGGAGGCGGCGACAGTCTAGCTCGCCATTGGTGTTGCAACGCGTTGCGCTTTGCAGCAATGCGCTGCAAACTCCACGAGGGTCAGGACGATCCCCATGTTGGTGTTGCCGGCATAGCAGCAAGGCTGCGATGGCCGAGACGATCGGGGTGGCAAAGCTGGTGCCGCTGCTGAGCCGCACGCGCCCTGCGGGCGCGGCGCCGAGGATGTCGGTGCCGGGCGCCATGATGCCGCGCGCGCGATAGGCTTCGCCCCAGTTGCTGTTGGGCATGGGCGCGCCTTGCCGGTCCAGTGCGCCGACGACCAGCGTGTATTTGATGGAGGCGGGGATGTGCAGGCAATCGCAGCCGTCGTTGCCCGCCGCCGCGACCAGCAGGACGTTGCGTTCATGGCACAGCTGTATGGCTTTTTGCAGCAGGCCATCGGCGGCGCCGCTGTCGGACAGTTCGCCGCCGCTGACATTGATGATGTGCGCGCCGTGCTCGACGGCCTGGGTGATGGCGCGGGCCAGGTCGAGCTGCGTGCATTGCGTCAGTGCGCCGTCGGCGCGGTCGGCAAAGATGGGCAGGATCAAGCCCCGACAATGGGGAGCCAGGCCCGTGACGGGACTGCCCGGCTGGCCAAAGATGATGCTGGCGACATGGGTGCCGTGTTGCGATGCCCGGCCGCTGCCGCTGGCACCCGTGGCGAGCGTGTCGAGCAGTTGCAGCCTGGCGCCGGCAAAGCAAGGGTGGCTGGTATCGACGGGACCGTCGAGCACGGCGATGCAGATGTCGGCACAGCCGGTGTTGCCATCTTGCAAGGCAGCCAGGCCGGGCAGCAAGCCATGATTGGCCAGGCTGTCGTGGGTGGTGGATACTTCCATGGTCGTCGGCACGAGGTGCTCCTTGCTGGGTCCTGGAGGGCGGGTGGCACACCGCTTGAGGTGCTCCGCCCGCCTGCTGCGGCGCCTGCTGCTCCAGCGCCGATAGCATGATCTTTAGCAAGGGGCGTGCCAGAAGGCCAAGTGCTTGATTTTCAAGGGATGGGGCGGATTGGCATTGTCGTGCTGCAATAATGTTGGCGGATATCGTCCACCCTTGTTGAGCGGGATGGACGAAAACGGCAGGCGGCAAGGACGGGGAGGGGGCGCCCGGGACACGGCATGGCGTGACGCGGGCGCGTGCGGCGGTTCAGCTATCCTTGCTGTAGCAGGCGCGGCTGGGCCGCAGGCGCATGCGCACGAGGGACACCAGGAAGCTGAAGCCTGCCTGGTTCGGATCGATGACCGGCACATAGGTCTGCAGCGCGTCTTCCAGCAGCGCGCTGACGCGCGCGGCGACGCCGACAAAGCCTGTGCAGCCAAGCAGGATGGACTGGGCGCCGTCTTCCTGTACGGCCAGCATGGCGGCCTTGAAGGTTTTTTCGACCACCGTGTCCAGCTTGCCGAGGTCGGCGACGGGACAGTCGATGGAGCGGATGGAGGCGAAGCTGTCCTGCAAGCCGTAGGCCTGCATGTGACCCTGCTGCATGGCGAGCGTGCTGGGCAATATCGTCATGATCGACAGGCGCTGGCTGAGGGCCAGCGCGGTAAAGGCGGCGGGCGGGAAGCCGCCGAGGATGGGGATGTCGATCACTTCGCGCGCTGCTTCCACGCCGCACATGTCGAAGTCGCTGAGCCAGATGCCGTCATAGCCTTCGCGTTCGATTTCCCTGGCCAGCTGCACCACCGGATAGCCGTTTTGCAGCCAGTCGACGCGGTATTCGATGCAGTCGTTCCCAGTAGAAATATTGCGCACGGACACTTCGACATCGGGCGGCATCACGGGCTCGATGGCGTCGAGCAGGCGCTGGTTGTAGATGGACGTGGCCACCGGCGCCACGATGCAGATGCGCAGCGGCTTCATGCGGCGCTCCCTGCCGCGGCGCCGGCGTTGCCCGTGAGCGGCACGTAGGGTCCCAGGTAGCCGATGGCGTTGATCAATTGCATGAAGCTGTCGAGTATCAGGCCGTCCCGTTCCCGCAATACCGGATGGGCTTGCAGGCCCAGCAGCGTCACCTTGCGCTGCATCAAGGCCGGGTTGAGCGTGCCGTCCGGCAGCAGCAAGTCGCCATTCGAATACACGGCCTGGCCATCGCCCTCGACAAAGTAACTGATGGTGTCGGGCGCCATGCAGAGGGGCGTGCTGCGGCTGCTGTCCCAGGCCAGCAGCGATTCGTTCTGGTACAGGACCGTGCAGAGCCGTTCACCCGCGCGGATGGTGATCTTGCCCAGGTCGAAGCCATTGCGTGAGTCGACTTCGGCGGCGACGAACGTGCCCTGTGGAAACAATAGCCAGGCGCGCATGTCGCATTGCCGCGCAAGATAATCGACCAGTTCCTCCGGGCTGCGCAAGCGTCCTGCCTGCAGTTCGCGGCCCAGGCGCAGGGCGCGTCCCAGAGTGCCGCGCACGGGCAGCGCCCGGGCCAGCTCCGCCGGCGCCATGATCCACATGGCCAGGCCGCCGAACTGCTTGAAATCGGCCTGCGAAACGATGGGGCGCATCATCTGGTCGATGATCGTTGCTACGTCTTGCTGGTGGGTATGGGCGCCGTTCACGCCCTGGCTGGGCTGGACGT
The DNA here is from genome assembly GCF_023703445.1 of Janthinobacterium kumbetense. NCBI lineage: Bacteria > Pseudomonadati > Pseudomonadota > Betaproteobacteria > Burkholderiales > Oxalobacteraceae > Janthinobacterium > Janthinobacterium kumbetense. The sequence goes on from NZ_JAMQGR010000011.1 coordinate 41,934, forward strand.
CGAGTTCCACGCGCAGCCCCGTCTGGCTGACGAGGAAGGCGGGGCGCGGATTGATGTGCGCGGCCGCATACGTCAGCTGGGGCAGCGAGGGGACGGCGCGGCCGGCCCCGTCGGCGTCGATCACGGCCAGGCCCAGGCGGGCGGCGACCAGGCAGGCGACGAGAAACCCCAGCGCGCCGCTCTCGGGCGGCGCCAGGTAGGCCAAGGTGCGATTTTCCAGCGCCAGGCGCTCCCTGACGGCGAGCACGGCGTCGACGGGGCCCTGCGGAAAATGGGCGCCATTGATCGCCACGGGCGAACCCAGGTAAGCCACCATGACCGTTTCGCCAGCGGTGGCTTCGTCGACGCTGACCACGCGCACCTGGGCGTCCGGATAATAATCGCCGGCGTGGAACTGGGCCAGCAGGCTGCGCGCGGAAGCGAGCGTGCCGCCGCCGCCGCTGCCGAAGAAGCAGGCGCCCAGCAACAGCGATTCAAGGTCATCGTGGTTCAGCACATAGCTCATGTTGCGGGTCCTCAGGTTGGCATGGCATGGAAATGGTTTGCGCCAGGACGGCCTGCAACTGCAGCGCCTGGGCAAACCGGGGAAAAGCCGTGTCGCGTTCCACGCCGCGCAAGGCGCGCGTGAGGTGATCGAGTGCTTCGTGCCGGCGGCCGCGCTGCAGCAGCAGTTGCGCCAGGCGGGTCGCCACCAGCAGGCTGCCGGCCGCGGCGCCCAGCGCCTTGGCGGTCGACAGCGCACTGCCCAGTTCGCGTTCCGCGTTGTCCAGGTCGCCCACCGCGATCCACGTCCGGGCATGCATGTCGAGCAGTTCGACCAGGTAGGCCCGTTCGCCATGTTCCAGCGCCAGTTCGATGGCGCCGTGCAGCAATTGCCGGGCTTGCGATGGCTGGCCTGCCGACAGCAGCAGTTCGCCCCGCTTCCAGGCCTGGAATGAATGGAAGAGCATGCCGCCTTCGCACAGCATGTATTGCTGGTAGCCGTCGGCGATGCGCTGTTCGGTCTGCGTATGGATGTTGCCTGTTGCCAATGCGCAGGCATGGAATATCTGCCCCACCCCCAGGTAGAATTGATAGCCGTATTCGCTGGCGACGGTTTGCAGGTCCGCCGCCAGGCTTGCCAGCCGGACCCAGTCCTCGAACATGCAGGCCAGCCATGCGGCGCCTTGCAGCGCGATGGCGCGATGGAAGGGGTGCGGGTTGTCGGCGCCGCCGCGCAACGCCAGGTGTTCCATCACCGCGCGCGCGCGGCGGAAGGCGCCGCTCTGGAAGCAGGACAGGCCTTCGAAAGTGCTCGACAGCGCGGCGATGTCCAGGCCCTGTCCGCCCGTGTCGGCCGCTGCCGCGCCGCACAGCAGGTGTCCGCGTGCCAGGCAGGCCAGCGTCTCGCGGTAGTCGCCGAGCCAGAACAGCGTGTTGGCCAGGGCCAGGTGGGCCTGCGACAGCAAATCCGTGTCGCCTATCGCTTGCGCCCGCTGCAGCATGTCTTGCGCCGTTGCCCGCGCCGCCACCAGGTCCAGCGCCATCAGTTGCGAACTCCAGATGCCGAAACGCAGGGCGGTGATTTCCACCTCGTCGCCCAGCGCCGCCGCTTCCTGCAATGCCTGCTGGTAGCAGGCGAGCGCTTCGGCGCTTTGCCAGCCGCTGATGCCGCGGTGTGAAATCGCCAGCCAGCGGTGCAGGTCGCAGCTCAGGCGGCGCGCGGTGCAGGGATGCGCATCGGCGGCCAGCAAGGTGAGGCCGCGGCGCAACACTTCGATGGCCTCCTTGAAGCGGGCCGCCTCGATCAGCGCGCGTCCTTCCAGCAGGCAGACGCGGGCGAAATTGCTGCGCTCCTCGTCGCCATGCACGCGGCGTTCGATGACCTTGCGGTTGATGCCCAGGTGGCGGGCCGCGGTCGTCTTGTTGCCATCGGCAAGGCGCATCGCATAGTCGATCAGCAATTGTTCGGCGGCCGCCAGCTTGTCGTCTCCGTCCAGCCGCATGAGGGCTTCCGCCAGCAGCGTGTGATCGGCGTCCTGCGGCTTGCCCGCCGACAGGAAGGCTTCCAGGCTGTGGGCATCGATCAGCGCCGATTCGGCCAGTATCGACAGCCGCTCCACCAGGTTGCGCAGTTCGCGGATATGCCCGGGCCAGGCATGCCGGCCCAGGCGTTCCATGGCGGTGGCGGTAAAGCGGATGGGGCGCTTTTGCTGCCCGGCAAAGTGCGCGGCGAGGGCGGCGACGTCGCCGCGGCGCTGGTCCAGGCCCGGCACGTCGAGTTTCAATACCGCCAGCCGGTAATACAAGTCTTCGCGGAAACGGCCCGCCTGCACCATCGCGGCCAGGTCGCAATGGGTGGCGGCCACGATGCGGCCGTTGAACGGCTGCGTATCGCCACCGCCCAGCGGCCGGAAACAGCGCGATTCGAGCACGCGCAGCAGCTTGCTCTGTACCGCCAGCGGCAATTCGCCGATTTCATCGAGAAACAGCGTGCCTTGTCCCGCCTGGGCGAAAAAACCGGCGCGGCTGCTCAGCGCTCCCGTAAACGCCCCCTTGGTATGGCCGAAGAGTTCGGCGTCGATCAGGTGTTCCGGCAGGGCGCCGCAGTTGAGATCGACAAAGGGCGCGCCGGGATCGCCGCTTTGCCGGTGCACGAGCTGGGCGATGATTTCCTTGCCGGAACCGGTGGGACCGCTGATGAGCACCGTGCAGCGGGTCGGCGCCACGGCGTCGACCATGCGCAGCAGGCGCTGGAAGATGGGGGAGCTGCCAATGACGTTCAGCCCACCCCCGAGGCTGGCGCGGTGCAGGGGGGCTTGCACAGGAGCAATGGTGCCCGTCCCGGGCAGAACGTAATGCGGCTGCCTGCCATGCTGTTGCAGCATAGACCTGTCGGACATGGTCGTCTCGCTCCGATGAATTCGCTCCGATCGTGCAGGGCCATCATTTTTGTTTTGCCCTGCTGCCTCCTGACGCGTGCCATTGCCCTACTCGGGCATAAAGGAATCGCGCGTTCCGATTATGGGCGTTAATGAAACGGCGATAGTCGCCAATTGTCACAATAAAAAGATTTTCATCGCTTGCATCATGCAAGCCGGCGGCCCGCTGCAGCTCACTGCGCGGCAGGCGGCACATCCTTCAATTGCGCCAGATGTTGCTCGATGGCAAAGACGTGGGGATCGCTCTTGCCCAGCTCGCGCAGGGCGCTGGCCAGGTGCAGCAGGTAGTCGCTGTTCGGGCCGCTGGGGCCGCTTGATCGGGCGATCTGGCGCGCGATGTCCAGTTCCGGCGCGGCACCGAGGAAGGCGGCGTTTTCCTCGTTGGCGATGTACACCAGGCCTTCGGCCTTGCTGCCATCGTCGAAGGTGATCTCGGTGGCCAGGCGCAGGTAGCCGTTCTTTTCGCGGTGGTCGAGGTGGGCGAAGACTTCGGGCGTGATCAGGTAGGCCATGCCGTCGCACACGGCGCCCGCCTGCGGCACGATGGTGGCGACGCGGCCCGGCGCCATCGGCGTGCCCCGGTGGTCGTGCGAGCCTTGCCAGAAGCGCCGCGTCCAGCCGGCGATGCTGGCGGGGCGCCGTTCGATATACGGAAAATCGGCCTTGTAGATCAGCGAGCCATAGCCGAACAGCCAGACCTGCGCATGGCCGTCGAATGTGGTCATGCGCTGGTTGATGGCGATGGTGGCGGCGTCGATGGCGGACAGGTCGGGCTGGGTCATGGTGCGGGCGGAGAATGGGGCGATGCGCGATTATAAAGCGGCGCCAGCCGGGCCGCCCGCTCCCACGTTCCACTCGTGCGTCTCGACAAAGCGGAACAGGAAGGCCATGAAGCTTTCGGCCGCCGGCGACAGCGAACGGCCCGTCTTCGTGTAGACGAAAAAGCGCCGCGTCAGTTCCGGTTCGTGCAGGGCGCGCATGTGCAAATTGTATAGTTTGACCATCGGTTCCGCGTACGGCAGGCACACCGTGATGCCCAGGTTGGCGCTGACCATGGCCAGCGCCGTCGTCATGAAGGTCACTTCATTGTAGGGATTGAGCGACAGCTCGCGAAACGCGCCGTGCATGTCGCGCAGCAGGCGCTCCGTGAACTGGCCCTGCAGCGAAATGAACGGGTAGTCGCCCACGTCGGCCCAGGTGACGCGCTCTTTCTGCCGCAGCGGATGCTGCTCGGGGTAGACCAGCACGAAGGGCATTTCGAACAGCACCTGCGCGGCGATTTCCGCCGTCGGATCGCGCTCGGGGCCGATGCCGAAATCGACTTCGCCGCTGAACACGCGCGCCGAGACATTCTCCACGGGGCAGTCGACCAGGCGCAGCTGCACGTCCGGGTGTGCCTGGCGGTAGGCGGCGATCACTTCCGGCAGCAGGGTGCATGCCATCATCTGCGGCGCGGCGATGCGCACCATGCCCGTTTTCAGGGCCTTGCGCTGGGCGATGCCGGCCATGGCGCCGTCGAGGTCCTCGATCATCTTCTCGAACAGCGGATACAGTTCGCGGCCGATTTCCGACAGCTGCGTCTTGCGCGTGCTGCGCTCGACCACGCGCACGCCCAGCACGCTTTCCAGTTCCTTGATCAAGCCGCTCAAGGCGGACTGCGTCACGTGCAGGTATTCGGCGGCCAGGGTAAAACTGCCGGTCTTGGCCAGCGCCACGAAGGCGCGCATCTGTCGCAGGCTGGGACTCATAAGATAATCCGATAAATCGATGGTTAAAAATTGTTTGTATGATAGCTGTAACTGGATTCTAATGGTGAAAAGCTGAAAAACATCGCGCCCAGGGCGCCATCCATCGGAGACAGACCGCATGAAAATCAAGCAGATCCACCACGTCGCCTACCGCTGCATCGACGCGAAGAAAACCGTCGAGTGGTACGTCAAGCATTTGAACATGAATTTCGTCCTCGCCATCGCCGAAGACCTGGTGCCGTCGACCAAGGCGCCGGACCCGTACATGCATGTGTTCCTCGACGCGGGCCAGGGCAATGTGCTGGCCTTCTTCGAGCTGCCGACGCAGCCGCCGATGGACCGCGACCGCAATACCCCGGCCTGGGTGCAGCACCTGGCGCTGGAAGTGGGCAGCATGGAAGAACTGCTGGCCGCCAAGGAGCGCCTGGTGGCGGGCGGCATCGAGGTGCTGGGCCCCGTCAACCACGCCATCTTCCAGTCGATCTATTTCTTCGACCCGAACGGCCACCGCCTGGAACTGGCGGCCAACGTGGGCACGCCGGAAATGATGGCCAAACTGGACGCCGTCAAATGGGAAATGCTGGAAGAATGGTCGCAGACGCGCCGCGCGCCGAAGCACGCCGCCTGGATGCACGCGCCGGCCGACGCCTGAGCGCAGCAGATTGACTGCTGCAGACCGACACTCTCTGACCAATACACCGAACCAGGAATACCATGAAACTCGCAACCCTGAAAAACGGCAGCCGCGACGGCGCCTTGATCCTCGTCAGCCGCGACCTGCGCCAGTACCAGCGCGTGGCCGCCATCGCCCCCACCCTGCAGGCGGCGCTCGACAACTGGGACGCCGTCGCGCCCAAGCTGGAACAGGCGTACGCCAACCTGAACGCGGGCCAGGCGCCGGACGCGCAGCCGTTTGATGCCAATCAGTGCCACTCGCCGCTGCCGCGCGCCTACCAGTGGGCCGACGGTTCCGCCTACATCAACCACGTGGAGCTGGTGCGCAAGGCGCGCAACGCGGAAGTGCCGGCCTCGTTCTACACGGACCCGCTGATGTACCAGGGCGGCTCGGACAGCTTCATCGGCCCGCGCGACCCCGTCTTCGCTCTGTCCGAAGAGTGGGGCATCGACCTGGAAGCGGAAGTGTCGGTGATCACGGGCGACGTGGCCATGGGCGCCGGCGCGGATGACGCGGCGAAGGCGATTCGCCTGGTCATGCTGGTCAACGACGTCTCGCTGCGCAACCTGATCCCGGGCGAACTGGCGAAAGGCTTCGGTTTCTTCCAGTCGAAGGCGGCCAGCGCGTTCTCTCCCGTCGCCGTCACGCCCGATGAACTGGGCGCGGCCTGGGCGGACAGCAAGCTGCATTTGCCGCTGCTGGTGGACCTCAACGACAAGCCGTTCGGCAAGCCGAATGCGGGCGAAGACATGACCTTCAATTTTGCGCAACTGGTCGCCCATGCGGCGAAGACGCGCGAACTGGGCGCCGGCACTATCGTTGGCTCGGGCACCGTGTCGAACAAGCAGGGCAACCTGTTCGGCTCCAGCATCGAGAACGGCGGCGTCGGTTACTGCTGCCTGGCCGAAGTGCGCATGTATGAAACCATCGAACACGGCGCGCCAAAGACGGCGTACCTGAAGTTCGGCGACACGGTGCGCATCGAGATGCGCGACGCGGCCGGCGCCAGCATCTTCGGCAGCATCGAGCAGACCGTGGCCCTGTACGCTGGCGCCACGCGCGCCTGAGGAGGCCGCCCGTGAAGCTGTACACCTACTTTCGCAGTTCGGCCGCCTACCGCGTGCGCATCGCCTTGAATCTCAAGGGCATCGCTTACGACAGCATTCCCGTGCATCTGCTGCAGGATGGCGGCCAGCAGTTGCTGCCAGCCTACCGCGCCGTCAACCCGTCGGCGCTGGTGCCGGCCCTCGACGATGACGGCGCCATCCTGACGCAGTCGCTGGCCATGCTCGAGTATCTGGAAGAGACGCGTCCTGGCGTGCCCTTGCTGCCGGCGGACCCGCTGGAACGGGCGCGCGTGCGCGCGCTGGCGCTGGCCATCGCTTGCGACGCCCATCCGCTGACGAACCTGCGCGTCCTGAAATACCTGAAAACCACCCTTGGGCTGTCGGACGAGGTCAAGCAGGAGTGGTACCGCCACTGGATGGCCGAGGGGTTGGCGGCCGTGGAAGCGCTGCTGGCGCAGGGCGATCTTGCCGGCACGGGGCTGTTCTGCCACGGCGACAGCCCGACGATGGCCGATTGCTGCCTGGTGCCGCAAGTGTTCAATGCGCTGCGCTTTGCCATCGACCTGGCGCCGTATCCGCGCGTGGCGCGCATCCATGCGCATTGCGCCGGCTTGCCAGCCTTTATTGCGGCGCACCCGTCGCAGCAGCCTGACGCCGAATAGCAACACACGGCGCGGTGCGGGAAGCCCCGTCTGGCAACAGGCGGGGTTTTTTTATGCGTGCTTGATTTTGATCAGTCAATGCCATCTTGCCGGTGCGCTACAATTTGCGTTTGCCCAAATACTTCACGTCCCCATGACCGCAACAACCGTTCCTGCCAGCATCACCGATGCCCTGTCCCTGGCGCACGCTTCCTGGCGTCCCATCCTGCTGCGCGGCTTGCAGGCCGTGATGGCGGCCGATCCCGCCTACCTGCCGGCGCTGGCCGCCGACGATTACCTGCCCACGCAGGGCCGGCTGTTCGCCGCCTTTGCCCTGCCGCTGGCGCAGGTGCGCTACGTGCTGGTGGGCGAGGGGCCGTATCCGCGCGCCGACAGCGCCACGGGCGTGTGCTTCATGGATGGCGCCGTCGGCAGCCTGTGGTCGGCCACGGGCCTGTCGAAACCCGTCAACCGCGCCACGTCCTTGCGCAACTTCATGAAGATGCTGCTGGTGGCCGATGGCCAGCTGCAGGGCGGCGATACGTCCGGCGCGGCCATGGCGCCCGTGGCGGCGGCCGCGCTGCAAGCGGACAGCGGCGTGATCCAGACCTTGCCCGACTTGCAGCGCAAGATGACGGAGCAGGGCTTTTTGCTGCTGAACGCGGCGCTGGTGTTCCGTTCCCACGTGCCGCCCGTGCAGGATGCGCGCGGCTGGCTGCCTTTCCTGCAAGTGGTGCTGGAAGCGCTGGCGCAGCCGGGCGGGGCGGTGCAGCCGCAACTGGTGCTGTGGGGCAAGATCGCCGAGCTGATCAAACGTCTGCCGGTGGCGACATCCTTGCCGCAGGTGACGGCGGAACATCCGTATAATCTGTCCTTTATCGGCAATCGTGACATGCAGGCCTTGTTTGGCCCGATGCAACTATTGCGTGCTTGAGCTTGAATCATCGCCTGTCTGGCGGAAGTGCGGGGAATATGCAAATCAGTAACGTGGAAGAATTGAAGGCGTGGATCGCGGCGGGCGGCGTGCCCGACTATCTGTATTTCTGGGGACACACGCCGGCGCAGCCGCAGGTGCCCGACAAAAGCTGCTTCAGCCAGTGGTTTCCGTCGCCGTTCAGCCTGGCCGGCGTGACGTATGCGACGGCCGAGCATTACATGATGGCGCAAAAGGCGGCCCTGTTTGGCGACACGGCCGTGCAGGCGCGCATCGTGGCGGCCGAGCGGCCGTCGGAAGTGAAGAAGCTGGGACGCGAAGTGGCGAACTTCGACGCCAGGGTGTGGGAAGCGGCGCGCGCTGGCATCGTTTTCGATGGCAACTTTGCCAAGTTCTCGCAAAAGGCGGCGCTGCGCAAGTTTTTGCTGGGCACGGGCGAGCGCGTCATCGTCGAAGCCAGTCCCGTCGACCGGATATGGGGCGTGGGCCTGGCGTCGGACAATCCGCGCATCCTGGACCCCGCCCGCTGGGACGGCTTGAACCTGCTGGGGTTTGAACTGATGAAAGTGCGGACCGCTTTACGGGGCTGAAAATTGACGCTGCACCCGCCCGCGACTTCCCGACTGTTGTTTTCCTGAAGCCGCCGCGCCTGGCGCGGCCGGCCATGCCCCTTCCAGCCCTGTGGTCATCGAGGGGCGCTCTGACAAACCCCGCCGAATTTGTTATACTTGACTAAATCATTCAACTACTCGGGGTTTGAGGAGTTGAAAAGCCGCAATATTTTAAACCAGTTGACCAGAGGATGTATGCGTCTGACTACAAAAGGCCGTTTTGCCGTGACAGCGATGATCGATCTTGCCCTGCGCCAGGGCAAGGGACCGGTCACCTTGTCCGGTATCAGCCAGCGCCAGTCGATTTCCCTGTCCTACCTGGAGCAGCTGTTCGGCAAGCTGCGCCGGCATGAGATCGTCGAATCGATCCGCGGCCCAGGCGGCGGTTACAGCCTGGCGCGCCGCGCCGACAAGGTGACGGTGGCCGACATCATCATCGCCGTCGACGAACCGCTGGACGCCACGCAGTGCGGCGGCAAGGAACATTGCCACGGCGCCGACGCGGCCACGGGCGCGCGCTGCATGACGCATGAATTGTGGTCCACACTCAACGAAAAAATGGTCGATTATCTGGATTCTGTGTCCTTGCAGGACCTGGTCGACCAGCAGAGACAAAAGAATGCCGAGCAAAGCGTGATGGTGATGCACCGTAACCACGCCGCCCTCGGTTGATAATGACAAAAATACCAGTTGCTGATTGCAGGAGTTATTGATGAACGCCCCAGAAAAAAACGTAGGCCAAGTGCACTTTGAAACCGCACCGCATTTCCCGATCTACATGGATTACTCGGCCACGACGCCGATCGATCCACGCGTCGCCGACAAGATGATTCCTTACCTGCGCGAGCAGTTCGGCAATCCGGCATCGCGCAGCCACATGTACGGCTGGACGGCGGAAAAAGCCGTGGAAGAGGCACGCGGCCACGTGGCGGCCCTGGTGAACGCGGATCCGCGCGAAATCATCTGGACCTCCGGCGCAACGGAAAGCAACAACCTGGCCATCAAGGGCGCGGCGCAGTTCTACAAGACCAAGGGCAAGCACATCATCACCGTCAAGACCGAGCACAAATCGGTGCTCGACACGGTACGCGAGCTGGAACGCATCGGCTTTGAAGCGACCTACCTGGAACCGCAGGATAACGGCCTGATCACCGTCGAGCAGCTGGCCGCGGCCGTGCGCCCGGACACCATCCTCGTGTCGGTGATGCTGGTGAACAACGAAATCGGCGTGATCCAGCCGATCGACGAGATCGGCGTATTCTGCCGCTCGAAAGGCATCATCTTCCATTGCGACGCCGCGCAAGCGACGGGCAAGGTCGTCATCGACCTGCAAAAGACCAAGGTCGACCTGATGACCTTCACGGCGCACAAAACCTACGGCCCGAAAGGCGTGGGCGCCCTGTACGTGTGCCGCAAGCCGCGCGTGCGCCTGGAAGCGCAGATGCACGGCGGCGGCCATGAGCGCGGCCTGCGTTCGGGCACCTTGCCGACGCACCAGATCGTCGGCATGGGCGAAGCGTTCCGCATCGCCAAGGAAGAGATGGACAGCGAAATCGGCCGCATCCAGGCCTTGCGCGACCGCCTGGCCAAGGGCTTGCAGGAGATCGAAGAAGTCTACATCAACGGCGACATGGAGCACCGCGTGCCGCACAACCTGAACGTCAGCTTCAACTACGTCGAAGGCGAGTCGCTGATCATGGCGATCAAGGATATCGCCGTATCGTCCGGTTCGGCCTGCACCTCGGCCAGCCTGGAGCCATCGTACGTGCTGCGCGCCCTGGGCCGCAGCGACGAACTGGCGCACAGCTCGATCCGCTTCACCATCGGCCGCTTCTCGACCGAGGAAGACATCGACTTCGCCGTGAACCTGCTGAAATCGAAAGTACACAAGCTGCGCGACCTGTCGCCGCTGTGGGACATGTTTAAAGATGGCATCGATATCAATTCGATCCAATGGGCTGCCCACTAACCAATACCCTGGCCCTGTTGGACAGGGCCGGCAAGAATATTTAAGGAGCATCAAAATGGCTTACTCGGACAAAGTACTCGATCACTACGAAAACCCGCGCAACGTGGGCGCTTTCGACAAGGGTGATGAAACCATCGGCACCGGCATGGTAGGCGCGCCTGCCTGCGGCGACGTGATGAAACTGCAGATCAAGGTTGGCGCCGACGGCCTGATCGAAGATGCGAAATTCAAGACGTATGGCTGCGGTTCGGCCATCGCCTCGAGCTCGCTGGTGACCGAATGGGTGAAAGGTAAAACTCTGGATCAGGCGCTGGCCATCAAGAACACGCAGATCGCCGAAGAACTGGCCCTGCCGCCAGTGAAGATCCACTGCTCCATCCTGGCGGAAGACGCCATCAAGGCGGCAGTGCTGGACTATCAGACCCGCCATCCGGCCGCGTAGAGCACCTGAGAAAACGCCCATGGCTGCGTTGCATTGCCTTGTCGTACTAGTCGTACTGCCTGCGGCAATGCGCCTTGCCCTGAACGTTTTTCAGGCACTCTAGAATTTGTTGGATTTTGATACCTGTTCCCATGTGGGAACAGGAGCGGAGAAATACATGATCACACTGACCGAAAAAGCGGCGAAACACATCAACCGTTATATCGAACGGCGCGGCAAGGGCATGGGCTTGCGCTTTGGCGTGCGCACCACGGGCTGCTCGGGCCTGGCCTACAAGCTCGAATATGTCGATGAAGTGGCGGCCGAAGACAGCGTTTTTGAGTCGCACGGCGTGAAAGTCTTCGTCGACCCGAAAAGCTTGCCTTACATCGACGGCACGGAACTCGATTTCGCGCGCGAAGGCTTGAACGAAGGCTTCAAGTTCCACAATCCGAACGAAAAAGACGCCTGCGGCTGCGGCGAGTCCTTCAGGATTTAAACAGCTGGCAAGACCCCGGTCGGTGCGCTGTACCCATCGATTGCGGTACAGCGACCACCGACCATTATGCAAAACCACTTCGAATTATTCCAGTTGCCGGCGCAGTTCTCGCTCGACATGAGCGCGCTCGACGCGGCCTATCGCGACGTGCAGGGCAAGGTTCATCCGGACCGCTTCATCAATGCCAGCAGTGCTGAAAAGCGCGTGGCGATGCAATGGGCCACGCGCGCCAATGAAGCCTATCAAACCCTGAAAAGCCCGCAAAAACGCGCGCAATACCTGTGCGAACTCAATGGCGTCGACCTGCAGACGGAGTCGAACACGGCCATGCCCGTCAGTTTCCTGATGCAGCAGATGGAATGGCGCGAAGAGCTGGGCGAGGCCCGTGCCGGCAAGGATGCCGACGCGCTCGACGCCCTGGACCGCCAGCTGCGCGGCGAACGCAAGGCCTTGCTGGCCCAGGTGGCGGCCCAGCTGGATGCTGCCGACTACGCGAATGCCGCGCAAAGCGTGCGCGCCCTGATGTTCCTCGACAAATTCGGCGAGGAAGTCCGTTTTGCCTATGAGGCCATCGAGGCTTGACCAGGCGATCGCTTGACCGGCGTGCCAAGCGCCAGTCTGGCCCGCGACTTATAATGCGCGTCAGGCATCAACTGCATCACGCAAAAAATTAATCGAGGCACGAATACAATGGCACTTCTGCAAATTTCCGAACCAGGCATGTCGACCGCGCCGCACCAGCACCGCCTGGCCGTCGGCATCGACCTTGGCACCACCAATTCCCTGGTCGCCACCGTCCGCAACAGCATTCCCGAGGTGCTCAACGACGAAGACGGGCGCTCCCTGCTGCCCTCCGTCGTGCGCTACCTGCCGAACGGCCACGCGAACATCGGCTACAAGGCCCTGGCTGCGCAAACCACCGACCCGAAGAACACCATCGTTTCCGTGAAGCGTTTCATGGGCCGCGGCCTGGCCGACATCGCCTACGCGGAAAACCTGCCCTACGACTTCCAGGACACGCCTGGCATGGTGCAGCTGAAAACCGTGGCCGGCGTGAAAAGCCCCGTCGAAGTGTCGGCACAGATCCTCGCCACCCTGCGCCAGCGCGCGGAAGATTCGCTCGGCGACGACCTGGTGGGCGCCGTGATTACTGTACCAGCGTATTTCGACGATGCACAGCGGCAAGCCACGAAAGATGCGGCGCAATTGGCCGGCATCAATGTCTTGCGCCTGTTGAGCGAGCCGACGGCCGCCGCCATCGCGTATGGCCTCGATAACGCGTCCGAAGGCGTGTACGCCGTGTACGACCTGGGCGGCGGCACCTTCGACATCTCGATCTTGAAATTGAGCAAGGGCGTATTCGAAGTGCTGTCCACGGGCGGCGACTCGGCCCTGGGCGGCGACGATTTCGACCGTCGCCTGTTCTGCTGGATCAGCGAGCACGCCAAGTTGGCGCCGCTGTCGGACGAAGACACGGCCATCCTGATGGTGAAGGCGCGCGAGATCAAGGAATTGCTGTCGACCAAGTCGGAAACGACGATCGACGCCAAGCTGAACTCGGGCGAAGAAATCCATCTGCGCATCACGGCCGAAGAATTCGCCGCCATGACTTCGCACCTGGTCGTGAAAACCATGAACGCCATCAAGAAAGCCTTGCGCGACGCGAACGTGGATGCGGACGACGTCGATGGCGTGGTGATGGTGGGCGGCGCCACGCGCATGCCGCACGTGCAGCGCGCCGTGAGCGAGTTCTTCCACACGACGCCGCACGCGAACATCGACCCCGACAAAGTGGTGGCGCTGGGCGCCGCCATCCAGGCGAACTTGCTGGCAGGCAACCGCGCCGCCGGCGACGACTGGCTGCTGCTGGACGTGATCCCGCTGTCGCTGGGCATCGAAACCATGGGCGGCCTGGTGGAAAAGATCATCCCCCGCAATTCGACGATACCGTGTGCGCGCGCCCAGGAATTCACGACCTTCAAGGATGGCCAGACGGCCCTGGCCGTGCACGTGCTGCAGGGCGAGCGCGAACTGGTCAGCGATTGCCGTTCGCTGGCGCGCTTCGAGCTGCGCGGCATTCCGCCGATGGTGGCGGGCGCCGCGCGCATCCGCATCACGTATCAGGTCGATGCGGACGGCTTGCTGTCCGTCTCGGCGCGCGAACTGCGCTCGGGCGTGGAAGCGTCGATCAGCGTCAAGCCGGCCTACGGTCTGGGCGACGACGATATCGCCCGCATGCTGCAGGATTCGTACACCTCGGCCGACGTCGACATGGTGGCGCGCGCGCTGCGCGAAGAGCAGGTGGAAGCGGAACGCATCCTGCTGGCCACGCAGTCGGCGCTCGATGAAGACGGCGGCTTGCTGGATGCAGACGAACGCGCAGCCGTCGACGGCTTGATGAGCAAGGTGCGTGACGCTATTGCGCAATCGCAAAGCGGCGCCATCGACCACCAGGCCTTGAAGCTGGCGATCGAGGCGCTGGCCGACGGCACCGAGGATTTCGCCTCGCGCCGCATGGACCGCAGCGTGCGCACGGCCTTGACGGGTAAATCCCTGGATCAAGTCGTATAAAACTAATTGAACAGCGCGCCGCAGGCACTCGCCGCGGCCGCGCTCCGAATGACAGACTGAAAGAAGACACCATGCCACAAATCGTTATCCTGCCGCACGCCAAGCTTTGCCCGGACGGCGCCGTCATCGAAGCACCTGCCGGCAAGTCCATCTGCGACATCCTGCTGGAAAACGACATCGACATCGAGCACGCCTGCGAAAAATCGTGCGCCTGCACCACCTGCCACGTGCTGGTGCGTGAAGGCATCGAATCCCTGAACGAAGCGACGGAACTGGAAGAAGACATGCTGGACAAGGCCTGGGGCCTGGAAGCCGTGTCGCGCCTGTCGTGCCAGTCCATCGTGGCCGAGGCCGACCTCGTCGTCGAAATCCCGAAATACACGATCAACCAGGTCAGCGAAGGCAGCCACTAACATGAAATGGTCCGACATTCACGTGATCGCCGAGGCGCTGTACGATGCGCATCCGGACATCGATCCCCTGACCGTGCGTTTCACCGACCTGCACAACTGGGTGGTGGAACTGGACGGCTTTGACGATGACCACACGCGCGGCGGCGAAAAAGTGCTCGAAGCGATACAGATGGCGTGGATCGATGAAGCGCGCTAAGGGCGCGGCAGCCGCCGCCACCGCAGTCGCCGCGCCGAAAGACGTCATCACCGCCGCCAGCAACATGCCCGAGATCAAGGATGGCCAGTCGGTCGCCTTGCTGCAGGAATTGCACATCCTGACGCGCGACGGCAAGATGAACCAGGACAGCCGCCGCAAGCTCAAGCAGGTGTACCACCTGACGCAATTCATCGAGCCGCTGCTGCGCGAAGTGCAGCTCGATCACCCCGGCGTGTCGCTGGTCGACCACGGCGCCGGCAAGTCCTACCTGGGCTTCATCTTGTACGACCTGTTCTTCAAGAACGGCAACGACGGTTCGCACATCTATGGCATCGAGACGCGCGAAGAACTGGTGCAGCGTTCGCAGGAGCTGGCGAAGAAATTCAAGTTCCCCGGCATGTCGTTTTTACCGCTGTCCGTGGCCGAATCGACGGAATCGACCTTGCTGCCGCAGCAGATCGATATCGTCACGGCCTTGCACGCGTGCAATACGGCCACCGACGACGCCATCCATTTCGCCTTGAAGAAAAAGGCGAAATTCATGGTGCTGGTGCCATGTTGCCAGGCTGAAGTCGCCTCCGTATTGAAGAAGAACAAGGGCAAGAGCCTGGGCAAGAGTGTTTTGACGGAATTGTGGCGCCACCCGCTGCATACGCGCGAATTCGGCAGCCAGATCACCAACGTGCTGCGCTGTTTGCAGCTGGAAGCCCATGGCTACCAGGTCAGCGTGACGGAACTGGTGGGCTGGGAGCATTCGATGAAGAATGAACTGATCATCGCCAGCTACAAGAACTTGCCGCGTCAGCGTCCGACGGAACGCTTGCAGGAAGTGCTGCAAACCCTGGGCCTGGAAGAGATGGGCCACCGCTTCTTTGCCGAAGAGCTGGCCAAGGCGGGCGCGTAAAGTATCCGCAGGGCAAAGTATCCGCAAGGGCAAACGAGGGGAGGAGCGGGTCGGTTACAATACCGGCTTTCTCCTCCTCTTGCTTTTTGCGCCTCCTCCATGACCACACCTATTGAAATGCCCACCGTCCGCCTGGCCAAGCGCCTGTCTGAAGACGTGCCCTGTTCGCGCCGCGAGGCCGAGCTGTATATCGAGGGCGGCTGGGTGACGGTCGACGGCGTGCTGGTGGAAGAGTCGGGCGCGCGCGTGGCCGACAATCAAGCGGTGGTGCTGTTGCCGAACGCCACCCTGGAAGAAATGCCGCCCGTAACGATTCTGCTGCACAAGCCGGCCGGCATCAATGGCGGCATCGGCAGCGAAGGCAAGCCAGCCTTGAGCTGTTTGCGTCCCGAAGAGATATTCACGCCGGAAAACGTGGCGCCCAGTTCCGTCACGCGCTTCCTCAAGCGCCACCTGATCGGCCTGACGATCACCAATCCGCTCGACACCATGGCGTCCGGCTTGCTGGTATTCACGCAGGATTTCCGCGTCGCCCGCAAGCTGGTCGACGAAGCGAAAACGGTGGAGCAGGAATTCATCGTGGAAGTGGCCGGCGACATCATGGAAAACGGCCTGGCGCTGCTCAATCACGGCTTGCCCTTCAATGGCAAGCCTTTGCCGCCGATCAAGGTCAGCTGGCAAAATGAAACGCGTTTGCGTTTCGCCCTGAAAAACGTGCAGCCGGGCCAGATCGCCCATATGTGCAAGATGGTGGGACTGGACGTCGTCGCCATGAAGCGCTTGCGCATCGGCCGCATCCCGATGGGCGCCATGCCCGTGGGGCAATGGCGCTATCTGCAAGGCTACGAACGCTTCTAAAGCTGCGGCGCCACGATGGAATGGCTTTCTGCAAAGCTTTTCCATAGCCGTTCAGCAATATTCAAGGCGATGGTGTCGGCCTTCTCTTGCAAGGCCGCATTGCCCATGCTCTCGGTCGTGGCGAAGAACAGGGTCAGCCAGCGGCGGAACATGCAGGGCGTGAGGTGTTCCATTTGTGCGTGCTGGGCCAGCGGCTTGCCGTGGTAGCGCATGGTGCCGCGCAGCAAGCCTGACCAGAAATCGACCAGTGTGGCCAGGTGGGCGTCCCAATCCTTGACCTCGGCGGCAAAGATGGGACCCAGCATGGCGTCGTCGCGCGCGGCCGCATAAAAGGTGTGGACGAGATGCTTGACTTCGTCTTCGCTGCAGACTTCCTCGCGGTAGGGAGCGAAGCGTGTGTGGGGGAGGGGGGCGGTAGTATTCATGGCATGCCATGATCGCAGAGCCCCCGTGGCGCTTCAATGACCCAGGTCAAGCCGCGTAAAAACTCAGGCGGCGACTTTCTTCGGCTTCTTCGCCGGCGCTGGCAATTGCACGATGTGCGTGCCTGCCAGCTTGTCGTGCAGAAATTGTCCATTGCCCGTGAACAGGGCCGTGCTGGACCACGCCAGGATGCCGACACCGATGGCGCCCAGGGCCGTCCAGTGCTGCAAGTCCAGCAGATACGACACCAGCAGGGCTGGCAGCAGCCACATCCACGACAGCACATAGCGGTAGGCGGCCACGCGCAGCGGCACGTGGGCGTGGCCCGGCAGCACGACTTTCAGGCGCCACGTCTTCATGGCCAGGGTTTGCCCTTCGCGGCTCCATTGATGGATGAAATACGCACCCATGACGAGGAAGGCCAGGCACTGGCGCATGTGTTCCGTCAACGGCGTATGCGCGCCCTGCACGGCCAGCTCGAACAGCAGGAAGGGCAGGAACAGCACGGCCAGGGCCAGCAGCGACTCGTACACCATGGAAATCAGGCGGCGCTTGATCGTGGGATGGGAAGTGATGCTGGCGGCAGGCGTGCTATTTGGCATTGGTTGGCAGTGGGGCAGGCGTAACAGGTGGCGTGACGGGCACGGTGGCGGGGGCCGCGGCGGGATCGCTCGGCACGGCCGTTGCTGCGGGCGCGGGCGGCAGGACGGGCGCGGCGGCCGCAGGCGCTGCCGGCGTGGCGGGCAGCAGGATCGGGGCCGGCTTGCTCGTATTCGAATTGATCGCGGGCACTTTTTCCAGCGGCTTTTTCGGCACGAGTTCCGTCGCCAGCTTTTTCTTTTGATCTTCCGGCAATTGCTGGTACTGCTCCCATTGCGCGGTTTTTTGACCAGGATCAATCTTCTTCGTGCGCGTATAGTTTTCGCGCACGAGGCGGCGCTGTTCCGGCGTCAGCTTGATCCATTCGCGCATGCGTTCATGCACGCGCGTTTGCTCGTCCGGCGTCATGGAGGCGAAACGGCTGGCAATATCGAGCCATTTCTGCTTGCGCAAGGCTTCCAGCTTGTTCCATTCGCTTGCCAGCGGCTGCAGGGCTTCCTGCTGCGCGCGCGACAACTTGTTCCACGAGGGATTCTCGCCCGTCTTGGGCGGCGTGCCGCCCTTGCCGGCCGTGCGGGGCGAACCGGGCTTGGCTGTCGAGGCCGGCGCGGGCGCCACCACGGGTGCGGCTGCCACGGGAGGAGCGGCGGGCGCGGCATGTTGCTGCGCGCCAACCCAGGCGGCGCCGGCCAGGGCGCATGCACCCAGGCCGATGCCGCCGGCCAGCCAGCCTTTGCGTACGCTCGAGCGTGTCATTATTGCTCGCGTTTCGTCAGGTAGGCGTTGAAGCCATGGTCCATGTAGGCGGAAAGCGGCAATTCGTCCGACAGCACGGCAGCGTCGATTTCTGCCAGTTCGGCAATATGTTGTTCTTGCTCAAACTGATAGATGCCCACCATGCCGCCGACCAGCAGCAGCAGGGGGATGATGACGCTCATGCGGCCCAGCCACGACAGCGGCTCGACAAACAGGCTGCTGGCCACGCCGGCGAACACATTCTGGCGCACGGCGACGGCGGCGGGCGCGTCCGCCTTCTTGCGCGACAGGGCCAGCTTGCGTGCCGCTGCCAGGCGATCGGTGGCCGATGCGGGCAGGTCGTCGAGTTTTTCGTTCAGTGCATGGCGCACTTTGTAAGCGAAATTGAGATCGTCGGTGTTCATAATTTAATTCCCTTGGCTTTCAGCGATTCGGCGAGCGTGTGGGTAGCTCTAGAGCAATGTGTTTTCACGCTACCTTCGGAGCAACCCATCGCTTCCGCTGTTTCAGCCACATCCATGTCCTGCCAATAACGCATGAGGAAGGCTTCGCGTTGACGTGACGGCAGTTTTTGTACTTCTGCATCAATCAAATCAAGGATTTGCGCGCGCTCGACCTGGTCGGCCGAGGATTCGGCGGCGCTGGAGCCCTGTTCCGATTCATAAGTGTCAAGTATATCAAAATCCTCATGCTCGTCGCCCGAGGGCTTCATGCCGGAAAACAGGCTGACCCAGGTGTTGCGGACTTTTTCGCGGCGGAAATAGTCGAGGATGGTGTTTTGCAGGATGCGCTGGAACAGCATCGGCAGTTCGGCGGCCGGCTTGTCGCCGTATTTCTCGGCCAGCTTGATCATGGCGTCCTGCACGATGTCGAGTGCCGATTCTTCCTTGCGGACCGCGTAGGCGGCTTGCTTGAAGGCGCGCCGCTCGACATTTTCTAGAAAGTCGGATAATTCTTTGTCTGTTGCCATGCGGTATGGGGGATCTTAGCGGCTGCGGGTGCGGTGGGCGAAATGGGGGCGGGTATGCTTTTTGCAACCCCGTGCATGCTAGCAAAAAATGTGCGTTTCCGCAGAGTTTTTGCACTCCGTGCGCGCAAAATGGCCTTTCGGCTGACATTTTCCTTGACCATAATGGTGCGACGCGATACCGTATAGGACGCTTTGAACACCCCAAAGCCCTATGGTCAGGTCGCGACCGGCACACAAGGCCATCCGCGGCAAGACGCGCTTTCATTTGTAGGCAGTTTGTTCTAACCCGCGCCACAAGCGCGAGCGGTTCGTACAGGCGCCACAGAAACTCCGGCCAAACGAGTTGCGTTAAGCGTTGTTTTGTAAGGTATCTATGGGTGCCCAAAGAAATTGCGTGACCGCATGAAAAGGGAAGCAGGAGCACTGTCGCGCACAGCGAACTTCGTCAGGAAAGAACATCCGATCAATCTCCAATGGACCTTGAAAGGAATGTTTCATGAATACCGAAGCAGCAGCAGGACCAATTACGGGCGCAGAAATTGTCGTGCGCTGTCTGGCTGAAGAGGGCGTCGAGCACGTCTTTGGATACCCGGGCGGAGCCGTACTCTACATCTACGACGCCATCTTCCAGCAAAACAAATTCCAGCATATCCTGGTACGCCACGAGCAGGCCGCGATCCACGCCGCCGATGCCTATTCGCGCAGCTCGAACAAGGTCGGTGTCGCCATCGTCACGTCCGGTCCGGGCGTCACGAATGCCGTCACGGGCTTGTCCACCGCGTACATGGACTCGATTCCCATGGTGGTGATCTCCGGCCAGGTGCCGAGCCACGCCATCGGGCAGGATGCGTTCCAGGAATGCGACACGGTCGGCATCACGCGCCCCGTCGTCAAGCACAACTTCCTCGTCAAGGACGTCAAGGACCTGGCAGCGACGATCAAGAAAGCTTTCTTCATCGCCCGTACCGGCCGTCCGGGACCCGTGCTGGTCGATATCCCCAAGGATATCAGCATGCACAAATGCCATTTCGACTATCCGAAGGAAGTCGAGATGCGTTCCTACCGTCCCGTCGACAAGGGCCATTCGGGCCAGATCCGCAAGGCCGTGCAGCTGTTGCTGCAAGCCGAACGCCCGATGATCTACACGGGCGGCGGCGTGATCCTGGCGAACGCCTCGGCCGAGCTGAACAAGCTGGTCGACCGCCTGGGTTTCCCTTGCACCAACACCTTGATGGGTCTGGGCGGCTACCGCGCTTCGAGCGAGCAGTATGTCGGCATGCCCGGCATGCACGGCACCTATGAAGCGAACATGGCGATGCAGAATTGCGACGTCCTGATCGCCATCGGCGCCCGTTTCGACGACCGCGTGATCGGCAACCCGAAACATTTCGCCTCGCATCCGCGCAAGATCATCCACGTGGACATCGATCCCTCGTCGATTTCCAAGCGCGTCAAGGTCGATATTCCCATCGTCGGCAACGTCAAGGACGTGCTGATCGAATTCCTCGCGCAACTGGATGCGGCCGAAGCCAAGCCGAACGTCAATGCCTTGAGCAACTGGTGGAAGCAGATCGCCGAATGGCGCGGCCGCGAATGCCTGAAGTACCCGACTTCGGATCTCGTCATCAAGCCGCAATCGGTGGTGGAAAAGGTGTTCCAGATCACCAAGGGCGACGCCTTCATCACGTCCGACGTGGGCCAGCACCAGATGTGGGCCGCGCAATACTACGGTTTCGACAAGCCGCGCCGCTGGATCAATTCCGGCGGCCTGGGCACCATGGGTGTCGGCTTGCCGTACGCCATGGGCGTGCAGATGGCCAACCCGGACGCCACCGTTGCCTGCATCACGGGCGAAGGTTCGATCCAGATGTGCATCCAGGAATTGGCCACGTGCAAGCAGTACCACTTGACGCCAAAGATCATCATGCTCAACAACCGTTTCCTCGGCATGGTGCGCCAGTGGCAGGAAATCGATTACGGTTCGCGCTATTCCGAGTCGTACATGGATTCGCTGCCCGACTTCGAGAAGCTGGCCGAAGCGTACGGCCACGTGGGCATGAAAATTGAAAAACCGGGCGACGTCGACGGCGCCCTGAAAGAGGCGTTCGGCATGAAAGACAGGCTGGTATTCATGAACTTCATTACCGACCAGTCCGAAAACGTGTGGCCCATGGTGAAAGCCGGCAAAGGCCTGTCCGAAATGATGCTCGGCTCGGAGGACCTCTAATCATGCGCCATATTATTTCTGTCTTGCTGGAAAACGAAGCGGGCGCCCTGTCGCGCGTGGTGGGCCTGTTCTCGGCACGCGGTTACAACATCGAAACGTTGACCGTGGCGCCGACGGAAGACTCGACCCTGTCGCGCATGACCATCGTCACCAGCGGCTCGGACGACATCATCGAGCAGATCACCAAGCACTTGAACCGCCTCATCGAAGTGGTGAAGGTGGTGGACTTGACCGAAGGCCAGCATATCGAACGCGAGTTGATGCTGATCAAGGTTCGTGCCGTGGGCAAGGAGCGCGAGGAAATGAAGCGCACCGCCGATATCTTCCGTGGCCGCATCATCGATGTCACCGAAAAGACGTACACGATCGAACTGACCGGCAACAAGGTCAAGCTCGACGCGTTCATCGATTCGATCGACCGCGCCGCCATCCTGGAAACCGTCCGCACGGGTGGTTCCGGCATCGGCCGCGGCGAACGCATCCTCAAAGTATAAAAATACAAGCAGCTCTACGCGGCCCTGGCGCCGCATTTAAAACAACAACGCATCATCAAATTATAGGAAATACCATGAAAGTTTTTTACGACAAAGACGCTGACCTCTCCTTGATCAAAGGCAAAAACGTTGCCATCATCGGCTACGGTTCGCAAGGCCATGCACACGCACAAAACCTGAACGATTCGGGCGTCAACGTCACCGTCGGCCTGCGCAAG
Organism: Janthinobacterium kumbetense; assembly: GCF_023703445.1. NCBI lineage: Bacteria > Pseudomonadati > Pseudomonadota > Betaproteobacteria > Burkholderiales > Oxalobacteraceae > Janthinobacterium > Janthinobacterium kumbetense. The sequence continues at coordinate 64,051 of NZ_JAMQGR010000011.1, forward strand.
GGCGGCGCGTCGTGGACCAAGGTCGAGCAAGCCGGCTTGAAAGTGGCGGAAGTCAACGACGCCGTGAAAGCGGCCGACGTCATCATGATCCTGTTGCCGGATGAAAACATCGCCCAGGTCTACAACGAAAACATCGCCCCGTTCGCCAAGCAAGGCGCCGTACTGGCCTTCGCCCACGGCTTCAACGTGCATTACGGCCAAGTCGTGCCACGCGCCGACCTGGACGTGATCATGGTCGCGCCGAAAGCCCCGGGCCACACCGTGCGCGCCACCTATACCCAGGGCGGCGGCGTGCCCCACCTGATCGCCGTGTACCAGGATAAATCGGGCATCGCCCGCGATATCGCCCTGTCGTACGCGTCGGCCAACGGCGGCGGCCGTGCCGGCATCATCGAAACGAACTTCCGTGAAGAAACCGAAACGGATCTGTTCGGCGAACAAGCCGTGCTGTGCGGCGGCGCCGTGGAACTGATCAAGGCCGGCTTCGAAACCCTGACGGAAGCCGGTTACGCGCCTGAAATGGCGTACTTCGAGTGCTTGCACGAACTGAAGCTGATCGTCGACCTGATCTATGAAGGCGGCATCGCCAACATGAACTATTCGATCTCGAACAACGCCGAATACGGCGAATACGTGACCGGTCCTAAAGTCGTGACGTCGGCCACCAAGGATGCGATGCGTCAATGCCTGAAAGACATTCAAACGGGCGAATACGCGAAGAGCTTCATCCTGGAAAATAAGGCAGGCGCACCGACCCTGATCTCGCGCCGTCGTCTGACGTCCGAGCACCAGATCGAAGAAGTGGGCGCGAAACTGCGCGCCATGATGCCTTGGATCGCCAAGAACAAGATGGTCGACCAGTCGAAAAACTAAGCTTTTTTTGCTGATTCACCATAAAAAAGCCGGCGCAAGCCGGCTTTTTTATGTGCGCCGGCGCCTGGCAGGCAACATCCGTTACAATCAGGCCCATTCAACAATACCGTCAGCCTCATGCTTGTTTTTTCTAAAGTTTTTGTCGGGAATCTTCATGTGGTCAAGCGACCCGTCGCGGTTGCCGTCAGCTGCTGGTTTCTGGTCATCGGCTCGCTGTTGGCGCTGGTATCGGCTTTCCTCGGCCGCCACGACCCCGCCATGCTGGCCGCAATGGGGGACGGCGCGATTCCCGCCGAAGTGCAATACGCGATTTTGCTCTTCAGCCAGGGCATCACCCTGGTGGCGGCGCTGGCCATGCTGCAACGGCAGCGTGGCGCGCGCACGGTGTATCTGGTGTGGGGCGTGATCGACATTGCGCTCTGCCTGGCGACCTTGCCGGTCAAGATGAACGTCCTGCCTGGCGCGCTCATGTTCGCCGTCATCTGCGCCTTCCTGTACAGTCCGAAATCGAATGCCTGGTTTTCGCCACGCACGGCGGCCAATGATGCCTGCATGACGCCAGCCTGAGCACGGATATTTCCCTGCGCACGCCGTCGCGGCGTTTGCGCTACAATTCCGCCCTTCCTTTGCAGTTTCATATAGCTGCATCTGTTTCGGTATCTGCCGACCGCAACGCGCATTACCGCTATTTGATAGCACGCCAGGCTCGTTGAAGCGCTGCCTGCGCAACCCGAGGTACCCACATGACTGACCGTATGACCGCCGCCGTGCCTGTTTCAGGCACTGCCGGCACTGCCATTTCCCGACGCTTTCCGCTGGCCGCCTTGCTGGCGCTGGCGATGACCAGCTTTATCGCCATCCTGGCCGAAACCTTGCCTGCCGGCCTGTTGCCGCAGATTTCGCAGGGTCTCGGCATTTCCGAAGTCATGACGGGCCAGCTCGTCACGGTGTTTGCGATCGGCTCCATCCTGACCGCCATCCCCCTGACCGCCATGACCAGCGGCTGGCGCCGCCGCAAGGTGCTGCTGCTGGCCGTCGGCGGCTTCCTGGTCTTCAATACCATGACGGCGCTGGCGCCCAATTACATGGTGGCGCTGGCTTCGCGCTTCCTGGCCGGCATGGCGGCCGGGCTGGCCTGGGGCTTGATGGCCGGCTATGCGCGCCGCATGGTCAGCGTGGAGCTGCAGGGCAGGGCGATGGCCATCGCCATGATCGGCACGCCGCTGGCCCTGTCGCTGGGCGTGCCGCTGGGCACCCTGATGGGCGGCGTGCTGGGCTGGCGCAGCATCTTCGGCATCATGTCCGGCCTGGCCGTGGTGCTGGTCGCCTGGATACTGGTGGCCGTGCCCGATTATCCGGGGCAAAGGAATGGCGAACGCCTGTCGATCCGCCAGGTGTTCATGACGCCGGGCGTGCGGCCGATCCTGGCGGTGATCGTCGCCTGGATGCTGGCGCATAACATTCTGTATACCTATATCGCGCCGTTCCTGGCGCCGTCCGGCTTGCGTCCCCGCATCGACCTGGTGCTGCTCGTGTATGGCGTGGGCTCGCTGGCCGGCATCTGGCTGGTCAGCCAGCTGATCGACCGCTGGCTGCGCCCGCTCGTGCTGGGCTGCCTCGCCGCGTTGGCCTGCGTGGTGGTGGCGCTGGGCCTGGCGATGAACTCGCCGGCCGTGATCTATGTCAGCATGGCCATCTGGGGCGTCACCTTTGGCGGCGCCGGCACCTTGCTGCAGACGGCGTCAGCGGACGCGGCCGGCGACGGCATGGATGTGGCGCAGGCGATGGTGGCGACCATCTGGAACGTGGCCATCGCGGGCGGCGGCCTGGCGGGCGGCGTGCTGCTGGACGGCTATGGCGCGGCCTCGTTCCCCTGGGCCATGCTGGCCTTGCTGCTGGTGGCGCTGACCATCGCCTGGCGCGCGCGGCGTTACAGTTTCAAGCCGGGCCGGCGCAGCGGCGGTCCGGTGGCGGGTCACTAATAACATTGTTATTTTGAATGACAGTGTGTTGAAATGTGAGCAGATGTGACTGGCAAGCACATTTTGTGACGATTTGTTAATTTGCGCCACAGGAATGAATGAGGCGTTAGAATCTACACAGTTTGACAAGTTTCTCAAGCGAAAGAGGTGGCAACAGCCACCCCTTTCGCGGGCTGTCAGCCATATTAACTACCTAGGAGTACCCCATGACCGTGATGAAATCCGTCCTTGTTGCCGCCGCAGCCACCGTTGCCCTGAGCGCACAAGCCCAATCCCTGCCGACCAACGGCACCCTGGTGGTCGTACCCGCGTTTGGCGAAGTCAAGCATGTCAATGACCAGGTGGTCGCTACCCTGGCCGTCGAAGAACAGGACAAGGACAAGGCTGCCGCCGCGTCGCGAGTCAACCAGAAGATGAACAAGGGCATCGCCATCGTCAAGCAGGCCGATCCTTCTGCCGCGCTGAAATCGTATGGCTATTACACCTATCCCGTGTATCCGGAAGAGCGCCCATTGCCAGCCGGCGCCGTGGCCAAGCCACGTTTGCCGACGGCCTGGCGCGTGGGCCAGTACCTGGAAGTGACGACGGCCAATCTGGCAACCCTGCCAAAGACCGTGTCGGCGGCGCAAGGCGTGCTGACCCTGAATGGCTTGAATTTCGGCCTGAAGCCGGAAACCATCCGCCTGCTGGACGACCAGCGCATCGCCGCCACGTATAAGAACCTGAACGAACGCGTGGCCGCCATCGCCAAGGCCATGGGCCGCAACGTTGCCGACGCCGTGCTCGATACGGTGGACTTCGAAGGTTCGGGCAACTATGTCACCGAAAACCGTGCTGCCGCCGCACCGATGATGATGCGCAGCGCCAAGATGGCTGAAGACAGCACCGTCGCCGAACCGAGCTTCGAGCCGGGCGAAACGACGCTCGACATGCGTGTCGTCGGCAAGGTCAAGTTCAAGTAAGTGCATTAGCGTGGAAACAATTCCGCGTTAGACTGTTTTAAAAATCATGGGGCTGTTGGCCCCATGGTCGTTTTTGCCCCATTATTTTTCAGGAGAACACCATGACCGTCATGAAAACCATGCTGGCCGCCGCTGTCGTTACCGCCGCCGCTACCGTTGCCCTGTCCGCCCAAGCGCAAAGCCTGCCCACCTCCGGCACCCTCGTGGTGGTGCCCGCCAACGGCGAAGTCGTGCATGCGAATGACCAGGTGACCGTCACCCTGGCCATCGAAGAGCAGGACAAGGACAAGGCCGCCGCCGCCTCGCGCGTGAACCAGAAGATGAACCAGGGTGCCGCCATCGTCAAGAAGGCCGATCCGCAAGCCGTGCTGAAGACCCAGGGCTACTACACGTATGCCGTGTACCCGGAAACGGCGCCGCTGCCGCCAGGCGTCGCCGCCAAGCCGCGCGTGCCGACGGGCTGGAGAGTGGGCCAATACCTGCAGGTCACGACGACCAACCTGGCCGCCTTGCCGAAAACCGTTTCCGCAGCGCAAGGCGTGCTGACCCTGAACCGCCTGAACTTCGGCCTGGCGCCCGCCACCATCCGCAAGCTCGACGACCAGCGCATCGCCGCCGCCTACAAGAACCTGAACGAACGCGTGGCCGCCATCGCCGGCGCCATGGGCCGCAACGTCAATGACGCCGTGATCGACACCATCGATTTCGAAGGCTCGGGCAATTACGCGCAGCGCGTCAGCGTGGCCGGCGCGCGCAACATGAGTGCAGACGCCATGGGCTATGGCGGCAACCAGGTGGCCGAGCCGAGCTTCGAGCCAGGCGAAACGACCCTCAACATGGGCCTGGTGGCGAAGGTCAAGTTCAAATAAGGCTAGCTTCGGGATCAATATTGTCAGCTTGACGCCGCCACGCTTTTCTTTGGCGGTAGCTCCTCTATAATGGCAATATCGGCGGGCGCATGGCGAGACAGTCATGCGCCTGCCATCTGGCACCGATTCCCCCGCAGTACACAAGATATGGAACAACATGGCAAACTTCCCCCGTCGTAGAGGCAAGAACGGCACCCCCGCAGCATCCAAAGCGTCCCGCTTCAGCAAATTCGTGCGCCAGCCGGTGACCGATGGCACTGGCAAGAAAACCTTGCGCCGCCGCGGCATCTATCTGTTGCCGAACGCCTTCACGACGGCAGCCCTGTTTTGCGGTTTCTACGCCATCGTCATGGCCATGAACCAGAAATTCGAACACGCGGCCTGGGCCATCTTCATCGCCATGATCCTCGACGGCCTCGACGGCCGCATCGCGCGCCTGACGAATACGCAGAGCGAATTCGGCGCCCAGTACGACAGCCTGTCCGACATGGTGTCGTTCGGCGCCGCGCCCGCGCTGGTGATCTACGAATGGTCGCTGCGCGGCATGGGCAAGCTGGGCTGGCTGGCCGCCTTCGTGTATTGCGCCGGCGCGGCCTTGCGCCTTGCCCGTTTCAACACGAATATCGCCGTGGTCGACAAGCGCTTCTTCCAGGGCTTGCCCAGCCCGGCGGCGGCCGCCATGGTGGCCGGCTTCATCCTGTTGATGAACGACCTGGAATTTGCCGGCAACCAGCTGGCCTGGGTGTCGTGGGCGATCGCCCTGTTTTCCGGCCTGACGATGGTCACCAACGTGCCGTTCTACAGCTTCAAGGATGTGAATTTCCGCAAGTCCGTGCCGTTCATCGTGGTATTCCTGCTGGCATTGTTCTTTGCGCTCATCTCCATCGACCCGCCGAAAGTGCTGTTCCCGATTTTCGTCGCCTATGGCCTGTCCGGCTACGCCGTGTTCTTCTGGCGCATGGCGAAGGGCAAGCCCGTCAGCATTATCCAGACCGACCCCGAGCATTGATGCGCCGAGTCGGTAGCGTCGCCAGTCTTCAGCCAGCCAGGAGCAGCCATGAGCACCAGCAACCGACTCATCATTTTTGACACCACCTTGCGCGACGGCGAGCAATCGCCGGGCGCCTCCATGACGCGCGAGGAAAAGCTGCGCATCGCCAAGCAGCTCGAGCGTCTGAAGGTCGACGTGATCGAAGCGGGCTTCGCCGCCGCCTCGCAAGGCGACTTCGAGTCGATACGGGCGATAGCCGGCGCCGTGCGCGAATCGACCATCTGCTCGCTGTCGCGCGCCAACGACCGCGACATCGCCCGCGCCGCCGAAGCGCTGGCGCCGGCCGAGCGCAAGCGCATCCACACTTTCATTGCCACGTCGCCCCTGCACATGCAGATGAAGCTGCGCATGACGCCCGAGGAAGTCTTGCTGCAAGCGCAAAACGCCGTGCGCTACGCGCGCCAGTTCACGGACGACATCGAATTCAGCCCCGAAGACGGCAGCCGCTCCGACGAGGATTTCCTGTGCCGCGTGCTCGAAGGCGTGATCGCCGAGGGCGCCACCACCATCAATTTCCCCGATACGGTGGGCTATGCCGTGCCGGAAATCTTTGGCGCCACCATCAAACGCTTGCGCGAACGCATCCCGAACGCCGATAAAGCCATCTGGTCTGTCCATTGTCATAACGACCTGGGCCTGGCTGTGGCCAATTCCCTGGCCGGCGTCATGATAGGCGGCGCGCGGCAAATCGAATGCACGATCAATGGCCTGGGCGAGCGGGCCGGCAACACGGCGCTGGAAGAAGTGGTGATGGCGCTGCGCACGCGCGCCGCCTATTACAACTTGACGGTGGGTATCGACACGACGCAAATCGTGGCGGCATCCAAGATGGTGTCGCAAATCACGGGCTTTGCCGTGCAGCCGAACAAGGCCGTCGTCGGCGCGAACGCCTTTGCGCACGCGTCCGGCATCCACCAGGACGGCATCTTGAAGGCGCGCGAGACGTATGAAATCATGCGCGCCGAAGACGTGGGCTGGACGGCCAACAAGATCGTGCTGGGAAAATTGTCGGGCCGCAACGCCTTCAAGCAGCGGCTGCACGAGCTGGGCATCGCGCTGGAATCGGAAGCGGACATCAATGCCGCCTTCATCCGCTTCAAGGAGCTGGCAGACCGGAAATCCGAGATTTTCGACGAAGACATCATGGCCCTCGTCAGCGAGGAACAGCAGGCGCAGGAGAGTGAGCACTACCGTTTCATTTCACTGACGCAGCAGTCGACGACGGGCATCGTGCCGCATGCGCGCGTGGAATTCCTCGTCGGCGGCAAGCAGCTCAGTTGCGAAGGGCGGGGCGACGGTCCCGTCGACGCCACCGTCAACGCCATCGAAAGCGCGGCCGCCAGCGGCGCGGAGCTGGTCTTGTTCTCCGTCAATGCCATCAGCACGGGCACGCAGTCGCAGGGCGAAGTCACCATGCGCCTGTCGCGCGACGGGCGCATCGTCAACGGCGTGGGCGCCGACCCGGACATCATCGTGGCGTCGGCCAAGGCGTATCTGTCGGCGCTGAACAAATTACACGCCAAGGATGAGCGCATCGACCCGCAGCCGTAGGGAAGACGCCTGATTAAACCTACTGCGCGTCGATATAGGTGGCCTGCGATGCTCACCGTACCAGAGTACGGTTGCGCTTCTTAGCCACCTCTCTCTTCCGCTCGCTACGGTGTTATCAGGCGTTGTTGCACAGGTAATGAATCACCAGAAAAACCGCCGCTCTTCCTTGGCCGGATCGGGGCCGTTCATCATCATGCGCACGATGCCGTCGTGGTCGAAGTGCACGTGCATCATGGAATCCCACACGCCCGATTCCTTGTAGCGGTAAGACCAGACGTGCAGTTTCGGCAGCGACAGGTACGAGGTTTCCGTCGGGCGGCCCAGGGTGTACAGCACGTCTTGCTGGGTCGATACGCCCACCTTGATGCGGGCAAAGCCCGGCGTATCGAGCACTTGCTCGTAGGAAATGAGCTTGTCGTCGGGGCCGAAGCGGGCCATGTACGTGTACTGGCCGTAGGGGCCCGTCGCGTATTCCAGTTCCGCGCCCGTGGGCAGTTGGTAGATGTTGCTTGGCCGGCCCAAGCGCGCTTCCACGGCGGCGCGCGGCTCGCCCGGCTGCGGCGGCGGGACGTTCCAACTGGCGCAGCCGGCCAGGACGGCAAACAGCATGGGTGTTGCTAATTTGAGCAGATTTTTCATGTTTGACCTCCTGAAATGCAGGAAAACCCTATCATGCACCGAGAAAAGCGCGCACGGCAGGATACAGGCGGGCATTTTTCCGATATACTTGCGCGTCTGGTTGGCAGCATAGGCCAGTATTTTAATAATCGTAGTTCACGGTGGATAGGGTTCAGACTCTGTGCACCGCATGTGAAAGGTTTATCATGACAGTAGAAAACATCAACAAAGCCGCTATCATCGCGGACAACGCACGTGGTCAAAACGACACCGGCTCCCCTGAAGTGCAAGTTGCACTGCTGACAGCTCGCATCAACGAACTGAACGGCCACTTCAAAGCCCACTCGAAAGATCACCACTCCCGCCGCGGCCTGATCATGATGGTCAACCGTCGTAAGAGCCTGTTGTCCTACCTGAAGGCTAAAGACGCTACCCGTTATCGCGACCTGATCGCTAAACTTGGTCTGCGCAAGTAATTTTTGCCGTACAAGGTTTATACAGAAATGCCTGCGCCAGTTCGCTGACGCGGGCATTTTGTCATTTGAATTCCGGATTTATGTCGAGAAGTACAGTATTCTCTACCGATATCATGTTTTAAAAGTAAAGTAGTAAAGGTGGCAACAAGTAAAGGCAGCATTTTTACGCCGCCTGTGGTGAGGTGAACGACAGCCCCTGAAAATCTGTCGGCAATTAGAAAAGGGATACCCCATGTTTAACAAAGTTACGAAAACCTTCCAGTACGGTCAACATCAAGTGACCCTGGAAACCGGCGAAATCGCACGTCAGGCATCCGGCGCAGTGCTGGTGTCGATCGAAGATACCGTCGTTCTGGCAACGGTGGTGGCACGCAAAGATGCCAAGCCAGGCCAGGATTTCTTCCCTTTGACGGTTGATTATGTTGAAAAAACCTATGCTGCCGGTAAAATCCCGGGCGGTTTTTTCAAGCGCGAAGGCCGTCCTTCCGAAAAAGAAACACTGACATCCCGTTTGATCGACCGTCCTATCCGTCCGCTGTTCCCGGAAGGCTACCTGAATGAAGTGCAAGTCATCATTCACGTGTTGTCGGTCAACCCTGAAATCGATCCGGACATCGCCGCCATGATCGGCGCCTCGGCTGCCCTGTGCGTATCGGGCGTGCCTTTCAACGGTCCTATCGGCGCCGCGCGCGTCGGTTACGCCAATGGCCAGTACATCCTGAACCCGACCGTCCAGCAACTGAAAACGTCGGAAATGGACCTGGTGGTCGCCGGTACCGAAACGGCCGTGCTGATGGTCGAATCGGAAGCGAAACAACTGTCCGAAGAAATCATGCTGGGCGCCGTGGTCTTCGGCCACGACCAGATGAAAGTCGTCATCGACGCGATTCACGACCTGGTGCGTGACGGCGGCAAGCCGGAAGTGGAATGGGCGCCTGCGCCGAAAAACGAAGCACTGATCGCCCGCGTCGCGCATTTCGCCAACGCCAAGATCAATGACGCGTATCAAACCAAGGACAAGCAAGAGCGTACGGCCAAGCTGAAAGCAGCGACGTCGGAAGTGATCGCCGACCTGTCGGCCGAAGCGGCTGCCGCCGGCGGCGCATCGATCGACAGCGCTGAAGTCAACAACATCCTGTTCGACATCGAAGCGAAGATCGTGCGTACGCAAATCCTGGACGGCGAGCCACGCATCGACGGCCGCGACACGCGCACCGTGCGTCCGATCTCGATCCGCACCAGTGTGCTGCCACGCACCCACGGTTCGGCCCTGTTCACGCGCGGCGAAACGCAAGCGCTGGTCGTCGCTACCCTGGGCACCGCCCGCGACAGCCAGAAGATCGATGCGCTGATGGGCGAGTTCACCGATTCGTTCATGCTGCATTACAACATGCCTCCGTTCGCCACCGGCGAAACGGGCCGTGTCGGTACGCCAAAACGCCGCGAAATCGGCCACGGCCGCCTGGCCAAGCGCGCGCTGATCGCCGCCCTGCCAGCAGCTGAAGAGTTCAGCTACTCGGTGCGCCTGGTCTCGGAAATCACGGAATCGAACGGTTCCTCGTCGATGGCTTCCGTGTGCGGCGGCTGCCTGGCACTGATGGACGCCGGCGTGCCGATGAAAGAGCACGTGGCCGGTATCGCCATGGGCCTGATCAAGGAAGGCGGCAAGTTTGCCGTGCTGTCCGACATCCTGGGCGACGAAGATCACCTGGGCGACATGGACTTCAAGGTAGCCGGTACCCGCAACGGTATCACGGCGCTGCAGATGGACATCAAGATCATGGGCATCACCAAGGAAATCATGCAAGTGGCACTGGCGCAAGCCAAGGAAGGCCGCGAGCACATCCTGGGCGAAATGCAAAAAGCCATGCCGCACGTCAAAACCGAACTGTCCGATTTCGCACCGCGTCTGATCACGATCAAGATCAACCCGGAAAAAATCCGTGACGTGATCGGCAAGGGCGGCGCCGTGATCCGCGCGCTGACCGAAGAGACGGGCACCCAGATCGACATCAGCGACGAAGGCGTGGTCACCATCGCTTCCGTCGACGCCGCTGCCGGCCAGGAAGCCAAGCGCCGCATCGAAGAACTGACCGCTTCCGTCGAAGTGGGCAAGACCTACGAAGGCACCGTGCTGAAACTGCTGGACTTCGGCGCCATCGTGCAAGTCATGCCAGGCAAGGACGGCTTGCTGCACATCTCGCAGATCGCCAACGAGCGCGTCAACGCCGTGGCCGATTACCTGAAAGAAGGCCAGCTGGTCCGCGTCAAAGTGCTGGAAACGGACGACCGCGGCCGCCTGAAACTGTCGATGAAAGCTGCCGAAGGCAACGAAGCGCCAGCCGCTTGATGTCCTTCAGGTTCGCCTGAGTGCGGCTTCGGCCGCATGCTCAAAAACCGCCGGCGCGCAAGCCCTGGCGGTTTTTTTATGCGCCGCGTTTGCGCTGTATCGAAGGCGTGTGCCGCGTTGCCCGCCTGTCTGCACCGGCCTTGATCCAGCGCGTATCGGCCGCCGCTGCTCTCTGTAGATTCGGCATGGGATCTTCCCCTGAACGAGTCTTCCAAGGAGATGCAGCATGCGCACATACTGCGGGCTGGCCGCCGCCTTTCTGCTTGCCTTCGCGCCCGGTGTCCGGGCGCAGCTGGACAGCGCACCGACGCCGGTGCCGTTGCCCATCCCTATCGCCGCCGCGTCCGCGGCCATGCCGGCGCAAGACCTCGACGCCTTGCGCGCCGTGCATGCGCGCGAAATCAATGACCTCAGCACCTTCAGGACGGCGGGCTTGCAGCGGGAAGCCATCGATCCCTACCTGGACAGCGCGCCGGGCCAGCAATTCCTGCGCGAACTGCGCGCCGCCGATCCTGCCGCCCCGGCCGAGACGATTTACGCGCGCGCGGTCGAGCAGCTCGCGTCCGGCAGCACCTTGCCCGATGTACAAGCCATGTCGGCCGCGCTGGTGAAGATCGTGCCGCATGGCCAGAATGTGTCGCCGTACTCGCCGTATTTCACCACCAGCGCGCAATTGCAGCTGGCTTCGGGCCAGTGCGCCAGCCTGGCCGACTGTTTCGGCTTGCCCTTGAAGAGCGAGGCGCCGCTGTATGATGTGTATCAGGTCATGCCCAAGGGTACTGTCAGCGTGTTCGTCAGCCAGGTGGCGCCGACGGAAGAGCTAGGCGGGCTGGTGCGGCGCCGTGGCGGGGCGCAGCAGTATTTGCTGCCCAACCGCAGCCTGTGGTCGGCCCCCGTGCTGATCGGCACGATCAAGAATTGAGGAGAGATGATGGATCAACCGCGCCTGCAAGCCCATGCCGCCGAACTGGAACAGTTGCTGACGCGCCTGGCGCCCGCCGATGGGGAAGTGGCCGACCTGCGCAGCGCGCTGGAGCCGCTGCTGGCCCTGGCGGGCAGCGGCGCCTTGACGACGCCCCTGCCGTGGGGCGACATCCCCGGCGGGCGTTATTTCACGGAAGGCGGCTTGCGCCGTTACCCCGAGCTGGAGCAGGCATTTGCCCGTTTCCGCATCGAGGCGACGGGTGGCGAATCGCCGGCCCTGCGCAAGCTGCGCGGCGAGATCTGATTAATATATGGTATCAATTGTTGTTTATGGGTAATTGACTGTCAGTATTGCTTGACGACAAAATCTTATTCCCTGACCATGGCGCATCCCTCCCGATTTTCTCTTTTTTATTGGATGCACCATGTTGTCCTCCCTTAAGGCGCGGCTGATCGCCATCGCCGTTTCCATCGTCGTGCTGGCCATGCTGGCCGTCGCCATCGCCAACTTCTTCACTACCCGCTCCAGCACCCTGGCCGCGCTCGACACGCAGATGCTGCAGTTGTCGCACAGCCATGCCGCGGCCATCGCCGAATGGCTGCGTTCCAAGCAAGCCGTCGTGGGCTCGCTCAAGCAGGGCGCCACGGCGGCCGATCCGCTGCCGGCCCTGAAGGCGGCCGAGCAGGCCGGCACCTTCGACATGGCGTATATCGGCTTTGCCGACAAGCACGCCGTCTTTTCGCAGGAGCGCAAGCGCGCCGCCGACTACGATCCCACGGCGCGGCCCTGGTACAAGCTGGCGTCCGAAGTGGGCGGCCCCATCATCACGGCGCCCTACATCGGCGCCAGCACGGGCAAGCTGGTGGTGACGTTTGCCGAGCCGCTGGGCGGCAAGGGCAGCGTGACGGGCGTGATGGCGGCCGACGTGATGATGGATGCGGTGGTGCAAAACGTCGCCTCGATCAAGCCGACGGCGTCCAGCTATGCCTTCCTCGTCGATGGCGGCGGCAAGATCATCGCCCACCCGGACGGCAAGCTGACCCTGAAGCCGCTGGCCGAGCTGGACCCGGGCCTCAGTGCGCAGGCGCTGGCCGATATCGAAAAGAGCGGCGACGGCGCCGCCATCCGCCTGGGCGAACGCAATGGCATTTTGCATGTGAGTAAGGTGCCGGGCAGCGACTGGCTGCTGGCGACCGTGCTCGACCGTGCAGAAGCGACGCAAGCCTTGAGCTCCATGCTGCGCGCCTCGGCCCTGACGGCCTTGCTGGTGCTGGCCCTGGCCGCCACGGTCTTGAGCGTGCTGGTGGCGCGCGCCTTGCGCCGCCTGGGCCTGGTGCGCGACGCGATGGAAGCGATCGCCACGGGCGACGGCGACCTGACCAGCCGCCTCGACGCGGAAGGCACGGACGAGCTGGCGCAGATCGCCAAGGCGTTCAACTTGTTCGTCGAAAAGATCGCCACCGTGCTGGTGCAGATCCGCAGCATCAGCACCCTGGTGCGCAGCGAGTCGGCCGATATCGCCGCAGGCAACGCCGACCTGTCTTCGCGCACGGAAGCGCAGGCGGGCGCGCTGGAAGAAACGGCCAGTTCGATGGATGAACTGACGTCGACCGTCAAGCAGAATGCGGAAAACGCGCATGCGGCCAATGAGCTGGCCGTGTCCGCCTCGGAAGTGGCGGCCAAGGGCGGCCGCGTGGTGCAGCAAGTGGTCGGCACCATGGCCGGCATCCAGGAAAGCTCGCGCAAGATCGTCGACATCATCGGCGTGATCGACGGCATCGCCTTCCAGACGAATATCCTGGCCCTGAACGCGGCCGTCGAGGCGGCGCGCGCGGGCGAGCAGGGCAGGGGCTTTGCCGTGGTGGCGTCCGAAGTGCGCAACCTGGCGCAGCGGTCTGCCGGCGCGGCGAAGGAAATCAAGGAATTGATCGGCGATTCGGTGGAGAAGGTGGATGCGGGCGGGCGCCTCGTCGATGAGGCGGGTCAGACCATGGACCAGGTGGTGGCGTCGGTGCAGCAATTGACGACCATCATGAGCGAGATCACGGTGGCCAGCCGTGAACAGAGCGCCGGCATCGGCGAGATCAATACGGCCGTCACGCACATGGATACCATGACGCAGCAAAACGCGGCCCTCGTCGAGCAAGCCGCCGCTGCCGCGGAAAGCCTGCAGGAGCAGGCTGTGGACCTGGCGCAAGCCGTCGGCATGTTCCGCCTCGGCGATGCGAGTCCTGCCGCCGCGCCTGCGTCCGTGACCCGCCTCAAGGCGAAGCCGGCCGTTCGTGCTCCCGCGCCGCGCGCGCCAGCCCGCGCACTGTCGCCGGCCAAGCCCGTCAAGGCGGCCAAGTCCGGCGCCGACGAGTGGGAAGAGTTTTAAGCGTGCAGCAGTAAATCGACGTTCATCCGCGTTTTTGTCAGGCCAGCCTGCCAAAAGCGCAGTTCGTCGCAATCGGCGTGTCCGCCGGGAGCGGTATGGCTATAGTGACACCATACCGCAAGCCCACTGCCAGACACCCGAGGAGATTCAAATGAACGTCGCTAAAAACATGGAAGTCATCGCCGTTGCCGCCGCCATCCTGCTCGGCGCCAGCTGCTACGCCATCGCCCCGGCCTCCCCGGCCCTGCAAGTGGCCAGTTCCACGGTCACCCTGGCCGCGCCCGCGAACAAGGCGGCCATGCAAGTGGTGGTGGTCAAGGCCAAGCGCTTGACCGCCTTGGAAAAAGCCCGTTTTGCATAATTGATTGTCAGCAATTTTTGCTGCTGCTACAGTGGCAGCCAGCGGCGATGCGCGCGAGTCCCACGAGGGCGCCGCGACACATAAAAACAAGATACCGAGGATGCACTACATGAAAAAGACACTGCAATTGGCGCTGCTGTTCCTGGCGACTCTGGGCCTGGTGCGCGGCGCGGCCGCCGAGACCCGCTTGCTGGAAATGCGCAACATCGACGCCCGCGTGGTGCGCGTCAAGCTCGATGGCGTGATGGAAGTGCGCATTCGCCAGGGCAACGTGCCTTCGCTGAGCATCACGGCCGACAAGCGCTACATCGCCGACGTCAGCACGGCGCAAAGCGGCGATACCCTGCACATCGAAACGGAAGTGCGCGGCTTCAAGATCGGCCCTTCGTCGATACGCGCCGACCTGGTCTTGCCGAATTTGCGCGAGCTGAGCTCGGAAGGCTTCGGCAGCACGGACATCACGGGTTTCAAGGGCGAGGAACTGACCCTGTCGCTGGAAGGGGCGGGCAGCATCAAGCTGGTGGGCGACTACCGCAAGCTCAATGCCAGCCTGGGCGGCGTGGGCAGCATGCAGATATGGATCGGTAACAATGAGCGGGCTGAGCTGGACTTGCAGGGTGCGGGCTCTGTCGTGCTGGGCGGACGCGGACGACTCTTGAAAGCCAGCCTGGGCGGCCTGGGCAGCCTGAATGCGCAGCAATTCGAAGCCGATGCCGTGAACCTGGAATTGAGCGGCCTCGGCAACGCCACGGTGAATGCCCATACGAATGCCAAGCTGAACTTGAGCGGGCTCGGTTCGGTGGTGGTGTACGGCAAGCCGGTCAACCGCGATGTCAGCGTCGAGGGCCTGGGCAAAGTTAGCTGGAAGTAAAAGCATCCTGCCGCAGGCCTTTTGGCAGGACAAGAATAAGTAGTCAGACCACATCCCATTCCGATGAAAAAACTGATCATTACATTACTCATGCTGTTGACGATACAGCTACCCGCGCGGGCTGGCTTCGCCGAAGGCGCCAGTGCCTACAACAACAAGAATTACGCCTTGGCCTACAAGGAAATATTGCCCCTTGCCAAGACTGGCAACGCCGATGCCCAGCATTTGCTGGGCTTGATGTATTACATGGGGCGGGGCTTGCCGCAGGATTACAAGCAAGCCATGTTCTGGCACCGCAAGGCGGCCGAGCAGGGCAAGGCCGACGCCCAGTATGTGGTGGGTGCCATGTATTACACGGGCAACGCCGTGCTGCAGGATCACAAGCAAGCCGTCGGCTGGTTCCGCAAGGCGGCCGAGCAGAACCATGCCGAGGCGCAGCAGGTGCTGGGCCTGATGTACCGCTACCACATGGGCGGCGTGCAGCAGGACAACGTCATCGCCTACATGCTGTGGAACCTAGCGGCCGCGAATGGCAACGCGAATGCGGCCGACCAGCGCGCCGCCGTGGTGCGCAAGATGACGCATGAGCAAGTCGAAGAGGGGCAAGCCCTGTCGGCGAAATGGAAGCCGGGCACGCCCTTGCCGCGCCAGTCGAAAACGGGCGCCGGTTAAGACGGGGCGGTGGTCTGCAGGGGAGGGCGGCTTGGCGTACAATCGCCGTTTTCCCTTGAGAGAGTTCCGCCATGCGTGCAGTTGCCATCAGCCAGCCAGGTCCCGCCGACGTTTTGCAGATCGCGGAACGTCCCATGCCGCAATATAAGGCGGGCGAACTGCTGATCAAGGTGCACGCGGCCGGCATCAACCGCCCCGACGTGCTGCAGCGCCTGGGCAAGTACGCGCCGCCCGCCGGCGCGTCCGACTTGCCGGGCCTGGAAGTGGCGGGCGAAGTCGTCGATGGCGACTTTACTAACACCGGATTCAAGAAGGGCGACCTGGTCTGCGCGCTGGTGCAGGGCGGCGGCTATGCCGAATACTGCGCCGCCCCAAGCGGCCAGTGCCTGCCCTTGCCGCAAGGCTTGACGGCGCTGGAAGGCGCGTCCCTGCCGGAAAACTTCTTTACCGTCTGGAGCAATGTCTTCGACCGCTGCGCGCTGCTTGACGGCGAAACGTTACTGGTGCAGGGCGGCACGTCCGGCATCGGCGTGACGGCCATCCAGCTGGCGGCCGCCCTGGGGCATCGCGTGTTCGCCACGGCGGGCAGCGACGAGAAGGCGCGCGCCTGCGAGGCGCTGGGCGCCGAACGGGGCATCAACTACCGCACGGAAGATTTCGTCGCCGTCGTCAAGGAATTGACCGGTGGCAAAGGCGTCGACGTCATTCTCGACATGGTGGGCGGCGACTACCTGCCGCGCGAAATCGATTGCCTGGCCGACGATGGCCGCATCGGCCTGATCGCCGTGCAGGGCGGCACCAAGGCGGAACTGGACCTGGGTAGCTTGCTGCGCCGCCGCCTGACGGTGACGGGTTCCACCCTGCGTCCCCGTTCCGTCGCCTTCAAGGCGGCTATCGCCAGCCATTTGCGCGCGACCGTCTGGCCGCTGATCGAGGCGGGCAAGATCAAGCCCGTGATCTATCAAACTTTCCCGTTGGAAAAAGCCAACGAGGCGCATGCCTTGATGGAGGCGAGCACGCACGTGGGCAAGATCATGTTGCAAGTTGCCTGAAACGGGGCACTGCCTGTTTGACCGGCATCGGTGCCGGAGTTAGAATGACGGGTTATTAGAATTTAGGCTACTATGCGTCGCAAACTCGTCGTCGGAAATTGGAAAATGAACGGCAGTCGCACCTCGAACGCGGTGTTATTGTCTGAAATAGTTGCTGGCCTGGCTGCCTCTGGCGCCGCCAGCGCCGTCTGTGTGCCTGCGCCGTATCTGGCGCAGTGCCAGGCGCAATTGGCAGGCACGGCTCTGGGCTGGGGCGCGCAGGATGTGTCCGCGCACGCCAGCGGCGCCTACACGGGAGAAATCTCGGCCGCCATGCTGCAGGATTTCGGTTGCGGCTATGTGGTGATCGGGCATTCCGAGCGCCGCGCCTACCATGGCGAGAGCGATGCGCAGGTGGCGGCCAAGACGGTTGCGGCGCTGGCGGCGGGCATCACGCCTATCGTCTGCATCGGCGAAACCCTGGCGCAGCGCGAAGCGGGCCAGACCAATGCCGTGGTGGCGCAGCAACTGGGCGCCGTGCTGGCGGCGATTTCCGCCGACGACGTGGCGAAACTGGTGCTGGCCTATGAGCCGGTCTGGGCCATCGGCACGGGCAAGACCGCCACGCCGCAAATGGCGCAGGACGTGCATCAGGTATTGCGCGCCCAGTTGGTGGCAAAGAATGCGGTAGCGGCCGCCGGCGTGCAAATCCTGTACGGCGGCAGCATGAAGCCGGAGAACGCGAAAGAATTGATGGCGATGCCGGATATCGATGGCGGTCTGATCGGTGGAGCAGCATTGAAGGCGGCGGATTTCCTGGCGATTATTCACGCCGCTGATTGAATTACTTTAAACTAAGAATGGAATTGCAATGAACATGATGTTCAATCTGGTAGTGGTAGTACAGGTTATTTCGGCTTTGTCGATTATCGCGCTGGTGTTGTTGCAGCACGGTAAGGGCGCCGACATGGGCGCCGCCTTCGGTTCGGGCGCCTCGGGCAGCCTGTTCGGTGCGACGGGTTCGTCGAACTTCATGTCGAAATCGACGGGCGTTGCCGCCGCGATCTTCTTCGGCGCCACCCTGGCCCTGTCGCTGATGGCGAATCAGCGCGCCACCACGGTCGGCGGCGGCGTGATGGATAAAGTCGTCAAGCCAGTGCCAGTCACCGGCGCGGGCGCGATCCCGACGACGGTGCCAGCAGCAGCTCCGGCTGCCAGCGCTCCGGCAGCGGCGGCTCCGGTTGCCAGCACCCCGGCCGGCGCGATTCCGAAGTAATTCTGTATCCGCTCGATACCTCATCGAGAGTAATTCTCATTACGGGCAGATTATTGCTCAATGTTTTAGCAGTGCGGCAGGAAAAAATCGTGGCGCGCTGGAAGATGTAAAAATTTATCGTTTTTATCTGTGTTTTGATGCATTTGTGCATTAACTTTAGCGGCAAAGCAGAGTAGAATACGGGCCTTACCGCCGACGTGGTGAAATTGGTAGACACGCTATCTTGAGGGGGTAGTGGCGAAAGCTGTACGAGTTCGAGTCTCGTCGTCGGCACCAGAAATCAGAAGCCAGCAACGGCGCACGAGCCATGGCTCGTACAAAGTTGCTGGCTTTTTTTACGAGGATGTGTCGTTCGATCCTGGTCTTAGCTTTGATTGGGGTCGTGCGTTAGATACGCTGCAAATGATCGCAGCGTCCTCATTTAACCGATCGTTCAATATAAGCTCATCAATCGTGAACCTCGAAAATTACTTCCCCGTCCTGCTGTTCATTATTATCGGCCTTGGTGTCGGTATCGCTCCCCAGCTCCTGGGGCGCCTGTTAGGCCCTAACAAGCCTGACGCAGCAAAACTCTCCCCGTACGAATGTGGCTTTGAAGCATTCGAAGACGCGCGCATGAAATTTGATGTGCGCTACTATCTGGTCGCAATCCTGTTTATTTTGTTCGATCTGGAAACGGCATTCTTTTTCCCATGGGGCGTTGCAATGCGCGACCTGGGCTGGGCCGGTTTCGTCACGATGATGGTGTTCATCGCTGAATTCGTGGTCGGATTTTGGTACATTTGGAAGAAAGGTGCCCTTGACTGGGAATAAGCCATGGCTATTGAAGGCGTATTAAGCGAAGGTTTCATCACCACCTCGGCCGACAAGCTGATCAACTGGGCGCGCACCGGGTCTATGTTCCCGATGACGTTCGGTCTGGCCTGCTGTGCGGTCGAAATGATGCATGTGGGCGCAGCCCGCTACGATATGGACCGTTTCGGCGTCGTGTTTCGTCCGTCGCCGCGTCAGTCCGACGTCATGATCGTTGCCGGCACCCTGTGCAACAAGATGGCGCCGGCCCTGCGCAAGGTCTACGACCAGATGGCAGAGCCACGCTGGGTCATCTCGATGGGTTCCTGCGCCAATGGCGGCGGGTACTACCATTACTCCTATTCCGTGGTGCGCGGTTGCGACCGCATCGTGCCCGTCGACGTGTATGTGCCTGGCTGTCCTCCGACCGCTGAAGCCTTGCTGTACGGCATCATGCAGTTGCAGAACAAGATCAAGCGTACCAGCACGATCGCACGCTAACGGGGCCGCTTCAGATTATGACAACACATTTAGAAGTATTGCAAAACGCCCTCGGCACTGCCCTGGGCGATCGCGTTAGCACGACGGTTGCGCTGGGGGAAGTCACCCTGGTCGTCAAGGCCGAGGACTACCTGGCCGTGATGCTGACCCTGCGCGACGATCCGACCCTGCATTTCGAGCAATTGCTCGACCTGTGCGGCGTCGACTACTCGACCTATGGCGACGGTAGCTGGGATGGCCTGCGCTTCGCGGCCGTGTCGCACTTGCTGTCGGTCAAGCACAACTGGCGCGTGCGCGTGCGCGTGTTCGCGCCGGACGACGACATGCCGCTGCTGCCCTCCGTGGTCGGCATCTGGCGCGCCGTCAACTGGTACGAGCGCGAAGCATTCGACCTGCTGGGCATCCTCTTCGAAGGCCACAACGACTTGCGCCGCCTGCTGACCGACTACGGTTTCATCGGCCATCCGTTCCGCAAGGATTTCCCCGTCTCCGGCTATGTCGAGATGCGCTACGATCCGGAACAAAAGCGCGTGATTTACCAGCCCGTGACGATCGAGCCGCGGGAAAACGTGCCGCGCGTGATCCGCGAAGAACATTACGGGATGAAATAATGGCTGAGATTAAGAACTACACCCTGAACTTTGGGCCGCAGCATCCGGCCGCGCACGGTGTGCTGCGCCTGGTGCTGGAGATGGATGGCGAAGTCATCCAGCGCGCCGACCCGCATATCGGCCTGCTGCACCGCGCCACCGAAAAGCTGGCTGAACAGAAGACCTACCTGCAATCCGTGCCGTACATGGACCGTCTCGACTATGTGTCGATGATGTGCAATGAACATGCATACGTGATGGCCATCGAAAAGATGCTGGGCCTGGAAGTGCCGCTGCGCGCGCAATACATCCGCGTCATGTTCGACGAGATGACGCGCATCCTGAATCACCTGATGTGGCTCGGCACCCACGCGCTGGACGTCGGCGCCATGGGCCCGTTCCTGTATTGCTTCCGCGACCGCGAAGACTTGTTCGACGCCTACGAGGCGGTATCGGGCGCGCGCATGCACGCGGCCTACTACCGTCCGGGCGGCGTGTACCGCGACTTGCCGGATGCGATGCCGCAGCACAAGGCGTCGATCATCCGCAACGCCAAGGCCATCGGCAAGCTGAACGAAAACCGCCAGGGCTCGCTGCTGGACTTCATCGAAGACTTCGCGCGCCGTTTCCCGAACTCGGTGGACGAGTACGAAACCTTGCTGACCGACAACCGTATCTGGAAACAGCGTACCGTCGGCATCGGCGTAGTCTCGCCGGAAGATGCGCTGGCCATGGGCTTCACGGGCGCCATGCTGCGCGGCTCGGGCGTGCAGTGGGATTTGCGCAAGAAACAGCCGTACGAAGTGTACGACTTGATGGATTTCGACATTCCTATCGGCACCAACGGCGATTGCTACGACCGCTACCTGGTCCGCGTGGAAGAGCTGCGCCAGTCGAACCGCATCATCAAGCAATGCGTGGAGTGGCTGCGCAACAATGAAGGTCCTGTCATGACCAGCAACCGCAAGGTGGCGCCTCCGGGCCGCGTCGACATGAAGACCAACATGGAATCGCTGATTCACCACTTCAAGCTGTTCACGGAAGGTTTCCACGTGCCGCCAGGCGAGGCCTACAGCGCCGTGGAACATCCGAAGGGCGAGTTCGGCGTGTACTTGGTGTCCGATGGCGCCAACAAGCCGTACCGCATGAAACTGCGTGCGCCAGACTACGCCCACTTGCAGTCGCTCGACGAGATGGCGCGTGGGCACATGCTTGCCGACGCCGTGACCATCATCGGGACGCAAGATATCGTGTTCGGCAGTATTGACCGCTAAGAGGCAAAAAGTATGTTGTTATCAGAGCAATGCTATAAGAAAATTGACCGCGAGCTGGCCAAGTACCCGGCCGACCAGCGTCAGTCGGCCGTCATGGCCGCGCTGGCCCATGCCCAGGATGAACTGGGCTGGCTGGCGCCGGAAACCATGAAGGAACTGGCCGATTACATCGGCATGCCGGCGATTGCCGTGCAGGAAGTGGCCACGTTCTACAATATGTATAACGTGAAACCCGTGGGCAAGCACAAGATCACCGTGTGCACCAACCTGCCATGCGCCCTGTCGGGCGGCGTGCGCGCTGCAGACTACCTGAAGCAGAAACTGGGTATCGATTTCCGCGAAACCACCGCAGACGGCCAGTTCACCCTGGTTGAAGGCGAGTGCATGGGTGCTTGCGGCGATGCGCCTGTCTTGCTGGTCAGTAATAAAACCATGTGCAGCTGGATGTCGAACGAGAAAATCGACGCCATGCTGGAGGAACTCAAGAAATGACGTCACTCCACAACCGCCATATCGATCCATTGATCCTGAAGGATCTGGATGGCAAGAACTGGCATTTGCAAGATTATGTGAACCGCGGCGGCTATAGCGCCCTGCGGCGTATCCTGGAAGAGAAAATCACGCCGGAACAGATCATCGCCGACCTTAAGGCTTCGTCCTTGCGCGGCCGTGGCGGCGCGGGTTTCCCTACCGGCTTGAAGTGGAGCTTCATGCCGCGCCAGTTCCCGGGTCAAAAATACCTCGTCTGCAATACAGATGAAGGCGAACCGGGCACTTTCAAGGACCGCGACATCATTCGTTACAATCCCCATGCGCTGATCGAAGGCATGGCCATTGGCGCTTATGCGATGGGCATCACCGTCGGCTATAACTATATCCACGGTGAAATCTTCCAGGAATACCTGCGTTTCGAAGAAGCGCTGGAAGAGGCGCGCGCCGCCGGTTTCCTGGGTGACAAGATCATGGGCAGCGAGTTCTCGTTCCAGTTGCATGCGCACCATGGTTATGGCGCCTACATCTGCGGCGAAGAAACGGCCCTGCTGGAGTCGCTGGAAGGCAAGAAAGGCCAGCCGCGCTTCAAGCCGCCTTTCCCAGCCTCGTTTGGCCTGTACGGCAAGCCGACGACGATCAACAACACGGAAACCTTCGCGGCCGTGCCATTCGTGCTGAACATTGGTCCAGAGAAATACCTGGCGATGGGCAAGCCGAACAACGGCGGTTCGAAGATCTTCTCGATCTCGGGCGACGTGGAAAAACCGGGCAACTACGAAGTGCCGCTCGGCACCCCGTTTGCGACCCTGCTGGAACTGGCAGGCGGCATGCGCGGTGGCAAAAAGATCAAGGCCGTGATCCCTGGCGGTTCGTCCGCTCCGGTGATCCGCGGCGACATCATGATGCAGACCGACCTGGACTATGACTCGATCGCGAAAGCCGGTTCGATGTTGGGTTCGGGCGCCGTCATCGTGATGGACGAAACACGCTGCATGGTAAAGGCGCTGGAACGCCTGTCCTACTTCTACTTTGAAGAATCGTGCGGCCAGTGTACGCCTTGCCGTGAAGGCACAGGCTGGATGTACCGCATGGTGCACCGCATCGAGCAGGGGCAGGGTCGTCCAGACGACCTGGACATGCTCAACTCGATCGCCGACAACATCCAGGGCCGCACCATTTGCGCGCTGGGCGATGCGGCTGCCATGCCGGTACGGGCCTTCATTAAGAATTTCCGTGAAGAATTTGAATATCATATCGAGCACAAGCATTGCTTAGTGCCCGCATATATCTAAGCTGCGTCAGGTAACGATCACCATGGTTGAAATCGAAATAGACGGCAAAAAAGTCGAAGTCCCTGCTGGTAGCATGGTGATGGACGCCGCCAACAAATTGGGAACCTACATTCCGCACTTCTGCTATCACAAGAAATTGTCGATCGCAGCGAACTGCCGCATGTGCCTGGTCGAAGTGGAAAAGGCGCCCAAGCCTTTGCCCGCTTGTGCGACCCCGGTCAGTGCCGGCATGATCGTGCGCTCCGCCAGCGATAAAGCTGTGCAGGCGCAAAAGTCGGTCATGGAATTCTTGCTGATTAACCACCCGCTCGATTGCCCTATCTGCGATCAGGGCGGCGAATGCCAGTTGCAAGACTTGGCAGTGGGTTACGGCAAGAGCGAATCGCGCTACAAGGAAGACAAGCGCGTCGTGCAGCCGAAGGAAGCCGGTCCGCTGGTGTCCATGCAGGAAATGTCGCGCTGCATCCAGTGCACCCGTTGCGTACGCTTTGGCCAGGAAGTGGCCGGCGTGATGGAACTGGGCATGATCGGCCGCGGCGAGCACTCGGAAATCGTGTCCTTCGTGGGCCAGACGGTCGACTCCGAACTGTCGGGCAACATGATCGACCTGTGCCCGGTCGGCGCACTGACCTCGAAGCCGTTCCGCTACAGCGCCCGTACGTGGGAACTGTCGCGCCGCAAATCGGTCAGCCCGCATGACGGCCTGGGCGCGAACCTGATCGTGCAAGTGAAAGCTGGCAAGGTCAAGCGCGTATTGCCGCTGGAAAACGAAGCCGTCAACGAGTGCTGGATCTCGGACAAGGACCGTTTCTCGTACGAAGCGCTGGACAGCGCCGAACGCCTGACGTCCCCGATGCTGAAACAAGGCAACGAGTGGAAAGAAGTCGATTGGCAAACGGCACTGGAATACGTGGCGCACGGTTTGAAAAATATCAAGCACGAGCATGGCGCCGACACCATCGCCGCGCTGGCAACGCCGCATTCGACGGTCGAAGAGCTGGTCCTGCTGCAAAAAGTGGCCAACGGTCTCGGTTCCGAGCACGTCGACTTCCGCCTGCGCCAGACCGACTTCGCGCTCGACGCGTCCGTCAAACCTTGGCTGGGCATGCCGATCAACGAATTTGGCCAGATCAAGCGCGCCTTCGTCATCGGCTCGTTCCTGCGCAAGGACCACCCGCTGCTGGCCACGCGTCTGCGCGCGTCCGTCAAGGGCGGCGCCAAGCTGTCGATCCTGCACGCGTCCGACGATGATCAATTGATCACCATCGCCAACAAGATGATCGTTGCGCCTGGCGATTGGCTGGCGGCCTTGTCGGAAGTGGTCGTTGCTGTTGCTAAAGCGAAAGAAATCGCCGCGCCAGCCGGTTTCGAAGCGGTTGTCGCTTCGGACGTGGCCGTCGCGATTGCCGCCAGCCTGATGGCCGGCGACAACGGCGCCGTGCTGCTGGGTAACGCGGCAACGCAACACCCGCAAGCGTCGCAACTGCACGCTGCCGCGCAATGGATCGCCGAACAGACGGGCGCCAAGCTCGGTTACCTGACGGAAGCGGCCAACACGGTTGGCGCGCACCTGGTCGCCAAGCCGCGCGCCAATGTGCAAGCAGCCTTTGCCGTGCCGAAAAAAGCCTACGTGCTGCTGCACGCCGAGCCGGAACTCGATGCCGCCAATCCACAAGCGGCCCGCGCCGCCCTGGATGGCGCCGACATGGTCGTGGCCATGTCCGCCTTCAAGCACGGCATGGATTACGCCGACGTCTTGCTGCCGATCGCCCCGTTCGCTGAAACTTCGGGCACCTTCGTCAATTGCGAAGGCCGCGCGCAAAGCTTCAACGGTACCGTGAAACCGCTGGCCGATACCCGTCCAGCCTGGAAAGTGCTGCGCGTCCTGGGCAACATCCTGGGTCTGGCCGGTTTCGACTACGACACCTCCGAAGCGATCCGCGACGAAGCGTTTGGCGCCGGCGTGACCGATCTGTCGGCACAGCTGAACAACATCGCCAAGAACGCCCCGGAAGCGGCCTCGTATGCGCCGGCTTCGCCAGCGCTGCAACGCATCGCCGACGTGCCGATCTACTTCGCCGACGCGCTGGTACGCCGCTCCGAACCGCTGCTGCGCACGGTCGATGGCGCCGCGCCGCAAGCCCATCTGTCGCCAGCATTGGCCGAGAAGCTGGGCATCAAGGCGGGCGACAAGGTCAAAGTGGCGCAAGGCTCCGGCAGCGCCATCCTGGTGGCGGCACTCCATGCCGGCCTGCCAGCCAATGTGGTGAAAGTGTCGGCGGCGCATGCCTCGACGGCTAGCCTGGGCGGCATGTTCGGTGACATCACAGTTGAAACAGCAGAGGGGAAAATCTGATGGCTCTGCCTGAATTTGTAAACGTCATCAACAGCAGCGGCCAGGATTTGCTGGGCGGCTCCTGGCCGTTCTTCTGGACCCTGATCAAGATCCTGTGCGTGCTGCTGCCGCTGATGGGCCTGGTTGCCTACCTGACCTTGTGGGAACGCAAGCTGATCGGCTGGATCCAGATCCGCGTCGGCCCGAACCGCGTGGGTCCCCTGGGCTTGCTGCAACCGATCGCCGATGCGCTGAAACTCTTGTTCAAAGAGATCATCATCCCGTCCAAGGCCGCCAAGGGCCTGTTCGTGATCGGCCCGATCATGACCATCATGCCGGCTCTGGCCGCCTGGTCGGTCGTGCCGTTCGGCCCGCAAGCCGTACTGGCCAACGTCAACGCAGGCTTGCTGATGCTGCTGGCGATTACCTCGATGGAAGTCTACGGCATCATCATCGCCGGCTGGGCCTCGAACTCGAAGTACTCGTTCATGGGCGCCATGCGCGCTTCGGCACAGATGATTTCGTATGAAATCCCGATGGGCTTCGTGATGGTCATCGTGCTGATGGTCTCGGGCAGCCTGAACTTCATCGACATCGTTGGCGGCCAGCAAATCGGCTTCTTCGCCGACAAGGGCGTGAACTTCCTGTCGTGGAACTGGTTGCCGCTGCTGCCGATGTTCGTCATCTACCTGGTGTCGGGCCTGGCTGAAGCCAACCGTCACCCGTTCGACGTCGTCGAAGGCGAGTCGGAAATCGTGGCCGGCCACATGGTCGAGTACTCGGGCATGGCCTACGCCATGTTCATGCTGGCCGAATACGCCAACATGATCCTGATCGGCGCCCTGGCTTCGATCATGTTCCTCGGTGGCTGGTCCGCACCATTTGCTTTCCTTGAGTTCTGGGGTGGTTTCGGCGGCTTCTTCTGGTTGTTCGCCAAGACCTTCTTCATCGTGTCGGTGTTCATCTGGGTACGCGGTACTTTCCCACGCTACCGTTATGACCAGATCATGCGCCTCGGCTGGAAAGTGTTTATCCCGTTGACGCTGGTCTACCTGGTCTTCGTCGCTGCCTGGATGCAGACATCCTGGAATATTTGGAAGTAAGAGAGTGCATACGAATGGATAAGGTAAAAGATTTCTTCAGCAGCCTCTTGTTAGGCGAGCTGATCAAGGGCATGGCGTTGACAGGCAAGTACATGTTTTCGCGCAAGATCACGGTGCAATTCCCGGAAGAGAAGACACCGATCTCGCCGCGCTTCCGTGGCTTGCACGCGCTGCGCCGCTACCCGAACGGCGAGGAACGTTGCATCGCCTGCAAACTGTGCGAAGCGGTTTGCCCGGCGATGGCCATCACGATCGAATCGGAACAGCGTGACGACGGCTCGCGCCGCACCACGCGTTACGATATTGACTTGACCAAGTGCATCTTCTGCGGTTTCTGCGAAGAGTCCTGCCCGGTCGATTCGATCGTCGAGACGCAAATCCTGGAATACCACGGCGAGAAACGCGGGGATTTGTATTACACGAAAGAGATGTTGCTGGCCGTAGGTGATCGTTATGAAAATGACATCGCCGCTGCGCGCGCCGCCGACGCACCTTATCGCTGATGGATGCGCCGCAGCTGACCAGCTGCGGCGCGCCCCTCGTTCATCTGTACGTCTATTGGGTTTTTTATGGACTTTAAAACAATTTTGTTTTACGCCTTCGCGCTGATCTTGATTCTGGCAGCGACGCGCGTCATCACGGCCCGTAATCCGGTCCACGCAGTACTGTTCCTGGTACTGTCCTTCTTTTCCGCAGCGGGCATCTGGATGCTGCTGCAAGCTGAATTCCTGGCCATCGTGCTGGTATTGGTGTATGTCGGCGCCGTGATGGTGCTGTTCCTCTTCGTGGTCATGATGCTCGATATCAATATCGACCGCATGCGCGAAGGCTTCTGGGGCTATCTGCCTTTGTCGGTGACGGTGGGCGTGATCATCGTGCTGGAAATGGCCGCCGTCCTGTGGCATGGTTTCCGCAACTTTGCGCCTAGCATCGCTCCGGTGAACGTCAACCTGGGCGGCACCAAGGAACTGGGCCTGCTGATCTACACGAAATATGTGTTCGCCTTCGAAATCGCCGCCGTCGTGCTGCTGGTGGCCATCGTTGCCGCGGTCGCACTGACTTTGCGCAAACGCAAGGACACCAAGCATTTTGCTCCAGGCGATGCGGTACGCGTCAAGCGCAACGACCGCCTGAAGATCATCAAGATGGACGCGGTCGTCGAGCGTCCTGCGGCTGAGCCGGAAGTTAAGGAGGCACCATGACATTATCGCTCACACATTTTCTGGTCCTGGGCGCGATCCTGTTCGCAATCTCGATCGTCGGTATTTTCCTGAACCGCAAGAACATCATCGTATTGCTGATGGCAATCGAATTGATGCTGCTGGCGGTGAATATGAATTTCATCGCGTTCTCCCATTTCATGGGCGACGCGGCCGGTCAGATCTTCGTTTTCTTCATCCTGACGGTTGCCGCCGCTGAGTCGGCTATCGGTCTGGCTATTCTGGTGGTGATGTTCCGTAATCTGGATACCATCAACGTCGAAGACCTGGACAGCCTCAAAGGCTGATGTTTTTCAGACTCGATCTCTCGAATAATAACGATTAAGGTTCATCATGGCGGGGCAACTCCTCAACCCTAACCTCCTTCTTGCCGTACCGCTGGCGCCGCTGGCCGGTGCCGCGATTGCAGGCTTGCTTGGCACCCAGTTCCTGGGTAATTTGGTCGGACGCAAGACGTCGCATACCGCGACGATCCTGGGCGTACTGATTGCGTTCATCCTGTCCGTGCAGACATTGCTGGCAGTGATGGATGGCGCGACATTCAATGGCACGATCTATAACTGGATGACGATCGGCACCCTGAAGATGGAAGTGGGCTTCCAGATCGATTCGCTGTCGGCGATGATGATGTGCGTGGTCACCTTCGTCTCCCTGATGGTGCACATTTACACGATCGGCTACATGAAGGATGACGAAGGCTACAACCGCTTCTTCGCCTACATCTCGCTGTTCACGTTCTCGATGTTGATGCTGGTCATGGCCAACAACTTCCTGCAACTGTTCTTCGGTTGGGAAGCAGTGGGCCTGGTCTCTTACCTGCTGATCGGTTTCTGGTACCAGCGTCCGACGGCCATCGTGGCCAACATGAAGGCTTTCCTCGTCAACCGCGTGGGCGACTTCGGCTTCATCCTGGGCATCGGCCTGCTGCTGGCCTACGCCGGCACCATGAACTACCAGGAAGTGTTCGCCAAGAAAGACGAACTGGCACTGCTGAGCTTGCCAGGTACCGACTGGGCCCTGCTGACCGTTGCCTGCATCTGCCTGTTCATCGGCGCGATGGGCAAGTCGGCGCAGTTCCCGCTGCACGTGTGGCTGCCTGACTCGATGGAAGGTCCTACCCCGATCTCGGCACTGATTCACGCCGCGACGATGGTGACGGCCGGTATCTTCATGGTTTCGCGCATGTCGCCGCTGTTCGAACTGTCCGACACGGCACTGTCCTTCATCCTGGTGATCGGCTCCATCACGGCGCTGTTCATGGGCTTCCTGGGCATCATCCAGAACGACATCAAGCGCGTCGTCGCTTACTCGACCCTGTCGCAGCTCGGCTACATGACCGTGGCGCTGGGTTCGTCCGCGTACTCCGTGGCCGTGTTCCACCTGATGACGCACGCATTCTTCAAGGCACTGCTGTTCCTGGGCGCCGGTTCCGTCATCATCGGCATGCACCATGACCAGGACATCCGCAACATGGGCGGCCTGCGCAAATACATGCCAATCACCTGGATCACTTCCCTGGTCGGTTCGCTGGCCTTGATCGGCACGCCGCTGTTCTCCGGTTTCTACTCGAAAGACAGCATCATCGAAGCCGTCGAAGCGACGCACATCTGGGGCGCTGGCTTTGCCCAGTTCGCCGTGCTGGCTGGCGTGTTCGTTACCGCCTTCTACTCGTTCCGCATGTATTTCCTCGTCTTCCACGGCAAGGAACGTTTCGGCCAGCCGCATGCGCACGGCCATGACGACCATCACGCACCGAAAGCGGCCCATGGCGCGCACGGCGATGCACATGACGACCACCACGAAGAAGAGGAAGACGACCACGGCCACCACGGCCTGGAACCTGGCCAGAAGCCGCATGAATCGCCGTTCGTCGTGTGGTTCCCGCTGGTGATGCTGGCGATTCCATCGCTGATCATCGGCTACCTGACGATCGGCCCGATGCTGCATGGCGATTTCTTCAAGGGCGTGATCTTCGTCGGCGAAAACCATCCAGCAATGGAAGAGTTGTCGCATGAATTCCACGGCGCAATGGCGATGGCGATCCACGGCCTGTCGACGGCACCGTTCTGGCTGGCATTGTCCGGCGTGGTGGCAGCCTACTACTGCTACATGGTCAACCCGCGTGTGCCGGCCTGGTTCTTTGCCAAGTTCCACGCGATCCACACCCTGCTGGACAACAAGTACTACATGGACAAGTTCAATGAAGTCGTGTTCGCCGGCGGTGCCCGCTTGCTGGGTAATGGCCTGTGGAACTTCGGTGACAAGAAGCTGATCGATGGCCTGCTGGTCAACGGTAGCGCCAAGGTCGTCGCCTGGCTGTCCTCGCTGTCGCGAGTGTTGCAGACCGGCTACATCTATCACTATGCATTCGTGATGATCCTGGGCGTGCTGGGCTTCCTGATCTATTTCCTGCCATTCTGGCCCGCTAAGTAAGCTGACCTGATAAAAGAATACTGAGAACCATGATGCAGTCTACGATTTCTACACTACCTCCTTACCTGAGTCTGTCGATCTGGGTGCCGATCATTTGCGGCGTCCTGGTCCTGGCTCTCGGCCGTGACAGCAAAGCGGGCTTTACCCGCTGGCTGTCGCTGGCCGGCGCGGTGCTCAGCATGCTGTGCACCTGGCCCCTGATCCAGCATTTCGACAACGCCGCACACGGCATGCAATTCGTCGAAAAAGCACCGTGGATTGAAACCTTCAATATCTGGTACTCGCTGGGTATCGACGGCCTGTCGCTGTGGTTCGTGCCACTGACAGCCTTCATCACCGTCATCGTCGTCATTTCCGCTTGGCAAGTGATCGAGAAGCGCATCGCCCAGTACATGGGCTCGTTCCTGATCCTGTCGGGCCTGATGATCGGCGTGTTCTGCGCGCTGGACGGCTTGCTGTTCTACTTCTTCTTTGAAGCAACCCTGATCCCGATGTTCATCATCATCGGTATCTGGGGCGGTTCGAACCGCGTGTACGCGTCGTTCAAGTTCTTCCTGTACACCTTCTTCGGTTCGCTGCTGACCCTGGTTGCCATCATTTACCTGCGCAATGTGTCGGGTACCTTCGACATCCTGGCCTGGCATGCGTTCAAGCTGACGATGAATGAACAGATCTTCATCTTCCTGGCCTTCCTGATGGCGTTTGCCGTCAAGGTGCCGATGTTCCCCGTGCATACGTGGTTGCCGGACGTCCACGTGGAAGCGCCTACGGGCGGTTCCGCCGTGCTGGCCGCCATCATGCTGAAACTGGGCGCCTACGGCTTCCTGCGTTTCTCGCTGCCGATCACGCCGGACGCCAGCCACTACCTGTCGGGTTTCATGATCGCCTTGTCGCTGATCGCCGTCATCTACATCGGTCTGGTTGCCTTGGTGCAAACCGACATGAAAAAACTGGTCGCCTATTCGTCGATCGCGCACATGGGTTTCGTCACCCTGGGCTTCTTCATGTTCAACGACATCTCGGTGCAGGGCGGTATCGTGCAGATGGTCTCGCACGGCTTCATCTCCGGCGCCATGTTCCTGTGCATCGGCGTGCTGTATGACCGCATGCATACCCGCAACATCGCCGACTACGGCGGCGTCGTGAACCGCATGCCGAAATTTGCCGCCTTCTTCGTGCTGTTCTCGATGGCCAACTGCGGTCTGCCAGCGACGTCCGGCTTCGTCGGCGAGTTCATGGTGATCCTGGGCGCGGTGAAATTCAACTTCTGGATTGGTTTGCTGGCTGCAACGGCACTGATCTGGGGCGCGGCGTACTCGCTGTGGATGGCCAAGCGCGTGGTGTTCGGCAAGATCAAGAACAAGCATGTGGCCGAATTGACCGACATCAACAAACGTGAATTCTTCATGCTTGCTGTGCTGGCCATCGCCGTGCTCGTGATGGGTCTGTACCCAGCCCCGTTCACCGACACGATGCAAACTTCGGTTGCCGACCTGCTGCAGCATGTCGCCATCAGCAAGTTGCCTTAAATAGAAGACCGATAACATGACTAATGCACCTAATCTGGTACCGCTGTACGCGGAAATCTTTCTGCTGATCGCCACGTCGGCGCTCTTGCTGATCGATATGTTCTTGCCTGCGGCGAAGCGTTCGATCACTTACGTGCTGGCCTTGCTGACCCTGGCCGGCTGCGCCTTGCTGACCGTGGGCGACTTCAACGCGGGCACCACCGTCTACACGTTCAATAACATGTTCGTGTCGGACCCGATGTCGCAGTTGCTGAAACTGTTCTCCTACGGCGCCGTGGCGCTGACCCTGATCTACTCGCGTGCCTACGCCACCGACCGCAGCATGCTGTCGGGTAACCTGGGCGGCGAGTTCTACGTGCTGGCCCTGTTTGCACTGCTGGGCCAGATGATCATGATCTCGGCCAACAACTTCCTGATCATCTACCTGGGTCTGGAACTGATGTCGCTGTCGCTGTACGCACTGATCGCCTTGCGCCGTGACAATGCCAAGGCCACGGAAGCGGCCATGAAATACTTCATCCTGGGCGCACTGGCTTCCGGTTTCATGTTGTACGGTATCTCGATGCTGTACGGCGCCTCCGGTACCCTGGACCTTGGCGAACTGCGCGTGGCGCTGGAAAACGGCAAGACCAACGGCACCATCATGGTCTTCGGCCTGGTGTTCCTGGTAGCCGGCCTGGCCTTCAAACTGGGCGTCGTGCCATTCCACATGTGGGTGCCTGACGTGTATCAAGGTTCGCCGACGGCAGTGACCCTGCTGCTGGGCGCGGCGCCGAAACTGGCCGCCTTCGCCATCACCCTGCGCCTGCTGGCCGAAGGCTTGCTGCCGATGGCGCATGACTGGCAGCAAATGCTGCTGGTGCTGGCCGTGATGTCGCTGGCGATCGGTAACTTCACCGCCATCGCGCAAACGAATTTGAAGCGCATGTTGGCGTACTCGACCATCGCACAAATGGGCTTCGTTCTGCTGGGCCTGCTGTCCGGTACCGTGGATGCACCGAACAACACCCTGAACGCGGCTGGCGCAGCCACCGCCTACGGCGCGTCGATGTACTACGTCATCACCTATGTGTTCACCACCCTGGGCACCTTTGGCGTGATCATGTTGTTGGCACGTAATGGTTTCGAAGCAGACGAACTGGCCGACTTCAAGGGCCTGGGCAAACGCAGCCCGATCTTCGCGCTGGTGATGACCCTGTTCATGTTCTCGCTGGCCGGCGTGCCGCCGCTGATGGGCTTCATGGCCAAGTACTCGGTGCTGGCATCGGTATTGGCCACGGGCCAGCTGTGGCTGACCATCGCCGCCGTGCTGTTCTCGCTGATCGGCGCCTTCTACTACCTGCGCGTCGTGAAGATGATGTGGTTCGACGAGCCGACCGACAGCAATGCGCTGGTCGTGCATGGCGACATGCGCGTCGTGCTGGCCCTGAACGGCGTGTTCGTCCTGGCGCTGGGTGCGATGCCTAACAGCATCCTGGCTGCCTGCGCGACCGCCATCACCAAGACCCTGGCGTCCTGACCGATGGATGTCACCGTCTCGAGCTGGCTGGTGATCGCCCTGGGCATCCTGGGCGCCAACCTGCCTTTCCTGAACGAGAAACTGTTTGCCGCCGTGCCCTTGAAAAAGACGGCGCAAGCAGACGGGGGCAAAAGCTGGCGCAAGCCGCTGGCGCTGCGCCTGCTGGAGATGGTGATTCTGTACTTCATCGTCGGCGCCGTGGCGTTCGCGCTCGAAGCGCGCATCGGCAACGGTTTCCCGCAGACATGGGAGTTCTATGCCATCACGGGATGTCTGTTCCTGGTGCTGGCTTTCCCAGGCTTTGTCACCCGCTACCTGCGCAAACGACATTAGCCCCATCGACCGAAAGCGGCGCCTCTGGCGCCGTTTTTTTTATTGAGCATAATCAAGGTATGGATACTGAACGCATGGATATGAATTTAACTGAGACCAAGGTAGACGGCGAGCTCGTCTACCAGGGCGGCTTCCTGCGCGTGCAGCGCGACCGGGTTGCGCTGCCGGACGGCAAGATCACGGCGCGCGAATTCGTCCTGCATCCGGGCGCCGTCGTCATCCTGCCGCTGCTCGACGATGGCACGGTGCTGATGGAACGCCAGTACCGCTATCCGCTGGACCGGGTCTTCATTGAATTCCCCGCCGGCAAGATCGATGCGGGCGAATCGCACCTGGCTTGCGCCCAGCGCGAGTTGCTGGAAGAAACGGGCTATACGGCCAGCGACTGGCAATTCGTCTCCACCATCCATAACGCCATCGCGTATTCGGACGAGCACCTGGAACTGTTCCTGGCGCGCGGCCTGGTAGCGGGCGAACGCCAGCTCGATGAAGGCGAATTCCTCGAAACGTTCACGGCCACCGTGCCGCAGCTGCTCGACTGGGTCAAGGATGGCACGATCACGGACGTGAAAACCGTCATCGGCATCTTCTGGCTCGACAAGATTACCAGCGGCGCCTGGCAGCCGGCTTGATCCTGCGCATGCGCACGGCGATCTTCCTGTTGCTGGCGTCGGCCAGCCTGGGCGCCCACGGGGCGGCGCGCACGCCGTTCCAGGTGCGCTGCGAAGACACGATCAGCAAGACGGTGTCCGTGCTGACGGCGCAGCAGAACGGCTACAGCATCGACACGCATCTGCCGTACAAGGCCCTGACGGTGATGAAGGGCACGGCGCGCGCCAATACCTGGGTGCTGGGCTTGACGAAGACCGAGTCGCGCGTGGCCATCGCCCTGGCCGGCCCCATGCTGCAAGACCCGGCCAGCGGCTACGAATGCGTGGCGCCGCAGATTACCGTCACCCTCACGTATGCGCCCGTGGTGATCTATATCGGCCGCGAATTTGCCCCCGGCACTTGCGCGTATGATGAGATACTGGCGCATGAACTGCGGCACATGAAAACCTATA
Organism: Janthinobacterium kumbetense; assembly: GCF_023703445.1. Taxonomy (NCBI): domain Bacteria; kingdom Pseudomonadati; phylum Pseudomonadota; class Betaproteobacteria; order Burkholderiales; family Oxalobacteraceae; genus Janthinobacterium; species Janthinobacterium kumbetense. The sequence continues at coordinate 98,773 of NZ_JAMQGR010000011.1, forward strand.
TGGACCACTTGCCGCGCGTGGAAAAGACCGTGCGCGCCGCGCTGGCGAAGCGCTTCGAGGCGCGGCCCCTGTATGCGCCCAGCGGCACGGCCAAGGCGGCGCTGGCGCGCGAGATCGACACGGGCTGGTTGCCGTACGTCAAGGCCGAAATGCGCAAGGTGGAGACCTTGCAGGCGGCCATCGATTCTCCGCAGGAATATGCGCGCCTGGGCAAGGCGTGCAATGGTGAGATCCAGAATATCCTGGCGGGAAAGACAGCGCCCGCCAACTAGACAAGGAATGGCATGACAGCAGCACCGAATCGCCCCCGTTATTTTGCCCTGATCCCCGCCGCCGGCGTGGGCGCGCGCATGGAAGCGGGCAGTCCCAAGCAATATTTACCTATCGCCGGCAAGCCCATGCTGCGCCACGCGCTCGACGCCTTTCTCGCCAGCCCCCTGATCGCGCATACCTATGTCGTCGTCAGCGCCGAGGATGGCCAGATCGACGCCGTCGTGCCGGGGCAGGGCGCAGCCTCAGGCGTCACTGTGCTGCGCTGCGGCGGCGCCACGCGCATGGAAACGATACTGAATGCCCTGCAGGCCCTGCACGGCAGCATAGCCGCCCACGACCAGGTGCTGGTGCACGACGCGGCGCGTCCTGGCCTGACGCCGGCGCTGATCGCAACACTCATCGCCGAAGTCGCTGACCATCCGGCCGGAGGCTTGCTGGCCTTGCCCGTGGTCGATACCGTCAAGCGGGCAGGGCAGAACAGCCTGTCGGCGCAGACGGTGCCGCGCGACCATTTATGGCTGGCGCAGACGCCGCAGATGTTCAGCTATGCGCTGCTGCACCGGGCCCTGTCGCAAGCGCCCGATCCGCAAGCGATCACGGACGACGCCAGCGCCGTCGAAGCGCTGGGCCTGGCGCCCAGGCTGGTCGAAGGCCACCCGCGCAACCTGAAGGTGACCTTGCCGCGCGACATACACACGGCCGAACTGTATTTGGCCAACCCTTGAATTCCAGAGAGACCCGCATGAACACAACGACTCCCGTACTGCCTTTCCGCATCGGCCAGGGCTATGACTGCCACGCGCTGGTGGAAAACCGCGACCTGATCATCGGCGGCGTGAAAATCCCCCATCACCTGGGCTTGCTTGGCCATTCCGACGCGGACGTATTGCTGCACGCGATTACGGACGCGCTCTTCGGCGCCGCCGCGCTGGGCGACATCGGCCGCCATTTCCCCGACACGGATGCGCAATTCAAGGGCGCCGATTCGCGCACCCTGCTGCGCGAAGCCGTGCGCCGCGTGCAGGCGACCGGTTATATCATCGGCAACATCGACGCCACCATCATCGCCCAGCGCCCGAAAATGGCGCCGCATATCGCCGCCATGTGCGTCAACGTGGCCGAAGACCTGGGCGTGAGTGTGGGCCAGGTCAATATCAAGGCCAAGACGAATGAAAAACTGGGCTACCTGGGCCGCGAAGAGGGTATCGCGGCCGAAGCCGTGGCCTTGCTGCTGCGCGTCTGATACGCCACCGACCATCGACCACTGACAGGAGAGAGCATGTTCCAGCTACGCCGTACCAGCATCCTGCTTGCATGGGCACTGGCCGCCGCGCCAGCGGCCCACGCCGAACTGCAAGCCACGGGCGAACCGCCCGCCGCGAAACAGCCGTGGAAGGCCGTTACCATGGCCGAAGGCGTGCGCCAGCCGTGGGGCATCGCCTGGCTGGGCGAGGGACGCGCGCTCGTCACCAGCAAGCAGGGCACCTTGCATTTGCTCAATGGAAAGACTTTTACCGACGTGGCGCTGGAAGGCATGCCCAAGGTATTCACGGGCGGGCAGGGCGGCTTGCTCGATATCGTCCTGCACCCGCAGGATGCGGGCAAGGCGCAGCAGCGCGTCTACATGACGGTGTCGACTGGCAACAATGACGCCAACCGCACGACCCTCGTGCGCGGCGTGTTCGACGGCAAGAAGGTGACGGGCATCCAGACCCTGTTCAAGGTGGCCACGGACAAGAGCGGCGGCCAGCACTTCGGCTCGCGCCTGCTGTGGCTGCCGGACGGCACTTTGCTGATGAGCGTGGCCGATGGCGGCAACCCGCCGCTGCGCGTCAAAGACCGCCTGGCGCGCGAGCAGGCACAGAATCTGGCCACGCACCAGGGTTCCATCCTGCGCCTGACGGAAGACGGCAAGCCGGCGCCCGGCAATCCGCTGGCGGCCAAGGGCGCCTTGCCGGAAATCTGGTCGTATGGCCACCGCAACGTGCAGGGCCTGGCGCTCGACCCCGTTTCCGGCCGCGTATGGGCCACGGAGCACGGTCCGTACGGCGGCGACGAGCTGAACCTGGTGGTGGCGGGCGGCAACTATGGCTGGCCCCTGCAAAGCTATGGCGCCGACTATACGACGCATGAACCCGTCGGCAAGCACGAAGTGGCCGGCATGCTCAACCCGAGCGTGGCCTGGGTGCCGTCGCCGGCTCCCTCGGGCCTGGCCGTCTACACGGGCGACAAGATTGCCGCCTGGCGCGGCAGCATCTTCAGCGGCGGCCTGGCGGCCAAGGATATCCGCCGCATCGCCGTCGATGCCAGCGGCAAGGTGACGGGGCAGGACCGCCTAGCCATCGGCGCGCGCGTGCGCGACGTGCGCCAGGGGCCGGATGGCTACCTGTACGCGCTGACGGATGAAGACAACGGCCGCCTGTTGCGCATCGTGCCGCAGTAGCACGGCAGGCGCCCACTTCGCTTAAGATGGCGCCTTTACTTCATTCAAGGTGGCGGCATGGCCCGTGATACTTATGCATACCGGCACGTCGCCGTCGAATCGCGCGCGATTAATGGCCGCGTGGAAATCCGGCCCGTGCCGGGCCAGGCCTTTTCGCCGGAGCTGGCCGTGCAGTGCTCGCGCCGCCTGGCCGACCTGCAGCGCCATCCGCTGGGCAGCCGCTTTCTGCTCTTTGCCAAGCTGACGGACCGCCTGGGCGGCACGCCCTTCCTGTATGCGTATCACGGCGACGCGGATGTGGTGATGACGCCGGCCGAAGTGACGAAATTCCTCGGAGAATTCCGCCGCGGCCGCATCTGATTCCTACGAGGCGATGCAGGCCGCGCCGGCCTTGGCGCCGGCCTGCGGCTTGCCGAAGATGGCGATCGTCAAGCCGCAGCCGAGGGCGAACAAGCCGCCGACCACCATCGCGCTGGACACGCCCAGCCGGTCGACGGCCACGCCTCCCAGCAAGGCGCCGGACGCCAGCGACACTTGCACGATGGCAACGAAGAGCGCGCTGCTGCCTTCCATCAGCTCCGGCGCCGCCTTGAACATCCACGTCTGCACGGCGATCGGCATGGCGCCGAAACCGAAACCCCACACGGCCACCAGCAGCATGGCGGTAAGCGAATGGCTGCCGAACGCGGCCAGGGCCAGGGTGGACACGCCCAGCACGGCGCCCGTCGCCATCAGCGCGGCCCGTTCATAGCGGCCGGCGGCCCAGCCGCCCGCGAGGTTGCCGATGAAGCCGGAAGCGCCGTACACGAGCAGCATGGCGCTGACCGTGCCGGCCGCCAGGTGCGAGATTTGCGTGAGGAAAGGCGCGATATACGTGTAGGCGGCGAACTGGCCCGTGAAGAGCATGGCCGTGGCGATCAGGCCCAGCCTGGCCTTGCGGATGCCGAAAATCATCGGCAACTGGCGCAGGCGGATGGCCTGTGTCGGCGGCAGCTTGGGCAGCAGCAACAGCTGGCCGAGGAAGACCAGCACGGCAATGGCGCTGGCCGCGCCGAACGCGACCCGCCAGCCCACCAGATCGCCCACCAGCGCGCCGGCCGGCACGCCCGCCACCGTGCCCAGCGAGACGCCGGCGAAGATGATGGACATGGCGCGCGAGGCATGCTGCGGCGCCACCAGGCGCGGGCCGATGGCGCTGCCGATGGCCCAGAAGCCGCCCACGCCCACGCCCAGCATGGCGCGGCCCAGCAGTATCCACGCATACGAAGGGGCCAGCGCCACCAGCAGGTTCGAGGCCACCAGCAGGGCCGTCAGGGCCAGCAGCACGATGCGGCGGTCCAGGCGGCCCGAGCCGACGGTGACGAAGATGGCGGCAAAGGCGGCAACGATGCCGGGCGTGGTGATCATCAAGCCCGCCTGGCCCTTGCTGATGGCCAGTTCGGCGGCCATGGCGGGCAGCAGGCCGACGGGCAGGAATTCGGACGTGACGAGGGCGAAGGCGCCGATGCCGACGGATAAGACGGCCAGCCACGGCGCCACGGTGGTATCGTCGTCAGTCGCGTTGGAAAGTGTATGCATGAGAGGTTCCTGAAAAGCCGAGAGGTTTTTAACCGGTCGGTATATAATCAGGGCAGGTGGACATTGTTGTCAATAATTTTTTACCGAACGGTATGAAACAAGATAAAAAAGAAGAGGCGGTCAAGGCGAAAACGGGGCGGCCACGCACGTTCGACGCGGACGAGGCGCTCGATTGCGCCATGAAAGTATTCTGGGAAAAAGGCTATGAAGGCAGTTCCTTGCCGGAATTGACGAAAGCCATGGGCATGAACCGGCCCAGCCTGTATGCCGTCTTCGGCAACAAGGAGCAATTGTTCCACAAGGCGCTGGAACGCTACAGCGATACGCGCATGCGGTTTTTCGATGCGGCGCTGGAACAGCCGACGGCGCGCCAGGTGGTGGAAGCCTTGCTGACGCAATATGTCGACGCGCAAACGATGCCGGACGGCCCGCACGGCTGCATGGGTGTCAATGCGGCGCTCGCCTGCAGCGACGATGCCTTGCCGATCCGCGATGAATTGTTCGCGCGCCGGCTGCGCGGTGAAATCAAGCTGCGCGACCGCTTGCGGCGCGCGAAGGAAGAGGGGGATTTGCCGCCCGATTCCTGCCCGGAGCAGCAGGCGCGCTTCGTCGTGACCCTGTCGCAGGGCATGGCCATCCAGGCGGCGGCCGGAGTCTCTCGCGAGCAATTGCAGCAGATGGTGGGCTTGCTGCTGCGCAATTGGCCGATGTAACTACTCCGTCGGGGCGATGGTCTTGGCCAGGTCGCTGGGCGCCTTGCGCCGCCAGGCAGCCGTCAGGGCGGCGGCCAGCATGTCCAGCTCGGCATCCGCCAGGCGTACCGTGATGCCGGCCAGGCGTTCGCCCCACCACAGCTTCTCGCAGCCGGACGGCGTGATGACGGTGGCGATATGCGCCGCTTCCGCGTCGAGCAGCACATTGATGTGCTCGTCATCGGGCAGGGTGGCGAAGATCTTCCCGCCCACGCGGAAGGCCGGACGGTCGTGGTGTTCTTCCTCGGTGGCGTCGGGAAACGACAGTGCCAGATAGCGTAGTTCTTCCAGGTCGACCATTCCTCTTTCCCCCAGTTCGGATAGATAGCAGCGTGACTACATTTTGCCATGCTGTTTCGCCGCGTGGTGCAGCGGCATGCGAAAAGAAATGCGCAAGATGCGACACTGGCGCGCGCGCTTGTGGCGCTTGCGCGACAGGTCCGGCCAGCGCGCCAGGGGTAAAATGCCCATCCCGGCAGGCTTGTTCAGCCTGTTTCAAGGTGCTTGTCATATAAATATCTTACATGGCTAAAAGAAAAATACTTTTCTTCTAGGGAATTTAAGATAGAATAGATTCAACGTTTCACCTGACCCGTCAATTGTCTGGTTTTGTCCCGGGAACCCGAACCCTTTCCAGGACGCTTGCAGTGCCGCCATGGTACGCCGCAAGTCCGCGAAGTTTTGCGGAAGCCACGCCCCCGACCGCTCATTCTTGCAATTCTTGCGCTATGCCGACACGCCTCAATGCAGCGTGTATTCAGCTCAAGCGCCTTCACGCCTGTTGCGCCCGTTGAATACTTACTGACTGGATACCCATCATGAAAAACTTGCCTAAAATCGCTTTGTCCCTGATCGCCGTTGGTGTGTTTGCCCACGCGAACGCCAGCACCATCACCGTCTCTACCGGCTACTCGAATGCCGGCGCGCAAGCGTCCGCCGCCGCTTACCAGTCCGTCGTGAATGCCGCCGTGGCCACGCCGGGTGCCGGCTATGGCACGACGACGATTGCCAGCTACAACAATGTCACGAATAGCAGCCTGTTCGGCAGCGGTTCGAATATCGCCTTCAAGTCGGTGATCAACTTTGGCGTCAGCGCGGCTGATGCGGGCGCCTGGAGCTTCCGCAGCGGCGTCGATTTCGGCAAGGGCGGCGCCCTGTTCCTTGACGGCGTGGCGCTGGACTTCAAGAGCAGCGACCTGTGGTGGGCCGGTAACTACAATAGCAGCAGCCAGTTCCTCGCCGGTTCGGGCACTTTGGCTGCAGGCAACCATACCTTGAGCATCTTCGGCCTGGAAGGCTGCTGCGATGGCGGCCAGCAAGTCCAGTTCAAGGCGGGCAACAACAATTTCGCCAGCTTTTCCAGCACCGACGGCCTGGTCTCGGCCGTGCCGGAACCAAGCACCTATGCCATGCTGCTGATCGGCCTGGGCTTGCTGGGCTTCACGGCGCGCCGCAAGCAGGAAGACAAGTTTTAAGCGCGTCCCGAGCGCACGTAAAAAAGCCCGCCGCTCCGTCAGGATGCGGCGGGCTTTTTGCTTGATAGCGGTTCAGTCGCCGCTGTCTTCGTCTTCGTCGGCGCCCTTGGCCGCCTGGCCGCGCTCGGCATCGACGGCGCGCTGCAGACTGGCCGCGTCGCGGAAGAAGGCGTCCGTCGTGTGATCCGGGCTCAGGCGCAAGGCTGGCGGGTAGATCACGGCCATGTAGGCTTCGTCGGCCAGGCGGCCGCTGGCCTGCAGGTTGCTCAGCAGGATCAGGGTCGAGCCGACGATGGCCAGCACGACGGCGACGAGGCCGAAACGGCGCGGATGCTGCGGCTTGATCGTGCACAAATGGTAATAGATCATCGCGCATACAATGACGATGAACATATGCCGTCCGTAGCGCGTCAGCACTTCCAGCGACAGCGCATACGCCGTCACATTGCTGCCCAGTTCCCACACTTCCATGGCCAGCAAGCCGCAGCCGATGATGAACAGGTGGCGGCCGAAACGCGCCCCATGGCCAAACAGGCGGTTTGCCACGGCCCAGATCGACGCCCACACGAGGCCGCCGGCCAGCGCGTAGGCGATGATCATCAGGTAGGAAATTGGCTCGAAGGCGTCCGCATCGCTCAGCCAGTTGCTGAAGGCTGCCGAGGCGCCGATCATGGCCAGGCCGGCGATGGCGGGGCGCAAGCCTTCCCAGTCGTGCCGGGTCGTGTCGCCCAGTTCGGGCGCCACCGGGTGGTCGCTGGCGCGCACGCGCAGGCGCGTGTGGCCCAGGCGCACGATGCTGTTGCCCGTCATGGCCACCTGCAGTTGCCGCTGGCCCCGGTGGATCACGCCATTCTGGCTGCCCAGGTCGCGCAGCAGCAGGCCGCCTGCGCCGTCGTCTTCGACGATGGCGTGCGCGGCGGCCGTATGCGCGTCGTCGAGGATGAAGTCGTTGTCGTAGCCGCGCCCGATGCGGATCGGCAAGGTGGCTATGCGCTGGCGTTGCCGCACCTCGCCATTGTCGGCGAGGATTTCGATGAAGTATGGTGCTTTCATGGCTTGCGGCGGCTTTCCCGCGACAGCGCTTCGAGGAAGGTGCGCGTGACGCGCATGCCGTTGGCGTAGGACACGCCGCGCGCGTCGATGCGGCTTTGCAGGCTCATGAGTGGCTCATCGGTGCTGGCGGCCAGCAGGGCAAAGTCGTACAGGCCGGTAAACTTGCGGTAGGCGCGCACGCACAGGACGGCGCGCAGGGGCAGGGTGGTGTTCTTGACGAACTGTTCGGTGCATTGCGGGCCCGTCAGGCTGGCGCTCTTGTAGCTGCCGAAACTTTCATTCTTGAACGAAGCGCTGGCCAGTTCGGAAAAGCGCAGGGCGCCCAGACCGCTGCTGCGCAAAAATTCGTGGCGCATCGACACTTGCCCCGTCTGCAGGGCGCCGGAGATGAAGATGGCCGATTCCATGGCGCAGCTGGTGTTGTCGAGCATGTAGGGCTTGTCGGACTTGACGTTGGAGCGGCCCCAGCAGCGCATCTGGTCGGACTCGCGCACGGGCACGCGGTACGGGCCCATTGCTTTCAGGCTCAATGGCGTGTCGAGCAGGCGCGCCAGCATGACTTCCTGGTGCGCCAGCAGTTGCGCCGTCACCAGCGGCTTGAAGTCCTTCGGCGCCTTGCCCTGCTGCGCCACCTTGGCCAGCAATTGTTGGGCATAGCGGGCAGGCACGAGAAAACTGACGAGTTCGCCATCGAGGCGTTTCGACACATTCACGCCGGCCACGTCGCCATTCGCCGTGACGCTGGGGCCGCCGCTCATGCCGGAATTGATCGGTCCCGTAAACATCAGCTGATCGTAGAAGCTTCGTGTGACGACGCCATTATAGGAACCTTCCGAAATGGCGAAACCCAGGTCCAGCGGATTGCCCATCGAATACAGGTATTGCCCCTGCGTCAAGGGCGCCAGCCCTACCGGCATCTTGAAGAAACCCGTGCCATGGCGGTTCACACGCAGCACGGCCAGGTCGTGCAGCACGTCGACGGCCAGCAATTCCACATTGCCGCGCTGGCCGCTCGTGTCGACCCATTCGCCCACGTAGGTATCGGGGTCGAGCGCGAATTGGGAGACCACGTGATAGTTGCTCACCACCAGGTCGCCCGTGCCGATCAAAAAGCCGGAACCCACGGACGACTGCGTACGGCCGTTTTTCAGCAGCACGCGCACTTGCAGGATGTCGGCGCGCGCCGCCGTGTACAGCTTTTGCGCGGCCGACGAGGGCGGCGGCAGGGCCGCATGTTCGGTGGCGGCGGGCGCGGCGGTGGCCGGCGGCGGCTTGATGGGGGGAGTCGAAGCGGTGGTGGCCGCGGCAGGCGCGGCAGGTACAGGCGCCGCGGCCGCGTGGGCGCCTGCGGCAGCGCACAGGCTGGCCAGCAAGCAGGCGTAGTTAGATAATTTCATGCATCCTTTGTGCGTGAGCAGGAGCGCGGCTGGCGCGGCGCGGTATCGCGCACGCGTCGGCCCGGGGGACTACAGGGCGCCGTCTTCCAGCGCCGGCGCCGTTTGCGGCGTCATCATGTGACCGAGCTTGCTTTGCTTGGTATTCAGGTAGTGCTGGTTGAAGGCGTTGCGGTTGACCAGCAGCGGCACCCGTTCGGCCACCGTGATGCCCAGCGCTTCCATGGCGGCGATCTTGCGCGGGTTGTTCGTCATCAAGCGCAGGCTGTGGATGCCGAATTGCGCAAACATGGGCTTGCACAGGGTGTAGTTGCGCGCGTCGGCCTTGAAGCCCAGCTGTTCATTCGCCTGCACCGTGTCGGCGCCCGCTTCCTGCAGGCGGTAGGCGCGGATCTTGTTGATCAAGCCGATGCCGCGTCCTTCCTGGCGCAGGTACAGCAAGATGCCGCGGCCTTCTTCGGCGATGCGTTTCAAGGCGCCCTCGAGCTGGGCGCCGCAGTCGCAGCGCTGCGAAAACAGCACGTCGCCCGTCAGGCACTCGGAATGCACGCGCGCCAGCACCGGTTCGCCGTTGCCGATATCGCCCAGCACCATGGCCAGGTGTTCTTTACCAGTGGCGTGCTCGACAAAGGCGTGCAGGGTGAACTGTGCCCACGGCGTCGGCAGTGCGCAGGAAGTCGTGTAATCCAATTCGCCTGTCGCCAGGAGGTCTGCGCCGCTTTGCATGGTTGTGCTCATATAGGTAATTATCAAAAATAAAAGGCGCGCGACACCACTCCGGTGCCGGCGCGCCCTGTCATCATACCAAAAAGCAGGGGAAGCCATTTCCCCTGGCTGAGATTTGAAAGCTGGAATGCCTGGAGATATTGCTCTAATTGCGGCCGGATCAGCCTTTTACAAGACGGCCGGCCTTGCCGAAGCCCCGCTCCACCAGCAACAGCATGCCGCCGAAGATGGACAGGTTCTTCAGGAAGTTCGTCAGCTGGTCCTGGAAGTGGGCCGCGTCCGCGCTCCAGAAGGCGTGGAAGATCACGGTGGTGGGAATCAGGAACAGCGCCAGGGCCAGCGCCGCCCAGCGCGCCTGCCAGCCCGTGATCAGCAGCAAGCCGCCGCCCACTTCCAGGACGATCACGCCCACCAGCAAAATATTGGCGATTGGCAAGCCTTGGCTGGCCATGTAGCCGGCCACCCCCGCGAAGGCGCCGATTTTCAGCAAGCCCGAGACAAAGAACAGCACGCCAAGGGCGGCACGGCCGAGGGGCAGCAGCAGATCAGTGTTATTTTTCATAGTAATCCAATTGTTTTTATCAAGATTTGAGGTTGACTTGCGGTGCCTGGCAAAACCGTAGCGAGCGGCAGTGATTTGTGGCTAAGAAGCGCAACCGTACTTTGTACGGGGGCGCCGAGCCGGTGAGCATCGCAGGCCGCAAAGCGCGACGCGCAGTAGGTTTGGCCAGGTGCCATCATTTAGGCAGGTCGAAGAGGAGGAATTCCGCGTCTTCAGGCTGGGTGATTGTCACGGCCGCTTCCTGCGTCAGTTTCAACGCATCGCCCGCTTTCAAGGGCGTGCCGTTGACCACCAGGCTGCCGCGGATCAGGTGCACATAGGCGAGGCGGCCTTCTTGCAGCGCGTGTTCGGCCTGTTCGCCTTCCTGCAGGATGCTGGCGTAGATGGCCGCATCCTGGTGGATCAGCACGGAACCCTGGCGGCCGTCCGAGGAAGCGATCAGGCGCAGCTTGCCCCGTTTGCTGTCCGGCGCGAAGTGTTTCTCTTCATAGCTGGGCGGAATGCCCGTCACGTTCGGCTGGATCCAGATCTGCAGGAAGTGCAAGCCATCCGTTGCCGAGTGATTGAACTCGCTGTGGCGCACGCCGCTGCCGGCGCTCATGCGCTGCACGTCGCCGTAGTGCAGGACGGAACCGGTGCCCATGCTGTCCTTGTGTTCGAGCGCGCCGTCGAGCACATACGAAATGATTTCCATGTCGCGGTGGCCGTGCGTGCCGAAACCCTGGCCGGGCGTGACCCGGTCTTCATTGATCACCAGCAGGGGGCCAAAGCCCATGTGCAGCGGATCGTGGTAGCTGCCGAAGGAAAAGCTGTGGTGGGAATTGAGCCAGCCGTGGTTGGCGGCGCCGCGTTCTTCGCTGTGACGAATCTGTAACATGGTGGACTCCGTTTCTATAAGTTAATGTGCGATAATTTCGAAGGACCGTTGCCTGGCGCTACGCCGCGGCTCTTTTCTGCCCTTCGCTGTACGATGGAGAAAGTATAGGCCCCTGTGTCGGGAAAGAAAAACGGAAAATCTTGCGACCTATGATCGAAAAAATCGAATGTTAAGACTGAGCCTGGAAGCCCTGCAAATCGTCGACGCCATCGACCGCCGCGGATCGTTCTCGTCGGCCGGCAAGGAGTTGCACAAAGTTCCGTCCACCATTTCCTATACGGTGGCCAAGCTGGAAGACGACCTCGGCGTGCAAGTGTTCCAGCGCAACGGCCCGAAAGTCATGCTGACGGCGGCCGGCCAGGAATTGCTGAAAGAGGGCCGCTACCTGCTGAAGGCGGCGCAAGACCTCGAACACCGCGTGCGCCGGGTGGCGTCCGGCTGGGAAACGGAATTGTCCATCGGCATCGATTCCATGTTTTCCGCCGTGGCCCTGGCTGACGACGTGCGCGCCTTCTATGACGTGGCGCAGCAGACGCGCTTGCGCCTGTCGCAAGACACGCTGTCGGGCACGTGGGAAGCGCTGCTGGACCGGCGGGCCGACTTGCTGGTGGGCGCGCCTGGCGACGGGCCGGCGGGCGGCGGCTATATCGCGCAGCCGATCGGCATGCTCGACTTCGTGTTTGCCGTGGCGCCCACGCATCCGCTGGCGCAGGTGCAGGAGCCCTTGTCGCGTGGCCACCTGCAGCAGCACCGGGCCGTGGTGGTGGCCGATTCGGCGCGCCAGATGGCGCCGCGCACGGTGGGTCTGCTGCTGGGGCAGGATGCCTTGAGCGTGCCGAACATGCAGGTCAAGTTCGACTACCAGGTGCTGGGTCTGGGCTTTGGCTTCCTGCCGGGACCGTGTGCCCGCGCCGCCATCGCGCGTGGCTTGCTGGTGGAAAAGGCCGTGGAAGAGCCGAAACCGTCGGAAACGTTTTACCTGGCCTGGAGAGTGGGCGAGGATGGCGCGGCGCTGCGCTGGTGGATGGCGCGCATGCGCGAACCGGATGTGTTTGCCCGCCTGGCGCAGCATCTGCCGGGCCATTCGGCGTAGGTCTTAAAATGTTGACATACGCCAACATTTTTAAGTTACCATATTCACAGTATTTCCGCCCGACCTCCACGCCCCACAGTGGGATTTTGATGATTACACACACCGCAGCGCCCCTGATCTGTTCCCCTGACCTGGCCCTAGAGTGGGGTTGCCATGCTTGAGGCGAAGGTTGCGCTGTGCCTGCGCCTGGCCCAGGATGCCCGTGAACAGGCGGGGCCGCAGCAGGCCGCCACCCTGGCGCGGCTGGAGGAGGAACTGGAGCGGCTGCGCGGCGCCAGCCGGCCCGTGGTGCGCGTGGCGCCCCCCGACGCCTTGCTGGAAATCGATCCCGACGGCTTCTTGATCGGCTGGAACCATGGCGCCGAACAGATGTTCGGCTATTCCGAGCTGGAAGCCCTGGGCCAGCACATCCTGTTCCTGTATCCGGAAGACGACGCGGAAGCGAGCGTGCTGGAATTGCATTTCACGCAGGGCGACGTGGCCACCGATGTGCGCCGGCGCAAGAAGTCGGGCATGGTGACGTGGCTGCGCATGCACCGCCACGTGATCCACGACCAGGCGGGCAAGGCGTGCGGCATGGCCGTGCGCCTGTCGGCCATGAGCGAGCCGCTGTCCGACGTGGACAAGGTAAGGTTGCACGCACGTATCATCGAAGACAGCGAGCAAGCCGTGCTGATCACGGATGCGGAAGAGCGCATCGTCTCCATCAACAGCTCGTTCAGCCGCATCACCGGCTATTCGCCGGCCGAAGCCATCGGCCGCACGCCGGACTTGCTGCGCTCGGGCGTGCACGATCCCGATTTCCGCGCCAAGGTGCGCGCCGCCATGCGCGGGCACGGTTCCTGGCGCGGCGAAATCATCGGCAAGCGCAAGAATGGCGAACTGTTCCCGCAAGACGTCACCATCAGCGTCGTGCGCGACGAATTCGGCGAAATCAGCCACGTGTTTTCCCTGTTTTCCGATATCTCCGTGCACAAGGATGCCGAGGCGCGCATGCAGCGCATGGCCAACTACGACAGCCTGACGGGCTTGCCCAACCGCTGCCTGCTGAACCAGCTGGTCGACCAGGGCCTGGCCGAGGCGAAACGCCAGGGCACGCATGGCGCGCTGATGGTCATCGACATCAGCCGCATCGGTTCCATCAGCGACACGCTGGGCCATGAAGTGGGCGACCAGCTGGTGATCGCCATCGGCCAGCTGTTCCGCGGCGCCTTGCGCGACGCCGACATCCTGGCGCGCGTCGACAACAGCAAGTTCGTCGTCGCCCTGCTGCATATCGAAAAGCGCGAACACGCGGCGAACGTGGCGCAAAAGCTGCTCAACCTGCTGGAGGCGCCGATCAATATCGATGCGCATGCCCTGCACGTAGGCGCCAGCATCGGCATCACCGTGTATCCGGAAGACGGCCTGGAAGCGCCGGCCCTGTTCCGTTTTGCCGACGTGGCCGTGGCCAAGGCGGGGCAGACGATCGAATCGACCTTCCTGTTCTACCGCGAAGACATGAACCGCCGGGCCAAGGAACATTTGCGCCTGGAAAGCGAAATGCGCCTGGCGCTGGGCGACAAGGAACTGGAATTGCATTACCAGCCGAAAGTGAGCCTGGCCAGCGGACGCATCGTGGGCGCGGAAGCCTTGCTGCGCTGGAAGCATCCGATGCGCGGCATGGTCTCGCCCGGTCTCTTCATCCCCGTCGCCGAGGAAACCAGTCTGATTCTGGAGCTGGGCACCTGGGTGCTGGACGAGGCTTGCCGCCAGATCCGCAGCTGGGAAGACCGCGGCCTGCACATGCCGGCCATCGCCGTCAATCTGTCGGCGCGCCAGTTCGATGAACAGTTGCCGGCGCGCATAGCCGCCGTGCTGGAACGCTACGGCGTGCGGCCCGACCAGATCATGCTGGAAATCACGGAAAGCCTGTTGATGCGCGGCGCCGACAAGGTGATCGACATCATGAACCAGCTGGTGGCCATGGGCCTGGCGCTGGCGTTGGACGACTTCGGCACCGGCTATTCCAGCCTGGCCTACCTGAAGAAATTTCCCATCAGCACCTTGAAAATCGACCGCTCCTTCGTCATCGGCTTGCCGTTCGAGGAAAACGATTGCGCCATCGCCCGCGCCATCGTCACCATGGCGCAGCAGCTGCGCCAGGAAATCGTCGCCGAAGGGGTGGAAACGGCCGAGCAGATGCGCTTCCTGCGCGAACTCGGCTGCGACCAGCTGCAAGGTTATCTGTTCAGCCCGGCCGTGCCGGCGGCCGAATTCGAGCTGATGCTCGGTGAAGGCCGGCAATTGCGGCTGGAAGAACTGGCGCTTTAAGCGCCACCCAGCTGCACTTTTTCCAGCAGATAATCGAGCATCACGCGCACCCGCGCGGGCACTTGCAAGCCCGGTCCCACGAAGACGGCGTGCACGATTTCCTTGTCGCCCGGGTTGTAGTCCTGCAGCACAGGTATCAAATCGCCTCGCTCGATGTCGCGCAGCACGTGCTGGCGCGAAAAGCGTCCCAGCCCCATGCCGGCCAGCACCAGCTGGCGCATGCTTTCGCCATCGCTGACGCAGGTATTGCCCTGCGGCGCCACCTGTATCGATCCGCCCGCGCCATCGAGGAAGGGCCAGGTTTCGTTCTGGCAGCGGAAATTGAACGCCAATAAATTGTGCTGCGACAACTCCTGCGGCGTGCGCGGCAAGCCGTGGCGCGCCGCGTAGGCAGGCGACGCCACCACGACCATCGCGTCTTCGCCCAGTTTGCGCGCCACCAGGTTCGATTCCTTCAGCTTGCCCGTGCGGATGGCGATGTCGGTGCGGTCTTCCAGCAGATCGACGATGGCGTCGCTGACGACGACGTCGAGCACGATGTCGGGATAGCGCTGCGCGAACTCGGGCAGGATGGGCAGCAGATGGCGCACGCCGAATGGCACGAAACAGTTGATGCGCAAGCGCCCGCGCGGCGCGGCGCCCTGCGATGCTTCGCGCTCGGCGCTCTCGATATCGTCGAGGATGCGCTTGCACTGGATAAAGAAGGCGTCGCCCTCGGGCGTCGTGTGCAGCTGGCGCGTGCTGCGCTGGAGCAGCCGCGCGCCGAGCCGCGCTTCCAGTCGATTGACGAGCTTGCTGACGGCCGACGGCGTCAAGGCCAGGCGGCGCGCGGCGGCGGAAAAGGCGCCCGTTTCCACCACGGCGGCAAACACGGCCATTTCGAACGCGCGGTTGATGTCTTGCCTGGCCATTATTGAATCCATTTCACAGGTGTTTCCATTATTGGAGTCTATATCAAAAGCGTTTGCATCGATACACTGGCTGGCTTGAACTCTGCCGGAGAAATACCATGACCACCGCAAACCCTGTTTCCACTTCAGCCAGCAAGATGCCGCCCGGCGTGCTGGCGCTGGCCGTCGGCGCCTTTGCCATCGGCGTGACCGAATTCATCGTCGTCGGCATCTTGCCGACCATCGCGAAAGATTTGCATATTTCCATCGAATCGGCCGGCTCGCTGGTCAGCCTGTATGCGCTGGCGCTGGCCATCGGCACGCCGCTGCTGGTGCTGCTGATGTCGCGCCTGCCGCGCAAGGCGGCCCTGCTGGGGCTGATGAGCGTGTTCCTGGCCGGTAACCTGCTGGCCGCCTTTTCGCACACGTTCGAACTGTTGCTGCTTGGGCGTGTCATCACGGCCGTGGCGCACGGCACCTTCTTTGCCATCGGCGCCACCGTGGCCGCCAGCCTCGTCACCAAGGCGCAGGCGGGCAGGGCGATTTCCGTGATGTTTGCGGGATTGACCCTGGCCATGGTGATCGGCGTGCCGTTCGGCAGTTTCCTTGGCAACTTGATGGGCTGGCGCTTGCCCTTCTTTGCCGTGGTGCTGCTGGCCGCGCTGGGCCTGGCCGCCATGGCGCGCTGGCTGCCGGCCGGTTTGCAGCAGGGCAAGGGCGGCAAGGCCATGACGCAGCTGGCGGCGCTGGGCAGCGGCCCCATCCTGACGATGATGGCGATTACGACGTTTGGCTTTGGCAGCAGCTTTGCCGCGTTCACGTTCATCACGCCCATCCTGACGGATGTGACGGGCTTTTCCGCCACCATGGCCAGCGCCTTGCTGATCGTGTTTGGCGCCGCCACCTTTGCCGGCAACCTGGCGGGCGGCTACCTGACCAGCCACCTGGGCTGGCAAAAGGCCTTGCGCGCGATGCTGCTATTGCTGGCCGTCACGCAAGCGGGCGTGGCGCTGAGCATCAGTTCGCCCTGGATGATGACGGTGATGCTGTTCGTCTGGGGCGTGTTCGCCTTCGGCCTGTCGCCCGCCCTGCAGGCAGGCATGCTAGCCACGGCTGAGCGCTACACGCCGCACGCCGTCGATTTCGCCTCGGGCCTGAACATTTCCGCGTTTAACCTCGGCATTTCCTTCGGTTCCATGCTCGGTGCGCTGATGGTTTCGCGCCAACTGATGGCGTCGTCGCCCTGGGCCGGCGTGGCCGCCGCGCTGCTGGCCCTGCTGCCGCTGGCGTGGCTGGCGCGCAAGAACCTGGCGGCGCATGTGGCGGGTGCGGCCGCGCACTGAGGTTCAGGTATGCACGGCGACGGCCGGTGCCGGTTTCTTCATGCGCTGCGCCATGTAGGAACTGCCCATCGATGCCGCCATGATCATGGCGATGGCCAGCCATTGCGCAGTGTCCAGGCGTTCGTCGAGCAGGATGAACGCGAGCATGGCGGCAACGGCAGGCTCCATGCTGCTCATGATGCCGAACGCTTGCGGCGTCAGCCGTTTCAGGGCCACCATTTCCAGCGAGATCGGGATGGCGCTGGAAATGAGCGCGACGCCCAGGCCCACGCCCAGCACGACGGGCGAGAGCAGGGCGGCGCCGCTGTGCATCACGCCGACAGGCACGACCACCAGCGCGGCCATGGCCAGGCCCAGCGACACGGAGTGGCCCGCATGCAAATGGCTGGCGCGCTTGCCGAAGACGATGTACGAAGCCCAGCAGACGGCGGCGCCCAGGGCGAACAGCACGCCCGTGGGATCGAGATTGCTGACGTCGTGACCCAGCGGCAACAGCAGCGCCAGTCCCGCCACGGCCAGGGCCACCCAGACGAAGTCGAGCGGGCGGCGCGAGGCGAGCAGGGCCACGGCCAGCGGGCCGGAAAACTCGATGGCGACGGCGATGCCGAACGGTATCGTGCGCAAGGCCATGTAGAAGCACAGGTTCGTCAGCCCCAGCGCCGCGCCGTACAGGGCCACCGTGCGCAAGTCGGCGCGGCTCAGCTGCCAGCGCCACGGGCGCCAGAACAGCAACAGCAGCAAGGCGGAAAAGCCCACGCGCACGGCCGTCGTGCCTTGCGCGCCCACCAGCGGGAACAGGCTGTGCTTGGCCCACGACGTGCCCAGTCCCAGGCAGGTGACGGAGCCGAGGATGGCCAGCAGGGGAATCAAGGAGGAATAGCGGCGTAATGGCATGGTGATAAATGGCTTGATATCGAAGTGGTGAAAGTTTATTGTGTCTGCTCCGATATTTGCACTGCATTTTGACCTTTATGACGCAACTTTCGCTCACGCCTGCTGTCGCCCTCGATGCCTTCGACCTGGCCATCCTCGATATCTTGCAGCGCGATAACACGACCTCGCAGCGCGAAATCGCCCAGGCCGTGCACTTGTCCGCGCCGGCCGTGCAGCGGCGCATCCGCCGCCTGCGCGAGAGCGGCGTGATCCGCAAGGAGGTGGCCGTGCTCGACGCCAGCCGCCTGGGCCGCCCGCTGATACTGACGGTGGAAGTGCATTTGCACGACGAGCATCCGCAGCGCACGGCCGGCATGCGCGCGCGCATCATGGCCGAACCCGCCATCCAGCAGTGCTACGGCATCACGGGCGAGGCCGATTACCTGCTGGTCATCACGGCCAGCAGCATGGCCGAATACGAGGCGCTGACGGAACGCCTGTTCGGCGGCGACGACAATATCCGCCGCTACCGCACGTCGGTGGCCTTGACTTGCCTCAAGATGGGCTTGCACGTGCCGCTGACATAGAACAAGGGCCAGGCAGATGAGCATTTCTAACAAGACACAAGCGGCCATGCTGGCCGCCATGCCCGCCAGCATGCGCGCCGCCGTGGCAGGGTACGACTGGGCGCGCGACAGCGTCGGTGAGTCGGACGCTGCCGTCTACCGCTTGCAGGGCAGGGATGGCGCGCCGGACCTGTTCCTGAAACACGGCACGGGTGCCGCCGCTGCCGAGCTCGCCGACGAACTGGCGCGCCTGCGCTGGCTGGCGCAGTATCTGCCCGTGCCGGCGGTGGCGCAATTTGCCCGCGCGGCAAGCCCGGAGCAGGCATGGCTGCTGACGGCGGCCATGCCGGGCAACACGGCGTGCCAGGTGCTGGAAGACAATCCTGCGCTGGGCTCCGCCGTGGCCGACGCGCTGGCGGTCTTCCTGCGCCGCCTGCACGCGCTTCCCGTCAGCGACTGCCCGTTCGACGCCAGCCATGCCGCGCGGCTGGTCCAGGCGCGCCGGCGCATCGATGCGGGCTTCGTCGATGCCGGCGATTTCGATGCCGAGCGGGAAGGCTGGACGGCGCAGCAAGTGTGGCTGGCGCTGCAAGGCTACCTGCCGCTCCCCCCCGATCTCGTCGTCACGCATGGCGATTTTTCGCTGGAAAATATCCTGATGCACGATGGCGCCGTCGTCGGCTGCCTGGACGTGGGCCGGGCGGGCGTTGCCGACCGTTACCAGGACCTGGCCATCGTTTGGCGTGCTCTTGGTGAGTTGGACGCCGCGCTACCGCCAAGGTTTGTTCAGCACTATGGGATCGTTGATATCGATCAAGGCAAGCTGCAATTCCATTTGCTGCTCGACGAGCTGTTTTGAATGCAGGCAGTCATCACGGCTCTTCGCGCTCGGCGTCGCGTTCGCGGCAGCTCAAGGAGGCGTAATGGCCCTTGGGCAGCGTGGCCTGGATGGCCACTTCGCGCAGGTTTTTCCGGATATCGACGGGGTCGGTCAGGGTGCAGCGCTGGGCGCTGGCGAACGCCTGCAGCTTTTGCGTGCTGCCGTTTACCTTTACCGTCACGCCGGCCCCGGGGCTGACGCAGCAGCCTATGTATTGCGTGATGTATTCCTCTTCGATGAGCACCAGTTCGTGTCCCATGAAGCTGGCCGGTTTCTTGAGCAGGTAATAATCCGTGTAGTCGAAGCGCTGGTTGGGGCGCTTGCCGATAAAACCTTCGCGCATGTAGGCGGCGATGGCCTTGCCGGAGGTGCCCACTCGCTGCGTCGTGCCCTTTTTCAGGTGCAGCGCATGGATCAGGCCGTTTTCGAGTCCCCCGTCGGCAGCGGCAGCAGATGCTGCAGCGGCGGCGCTGGCGCAAGTGGCGGCGGCGAGCAGAAGAGCGCCGAGCAGGCGGCGGGTGCGGTATTCAGGCATGGGAATGATTTCTTGCATATATTTCACGCGTAGAGGAGAAGAGGCGCAGTGTAGCCCACGCCGGCCTGGGCGCGTGGCACAATGCGTGTTCCGCATGCCACTCACCCCAGGACTTTCATGACCCGCGCCATCCTTGACCAAGCCCAGATCCATCCCGCCGCCCGCCCTTTGATCGGCAGCAAGCACAAGGACATCGTGCGCGAAGTGCAGGCGGCCATCGCCGCGCACCAGGTGGTGGTCGTCGGCATGGCGCTCAATCCGTTTCCGCGCAAGGCGCGCAAGATCCTCGACGTGCTGGGCACGCCCTACCAATACCTGCAATACGGCAGCTATTTGAACCAGTGGCACCGCCGCAATGCCCTCAAGATGTGGACGGGCTGGCCCACGTTCCCCATGGTCTTTGTCAACGGCGTGCTCATCGGTGGCGCCAGCGAGCTGCACAAGCTCGTGGAAAATGGCGAGTTCAGCGCCATGCTGGCAAAGAAAGTGCGCGAGTTTTAAGCGCTGTCTTACTCGCCCGGCCGCCACGGCGACTTGCGCGTGCGCAAGGGGTCGAGCAAGCTGCGCAGATCGTTGTGGTCGAGTTCGTACATCAGCGCAATCAGACTGCCCAGTTCGCCCGAGGGAAAGCCCTCGCGCGCGAACCAGCCCAGGTAGTGGCCGGGCAAGTCGGCCAGCAAGCGTCCCTGATATTTCCCATATGGCATTTCGCGCGTGACCAGCAGCGCCAGTTTTTCTGAATTCATGGTGGTGACCCCGTGTGGATGCGGCCAGTGTAGCAGACCGCCCTATTGTTGATTTGCACGCAACTATCTTCTGCCTGATGAGGTATTTTTCGAAACAAAGAAAACCCCGATACTGCATGCCAACATCATTTATCGGAGTTTGCCATGCCCATTGCCTTGCTCGCGCTGACCCTCAGCGCATTTGCCATCGGAACCACGGAGTTTGTCATCGTTGGGCTGCTGCCCACCATCGCCGCGGACCTGGGCGTCAACCTGCCATCGGCCGGCTTGCTGGTCAGCCTATATGCGCTGGGCGTCGCCGTCGGTGCGCCCGTGCTGACTGCCCTGACGGGCAAGATTGCGCGCAAGACCTTGCTGCTCTCGCTGATGGTCTTGTTTACCTTGGGTAACTTGCTGGCCTGGAAATCGCCGGGTTACGAAACCCTCGTCATCGCCCGCATCCTGACGGGGCTGGCACATGGCGTCTTCTTTTCCATCGGCTCGACCATCGCCACGTCCCTGGTGCCGAAAGACAAGGCGGCCAGCGCGATCGCCATCATGTTTACGGGCTTGACCGTGGCCCTGGTGACGGGCGTGCCGCTGGGTACTTTCATCGGCCAGCATTTCGGCTGGCGCGAAACTTTCCTCGCCGTTTCGGCGCTGGGCTTGATCGCCTTTGTCGGCAGCCTGCTGTACGTGCCATCGACCATCAAGCACAGCAAACCGGCCTCGCTGCTGCAGCAAGTGCAGGTGCTGGGCCAGCCGCGCCTGCTGCTGGTGTACGCCATGACGGCCGTCGGCTATGGCGGTTCCTTCATCGCCTTCACGTATTTGGCGCCGATTCTGCAGCAAGTGTCGGGTTTCAGCGCCGGCGCCGTGGGCGTGGTGATGCTCGTGTATGGCGTCTCCGTGGCGTTCGGGAATATCTGGGGCGGCAAGCTGGCCGACAAGAAAGGCCCGGTCAGCGCCCTGAAACTGATCTTCCTGCTGCTGGCGGCCGTCTTGTTGCTGCTCACCTTCACGGCGCCGCATCCCGTGCTCGTCGTCATCACCGTGCTGCTGTGGGGCGCCGTGGCCTTCGGTAACGTGGCTGGCTTGCAAGTGTATGTCGTGCAGCAAGCGGAACACTTCACGCCCCGCGCCGTCGATGTGGCGTCCGGCCTGAATATCGCCGCCTTCAATCTGGGCATCGCCGGCGGCGCCTGGGGTGGCGGCCTCATCGTGGAACACCTGGGCCTCGTGCACACGGGCTGGATCGGCGCCCTCGTCGTGCTGGGCGCATTCGGCTTGACGGCCCTGAGCGGCCGCCTGGACCGTTTGAACCCGATCCCCGTGCGGCCAGCTGGCGCAAAAGCGATGCAGGCGACGGGGCATTGAGAAGCCGGGCGTCCGCTCGTTCTTGCTTCCGAGGTGCGGCTTGCCTGTAATCAAGCTGAAATATTTGTCGTTTATGCTCCGGCCTCGTATTCCAGCAGGTCTGTCCCACGATATTTATTTATAACGGAAGAAACAAAAAATGTCGAATTACGCCCCTGAGTCCTCACGCCGCCGCCTGTTGCAACTGTTTGCCGGTGCCCCCATGCTGCCTTTGGCCGGCTTGACCGGCGTCAGCGCTTTTCTGTCCGGTTGTGGCGGCAGTTCGGACAACGACGTGCCAGCGGTGACGCCGCCAGTCGTTCCTGCCGCGACGTTTACCACGGCGGAATTCACCGGCATGGCCGCGCCACTGGCGAGTTCGCCAGCCGCGCTGGCCACGACCACCGTCGGCTCCAAGCTCAAGGTCAATTTCAGCGATGGCAGCAGCAACAGCTATAACCTGGCGTACCAGCCTTTCTTCCTGACGGGAGACCGGGTGCCGGACGGCAAGGGCGGCACCGTGATCGCGGGCGGCTACTTCGACATCAAGAACCAGCCCATCATCGACAGTTCGGTGCCGGGCAAGGAACGCCAGTTCTTCTCGGATTCGCCGGACGGCAGCTCGATGCTGACGGTGGCCAACGCCAGCGTGAGCGGCGTCAAGGGCAAGCCGGTGTTTGCCGTGGTGCAATTTGAATACAACTCGCTGAACCAGGCCGGCGCTTCCACCTACGGCACGCTGCCGTCGCCGATCGCCGTGCTGAGCCTGGACCAGGACCAGACCACCGGCAAGCTGTCGCTGGTGAAATACCACAATGTCGATACCTCGCTGGTGAAGGGCCTGTGGATTACCTGCGGCGCCAGCCTGTCGCCGTGGAATACCCATCTGTCGAGCGAAGAGTACGAACCCGACGCCTTCGACCAGGGCCTGGGCGGCCAGACCTTGGCCGTGCTCAAGGAATTCAGCAAGAACGTCTTCGGCGATACGACGACCGCCAATCCGTACGACTACGGCCACCTGCCGGAAGTGTCGGTCAACCCGGACGGCACCGGCAGCATCAAGAAGCACTATTGCCTGGGCCGCTACTCGCGCGAACTGGTGCAGGTGATGCCGGACCAGCGCACCATCCTGGGCGGCGACGACTATACGAATGGCGGGCTGTTCATGTTCGTGGCCGACAAGGTGGCCGACCTGGCCGCAGGCGGCACCCTGTACGTCGCCAAATACACGACCCAGCTGACCGAGACCACCACCGGCAAGCTGCAATGGGTCAAGCTGGGCCATGCGACGCACGCCGAGATCAAGGCGCTGGTCGACGGCGGCATCAAGGCCACCGACATCATGGATTCGACCCTGGCCGATCCGTCCGACGCCAGCTACACGAAGATTGTGCTGAACAAGAAAACCGCCTGGGTCAGGGTCAAGGCCGGCCAGGAAAAAGCCGCCGCCTTCCTGGAAACCCACCGCTACGCGGCCCTGAAGGGCGGCAGCATGGCCTTTACCAAGAACGAGGGCACGACGGTCAACGCCAAGGACAAGATCGCCTACTCGGCGTATGCCAACATCCAGGATTCGATGGTCGAAGGCGGTTCGGGCTACGTGGCCGGCCACAACGTCAAGTTCAAGAAGCTGGTGGCGGGCGCCGTCGTGTCGCACAAGCTGACGGGCGGACAGAAGGATGACACGGGCGCGGCGATCGACAGCGAATGGGTGCCAAGCGAGTCGACCCTGCTGATCGCGGGCGAAGACATCGCGGCCGATGGCCTGGGCAACACGGCCAACCCGGCCAAGATCGCCAGCCCCGACAACCTGAAGTTCTCGGAAAAACTGCGCACCCTGTTCATCGGCGAGGACAGCGGCAACCACCTGAACAACTTCCTGTGGGCGTACAACGTCGATACCAAGAAGCTGGAGCGCCTGCTGTCGTGCCCGGCCGGCGCGGAATCGACGGGCCTGCATGCGGTCGATGAAATCAATGGCTGGACCTATGTGATGAGCAACTTCCAGCATCCGGGCGACGAGTGGAGCCGCTTCCCCGCCTTGCCGTCCGCGCTGAAGGACCAGATCAACATCATCATCAACACCAACTACAACAGCAAGGCCAGCGGCGCTGTCGGCTACCTGACGGCGGAACTGGCGCAGGTGAAACTGTCGAAGTGATGCGCGTCAGCTGACGCCGCAGCGGGCACGCAGGGCAGGCAGGCGCTGGCCTTCCCTGCCGGTGCGTGCCCCTCGCCATCCGCTCCGTCCCTCGACCCGGGTGACGGGGCGGTTGGCGTGGCGGCGCCAGACGGACGGCTAACTTGCTGGCAGAAAACAGCAAAACGGGGGAAAATGGTGTTTCCCTTCCTTTAGCGTCCCTCATCATGTCCGATATTGCAGCTTCGCCGCCAGGCCTGCGCGCCGCCATCAATCCGAAACCGCTGGGCGTCGCCCTGTTGCTCATCGTGCTCGGTGCGTGGTACCTGGCGCACACCGTCGGCATCAACCAGGCCGCGCTGTACGTGGTGGGCGCCTTGCTCGGCATTACCCTGTATCACGCAGCCTTCGGTTTCACGTCCGCCTGGCGCGTCTTCATCGCCGATGGCCGCGGCGACGGCTTGCGGGCGCAAATGCTGATGCTGGCCGTGGGCGTGGCGCTGTTTTTCCCCGCGCTGTCGGCCGGCACCCTGTTCGGCACGCCCGTTGCGGGCCTCGTTTCGCCCGCCGGCACGTCCGTTATCTTCGGCGCCTTCATCTTCGGCATCGGCATGCAGCTGGGCGGCGGTTGCGCGTCCGGCACCTTGTATACAGTCGGTGGGGGCAGCACGCGCATGCTCATCACCCTGGCCGCCTTCATCGTCGGCTCCGTGATCGGCACGGCGCACATGCCGTTCTGGACGGCGCTGCCGCAGCTCAAACCGATTTCCCTCGTCACGACACTGGGCCTGGCGCCCGCGCTGGCGCTGAACTGGATCGTCTTTGCCTTGATCGCCGCCATCACGGTGCTGGTGGAAAAGCGCCGCCATGGCAAGCTCGTCGCCACGCGCCTGCGCCCGGCGCAGGCGTCGCCCTGGCTGCACGGCCCGTGGCCGCTGGTGGCGGGCGCCGTTGCGCTCGTCGTGCTGAACTTCGCCACGCTGGCGTTGTCTGGCAAGCCGTGGGGCGTGACGTCGGCGTTCGCCCTGTGGGGTGCCAAGGCGGCGTCCGTGGTCGGCATCGACACGGCCAGCTGGGCTTACTGGTCCACCAAGGCGAATGCCGCCGCCCTGGCCGCGCCATTGACGCAAGACAAGACTTCCGTGATGGACATCGGCATCGTGCTGGGCGCCATGCTGGCGGCCGCGCTGGCCGGCCGCTATGCGCCCGTATGGCGCATCCCGCGCCGCTCGCTGATCGCCGCCATCGTCGGCGGCTTGCTGCTCGGCTACGGCGCGCGCCTGGCCTACGGCTGCAACATCGGCGCGTATTTCAGCGGCATCGTCTCGGGCAGCTTGCACGGCTGGTTGTGGCTGGTGTGCGCCTTCCTGGGCAACGTCATCGGCACGCGCTTGCGTCCGTGGTTCGGCCTGGAAGTGGAAAAAGTCAAACCGACCGGCTGCTGACGCCTGATTGCCTGGGGGCATTGCTGTACGCTTTGTTGTATATTGCTGCCCCTGCTCACCTTTGCCGCCAGCGCAACATCCATGTCCCCAGTCATCCTGTTTGCCGTCGTCCTCGCGTATTTCCTGATCTTGCTGGGCGTGGCGTGGCGCACCTCGCGCCATGCCACCAACGACAGTTTTTTCATCGGCAACAAGGACAGCAACTGGATGCTGGTGGCCTTCGGCATGGTGGGCACGACCTTGACGGGCGTGACCTTCATCAGCGTGCCCGGCGCCGTGGGCAGCAACGGCTTCGGCTATATCCAGCTGATGATCGGCTATGTGCTCGGTTACCTGGCCATCACCTTCATCTTGCTGCCGTTGTACTACCGGCTGCAGCTCACGTCGATTTACCGCTACCTGGAATTGCGCCTGGGGCGGCGCTCCTACCAGAGTGGGGCGGCGTTCTTCATTGTCTCGCGCCTGCTCGGCGCCACGGCGCGGCTGTATCTGGTGGTCAATATCCTACAGGCAACTATTCTCGACAGTTTCGGCGTGCCGTTCTGGCTGACGGCGTGCGTCGTGCTATTG
Organism: Janthinobacterium kumbetense; assembly: GCF_023703445.1. Taxonomy (NCBI): domain Bacteria; kingdom Pseudomonadati; phylum Pseudomonadota; class Betaproteobacteria; order Burkholderiales; family Oxalobacteraceae; genus Janthinobacterium; species Janthinobacterium kumbetense. The sequence continues at coordinate 124,635 of NZ_JAMQGR010000011.1, forward strand.
CTGATCCTGCTCTACACGTATGAAGGGGGCGTCAAGACCATCGTCTGGACCGATACCCTGCAAACGGCGTGCATGCTGGCCGGTCTCGTCATCTGCAGCGTGTTCTTGCTGCGCGAGATGGATTTGTCGCTTGTCGACAGCCTCGAACGCATGCGCGCGCAAGGCCTCACGCGCATCTTCACCACCGACCCGGACAGCCCCGCCTACGTGTGGAAGCACATTCTTGCAGGCATGTTCATCACGATTGCCATGACGGGCATGGACCAGGAAATGATGCAAAAGAATATCTCCGTGCGCACCCTGCGCGATTCGCAAAAGAATATGCTCAGCCTGACCGTGGTGCTGACCGGCGTGCTGCTGCTGTTCCTCTTCCTCGGCGGCTTGCTGCACCTGTACGCGCCGCTGGCCGGCGTGACGGCCACGGGCGATAAATTGTTCCCTGCGGTGGTGCTCGGGCATTTCCCCGCCGTGGTGCAGCTGATTTTCTTCATCGCCCTCATTTCCGCCCTGTTTCCCAGCGTGGACGGGGCGCTCACGGCATTGACGTCCACCTTCTGCATCGACATCCTGGGCTTGCAGCGGCGGCCGGATTTGAGCCCGGCCGTGCAGATGCGCTGGCGCCGCAAGGTGCACCTGGGCTTTGCGGCCCTGTTCTTGATCCTGATCATGGCCTTCAAGTGGCTCGATGATCCCAGCATGATAGGCGTGATCCTGAAGCTGGCCAGCTATACCTACGGTCCGCTGCTGGGCCTGTTCGCCTTCGGCCTGCTGAGCCGGCGCGGCGTGCGCGACCGCTGGGTGCCTTTGGTGGCCGTGGCCGGGCCGCTGCTGTGCGCGCTGATCGAGCAGGAGCAGGCGCTGCTGTTCGCGCATTACCGCCTCGGCCTGGAATTGCTGATACTGAACGGTTCCCTCGTGCTGGGTGGCCTGTTCCTCATTTCCACGCCGCCAGGGCAGGGCGCCCAGGGCGCGCAATACTTGTCAAAATAAGACGAATCCCAAGGCGATCGCGGCCATTTTCAGCTATATTGATTTCCTTTAGGTACATAACCTCACGGAGCATCAATGTCACTCAACCCCTTCCCGCCGCTGCGCCGCGGTTTTGGCGCATTCTGGCGCGCGCTGGACGCCACCCGCCGCGCGGTCATCAATCTGATTTTCCTGCTGATCGTCATCGCCATCCTGATCGCCATCTTTGGCGGCGGCGCCAAGCCCCTGGCGGAAAAGACCACGCTGGTGCTGGACTTGCAAGGCCCGCTGGTCGAGGAAACCCCGGGCGGCGTGCGCGAAGCGGTGCTGGCCAATGTCAGCGGCGAAGTCAAGAAAAACGTGCAGCTGCGCGACGTGCTGGCCGTGCTCGACACGGCGGCCAAGGACAAGAACATCGGTTCCATGGTCATCCTGCTCGACGAATTGCAGGGTGGCGGCCTCGCTTCGCTGCGCGAGGTGGCGGCCGGCGTGGAACGCTTCCGCGCCACGGGCAAGAAAGTGACGGCCTGGGGTTCCAGCTACAACCAGCGCCAGTACCTGGTGGCGGTCAAGGCCGACGAGGTATTCCTGCACCCGATGGGCGGCGTCATGCTGGAAGGCTTTGGCCGCTACCGCAATTACTACCGCGATGCGCTCGACAAGGTCGGCGTGACGGTCAACCTGCTGAAAGTGGGCACGTATAAAAGCGCGGCCGAGCCTTTCATCGCCAACGGCCCGTCCGAAGCGGCGGCCGAAGCGGACCGCTACCTGAACAACGGCCTGTGGACCACCTACACGACGGACGTGGAAAAGGCGCGCAAGCTGCCGGCCGGCGCCATCATGCAATCGATCGATGCGCTGCCGGCGCTGATGACGGCGGCCGGCGGCGACCTGGGCAAGCTGTCGCTGGACGCCAAGCTGGTCGACGGCCTGAAAACGCGCGACGAACTGCGCCAGTTCATGATGGCGCGCGGCGCGAAGAACACGGAAGGCACGAATTTCCGCCAGGTGAACTACACCGACTACCTGGCGCGCCTGCGCCCCGTGCACATCGGCGACGCCGTCGGCGTGGTCATCGCCTCCGGTGAAATCGGCGACGGCATCGCGCCACCGGGCGCCATCGGCGGCCTGTCCACCTCGCGTCTGATCCGCCAGGCGCGCGAAGACAAGTCGATCAAGGCCGTCGTGCTGCGCGTCGATTCGCCGGGCGGCAGCGCCTTCGGCTCGGAATTGATCCGCCGCGAACTGGAACTGACGCGCGCCGCCGGCAAGCCGGTGGTCGTCTCGATGGGCAACGTGGCCGCTTCCGGCGGCTACTGGATCAGCACCTCGTCCGACGAAGTCATCGCCGACGCGGCCACCATCACCGGTTCCATCGGCGTGTTCGCGATTCTGCCGACAGCCGACAAGGTGGTGGAAAAGCTGGGCATCCACACGGCCGGCTCGCCGACCACCTGGCTGGCCGACGCGGGCAACCCTTTGCGTCCGCTCGACCCCCGCTTTGCGCAAGTGATCCAGGGTTCGATCAACCACGTGTATGGGGACTTCCTGAATCTGGCCGCCAAGGCGCGCAAGACGACGCCGGAAAAGATCAATGAAGTGGCGCAGGGCCGCGTCTGGACGGGCTTGCAGGCCAAGGAACGCAACCTGGTCGACCGCATCGGCAGCTACGGCGATGCGCTGGCGTCGGCGGCCAAGCGCGCCAACCTGGGCGCCGACTACCGCGTCACGTACCTGGAGCAGGAAACGTCGAACGTGGACCGCCTGATCGGCATGTTCGGCTCCAAGGCCATGGCCTCGCTGGGATTGGGCGAGCACGTGAAACTGGGCCTGGCCGGCACGGGCTTGCCGGCCGACGCGGCGCTGGGCATGGCGCAGGACCTGAGCTGGCTGTCGGGCATCACGCGCGAGCACAAACCGTTCATGGCCCTCACGCATTGCCTGTGCGAGGTGCCCCTGGGCGGCAAGTAACACCTGACCAAATCTACTGCGCTCGATGATTTGCGGCCTGCGATGCTCACTGTGCTCAAGCACAGCTCCGCTTCTCGGTCACAACTCATCTTCGCTCGCTACGATTTTGTCAGGCGTTACACGGCAATATAGATGACATACTCAAGCCGGCTTCGCCCGGCTTGTTTCAGATCAGGAGCAAGGCATGGCAAGCGACATGAACGAAAAAACCGGCACGGCCATCACCATCCGCCCCTGCGCCAAGGGCGATGAGCTGGCGCTGGCGCTGGTGGGGCAAGCGACCTTCCTGGAAGCGTTCGCCGGCATCCTCGACGGCGCCGACGTCATCGCCCATTGCCAGCGCCAGCACGACGCGCAGCTGTACCGCGATTGGCTGGCGCTGCCGGCCATGCGCCTGTGGCTGGCCGAGGCCACGCCCGGCGGCGCGCCCGTCGGCTACCTGGTCCTCAGTCCGGCCAGCCTGCCGGTGGCCGACCCGCGGCCGGACGACCTGGAAATCAAGCGCATCTACCTGCTGCACCGCTTCCAGGGCCAGCGCGTGGGCCAGCGCCTGATGCAGGCGGCCGTGGAACAGGCGCGCGCCGGCGGGGCGGGAAGGGTGCTGCTGGGCGTGTACGCGGAAAACCACGATGCGCTGGCGTTTTATGCGCGCTGCGGCTTTGCGCAGGTGGGCCGGCGCACCTTCCGCGTGGGCCGCACCGACTATCAGGATGTCATCCTCGGCATGACGCTGTAAGCGCCAACGGCCTGCGCGGCGCCAGGTCAAGCCGGCTGGCGGGAGATTTGTAGCGAGTTTGTATCTGCATGCGAGTCGCCCGCGCGCCGCCGGCGCCGGGGCGCGACGCCCCGCAAGCCTGATTCTTCCACCGTTCCCCCACAGGGGCGGCATGCCTGCCGGCCCGCCTGATCCTCCCATGCCTGCCAGGCTGTGTGTAATTGTTTCAAGTAGAAATGAAACAGTTACATGACTATGCTAGAGTCGTTTCACGCTAGGGAGCGATGTTTTTTCAGCTGACTTTCAGCTCTTGACTCCCCCGGCTTTGTACCGAAACAACCCCGAAAAACGGTCGTCCGGCCTGAGTGTGTTCCACCTCGGCCGGCGCCACAGACTCGCCGTGCCAGCGGCCTAGACAAGGATAAGCGATGGATTCGCAGACTACACCCAACACCCCGCGGCGCAGCCGCCGTTCGAAAATCGTCGGCACGGTCATCGCGCTGGCCGTGATGGCTGCGCTGGGGGGCGGTGCCTGGTACCTGACCCATTCGGGCGTCAGTGCGCAGCCCGGCGCCGGTGGCCCCGGAGGGCCGGGAGGCCCGGGCGGGCGCCGCGGCGGCCCCTCGACCACCGTGGGCGTGGCCACGGCCGTGAAATCCGACTTGCCCGTGGTGCTCGATGCGCTGGGCACGGTGACGGCCGCGTCCACCGTGACGGTGCGCCCGCAAGTGTCGGGCATTTTGAAGGAGCTGAAATTCAAGGAAGGCGGCATGGTCAAGGCGGGCCAGGTGGTGGCGCAGATCGACCCGGCCCAGTTCGAGATGGCGCTGATGCAGGCCACGGGCCAGCGCCAGCGCGATGAAGCGCAGCTGGAAAATGCGCGCCTGACCCTGAAACGCTATCAAACCCTGCTGGGCCAGGATTCCATCGCGCGCCAGGACGTCGACACGCAGGCCGCCCTGGTCAAACAATTGGAAGGTACCGTGATGACGGACCGCGCCGCCGAAGGCACGGCCAGGCTGAACCTGGGCTACACCAAGGTGGTGTCGCCGATCAGCGGCCGCGCGGGCTTGAAGGTGGTCGATATCGGCAACCTGGTGAGCACCAGCGACACGGGCGGCGTGGTGGTGGTGACGCAGCTGTCGCCCATCGACGTGGAATTCTCCGTGCCGCAGGATAAGGTGCAGACGATCCAGGAACGCCTGAATGGCGGCACGGCCCTGGCGGCGCTGGCGCTGGACCGCACGCGCACGCATACCCTGGACAAGGGCAGCTTGACGGCGCTCGACAACCAGGTCGACGTGCAGACGGGCACCGTGCGCGCCAAGGCCCGCTACACGAACGACAAGATGGCCCTGTTTCCCAGCCAGTTCGTCAACGTGCGCCTGGAACTGGGCAACATCACGGGCGCCGTGCTGGTGCCCGTCACGGCCCTGCGCCACAGCAACAACGGCGACTTCGTGTACGTGCTGAAAGCGGACAAGACCGTCACCGTGCGCATGGTCACGCGGGGCCAGGCTACCACCGACATGGTGGAAATCCGCGCCGGCCTGGAGGCGGGAGAGCAAGTCATCACGGAAGGCGCCGACCGCCTGAAGGAAGGCGCGAAAGTCACCCTGGCGGGCGACAAGCCTGCCATGGGCGGCGCCGGTGCTGCCGGTGCCGCCGGGGCGAACGGCGAACGCCGCCACCGCCGCCAGCATGCTGACGGCGCGGCCAGCGCCTCGGCGTCCGCATTGGCATCCGCGCCAGCCGCAATGCCAGCTACTGCGCCGGCGAAGGGCGCAGCGCAATGAGTCCATCGACTCCCTTCATCAAGCGCCCCGTCGCCACGGCGCTGCTGATGCTGGCCATCGTGCTGGCGGGGCTGGTCGGCTTCAAGTTCCTGCCGCTGGCCGCCTTGCCGCAGGTGGACTTCCCCACCATCCAGGTGCAGACCCTGTACCCGGGCGCCAGTCCCGAAGTCATGGGGCAGACCGTGACGGCGCCGCTGGAGCGCCAGTTCGGGCAGATGTCCGGCTTGCAGCGCATGAGTTCCACCAGCGCGGCCGGCGTTTCCATCATCACCCTGCAATTCACCCTGGGCCAGACCCTGGACGTGGCCGAGCAGGAAGTGCAGGCCGCCATCAACGCGGGCGGCTCGCTACTGCCCACCGACTTGCCGGCGCCGCCCGTGTACGCCAAGATCAACCCGGCCGACGCGCCCGTGCTGACCCTGGCGATTACCTCGGACACGATGCCGCTGACGCAGGTGCAGAACATCGTCAACACGCGCCTGGCGCTGAAGATCAGCCAGGTCAACGGCGTGGGCCTCGTGTCGCTGTCGGGCGGCCAGCGTCCCGCCGTGCGCATCCAGGGCGACACCAAATTGCTGGCCTCTTACGGCCTGGGCCTCGACAGCCTGCGCACGGCCATCGCGGCGGCCAACGTCAACAGCGCCAAGGGCAGTTTCGACGGTCCCACGCGCTCGTTCACCATCAACGCGAACGATCAACTCGTCACGGCGGAAGACTACAAGCGCCTGATCATCACCTATAAAAACGGCGCGCCCGTGCGCCTGCTTGATGTGGCCAACGTCGTCGACAGCGCGGAAAACACGCGCCTGGGCGCCTGGTCCGGCAAGCAGCCGGCCATCATCCTGAACGTGCAGCGCCAGCCCGGCGCCAACGTCATCAAGACGGTCGACGCCATCAAGGCCCTGCTGCCCGACCTGCAGGCCAGCCTGCCGGCTGCCATGAAGCTCGACGTGCTGAGCGACCGCACGACGGGCATCCGCGCTTCCGTCGAACACGTGGAAATGGAACTGCTGCTGTCCGTGCTGCTGGTGGTGCTGGTGATCTTCGCCTTCCTGCACAGCATGCGCGCCACCGTGATCGCCAGCCTGTCCGTGCCGATTTCGCTGATCGGCGCCTGCGGCGTCATGTATCTGCTCGGCTACAGCCTGAACAACCTGTCCCTGATGGCGCTGACGATTGCCACGGGCTTCGTCGTCGATGACGCCATCGTCATGATCGAAAACATCGCCCGCTACATCGAGGAGGGCGAAACGCCGATGGCCGCCGCCCTGAAGGGCGCGTCGCAGATCGGCTTTACCATCATCTCGCTGACCGTCTCCCTGATCGCCGTGCTCATTCCCCTGCTGTTCATGGGCGACGTGGTGGGCCGCTTGTTCCGCGAATTCGCCATGACCCTGGCCATCACGATCCTGATTTCCGCCGTGGTGTCGCTCACCCTGGTGCCGATGATGTCGGCGCGCTGGCTGAAGAGCCACGCCGATGAAAAGATCAGCGCCACGGGCCAGCGCATCCAGGCTTTCCTCGACAAGGTGATCGTGCAGTACGACCATGCGCTCGTGTGGGTCTTGAAACGCCAGGGCCTGACCTTGCTCGTCGCCCTGGCCACCTTGCTGCTGACCGTCATTCTGTACATCACGATTCCGAAAGGCCTGTTCCCCACGCAGGACACGGGCCAGCTGCAGGCGCGCATCGAAACCTCGCAAGCCGTCTCGTACGAGCGCATGGCCACCTTGCAGCAGGCCGCCGCCAGCGCGCTGCTGGAAGATCCCGCTGTCGACACCCTCAGTTCCCTCGTCGGCGTCGATGCGGCCAACAATACCATGCTGCACACGGGTAGCATGCTGATCAATCTCAAGCGTCCGCGCAGCGGCAGCCAGGACGAGATCATGGAGCGCCTGCGCGACCGCGTGGCCAAGGTGGCCGGCGTGACCCTGTATCTGCAGCCGACGCAGGATCTGACCATCGATGCGGAATCGGGGCCGACGCAGTACCGCGTCTCGCTCGAAGGGGCCGACACGGCCACCGTCACCGAGTGGGCCGGCAAGCTGGCGGCGCGCATGCGCGAAAAAACGCAGCTGCGCAACGTCGTCACGGATGCGGGCGCCACGGGCGCCGCCGTGACGGTCGCCATCGACCGCGACAGCGCCGCGCGCATGTCCGTCACCACGGCCACCGTCGACGATGCGCTGTACAACGCCTTCGGCCAGCGCATTATTTCGACGATTTTCACGGAAACCAACCAGTACCGCGTGATCCTCGAAGCGCAGCCGGGCATCGTCACGACACCGTCCGACCTGTCGGACCTGCAGGTGCGCACGGGTTCCGGCAAGTCGACGCCGCTGTCCGCGTTTGCCAGCGTCAGCGAAAAACAGGCGCCGCTGCAAATCACGCACGTGGCGCAATACCCGGCCACGACGCTGGGCTTTGATACGACGCAAGGCGTGGCCCTGGGCAGCGCCGTCGACGCCATCCGCCAGGCCGCAAAGGATATCGCCTTGCCTCCATCGGTGACGTTGACGTTCCTCGGCGCGGCCGGCGCGTATGAAAACTCGCTGTCGAACCAGCTGTGGCTCATTCTGGCCGCCGTCGTCTGCGTGTACATCGTGCTGGGCGTGCTGTACGAAAGCTATATCCACCCGCTGACGATTTTGTCGACGCTGCCGTCGGCCGGCGTGGGCGCCTTGCTGGCGCTGATGATTTCCGGGCAAGACCTGGGCGTGATCGGCATCATCGGCATCATCCTCCTGATCGGCATCGTCAAGAAGAACGCCATCATGATGATCGACTTCGCCATCGAGGCCGAGCGCGACGAAGGGAAAGGCCCGCAGGAAGCCATCCACCAGGCGGCGCTGCTGCGCTTCCGCCCCATCCTGATGACGACCCTGGCGGCCCTGTTCGCGGCCGTGCCGCTGATGCTGGGCTGGGGCGAGGGCGCCGAGTTGCGCCGTCCGCTGGGCCTGGCCATCTTCGGCGGCTTGATCGTCAGCCAGGTGCTGACCCTGTTTACCACGCCCGTCATCTACCTGGGCTTCGACCGCCTGGGCCAGCGCTTCGCGCGCAAGACGCCCGGGGTGAAGCTGGACAAGCCGGCCGATAACGCGGGGAGCGCCGCGTGAACCTGTCCGAACCGTTCGTCAAGCGCCCCATCGCCACCGTGCTGCTGACCATCGGCATCGCGCTGGCCGGGATCGGCGCCTTCTTCGTGCTGCCCGTCTCGCCGCTGCCGCAGGTCGATTATCCGACCATTTCCGTCAGCGCCAGCCTGCCCGGCGCCAGCCCCGCGACCATGGCCACGTCGGTGGCCACGCCGCTGGAACGGCGCCTGGGCGTGATTTCGGGCGTGAACGAGATGACGTCGTCGTCGGGCACGGGCTCGGCGCGCATCAATCTGCAGTTCGACTTGAACCGCAAGATCGATTCGGCCGCGCGCGAAGTGCAGGCAGCGATTGCCGCTTCGCGCGTGGACTTGCCGGCCACCCTGCGCAGCAACCCGACCTACCGCAAGGCCAATCCGTCCGACGCGCCCGTGATCATCCTGGCGCTGACGTCGAAAACGCGCACGCCGGGCCAGATCTACGACGCCGTGTCGAACCTGGTGCAGCAGAAGGTGGCGCAAGTCAAGGGCGTGGGCGACGTGGAACTGGGCGGCGGCTCGCTGCCGGCCGTGCGCGTGGAATTGCTGCCGTACCAGCTCAATCACTATGCCGTGTCGATGGAAGACGTGCGCGCGGCCATCCAGGCCAGCAACGCCAACCGCCCGAAAGGGGCGATTTCCGGCGACGAGCGCAGCCTGCAGATCTATTCGGGCGCGGCGACGGCGTCGGGCGGGCGCAGCGCCGCCGATTACCGCAGCCTGGTGGTGGCCTGGCGCGACGGCGCCGCCATCCGCCTCGACGACGTGGCCGAAGTGGTCGACGGCGTGGAAAACAGCAATACCCTGGGCCTGTTCAATGGCGACCCGGCCGTCATCGTGCTGATCACGCGCCAGCCCGGCGCCAACGTCATCGCCACGGTGGACGGCGTGCGCGCGCTGCTGCCGCAACTGCAGGCGCAGCTGCCCGGCGACATCAAGCTGCAGGTGGCGTCCGACAGCACCAATTCCATCCGCTCGTCCCTGCACGAGATCGAGTTCACGCTGATCCTGTCCATCGTGCTCGTCGTGCTGGTGGTCAGCGCCTTTTTGCGCAGCGTGCGCGCCACCATCATCCCCGCCGTGGCCACCATCGTCTCCTTGCTGGGCACTTTCGGCGTGATGTACATGCTGGGCTTTTCGCTAAATAACCTTTCCTTGATGGCGCTCACGGTGGCCACGGGCTTTGTCGTCGATGATGCCATCGTGGTGCTGGAAAACACGCAGCGCCACATCGAGGCAGGCATGGACCGCTTCAAGGCGGCCCTGCTGGGCGCGCGCGAAGTGGGCTTTACGGTGCTGTCGATCAGCCTGTCGCTGGTGGCCGTCTTCATTCCGCTGCTGTTCATGGGCGGCCAGGTGGGGCGGCTGTTCCGCGAATTCGCCGTGACCCTGTCGGCCGCCGTGATGATTTCGCTCGTCATCTCGCTCACCACGACGCCGATGATGTGCGCCTGGCTGCTGAAAAGCGGCGAGCACCACAAGCCGCCCGGGCTTGTCGCGCGCTGGTTCGAACGGGGTTTCGAGCGCATGCTGAACGTGTATGAACACTGCCTGGACTGGGCCTTGTCCAGCGCGGCTCTCGTGATGACGATCCTCGTGTTCGTCGTCGGCCTGAACGTGTACCTGTTCGCGGCCGCGCCCAAGGGCTTTTTCCCGCAGCAGGACACGGGCCAGATCAATGGCGGCATGCGCGCCGACCAGAGCATCTCGTTCCAGGCCATGCAGGCCAAATTGCGCCAGCTGGTCGACATCATCAAGGACGATCCGGCCGTCGCCACCGTCGTCGGGTTCACGGGCGGCGGCAGGGCGGGGGGCGGCTTCATGTTCATCGACTTGAAGCCGGCCTCGCAGCGCACGGACAAGGGGCAAGCCGTGATCGCCCGCCTGCGTCCGCAGCTGGCCAAGGTGACGGGCATTTCGCTGTTCCTCAACCCCGTGCAGGATTTGCGCATGGGCGGGCGTTCCAGCAATTCCACGTACCAGTACACCCTGATCAGCGACAACCAGGCGGACTTGAAGAAGTGGGCGGCGAAACTGGCCGACCAGATGAAGCTGCAGCCGGCCCTGATCGACGTGGACACGGACCAGGCGGAAAACGGCGTGGAAACCTTTGTTTCCATCGACAAGGACCGCGCCACGCAGCTGGGCGTACAGGTGAAGGATATCGACAATGCGCTGTACAACAGCTTCGGCCAGCGCCAGGTGGCGACCATCTACGATGAGCTGAATCAGTACCACGTGATCATGGAAGTGGCGCCCCGCTATGCGCAAAGCCCGGAAGCGCTGCGCTCCGTGTACGTGCCGGCGTCGAATGCGGCCGCCGTCGCCGCCACCGGCACGACGGCCGCCAGCGCCGCCACGGCCACCACCAGCGTTGCCGCGACGGCGTCCAACACGACGGCGGCGCGCGACCCGTCCAGCGGCTCGGCCCTGTCCACGACACTGGCGCGCATGGTGCCCCTGTCGTCGTTCAGCAGCTTTGCCGAAAGCTCGACGGCGACGTCCATCAACCACCAGGGAGGGGAGCTGGCCACCACCGTGTCGTTCAACCTGGCCGACGGCTATCCGCTCAGCGACGGGCAGGCTGCCGTGGCCCAGGCGGAGTCGGAAATCGGCATGCCCGTGAATGTGCGCGGCAGCTTCCAGGGCTCGGCGAAGAGCGCGCAGGACAGCAACAAGGAGCAGCCGCTGCTGATCCTGGCCGCCATCGTGGTGATCTATATCGTGCTGGGCATCCTGTACGAAAGCTTGATCCACCCGATCACCGTGCTGTCTACCTTGCCGTCGGCAGGGGTGGGCGCGGTGCTGGCATTGCTGATGTTCCGCATGGAGTTTTCCATCATCGCCCTGATCGGCGTGTTTTTGTTGATCGGCATCGTCAAGAAAAATGCTATATTGATCATCGACTTCGCGCTGGAGGCCGAGCGTTCGCGCGGACTGACAGCTGTGGAGGCGGTGCGCGAGGCATGTTTGCTGCGTTTCCGCCCCATTCTGATGACCACCCTGGCGGCGGCGCTTGGCGCCTTGCCGCTGGCGATCGGTTTCGGCGAGGGGTCAGAGCTACGCCAGCCCTTGGGGGTCGCCATCATCGGCGGCCTGATTGCCAGCCAGTTACTCACATTGCTGACCACCCCGGTGGTCTACATCCTGCTCGACAAGCTGCGCACGCGCAGCGCCGACGAGCAGCAATTGAGCCGCATTCCTGGGCCAGATAACCCGAGCACACAATCATGAAGCAAGTAAAACCTATTCCATCCGCCGTTCCCGCACGCCACCTGCTGGCGCTGGCCGCTGCCGTCCTGCTGGCCGGCTGCGCCGTCAGTCCCACGTATGAAACGCCGACGGCCGCCGCGCCGCAAACGTTCAAGGAGGCGGCAGGCTGGCAGCCGGCCGTGCCGGCCGACACGCTGGAACGGGGTCCGTGGTGGACCCTGTTCGGCGACGCCCAATTGAACCAGCTGGCCGAAGGCATCGACATCTCGAACCAGAACGTGGCCGCCGCCATCGCTTCCTACGAGCAGGCGCGCGCGCTGGTGCGCGAACAGCGCGCCTCGCTGTTCCCCACCGTGAACCTGACGGGCAGCGGCGCCCGCTCGGGCGGCGGGGGCGAGCAGCAGACCAACAACAACTTCAAGGCCGCCATCGGCGCGTCGTGGGAACCGGACGTGTGGGGCAAGCTGCGCGCCGGCGTGACGGGGGCGGACGCCAGCGCCAGCGCCAGCGCGGCCGACCTGGCCGCCGCCCGCCTGTCGGCGCAGGGCGAACTGGCCACCAATTACTTTTCGCTGCGCCAGAGCGATGCGCAGATCGCGCTGCTGAATGCCACCATCGATGGCTACAAGCGCGTGCTTGACATCACCAGCAACCGCTTCAATTCGGGCATCGCCGCCAAGTCCGACCTGCTGCAGGCGCAGACGCAGCTGGCCAATGCGCAGATCGACCTGTCCAGCCAGACGCGTTCACGCGCGCAGCTGGAACATGCGATCGCGATACTTTTGGGCCGCGCGCCGTCCGAGTTCAGCCTGGCCGTGGCGCCGTGGACCCTGACCGTGCCCGAAGTGCCGTTGGGCGTGCCGTCGACCCTGCTGCAGCGCCGTCCCGACATCGCCGCTGCCGAGCGCCGGGTGGCCGTGGCCAACGAGCAGATCGGCATCGCCCGTTCCGCGTATTACCCGAGCCTGAACCTGACGGGTTCCTACGGTTCCGGCGCCAGCAAGGTGGGCGACCTGTTCAATGCCTCATCGAGCCTGTGGTCGCTGGGCGTGTCGGCCGCGCAAACCCTGTTCAACGCGGGCGCCACCACGGCCAGCGTGGATGCGGCCAAGGCGGGGCACGAGGCGGCCGTGGCGCGCTACCGCCAGACGGTATTGAGTGCCTTTGGCGCCGTGGAAGACCAGTTGTCGGCCACGCGCGCGCTGGCCGAACAGCTGGCCCTGCGCCAGCAGGCGTCATCCGCCGCCGACCAGGTCGAGCAGCAGATCCTGAACCGCTACAACGCGGGCCAGGTCGGCTATACGGACGTGGTGACGGCGCAAGTGACGGCCCTGTCGGCGCGCCGTTCGCTGGTGCAGGCGCAGGCGGACCGCCAGACGACGGCCGTGGCCCTGATCCAGTCGCTGGGCGGCGGCTGGCACGTGCCGCAGGCGCAGTAAAGGGGACGGCTAGGGGGCAGCCTGGCGCAGGGAAAAGCCCTGCGCCAAATTCGTGTTTTGCCGCGCATCTTGAGTGCTAGAATGCAAGATTATCAATTCCCAGCCTGACGCTTTGGCCGTGGCTGCACTCTTGCAGAAGATGACACGCAGTAAACACAGCAATGCTTCCGTCCCTGAAGTGGCCACCATCGTTTTCCCCGTGGTGGCCATCGGCGCATCCGCCGGCGGACTCGATCCCATCGTTGCCTTCCTGGCGAACGTGCCGCAGGAGAGCGGGATTGCGTATGTGGTGATCCAGCATCTGGACCCCACGCAAAAGGCCATGCTGCCGGAACTGCTGCAGCGCGCCACCAGCATCCCCGTCACGGAAATCACGCACCAGGCGGAGTTGCGGCCCAACCATATCTATGTGATACCGTCGAATGCCGACCTGGGCTTGTCCAAGGGGCGTTTCGTGCTCAGCGAACCGGTGCAGCTGCGCGGGCACCGCTTGCCCATCAACACCTTTTTCGAAAGCCTCGCAAGCGAACTGGGCGAACTGGCCGTGGGCGTGATTTTTTCCGGCATGGGCAATGACGGCACGCGCGGCTTGCAGGCGATCAAGCAGGCAGGGGGCCTGACCCTGGCACAGCATCCGGACACGGCCAAGTTCGACATGATGCCGCAAAGCGCGATTGCCGCGGAAGTGGTGGACCTCGTCGACTTTCCCGACAAGATGCCGGACAAGATCATCACCTATCTGTTCCGCAGCAGCTTCCTCAGCCTGCCGGGCCATGAACCGAACGGGCGCAATTCCTTGCAGGAAATTGTCGCCTTGCTGTCCGAACACACGGGCAACAGTTTTACGGATTACAAGATCAACACGGTGCTGCGGCGCATCGAGCGGCGCATGAGCTTGTATCAAATGACGTCGATGGAAGAATACGTGCCGTATCTGCGTGCCAATCCGGGCGAAATCGACTTGCTGTTCAAGGAATTGCTGATCGGCGTGACGAGTTTCTTCCGCGACCCGAAAGTGTGGGAATACCTGAAGATGGTCGCCTTGCCGCAATTGCTGGCGGCCCACCCGGAAGGACGCGCGTTCAAGGCCTGGGTGCCCGCCTGTTCCACGGGCGAGGAAGCGTATTCGCTGGCCATGGTATTCCATGAAGTGGTGGCCAGCATCAATCCGCCGTCGAAGTACAGCCTGCAGATCTTTGCCACCGACCTGTCGGCCGACGCCATCGACCGCGCGCGCCAGGGACGCTTTCCGCACAGCATCAGCAGCGACGTGTCGGCCGAACGGCTGGAGCGTTTCTTCTTGCGCGACAAGAACGATTATCACGTGAAAAAAGAGATACGCAACACGATCATCTTTGCCCAGCAAAACATCATTTCCGACCCGCCGTTCACCAAGCTCGACATCCTGTGCTGCCGCAATCTGCTGATTTATCTCAATGCCAAGCTGCAGCAGCGTTTGATACCCCTGTTTCATTACGCCTTGAACCGCGACGGAATTTTGCTGCTGGGCAGCGCCGACACGCCCGGCCATTTTTCCGACCTGTTTTCACCGCTGACCACGTCGACCCGGCTGTACCGCCGCCTCGACAACCTGGCGCGTCAGCGCCTGCCCACGTATTTTCCTACCAAGGTATCGTTGGCATCCCCCCCTACACCTAGCGACACGAGAGAAGTCAGCATGACTGGAAAGATTCAATCCCATGTCGAGCAATTATTGCTCCAGAAATATTCACCGGCTGCCGCGCTGCTGAATCAGGATGGCGACATCCTGTACATCAACGGGCGCACGGGCGTCTTCCTCGAACCGGCAGCCGGCAAGGCCAACTGGAATATCCATGCGATGGCGCGCGAAGGCTTGCGCTACGAGCTGGCTGGCCTCATCAAGGAAGCCTTGCAGAGCGAGAGGGTGGTGCGCCTGAAAGGGCTGGTGGTCAAGGACCACCTGGGACAATCGCTGGGCGTCGACCTGAGCGCGGAAGCGCTGAGCCAGCCTGAATCCTTGCGCGGCATGGTCTTCGTCACGTTTTCCAGCGTGCCTTTGGTGGCCGAGGCGCGCCGCGGCCGCTCGCCGAATCCCAAGGTGCTGGAACTGGAGCAGCAGCTGATCCAGGCGCGCAATGAAATCCAGGCCGTGCGCGACGAAATGCAGACCTCGCGCGAAGAGCTCAAATCGGCCAACGAGGAATTGCAGTCGACCAATGAAGAGTTGCAATCGGCGAACGAAGAGCTGACCACGTCGAAGGAAGAAATGCAGTCGCTCAATGAGGAGTTGTACACCGTCAATGCCGAGCTGCAATCGAAGGTCGATGATTTGTCGCTGGTCAACAGCGACATGAAAAATCTGCTTAATAGTACCGATATCGCCACCATCTTCCTCGACAGCGACCTGCGCATCCGCCGCTTCACGGCGCCGGCCACGCAAATCTACAAGCTGATCCAGACGGACTTGCGCCGCCCGCTCAGCGACATCGTCAACGACCTGGCCTACCCGAACCTGGAGGCGGACGCGCTGGAAGTGATCCGCAGCCTCGTGTTTTGCGAGCGGCAAGTGCAGACCAAGAACGGGCGCTGGTACAACGTGCGCATCATGCCGTACCGCACGGTGGAAAATGTCATCGATGGCGTGGTGGTGACCTTTATTAATATTACCGAGTCGAAGGTACTGGAAGCCCAGTTGCGCCAGATCCAGTCCGGCGCTGCGGCGGCAGGCAATAGCGGCGAGAACGTGTCATGAACGAACCATTCGACGAGGAGAACGTGCCGGCCAGATTGCGAGAGCAGGCCGAGCAATTGGCGGCGCAGCAGCGCCAGCCCTTGCCGCAGTCGAATGAAGAGGTGATGCGCCAGTTGCATGAGTTGCAGGTCAGCCAGATCGAGCTGGAAATGCAGAGCGCGGCCCTGGCCGAACTGGAGCAGCTGAAAAATGAATATGAAAGCAGCCGCGACCGTTATGCGCAGCTGTATGAACAGGCGCCCGTCAGCTATTTTTCGCTGGCGCGCGAAGGCGTCATCACGCGTGTCAACGTGGCGGCCTGCGGCTTGTTGCAACGCGACAAGAACCGGCTGCTGGGGCGGCGTTTCGAACAATTCGTCGCGCCCCAGGCGCAGGGCGGCTTCCGGCGCTTTCTCGACGCCGTCTTCACCAGTGGCACGCGGCAGGTGCTCGAAGCGCAATTGTTCGAGGGCATGGCGGGCGGCATGGTGCGCATCGAAGCCAATTTCGATGTGGACAGCGCCACGGCGCGCATGCTGGTGACGGACCTGGGCGACGAGCACGCGCGCGAATCGGCCTTGCGGCGCGCATTTGTCATTCTCGACAGCATCCGCGAAGGCGTGCTGGTGACGGACAGCGCCAACCGCATCATTTCCGTCAACCCCGCCTTCACCACCATCACCGGCTACCAGGCGGAGGAAGCCATCGGGCGCGATCCGTCCTTCCTCGGCGGCGGCACGCATTTGCCGCATTTTTATGAAGCCATGTGGCGCAGCCTGCACCAGGATGGCAGCTGGTATGGCGAACTGGTAAACCGGCGCAAGAATGGCGAGCGTTTCGTCGAATCGCTGTCGATCACGCCGATGCGCAGCCCGGATGGCGCGATCAGCCATTTTGTCGGCGTGTTTTCCGATATCACCGAGCGCAAGCTGGCCGAGGCGGACTTGCGCGAACTGCACCGCGAGCTGGACCAAAGGGTGGTCGACCGCACGGCCGAATTGCTGCGGGCCAACCAGCACCTCCAGCTGGAAGTGCACCAGCGCGAGCGGGCGCAGGAAGCCTTGCGCGATGCCGAGCGCTTCTTTCACGCCACCATCGATTCCCTGACGGACCGGGTGCTGGTGCTGGACCGGTCGGGCCGCGTCGTGCATGCCAACCAGGCTTGCCTGGCCTTCGTCGGGCAAACGCCGCAGCCGCTGCATTACCTGGAATTTTGCGACACGGACCCGCGCTGGCAGCGCAGCGCCGGGCGCGAGCTGGCCGCCGGCATCCGCTCCGTCATCGCCGGCAACGCGGACACGTTTGCGCTCGAATATGAGTTTGCCACGCGCTCGGGTCCCCGCTGGTCGCAGGCCAGGATCAGCCGTTTCCTCGGCGAAGGGCCGCTGCGCGTGGTGGTGGCGCACACGGACATCACCGAACGCAAGCTGATGGATGGCGCCCTGCGCCAGTCGCATGCGCAGCTGCGCCAGCTGGCGCTGCACCTGGAAACGGCCAAGGAAGACGAGCGCAAGCGCATTTCGCGCGATATCCACGATGAACTGGGGCAAAACCTGCTGGCGCTGCGCATCGATATTTCCATGCTCAGCGCACGCACGGAAGGCTCCCATCCGCGCCTGCACCGCCGGGTCGGCGCCGTGCTCAGCAACGTCGACACCACCATCAAGAGCGTGCGCGGCATCATGAACGAGCTGCGCCCGATGGCGCTGGACCTGGGCTTGCAAGCCGCCATCGAATGGCAGGTGGGCGACTTCCGCAAGCGCAGCGGCGTTGCTTGCCAGCTGCTGATACGCGACGAGGCATTGTTTTCCGCCATCGGCAGCCAGGTCGAGATCGTGCTGTTCCGCATCGTGCAGGAAGCGCTCAGCAACGTCATGCGCCATGCCCAGGCCAGCCAGGTCGCGATCGAACTCAGTTCGGATGCCTGCGCCGTGTACGTGGCCATCAGCGACAACGGCATCGGCATCACGCCCCAGCAGCAGCGCAAGAAGCAGTGCTTTGGCCTGATCGGCATCGCCGAGCGGGTGACGGCGCTGGGCGGGCAGTTCGAGGTCGGTGTGCCGGCCTCGGGCGCCGGTTGCCGGCTGGCCCTGCAGATCCCCTTGCAGGGGACGGGACGGCCGGCCGCCTGATACAGAAATTGCAATGGGATAATTTTGGCTATGTCACCGTCAAATGTGGGAATGCTCCCAGCGTTGCTTTCAATAACGTTTCTGGTGAACGGATG
>NZ_JAMQGR010000012.1:0-128662 GCF_023703445.1 Janthinobacterium kumbetense
CGTCAGCAATGGCGGGGTTTTTTTTCGTCTGGCGCTTCCTTACTGTTCCCCCTCCCGCTTTCGTTCATTCACCACGGGTGCATAAAATACAACATCCTTCGATATTTGCATAAGTGCTTATATAAATGCTGCTACTATCGCTGCATGAAACAAGAAAGCAGCAGCCACTCCCTGACAACCCACGAGGAAAGCGATGATGGACAGCACCCTGAGCATGGCAACGAAGAAATCCCCCCTGGCGCGCCTGATGGCCTATCCCCTGGTGCAGATCGTGCTGGGGATGGTTCTCACCTTTGCCGCTGTACCGCTGGTGATGGGTCTCGCTTCCCAGCTGCTGGACAAGCCTTACCGCATCCTGTGGCCGCAGTTGCTGGCGGCGGTACTGGTGTGGTTTGGCTACCGCTTCTATGTGAGGCGCATCGAAAAGCGCCAGCCGGCAGAACTGGCGATACCGGGCATGGCGGGGGAACTGGGACGCGGATTGCTGCTCGGCGCCGGGCTGGTCGCCCTGACCTTCGGTGTGCTGGCTGCGCTGGGCGTGTATCAGTTTAGCGGCGTCAACGCCCTGAGCATCTTGTTGCTGTTCCCTCTGGCCGAACTGGTGCTGGTTGGCATGGCCGAGGAGATGATGTTTCGCGGCATCCTGTTCGGCGTGACGGCGCGTGCGCTGGGCAACAAGGCTGCCATCGTGATCTCATCCCTGGTATTTGCCCTGGCCCATTTGCCCAATGCCGGCTTTTCGCTGCTGGCGATCATCGCACTTGTCGCGTATGGCGTGCTGCAGGCGGCGCTGTATATGCAGACGCGCCGGCTGTGGGTGTGTATCGGCACGCATATCGGCTGGAATTATTGTGTCGGCCAGGTATTTTCTTCGACCGTATCGGGCCATGCGGCCACGGATGGTCTGCTGCGCGGCGAACTGGCTGGCAATACCGTGTTGACCGGCGGCGCCTTCGGCGTGGAAGGTTCGCTGGTGACCGTCTTGCTGATCGGCGCCGTCGCCGCGTACGTGCTGCGCCTGGCTTTTGCCAGCGAAGCACGCACGTCGCGCAACTAGCCCGCTACTCCGGCCTGGAACCTTATTGTCCGGCGACTGCCGGCGTGGCGCCGCTCCTGGCGACCCACTCGATCAGCGCATCGACGGCCGCGCGGCCATTGCCGTTACCCACCAGGTCGCTATTGATCATGGCGACCACCACGCATTGCTGGTTGTTGGCGTCGGGCACATAGCCGGCGATGGCCACGACATTTTTCAAGGTTCCCGTCTTGATGCGGGCCCGCGCGGCGGCCGGGCTGTTCAACAGGCGCTTGCGCATGGTGCCGTCCAGCGCCACGATGGGCAGGCTGGACTGGAACTCGGGCGCCCACGGGCTTTGCTGCATGGCCTGCAAGACGCCGGCCATTTGCGCAGGCGCAATGCGTCCCGTGCGGGACAAGCCGGAACCGTTGTCGACCAGCATGCCCTGGGTATCGATATGGTGCCGCTGGAACCATTCCTGGATGACTTGCCGCGCCCGGCTGGCCGTATCTTCCGGCGCCGCCATGGCGATGGGGCGGCTGCCCAGCCAGCCATCGCTCTGCAAACTGCCCAGGCTCAGGAACAGGGTGCGGGCCAGGGTGTTATCGGAGGTCTTGTTGATATCGCGCAAGACTTCCGGCAAGGCGCGCGCCACGTGGTCGGCCAGCATGCGCGTGCCGACCGGTTCGGCCGTCGGCGGCAAGCCCGTGCCTGGTGCTTCGCGCACCGTACCCGTAATCGTGCCGCCGAGGCGTTTCCAGGTGGCGCGGAACAAGCGGTCCGCATAATCGTTGCGATCGAGCACATTGATGCTGGTGGCCTTGTTGCAGTTTTGCGGGAAGGTGCCGTGCAGTATCACCTGCAGCTTGCCGCTCGCATCGCGCCGGTATTCGGGCGGGCGCCAGCCATCTTCCCATTTGGCGCAACTGCCCTTGACCAGTTTCATGTCGCTCGTGATGCTGACATTCTCGAGCGGCGGCTGCATCTGGAAGCTCAATTGCCGCTCCGTCGCACTGATGTTGATATCGATCAGATTGGTGTTCAGAAGCAAGGCGTCGGGGATGACGTTGTAGCGGAACTCGGCCGACTCGTCGAAGGGCGCGGCGCCGATGTCGGGCCGGGCCGGCTGGAACAGTTGGCGGTCGAGAATCAGATCGCCCTTGATTTTGACGATGCCCTGGTTGCGCAGGTTTTGCAGCATGTGCGCGAGCACGTCCGCATTGAAATCCGTATCGGCGCCGCCGCGCAGGATCAAGTCGCCCTTCAGCACGCCATTGATGACGTCGGCACTGGTGCGCAATTCCGTGCGGCCGCGGAAGATGGGACCGAGCTGCTCCAGGCCCACGGCCGTCGTCACCAGCTTCATGGTGGAAGCGGGCTGCATGCTACGCTCGGCCCCATGCGACAGCACGGTGGTGTTGCCGCGCAAGACGATGGCGCCCATGGCGTCTTCCGGGATATTCGCGCTGCGCAGCAGCAGGCTGACGGATTCGGGCAATTGCGCGTGGGCGGTCGACAGGCCCAGACCCGCCAACAGCGCAGCCATCAGAACAGGACGTAACATGGTGCTCCTTAGTGGAAAAAGACGTAGGCAACGAAGACGGCCGTGATCACGCCGGCCAGATCGGCGATCAGGCCGGCCGTGATCGCATAGCGCGTCTTGCGGATGCCGACGGAACCGAAATACAGGGCCACGATATAGAAGGTGGTGTCGGCCGAGCCCTGGAAGACGCAGGCCAGGCGGCCGACGAAGGAGTCGACGCCGTAGGTATTCATGGCGTCGATCATCATGGCTTTCGAGCCGGAACCGCTGAGTGGCTTCATCATGGCCGTCGGCAAGGCGGGCACGAAGTCCGTATTGATGCCCAGGTTGGCGAAGAACCAGTTCATGCCGCTCATCAGGAAATTGAACACGCCCGCGTTGCGGATCACGCTGATGGCCACCAGCATGCCGACCAGGTAGGGAATCACGGTGATCGAGGTCTGGATGCCGCCTTTCGCCCCTTCGATAAACGCGTCATACACGTTCACCTTCTTGCGCAGGGCGCCGATGATGAAGATGGCGATGACGCTGATCAATACCAGGTTGCTGACCACCTTCGAGACCAGCTCGATTTCCTGTTTCGTCAGGTATTGCGTGAAATACCAGATCATGGCGACGATGGCGCTCGTCATGCCGCCCATCCAGCCCAGCACGACCCTGTTGAGCAGGTTGATGCGTTGCTTGATGGACACCGTGATGATGCCGACCATGGTGGCCACATAGGTGGCGATCATGCAGGGGATAAAGATGTCGGACGGGTCGGCCGCGCCGAGGATGGAGCGCTGCGCCATGATGGCCAGCGGAATCAGGGTCAGCCCCGAGGTGTGCAGCACCAAAAACATGATTTGCGCATTCGTCGCCTCTTCCTTGTTCGGGTTCAAGGTTTGCAGGCTTTCCATGGCTTTTAAACCGAACGGCGTGGCCGCGTTGTCCAGGCCCAGCAGGTTGGCCGAGAAATTCATCACCATGTGGCCCGTGGCCGGATGGTCTTTCGGAATTTCCGGGAAGATGCGCGAAAAGAAGGGGGCGATCACTTTCGCCAGCCAGCCGACGATGCCGGCTTTTTCGCCGATGTTCATGATGCCGAGCCACAAGGTCATCACGCCGGCCAGCGGCAGGGCGATATCCATCACACCCATGCGCGCCGTCTCGAAGGTGCCGTCGATGATGCGCTTGAAGATATCGGTATCTCCGAGAAACAGCCACTGCAGCACTGCGGCCAGGAAGCCAACGAGGAAAAAGCCGGACCAGATGTAATTAAGTGCCATATGCGATCAGTTCTGTGTGTCGGGAGTAAAAAATGTCTGCAAACAAAGTATAGGGGCAGCCCGATACGAGTTGATGAAAGAATGCAGCAATCGCATGCCAAAAAGTTATAAGCTGGCAGCCTGTTTTCATTGGCGCCCCGTAGCTTGCCCGCGTAGTGTGGGGGATGCCTGTCGCTAATCGCTGTTCGTTACCTTGTCTGCACTGGATCACTGATGATGTTTTTACGCAAAACCGCCTGCGCCGCCGGCCTGGCCCTGTTGACGCTGTTGAATGTACCGGCCCACGCCGCCGATGCTGCGTCCGCCAGCACTGCCCGCGCGAACAAGACCCTGCACTTGTTTTTGAGCACCAGCGAGACGGGCCTGGACCCGGCCGTGGCCTCGGACCTGGCCAGCCTGAACTTGATGGAAAACATCTTCGATCCGCTGCTGCGCTATGACTACCTGGCGCGCCCCGTGCAACTGCAGGGCAATACGGCGCGCGCCATGCCGACGGTGGAAGATGGCGGGCGCACGTACACCTTTCACTTGCAGCCCGGCATCTTCTTTACACAAGATCCCGCTTTCAAGGGCCAGCCGCGCGAAGTGACGGCGCAGGATTATGTCTACAGCCTGACGCGCCTGTATGACCCCAGCCTGAAGTCGCCGTGGCTATTCTTGCTGGAAGACAAGCTGGTGGGCGATGCCGCCCTGAAAACCAAGTTCAGCTACGACACGCCGATCGCCGGCTTGCAGGCGCTGGACAAATACACCTTGCGCATCCGCCTGAACGGCGTCGACCCGAACTTCCTGTTTTACCTGGCCATGCCAGCGACAGCCGTGGTGGCGCGCGAAGTGGCCGAAGCGTACCCGGCGGCAGGGCAGATCGGCAACCACCCCGTGGGCACGGGGCCGTTCCTCGTGAAGGAGTGGAAGCGCAGCGACAAGATCGTGCTGCAGGCCAACCCGACTTTCCGTGCCACCGTGTTCCATACGGAGGCCAGGGCGCTGGCCGCCTTGCCGCTGGACGCGCGCGCCATCGCCACCGGGCTGGAGGGCAAGCGCTTGCCGCTGGTCGAGCGCATCGAGGTGCGCATCGTTGAGGAATATCAATCGCGCATGCTGGGTTTTTTGAAGGGCGAATTCGATTACCTGGAGCAAGTGCCGGAATCGATGACGGACATGGTGCTGGAAAACGGCGCGCTGAAACCGGCATTGGCCGCCAAGGGCTTGCAGCTGACGCGCTTTCCCGTGCTGCAAACGTATTACATGTGGATGAACATGGACGACCCCGTGCTGGGCGGCATGAGCAAGGACAAGCTGGCCCTGCGGCGCGCCATCGCCCTCAGCTACAACGGCCGCGAAGACATCGCGCTGCTGAAAAAAGGACTGGCCTTGCCGGCGCAGTCGCCGCTGCCGCCGAATGTCCTCGGCTACGACAAGCAGTACCGCAGCCCCGTCGGCTACGATCCCGCGCTGGCGCGCGCCTTGCTGGACCGCTTCGGCTACAAGGCGGGCGCCGACGGTTTCCGCACGCAGCCGGATGGCACGCCCCTGATCCTGACCATGCATACGGAACCGAGCACGGTGGGACGCTTGCGCGATGAATTGTGGCGCCGCAACCTGAACGCCATCGGCGTGCGCGTGGAGTTTAAAAGCGACAAGAAGACGGAAATCATCAAGGCCTCGCGCCTGGGCAAGGTGCAGATGTTCGAGACCAACTGGATCGCCGACTTCCCCGATGGCGATAACTTTATGCAATTGTTGTATGGCGGCAACGTTGGCCGCGCCAACTATGCCCGCTTCAACTTGCCCGATTACAATAAACGCTATGAGGAGGCGCGCCTGCTATCCGATACGCCGCGCCGACGCAGTCTGTACTTCGACCTGTTTCAGCTGATCCACGCTTACACGCCGTGGGTGTTGCTGACGCATCCCATCTCTGCCGACCTGCAACAACCGTGGCTAAAAAACTACAGGCGCCACCCCGTGGAATTCACGTCCTGGCGCTATCTGGACGTGGATAAAACCAGGGCTAGCCCCGCAGGCAAGTGACCATGTCGCTGAAAAGGGCATTCATTCCAAAAAGTTATGGTTAGGAAAGCATTTTTCATTGGCTGGGCCCGGATGCATCGCGCTACTCTGAAAATGAAAACAAATAAAGTCATGCGCAAATGTCATAAAAAAATGTACTGCGAGACAGACAGTTGCGACGTGAAAAAAACAGCCTGACTTGAGAACTCAAGTTTCGATTGCCCAAATAAAGGAGAGACCCGTGAGATTGAAGAAGCTAGCGCAATTGGTGGCATTGATGGGGGTGGTGGGGCCAGTGATGGCACAGGAAGCGGCGGCGCCAGCAATGCAACGGGTCGAAGTCACGGGCAGCAGCATCAAGCGCGTCGCCAAGGAAGGCGCGCTGCCGGTGCAAGTCATCTCGTTTGACCAGATCGAAAAGCAGGGCATCACGACGACCGAGCAACTGGTGCGCACCCTGTCGGCGAATGGCACGGGCGCCGATAACATGACTTCGGGCAATAACGTGTTTGGCGCCGATGCCGACCGTGTCAGCGGCGGCGCTTCGTTCGCCTCGCTGCGCGGCCTGGGACCGTCGAGCACCCTGGTGCTGTTGAACGGCCGCCGCATCGCCACGCACGGCGCCAGCGGCAAGTCGGTCGACCTGAACTCCATTCCGCTGGGCGCGATTTCGCGCGTGGAAATTCTCAAGGATGGCGCCTCGGCCATCTACGGCACGGACGCCATCGGCGGCGTGATCAATTTCATTCTGAAAACCAATTACAGCGGCGTGGAAGCGTCCGTTTCCACCAACGACACGCAGGCAGGCGGCGGCGCCACGCGCCGCGCCTCGCTGCTGGCCGGCACGGGCTCGCTGGAAAGCGATCGCTATAACATCATGGCCAGCCTGACCGTCGACAAGGCGCAGCGCCTGAACGGCAGCGACCGCTCCTTCGTCAACGGCTTCCAGCCGGGGCGTGGCCTGTCGCCCGATACCACGGGCACGCCATTCGCCAACCAGATGTCGGGGCCGGGCACGGCACTGCAAATCCCCAATCCTGATCCGAAAAAACCAGGGACGTTTATTGGCGGTTACACCTTGCCTGGCGACCCGACGGTGTATCTGCAAGCCAATCCGCTGAGCTTCCAGGGCAAGTGCGACAGCATCGCCGGCATGTCGCAGTACCAGACGCAACTGTGGAAAGACGTGACCTCACCGCGCAGCACCACGCATTCGTGTGCGTATGACTACGGCGCCGACTATGTGCTGCAATTCCCTGTCGAACGGGCCAATCTGTTGTCGCGCGGCACCTTCCAACTGGCGCCCGACCACCGCATGTTTGTAGAAGTGCTCGGTTCGCGCACCAAGGCCACGGCCATTTTGACGCCGATGCAGGTGCAGGCGACCGTTGCCAATAAGAATTTGTACCCGGTCGGCGGCGCGTATTACCAGGACCTGTCGGCCTACATCCCCACGTTTGACAATACCAAGCCGATTGCCTACAAATGGCGCGCGAATGACGTGGGCAACCGCACGCAGGAAAACACGACCGACAATGCCCGCGTGCTGGTGGGCTTCGAGGGCAACTTCGGCAAGTGGGATTACAAGGCGGGCATTTCGCGCGCCGAAAGCAGCACCAAGACCAAGCTGACGGATGGCTATTCCTATACGGACAAGCTGTACGCGGCGCTGGCCAGCGGCATCATCAATCCGTGGGTGGGCGCCGGCCAGAGCCAGACGGACGCGGCCAAGCAATTGATCGAATCGACCAAGTTCCGTGGCGACTTCCAACACGGCAAGACAACCCTGACGCAGATCGACGGTTCCGTTTCGGGCGAACTGTTCCAGCTGCCGGCCGGGGCGCTGGCGATGGCGGCCGGTTTTGACTTGCGCCGCGAAGGCTACAGCTTTGGACAGGACGTCGACGCCATGCAGATCCTGCTGGCGCCGGGTAATGCCGCATTAAAAGATGCCAGCCGTACCGTCAAGGCCGTGTATGCGGAATTGCTGGTGCCGGTCACGAAGGACCTGGAAATGCAGCTGGCCATCCGCCGCGACGATTACAGCCTGGTGGGCGCGACGACGAATCCGAAAGTGGCCTTCCGCTACCAGCCGACCGACTTCCTGCTGTTCCGCGGTTCGGCCAGCAAGGGTTTCCTCGCGCCAAGCTTCCAGCAACTGTATTCCGGTTCGCTGAGCCAGGAATTGCCGAACGGCGTGATCGACCAGGAAGGCTGCGCTAAGCATCCGGGCGTGCCCGAGTACTGCGCCATCGACCGCCTCGACTACAAGACGGGCGGCAACACGAACCTGAAGCCGGAAACGTCGAAGCAGGGCAGCGTCGGTTTTGTCATCGAGCCATTCAAGGGATATTCGGCCTCGTTCGACTACTGGGCCATCAATACCAAGGACCGCATCCTGAACCGCACGCCGCAAATCGTGCTGACCAATTACCAGGCGCTGAACCAGTACATCCACCGCAATCCGGACGGCACCATCGAGTACGTGCAGGCGGGCTGGATCAATGCGGCAGGCAGCCGCGTGCGCGGCCTCGACGTGGGCTTGCGCGGCGAAGGCAAGATCCGGGACGCGAAATGGACGGCGACCCTGGACGGCACGTATATGGACAGCTTCAAGTTTGCGGAATATCAAGGCCAGGAATACCAGGAACTGGTCGGCAAGTTTTATACGCGCGATCTGTACCTGCGCTGGAAACACAATGCCAGCTTCGGCGTGTCGCGCGGCGACTGGAGCGGCTTGCTGATCCAGAGTTTTGCTTCCGGCTACAAGGACCAGGTGCCGAATAATGGCAAAGGGGCGCCGCCGCCGGGCTTCAAGTCCGACGTGTCCAGCTACACGACGTATAACTTGTCGGGCACGTACACGGGCTTCAAGAATACCACCATCACCGTGGGCATCCAGAACCTGTTCGACCGCGATCCGCCTTTCACCGCGCACAACGTGGATGAAGTGGTGGGCGCCGGCTGGGATCCGCGCGTGGCCGACCCGCGCGGCCGTTCGCTGTCGTTCCAGCTGAAGTACAAGTTCATGTAAGGCAGCCATGCCGGCGGCGATCCCGCCGACATGCTAACCTCGTGCGGCGGCGCCTGGCGTCGCCGTTTTTTTTTCCAGGAAAGGGCCGCATGTCCAGTCAGACCAATCTCAGCCGGCGCCGCTTCGGCGGCTTGCTGGCCGTCACCCTCGGGGCGGCAGGCACACCGGCATGGGCGGCGGCCGCGCAAGGGAAGGGAAAACGCATGCAACAGCAACACGCATTGATCAAACCGGCGCGCCTGCGCGACGGCGACCTGGTGGCCATCATCGCACCGGGCGGCTTTACGGATGAGGAGTCCATCGCCAAGGCCCAGCGCAATATCGAATCGCTGGGACTGCGCGCCAGTTTGGGCAGCAACATCCGCGCCGTGCACGGCAACTATGCGGGCACGGTGCAGCAGCGCCTGGACGACTTGCACGCCGCGTTCGCCGATCCCGAGGTCAAGGCGATCTGGGCCATCCGCGGCGGCTCCGGCTGCATTTCGCTGCTGGCGCTGCTCGACTACGCCTTGATCCAGCGCAACCCGAAAGTGCTGATCGGCTATTCCGACATCACGGCCCTGCACCTGGCCATCGCCAGCCAGACGGGCCTGGTGACGTTCCACGGCCCCGTGGCGTCATCGACGTTTTCCGACTACACGGTGACGCAGCTGCGCAATGTGCTGATGACGCCGCAAGACAGTTACACGATCCCGATGGCATTGGATAACCACCGCCGCGCGCAGACGCAGCCGAACTTCGCCATCCGCACCGTGCACGGCGGCCAGGCGACGGGACGCTTAACGGGCGGCAACTTGTGCCTGGTCAGCGCGCTGGCCGGCACGCCGTATGCGGCCGATTTCCGCGAGCACATCCTTTTCCTCGAAGAAATCAATGAAGTGCCCTACCGCATCGACCGCATGCTGTGCCAGCTCGACCTGTCCATCGGTTTCAAGCACGCGGCGGCCTTGATGCTGGGCATCTTCGAGCATTGCGAGGCGGCCGAGGGCGACACGGCGCTGACCCTCGATGCCACCCTGGACCAGCATTTGCAGCCCTTGCGCGTGCCGGCCGTCAGCGGCTATTCGTTTGGCCACATCCGCCACCAGTTCACGATACCGATGGGCATCCTCGCCACCCTGGATGCGGACCGGCAAACCTTGACCTTGCTGGAAGCCGCCGTGAGCTAGTCTGTTCGTTCGCGCACGGCACAGTACGGGGATAGTCAGTATGCTAGGGGGGTGTGCGGCAAGGCATTGGGCCATGCCGACATCCTTGAACGGTTTGCTCATGATCAACCGCCGCGCCAGCGCCTACATTTTGAGCCACCCGCTGGCCTTCGTGCTGCAGGTGCTGAAGGGCTTTCGCGCCAACCAGGGCTTGCTGCTGGCGGGCGCCGTCGCGTATTACTCGCTGCTGTCCATCGTGCCCCTGCTGATGCTGGTGGTGGTGGCCCTGTCGCACGTGATCGCGCAGGACGAATTGCTGCAGACAATCGGCCATTACCTGGAATGGCTGGTGCCGGGGCAATCGAAGGCCATCGTGGGCGAGATCGCGCATTTCCTCAATAACCGTGGCGTGATCGGCTGGCTCTTGCTGCTGACCATGCTGTTTTTCAGTTCGCTGGCGTTTACCGTGCTGGAAAACGCCATGAGCGTGATTTTCATTCACCGCGTGGCCATCCGCCGCCGCCATTTCCTCATTTCCGCCGTGCTGCCGTACTGCTACATCCTGTGCCTGGGCGTGGGCATCTTGCTGATCACCCTGGTGGCGGGCGGCTTGCAGGTGATGAGCGAGGAAAGCGTGCGCTTTTTGCGCCACGACTGGGGCCTGGAAGGCGTGTCCGGCGTACTGCTGTATCTGCTGGGGCTGGCGGGCGAAATCCTCGTACTGAGTTCGATCTACCTGGTCATGCCCGTGGGGCGCTTGTCGATCACGCATGCGCTGATCGGCGGCGTGACGGCGGCCCTGCTGTGGGAAATCGCGCGCCACGTGCTGGTCTGGTATTTTTCCACCTTGTCGCAGGTGAATATCGTGTATGGCTCGATGACGACGGCCATCGTCGTCATGTTCAGCCTGGAAATCGGCGCCACCTTGCTGCTGCTGGGCGCGCAAGTGATTTCCGAGTACGAAAGGGTGGCCCGCGGCGGCGAAGAAGACAAGCCGCTGGCGCTAAGGACTTGATTTAAAAAGATTATTGCACTGCACAAAAAGCTGTGCTATACTCCGTTCAGTGATTGAGATTTGCTTGCAAATAGTCTCACTATCCAGGCTCAGCGCGGCGACCGACAGGTGTAATGTCGATGGCGTGACAGTGCGAAAGAGTGGATTTTTGTAATTCCGGATACGTTGGTCGATTTACACTTGGAGTCACCATGCAGATAGCATGGGAGTCCGAAAATCAGGAGGCACTTTGCAGATAGCACTGGCGTCCATGACACGATTAAAGCATTGGTAATACATTGGAACAAAGCCTGCATATGTGCAGGCTTTTTTTTCGTCCATTGTTGGCAGTCGCTCGGGGTCAGACCCGGCGGGTCTGACCCCAGCATTTGCCGTGGGGTTTACAACGCCCGCGCAATCAAAATCTTCTGGATATCGCTGGTCCCCTCATAAATCTGGCACACGCGCACGTCGCGGTAGATGCGCTCGACGGGGAAGTCGGATACATAACCGTAGCCGCCGTGCACCTGGATGGCGTCCGAGCAGACTTTTTCCGCCATTTCCGACGCGAACAGCTTGGCCATGGCCGCTTCCTTCAGGCAGGGCAGGCCCGCATCCTTCATGGCCGCCGCGTGACGGATCAGCTGGCGTGCCGCTTCGATCTGCGTGGCCATGTCGGCCAGGCGGAATTGCACGGCCTGGTGTTCATAGATGGGCTTGCCGAAACTCTCGCGCTCGCGCGCATAACTTAACGCCGCTTCGTACGCGGCGCGCGCCATGCCCACGGCTTGCGAGGCGATGCCGATGCGGCCGCCTTCCAGGCCGGACAGGGCGATCTTGTAGCCTTGTCCTTCTTCGCCGATCAGATTTTCCGCCGGGATGCGGCAATTCTCGAACAGGATTTGCGCCGTGTCCGACGAATGCTGGCCCATCTTCTGTTCCAGTCCCGCCACGATGTAGCCGGGCGTGTTCGTCGGTACCCAGAAGGCGCTGATGCCGCGCTTGCCCGCCGCCTTGTCGGTCACGGCCATGACGATGGCCACGTCTGCATACTTGCCGCTGGTAATGAACTGCTTGGTGCCGTTGATCACGTAGTCATTGCCATCGCGCGTGGCCGTCGTGCGCAGGGCGGACGCGTCGCTGCCCGTGTGTGGTTCCGTCAGGCAAAATGCACCCAGCATGGTGCCTTGCGCCAGCGGGCGCAGCCATTGTTCCTTTTGCGCATCGTTGGCGTACATCATGGCGATGCTGCACACGGGGCAATTGTTGACGGAAATGATGGTCGAGGTGCCGCCATCGCCGGCGGCGATTTCTTCCAGCACCAGGGCCAAGGACACGTAGTCGAGGCCGGCGCCACCCAGCGCTTCCGGCACGGCTACGCCAAAGGCGCCCAGCGCGGCCAGTTCCTGCAATTCTTCTTTCGGGAAATGATGTTCCTTGTCCCAGCGGGCCGCGTTGGGCGCCAGGCGCTCGCGCGAAAAACTGCGCAGCGCTTCCTGGATCATGGTCTGTTCTTCATTGAGTATCATGGGACGTCGTCTCGCTTGTTTTTATCGTGAATTCAGGGAGTTACCAGGCTATGGGCTTGCCATCGTAGTTGCGGAACACGGCCTTGTCCGTGGCCGGCAGGCTGGCCAGGGTGGCGCGGATGCCGGCAGCGCTTTCCTCGGGGGAAATATCGGCGCCGGCGCCGCCCATGTCCGTGCGCACCCAGCCCGGGTGGAAAGCCACGCAGCTGACGCCTTGCGGGCCATGCACGAGGGCCGTGTCGATCAGCACGGAATTCAGGGCCGCCTTGCTGGCGCGGTACAGCGAACCGGTGGCGTTGCCCCGCTCGCTCAGGGAACCCATGTGCGAGGACAGCACGGCCAGCTTGCCTTTCGCGTTGGCCACCAGCGGCGCCAGGATGGGCAGCAGCCGCATGGCCGCCAGCACGTTCGTGTGCATGACGAGGTCGAAATCGGCTTGCGCGGGGAAACCGTCGTGGCGGGGGCCGTACACGCCCGCGTTGAGGATGGCCACGTCGAGCTTTTCATCGTCGAGTTTCCAGCCCAGGCCGGCACAGCCTTCCACGTCCGTCACGTCGAGCTGGTGCGCTTCCGCGCCCAGCTGCGCGAGGGCGTCGCAAGCGTCCGGTGTGCGGGCCGTGGCGATGACACGCCAGCCATCGTGGCGGTATTGACGGACGATTTCGTGGCCGATGCCGCGCGAGGCGCCGATGATCAATGCGGTAGGCATATGTTTTCTCCCTGAAAATAAAATGAAAGGGCGCGCACCGTGAACTGCGGTGCGCGCCCGGGCTCAGGAAGAGCTTATACCAGTTCGATCGCCATCGCCGTCGCTTCGCCGCCGCCGATGCACAGGGCTGCCACGCCGCGCTTGCCGCCGGTTTTTTTCAGGGCGCCCAGCAGGGTGACGATGATGCGCGCGCCCGAGGCGCCGATCGGGTGGCCCAGCGCGCACGCGCCGCCGTGGATGTTGATCTTGCTGTGTGGAATGTCGAGGTCGTGCATGGCGGCCATCGGCACGGCCGCGAACGCTTCATTGATCTCGAACAAGTCCACATTGCTGCTGCTCCAGCCCGTTTTCGCGTACAGTTTTTTCACCGCGCCGATGGGGGCCGTGGTGAATTCGTTCGGCGCTTGCGCATGCGTGGCGTGGCCGTGGATTTTCGCGATGACGGTGCAACCGAGCTTTTTCGCCGTCGATTCGCGCATCAGCACGAGGGCTGCCGCGCCATCGTTGATCGACGAAGACGAGGCGGCCGTGATGGTGCCATCCTTCTTGAACGCTGCCTTCAAGGTCGGGATTTTTTCCAGGCGGGCTTTTTGCGGGCCTTCATCGATGCTGACGATGGTGTCGCCGCCGCGGCCGGAGACGGTCACGGGCACGATTTCCCATTCGAAACTACCATCCTTGGTGGCCGCTTGCGCGCGTTTCACGGATTCGATGGCGAAGGCATCCTGCGCTTCGCGCGTGAAGTGATATTGGCTGGCGCACTCTTCGGCAAACGTGCCCATCGAGCGGGCGTTGCCCTTTTCATCGCGGCTGTAGGCGTCTTCCAGGCCATCCATCATCATGTGGTCATAGATCATGCCGTGGCCGATGCGGTAGCCGCCGCGCGCCTTCGGCACCAGGTAAGGGGCGTTGGTCATCGATTCCATGCCGCCCGCCGCCACCACGTCGGCGCTGCCGGCGAGCAAGGTGTCATGCGCGAACATGGTCGTCTGCATGGCCGAGCCGCACATTTTCGACAGGGTCACGGCGCCTGTGGAATCGGGCAAGCCAGCCTTGCGCAAGGCTTGGCGCGCGGGCGCCTGGCCCTGGCCAGCCATCAGGCAATTGCCGAAAAACACGTGTTCCACGGCATCCGGCGCCACGCCGGCCCGTTCCACGGCGGCGCGGATGGCCACGGCGCCCAGGTCGCTGGCGGTGACGTTGGCAAAGTCGCCCTGGAAGGCGCCCATGGGGGTGCGCGCGGCACCGACGATTACGACTGGATCATTCATGTTGGATCTCCGGTTAGGGGTGGGGATGATGACTGCATACAAAAACGCAGGTGCTGCGGATAAGGGAAGACGTCCTCGATATGGCCGTCTTCGATGCGCTGTTTGCGCGCCTGCCAATATTGCGCCGTCAGCAGGTCGGCATGGTGCTGCATGAAATAGGTGCGGATACGGGGATTGCCCAGCAGGAAGGTGCCGAATTGTTCGGGAAACACATCGTGCTTGCCGATGGGATACCAAGGTTCGGCCGACATTTCTTCTTCCTCCGTGCGCGCCTGGGGAATGACGCGGAACTGGCAATCGGTGATGTACTCGATTTCATCGTAATCGTAAAAAACGACACGTTGATGACGCGTGACGCCAAAATTTTTATACAGCATGTCGCCCGGAAAGATATTCGCCGCCACCAATTCCTTGATGGCGTTGCCGTACTCGACGATGGCGTGTTCGACCAGGTCGTCGCGGCCTTCCTTCTCGGCATTGCTCAGCCACATGTTCAGCGGCACCATGCGCCGCTCGATGTACAGGTGGCGGATGATGATCTGTTCGCGGTCTTCTTCGATCAGCGAGGGGGCGAACTGTTTCAGCTCGGCCAGCAATTCCTCGGCAAAACGGGCGCGGGGAAAGGCCACGTTGGAATACTCGAGCGTGTCGGCCATGCGG
Organism: Janthinobacterium kumbetense; assembly: GCF_023703445.1. NCBI lineage: Bacteria > Pseudomonadati > Pseudomonadota > Betaproteobacteria > Burkholderiales > Oxalobacteraceae > Janthinobacterium > Janthinobacterium kumbetense. Next base: position 15,188 of record NZ_JAMQGR010000012.1, read on the forward strand.
CCCACCCGGTCGTGGTGTTTCACCAGCAAATATTTTTGCTGGACTTGCGCGCGCGTGGTTTCCTTGGGCGGCGGGAAAAAATCCTTGATCACCTTGAAGACATACGGAAACGACGGCAGGGCAAACACGAGCATCACCAGGCCGCGGATGCCGGGCGCGCTTTCGAAGTGGTCCGACGAGTGTTTCAAGTGCTGCAGGTAGTCGCGGTAAAACAGCGTCTTGCCCTGTTTTTGCAAGCCCAGTATCGTATAAATCTCACTGCGCGGCTTGCGCGGGAGCAAACTTCGGAGAAATTGCACGTAGGCCGACGGCACTTCCATATCGACCAGGAAATACGCGCGCGTAAACGAAAACAGCACGGCGATCTGCTGCTGCTCGAACAGCACCGTGTCGAGCACCAGCTTGCCGTGACGGTTGTGCAGGATGGGCACGACAAACGGGTATTCGCGGTTGCCGTTGATGCCCTTGCCGACCAGATAAGCGCCCTTGTTGCGGTAGAACAAACTGGTCAAGACCTGGATCTGGTGGTTCGGTTCGATCCTGTCGCCGCCGAACAGCTGCTGCAGCCGCGCTTCCACCTGGGCCACGTCACGCTCGAGGTTGGCAAATGCGCAGTCCAGCTGGAAGTGCGTCAGCATGCGCGTCAGGGTGTGGCGCAAGCCATCCTTACCCGGGTAATACACGCGGTAGGTGGGGACCGGGTCTTGCGTTTCGATGTATTCCGTGGACACGACGGGACGCACGAAAATATAGTCGTTATTGAAATACGTGCGGTGCAGGATGTTGCAGCAGACGGAATTGAAGAAGGTTTCCGCCAGTTCCGGCTGCTTGTGTTCCGTCAGCATGCCGATGTAGTGCAGCTTGAGTTCGCGCCACACTTCATCGCTCAACTCCGACTCTTCGTACTCATCTTCGAGCATCTGCACGCATTCCTGCACGCGCTTGTCATAAAAGTCGATGCGTTCGCGGGCCGCCGTCTGTGCCGCGGCCCAGGCGCCTTGCTCGAAATACTGCTTGGCTTGCTGGCTGGTTTCGCGGAACAGGCGGTAATGCTTGTCGAAGCCGTCGCGGATGGTGCGCGCGATATCGAATGCAATCTGGGAAGAGAGCAATTTGGGGAAGACAATGTGCGTCATAGCTGTGCTCGCATAAATAGCTCTTCACCCAGTCGATCGCCGCGCGCCCGTGCTTACTTGGTTTCCGCAAACAGTTCGCGGCCTATCAGCATGCGGCGGATTTCGCTGGTCCCGGCGCCGATTTCGTACAGCTTGGCGTCGCGCCACAGGCGGCCGGCCGGGAATTCGTTGATGTAGCCGTTGCCGCCCAGGGCCTGGATCGCTTCGCCCGCCATCCACGTCGCCTTCTCTGCACTATACAGAATGGCGCCGGCCGCATCCTTGCGCAACTGGCGCACGGCTTCCGGCGTGGTGGCGCGGTCGCACGCCTGGCCGACGGCATACACGTAGGCCTTGCACGCCATCATGGTCGAATACATATCGGCCAGTTTGCCCTGCATCAATTGGAATTCGCCGATGGGCTGGCCGAATTGCTTGCGGTCATGCACGTAAGGCACGACCAGGTCCATGCAGGCCTGCATGATGCCCAGCGGGCCGCCGGACAGCACGGTGCGCTCGAAGTCGAGGCCCGACATCAGCACGTTGACGCCCTTGCCCAGGCCGCCCAGCACGTTTTCGGCCGGCACTTCGCAATCCTGGAACACCAGTTCGCCCGTGTGCGAGCCGCGCATGCCCAGCTTGTCGAGCTTTTGCGCGATGGAAAAGCCCTTGAAATTCTTTTCGATCAGGAACGCCGTCATGCCGCGCGGACCCGCTTCCAGGTCGTTTTTCGCGTACACCACCAGCACGTCCGCGTCGGGGCCGTTGGTGATCCACATCTTGGTGCCGTTCAAGACCCAGCGGTCGCCCTTGAAGTCGGCGCGCAGCTTCATGCTGACGACGTCCGAGCCCGCGTTCGGTTCCGACATGGCCAGCGCGCCGATGTGCTCGCCCGTAATCAGCTTCGGCAGGTACTTGGCCTTTTGTTCAGCCGTGCCGTTGCGCTTGATCTGGTTCACGCACAGGTTCGAGTGGGCGCCGTAGGACAGGCCGACGGAAGCCGAGGCGCGCGAAATCTCTTCCATGGCGATGATGTGCGCCAGGTAACCCATACCGGCGCCGCCGTATTCTTCGCTGACGGTGATGCCGAGCAGGCCCATGTCGCCCATCTTGCGCCACAGGTCCATGGGGAACTGGTCGGTGCGGTCGATCTCGGCCGCGCGCGGCGCGATTTCGGCGGCGGCAAATTGTTGGATCGCTTCGCGCAGGGAGGCGATGTCTTCGCCGTGGTCAAAGGTCAAGCCTGGGAGATGGAGCATGTCGTCCTCGTCGTTATAAGTGTGGCGGTCATGGATGCCGGGTCAGTGAAGCTATGATACTCAGTTGTGACGTTTACGTAAACGTAAAGCGATGCGCGCGCGGCCTGCGCCGCCGCATCGCTGCCTAGCTGGTTTGCGCCTGATCCAGGTTCAAGTCCGCCAGCATGTGCGCGCAAGCGTCTTCATGCGCGCTGATTTCCGCCAGTGCCATTTCGATATCGATGCGCTGCTGTTCCAGGGTTTGCCGGTGCTGCGCCAGCACGCCCAGGAAGCGGTCCATCTGCGCGCGCGTGTCCTTCGGCGACTCGTACATGTCGACCAGGCTCTTGATCTCCGACAGCGCCAGGCCCAGGCGCTTGCCGCGCAGGGTCAGTTTCAATCGGGTGCGGTCGCGCGGCGTGTAGACGCGGCTGCGCCCGCCCGCGCCTTCGCGTTTCGGACTGAGCAAGCCCTGGTCTTCATAGAAACGGATGGCGCGCGCCGTGATGTCGAATTCCCGCGCCAGTTCGGTAATGGTATAGGTCGTCATTGCTGCGGGCGGTGTCGGTTGCATGGGTGGTCGGTCGCTGGATGGGTGCTGCAGGGTAATGGGGGGCAAAGTGCCGTTTACGTCAACGTCAATACTATTGTAGCGTGCCCTGCCCGTGCTGCAACAAAGAAAAAAGAGGACCTGGACAGGGGAATTTGGCGAATAAGGCAACAGTTACTGAAAATAAATTGATTCTTCTGGCGCAAACGCGCTTAAGATCGAGAGTTGGTGGCCAAGATGACACCAAAAAGAGCTTTCCTGGCATAACAGCGACATTCTTTTCGCTGCGATGGCAGTAAAATTTTTCGGGCGCAGATTCTTTCCAGCCGGCACGATCAAAAAACAACGTTTCGCTCTGAGCACGTTGTTCGAATCGTTTCCATGTTGGAAACAAAATGGCCCTTCTGAAAACTTTGTCTACAAGAAATTGTATGACATGGGCATTGCGTACATCGGTAGAGGAGGGCATTATCCGATACCGTACGTTGTAATGCCAAACCGAGGCTTTGAATCGTGCTGCAGTGCGAAAATCAAGGCCAGCCGCGAATTTGACCCGAAGCCACGCAGAATCACAAGAGAAAATTCGGCCCACTTTTCTACCCGGAAAGCCCGGCCGGAGTGTTAATTGTTAATTGATACTCTTTTCAAATGTAACATTCTGTATGGTCATTCAAGAAACTGACTTTCATGTTACAACATGAAATAGTACACCTATGAATTCTTCTAACGAACGCGAAAGCTTCAGCCAGCGACTTCAGTTGGCTCTCAAAAACGCCCATTATTCTCCAGACAGCCCGACCAGACTGGCCCGGGAATTCAATATCCGTTTCGACGGGCGCCCGATTACCGTGCATGCAGCTAGGAAATGGTTAGTAGGTGAAGCAATTCCGACGCAAGAGAAATTGCGCATGATTGCCCAATGGTTGGGCGTTCCGGCGGAATGGTTGCGTTTTGGCGGCCCGGAAAGCGCCACGCCGAATGGCGAAGCGGGCAGCGCTTTGTCGCGGTTTGAGTCCGCCGATGTGAAATTAATTGCCGATTTGCAAAGATTAGATGAACATCATCGTCAAATCGCGCGAGAATTTATTCGCATGCTGGTCAGAGTCAACTACCAAAAGTAAGCATTCAGGCCATCCCCGGCCGGCGCCGTCCGCCTTTCGCTGGCGGCGCTCTTCCTGTCCTTTTATTTGCGCAACGTCATACTGGAGACATGATTTTGTCGCACAATAAGACCTCGCATGTTGCGCTGCAGCGGAATTATTTGACAATAATCCCGCACGCAGCGGCGCAGCGGCCAATACCAGCGCATAATCACATCAGAAGCAGCCAGTTCATCCACTACGGAGCCGAGCATTTGAGCCGTCTTATGAAAAGTAACTACAGCAATACCGCGCAGCTGAAGGACTTGATGACCGTGCCCCCCATGACTGCCGCGCAACATGCGGAAGTGATGCGCAAACGGATCGCCCACCGCAGGATGGTTGAAGAAGCCAGGGATTTGAAGCAGGCCAGTGCTCACCAGTTCGACAAGCGGTGAGTGAGGATGCCTGACCAAAGCTACTGCGCGTCGCGCTTTGCGGCCGGCGATGCTCACCGTGCTTCAGCACGGTTGCGCTTCTCGGCCGCAAATCACTGCCGCTCGCTACGCTTTTGTCAGGCATCGTGACGTGCGTAGTTGGTGATGTAGTTTGTTAGTCGTTTGTTGCTGACTGGTCCGGGTTTTTCAAGCCATTCCAGCGCGGTGCCAGGCCGTGCTCGATGCCCAGCAGGTCGATGACGCGCGCGACCGTATGGTCGACCATTTCCGCAATGCTGTGCGGGTGGTGATAAAAGCTGGGTAGTGGGGGGAAGATGATGCCGCCCATTTCCGTCACGGCCGTCATATTGCGCAGGTGCGCCAGGTTGAACGGCGTTTCGCGCACCATCAGGATCAGGCGGCGGCGCTCCTTGAGCACCACATCGGCTGCCCGCGTGATCAAATTATCCGACAGGCCATGGGCCACGGCCGCCAGAGTCTTCATCGAGCACGGCGCGACGACCATGCCATCCGATTGAAACGAGCCGCTGGCGATGCTTGCGCCGATGTCGCGCAGCTTGTGCACCACGTGCGCCTGCGCTTCGATGTCCTTGCGCCCCACGCCCGTTTCCTGGTGCAGGGTCAATACGGCTGCATCCGACAAGACCAGATGCGTCTCGACGCCGGGGATGGCGCCGAGCAATTGCAGCAGCCGCAAGCCGTACACGGCGCCCGTGGCGCCCGTGATGGCCACGACGATACGGCGCGGCCGCTGCTGTTGACTATCAGGCATCGAGCAGGGACTTCAGTTCGCCCGATTCAAACATTTCATTCATGATATCGGAACCACCGATGAACTCGCCTTTGACATACAGTTGCGGAATGGTTGGCCAGTTCGAGTAATCCTTGATGCCTTGGCGCACTTCCGGGTCATCCAGCACGTTGACGGTAGCGATGTTTTCCACGCCGCATGCTTTCAGGATCTGGATGGCGCGGCCGGAAAAGCCGCACTGCGGGAACTGGGCCGTGCCCTTCATGAACAGCACGACTGGCGTGTTCGTCACGGTTTCTTTGATCCAGGTTTGTACGTCGCTCATAGCTGCCTCTGATGGGTAAATAAATAGATGCCGTCATTTTATAAGAAAACGCCGGCACGGGTATGCGCTCAAGTCATAAATCGGGCAAGTCAGCCACGTTGACGCTTATAACTGTTTGCCCAAGCACACCGATTGTGCCGCGCCCACGTATTTGCCCCAGGCAACGACGGGTGCATAGCCGTGTTTGGCATAAAACGCCACCGCGCGGGTATTCGCCACGCGCGTGGACAGGTGCAGCCGCGCATAGCCGAAGCAGCGCGCCTGCGCTTCCACATGGGCCAGCAGGGCCGCGCCCACGCCACTTTGGCCGTGGCGCGCATACATGCGCTTGAGTTCTGCCGTGGCGCTGTCCGGCCCGCCCAGCGGGCGCAGGGCCGCGCAGCCCAGCAGTTGGCCGGCGCCGTCGCGGGCCACGTAAAAGCCGCCGCGCGGTGTGGCCGCCTCGGCATCGAAGGAAGAACGGCCGCTGTCGCCATTGATGCGCAGCAATGCGTCCGACAATTCGTCGAGCAGCCGCTGCGCATCCGGGCCGGCCGCGTCCGCCGCCAGGATGGTGATGCCCTGCCTGGCGGCCACGAACTTAACCGCGCAGCTTGGCGAACGCGGCGGCCATGCTGCCGGCCGGTTCCGGCGCGTTGCGCGACTGCGACTGGTGCTGCGCCATGCTGCGGCGGTCGTTGCGGTCGCCACGCTGTTCCGGCTTGCTGCCCGCCTGCGGCGCGCTATCCGTCAAACGCATGGTCAGCGCGATGCGCTTGCGCTTTTCATCGACTTCCAGCACTTTCACGCGCACGACTTGTCCTGCCTTGACCACCGTGTGCGGGTCCTTGACGAAGGTGTTCGACAGGGCCGAGATGTGCACGAGGCCATCCTGGTGCACGCCGATGTCGACGAAGGCGCCAAAGGCGGCCACGTTGGTGACCACGCCCTCGAGGATCATGTCCGGACGCAAGTCGCGGATTTCTTCCACGCCTTCCTTGAAGGTGGCCGTCGTAAATTCCGGACGCGGGTCGCGGCCCGGCTTTTCCAGTTCCTTCAAGATGTCGGAAATGGTCGGCACGCCGAAGGTGTCATCCGCATACTTGGCGGGGCTGAGGGTTTTCAGCAGCGCCGTTTCGCCGATGACGGCCTTGATATCCTTCTTGATATCGGCCAGGATTTTTTCCACCAGCGGGTACGATTCCGGGTGGACGGCGGACGCGTCCAGCGGATTTTCTCCGCCCATCACGCGCAAAAAGCCCGCTGCCTGTTCGTACGTCTTGTCGCCCAGGCGCGGCACGGCTTTCAGCGCCGCGCGCGAGGTGAACGCGCCCTTCATGTCGCGGTAGGTGACGATGCTTTGCGCCACGCTGGCCGACAGGCCGGAGACGCGCGCCAGCAGCGGCGCCGACGCCGTGTTCACGTCCACGCCGACGGCGTTCACGCAATCTTCCACCACGGCATCGAGCGAGCGGGCCAGCTGGCTTTGACTCACGTCATGCTGGTACTGGCCCACGCCGATCGATTTCGGGTCGATTTTCACCAGTTCGGCCAGCGGGTCTTGCAGGCGGCGCGCGATCGACACGGCGCCGCGCAGGGACACATCCATGTCCGGCAACTCTTTCGAAGCGAACTCGGACGCCGAATACACCGACGCGCCCGCTTCCGAGACGACGATCTTCGTCATCTTCGCTTCCGGATGCTGCTTGATCAAATCCTGCGCCAGCTTGTCCGTTTCGCGCGAGGCGGTGCCGTTGCCGATGGAAATCAGGGACACATTGTGCTTGGCGGCAAGACGGCCCAGCGTATGCAGCGAACCATCCCAGTCGTTCTTCGGCTGGTGCGGGTAGATCACGGCCGTGTCGACCACTTTACCGGTGGCATCGACCACGGCGACCTTGACGCCCGTGCGCAAGCCAGGATCCAAGCCCATGGTGGCGCGCTGACCGGCAGGCGCGGCCAGCAGCAGCGCTTTCAGGTTGGTGGCGAAGACGTTGATGGCGTCGAGTTCCGAGCGTTCGCGCAGCGCGCCCATCAGTTCCGTTTCCAGGTGCATGAAGCTTTTCACGCGCCAGGTCCAGCGCGCCGTATCGGCCAGCCATTTGTCGGCCGGACGGCCCTGTTGCTTGATGCCGAAGCGGGCGGCGATGCGGCCTTCGCACGGGTTGTGCGGCGCATCCCATTTCGGTTTTTCCGCCTCCGTATCCAGGCGCAGGGTGACGTCGAGGATACCTTCACGGCGGCCGCGCAGCAGCGCCAGCGCGCGGTGAGATGGCACTGTGGAAATGGTTTCCGAGTAATCGAAATAATCGGCGAATTTTTCGCCTTCGTCCTGCTTGCCTTCCACCACTTTCGATTCGACGATGCCGTGTTCCTGCACGTATTCGCGCAAGGTTTGCAGCAAGGTCGCGTCTTCGGCGAAACGCTCCATCAGGATCTGGCGCGCGCCGTCGAGGGCTGCCTTGGTGTCCGCCACGCCCGGGTTGTTGCCGTCGGCACTCGTGAACGCTTCGCGCAGGAACTTGCCCGCTTCCATTTCCGGCGTCAGTTCGGGATTGTCCAGCAAGCCGTCGGCCAGCGGCATCAGGCCCGCTTCGATGGCGATCTGCGCCTTCGTGCGGCGCTTTTGCTTGTATGGCAGATACAAGTCTTCCAGGCGTGTCTTGTCTTCCGCGTGCATGACGGCGTCCAGCAGCTCGGGCGTCATCTTGTTCTGTTCCGTGATCGAGGCCACGATGGCGGCGCGTCGCTCTTCCAGCTCGCGCAGGTAGCGCAAGCGCTCTTCGAGCAGGCGCAGCTGGATATCGTCGAGGCCGCCGGTCGCTTCCTTGCGGTAACGGGCGATGAAGGGCACGGTGGCGCCTTCGTCGAGCAGTTCGATGGCGGCGGCAACCTGCACCGGTTTGGCGGCAAGTTCAAGGGCAAGACGTTGTTCGATAGTGGGCAGCATGGTTGTTTCCAGAGCGATCAAGCCTGGAATGATACGCAATCGGTGCGATTGCGCAATCTTGACAGCGCAAATGGACTGTGCGTTGACAACAGCTAACGGGGTGGCAGCAGCGGGGCCGGCAGCAGCGGGCTGGCGGGCGTCGGCGGCGGCGGGCGCTGCGGCGTGACGGATTTGCCAAAGGCATTGCCCATACGGTGTTCGAGGGCGGCGCGGTTGTACAGACCCAGCTGGTTCGACGGGCGCTGCATGATCGCTTCCGCACCGGACAGGGCGGGCGGCTGCCGGTTCACGGTGTTGCTATCTGGCAATAATTTTTCATTCAAGCAAGACATCGATTGCGCGCGCTTGCCATTGACTTCCACTTCCACGCAACCCTTCTCCGGCGCGGCCGCCTTCACGACGACGGTGTGCTCGTCCGCCTGTGCGGACAGGGCGGCGCAGGCCAGCAGCAATAGTGATAACAGGCGTGCCATGGCGGCTCCCGCAGTGGTGGATCAGGCGTTCAGCATAGCAAGATCATATGTCGCGGCGATGACACAGGCCGGCATGCGGGCCGACGCCATGTCATGCAGTTGTCATTTTATGAAGCTACCATCTTGCCATTCTGCAGACAACATTGCAGTCAAGACACTTCATGAGCAGGATTTTTCGTTGATTCCCCTGGAAAATGACACTAAGCCACCGCCGCGCCGCAACGGGCAATGCCCTGTCCGCCTGCTTGCTGATGACATTCATGACATTGATGACATTCGTGCGGCCGGCTGCGGGTGCGGACGGTGCTGACGCCAGCGCGCACGCGACCCTGCGCTTCGACTTGCCTGCCCAGCCGCTCGATGCGGCCCTGGTGGCGTTTGGCGAAGTGACCGGGTATTCCGTGCTCGTCAGCAGCCAGCTGGCGGCCGGTCGCGTGGCAGCGCCCGTGCGCGGCGACTACACGCCGGCCGAAGCGCTGCAGCGCTTGCTGGCAGGCACGCAGCTGGGCGCGCGCTTCAGCGGCAGCAACGCGTTTACCTTGCTGGCGCTGGCCGACGCCCCCGTGGCGCCGGCGCCCGTGCCGGCCGAGGCCGCTCCTGCCGCACTACCGTTGCAAGGCTATGCGGCCATCCTGCAGCGCTCGCTCACGCGCGCCCTGTGCCGCTTGCATCCGGACGCCTTCGGCCGCTACCGCCTGGCTTTCCAGCTGTGGCTTGACGAGCGGGGCAAGGTGCGCGCCGTACACGTGCTGGAACCGAGCGGCGTGGAACAGCGCGACCGCGCCGTGCTGCAGCGTTTGCGCAGCCTGCAGATGGATGGCGCGCCACCGGCGGGCTTGCCGCAGCCGCTGACGATTTTATTGACGCCGCGGCCCGATCCGGATGCCGATTGCGCGCCCTACCTGCTGGCCGGGGCGCCCTGACCATGCCGGAATTGCTCAAAACCACCTTGCGCAAGCTGTTCCTGGAACGCTACGGACAGTTTCGCCGCCACTTGCAGCGCCGCCTGGGCTCGGAAGACCTGGCCAACGACGCGCTGCATGAAACGTATTTGCGGGTCGAACGGATGAATGCGCCCGAGGCCATCAGCTACCCGTCCGCGTATTTGATGCGCATCGCCATCAACATTGCGGAAGATCAACGCCGCGACAATGCGCGCCTGCTCAGCTTGCCGGATATCGACGACCTGTACGAGATGGCCGACGAGCTGGCCGACCCGGCCCGCACCTTCAGCGCGCGCGCCGAGCTGGAAGAACTGGAACGGGCCTTGCAGGAGTTGCCGAAACGCCGGCGCGCCATCGTCATCGCCGCCCGCGTCGACCAGTTGCCGCACCGCGATATCGCCGAGCGCTTCGGCATTTCCGCCCGCACGGTAGAGAAGGAATTGCGCGCCGGCCTGGAACATTGCTGCGAGCGGATGGGACGCGATTTCATTCAGCGCTTCGGTCCCGGCGCGGGAAAAACGTCTAAACATCATGACTGAACAAGCGGAAGACGACATGAGTGTCATCCAGAAGGAAGCGCAGGCGTGGGTCGTGCGCCTGGCCTCGGGCCAGGTCAGCGAGCGCGATGCGCAAGTGTTTCGCCATTGGTGTGCGCGCAGCCGCAAGCATGCCAACGCGTTTGCCGAGGCGCGCGCCGTGTGGGGCGCCATGGCGCCGGCCGCGTGCGCCGTCAAGCGGGCGCAGGCGCCTGTCAACACGGCGCGGCGCGCCTGGCTCGGCGGCGCCGTGGCCGCCTCGCTGGGCTTGCTGGTGCTGCGCCCGCCCATGGACCTGTGGCCGGCCGTCGCGGGTCTTGCCGCCGACTACGCCACGGGCACGGGCGAACAGCGCGAAGTGGCGCTCGACGGCGGCGTGCTGGTGCAGATGAATACGCAGACGCGCCTCGACGCGGCGCCCGTGCAGGACGGCGCCGCGGCGCTGGTGCTGCTGGCGGGCGAGGCGGAATTCCAGGCTGGCTTGCGCGGCGCGGCGCGCGTGCGCGTGCAGGCGGGCGACGGCACCGTGTCGGCCGGCAGCGCCCGTTTCAATATCCGCCTGTTCGGCCAGGAAGTGTGCGTGACGTGCCTGGCGGGCCGCCTGCGCGTGGCGCAGGCGGGCAACGATGCGGAACTGGCGGCCGGCCAGCAGCTGCGCTACCGGCCCGAGCATTTCGGCATCGCCCGCGCGGTGGCCAGGGGCGACGTCAGCGCGTGGCGCCAGCGCTTGCTGGTGTTCAAGCAAAGCACCCTGGCCGAGGTGGTGGACGAGGTGAACCGCTACCGTCCCGGCAAGCTGATCCTCAATGGCGACGCCTTGAAACTCACGCGCGTGCAAGCGAGCTTTTCGCTCGACCGTCTCGACGACGTGATCGCCCTGATCCAGGACGCGTATGGCGCGCGCGTGACGCGACTGCCGGGCGGCATCGTGCTGTTTGGCTAGCGATGCATGCCGATGGCATGCCGCCAATTATGACATTTTCATGACCTTTTGCAGTCCCGGACCTTGTTCCCTGTCAATGCTGCTGGAAGCCGCGAATCAGTGCCTGCCGCCCGCCCCCGTGCGTGCCGCGCGCCGCCTCGCGATATCGGTCAGCAACGGAACATGAAAAGGGAATGTCGCCATGCAGCGAAGCAAGTCGGTCACGAAACACGCATCCTCCTCCGCCATGGCGGGCAACCGGACCGGGCGCCCGGTACGCCTGAAACCGCTGGCGCTGGCCATCGCCGTGCTGCTGCAGGCGGGCGGCGCGCAGGCGCAGCAGCCGTTCAGCGGCGCCTGGTTTGCCGGCAAGGGCGCGCAGCAGGGCACGGCGGCCAGCACGGGACGCTTGCCGAATGGCCAGGCCATCCTCGGGACGGACAATAAGCAGGCGCAGCAGCAAAAAGCCAATGCCCAGCTGCAAAGTTCGCTGAACAATCTGCAACTGGCGGCGCGCGCCATCGCCGTGCAGCAGGCGGCCCAGCAGGCGGCGCGCCAGGCGGCCATCGCCGCCGGCTCGAAGGTGCCGGAAGGCCTGGCCGAAGGCGGCTTGAAAGTCGACAGCAACAGCCTGACGGCGGGCTGGTTCAATGCGAATGGCCCCACGCAGGCGCAGGCCGACGGCAAGACCGTCGTGACCGTCAAGCAGACGGCCGACAAGGCGATCCTGAACTGGGAAACGTTTAATATCGGCCAGAATACCACCCTGCAATTTGACCAGTTGGCGAACTGGTCCGTACTCAACCGCGTCAACGATCCGCTGGCCCGTCCCAGCCAGGTCCGCGGCCAGATCAAGGCCGACGGCACGGTCATGCTGGTCAACCGCAACGGCATCGTGTTTACGGGCAGCAGCCAGGTCGACACGCGCAGCCTGGTGGCCGCCGCCGTGGGCATGAGCGACAGTCAATTCAAGAAGGGCATCTACAGCGAAACGCAGGGTGCGGGCTTCAAGCCCACGCTGGCCAATGACCTGGTGCTCAACGGCAGCGCGGTCACGCACGCGAACGCCACGGCCGACGTGGTGGTGCAGGCCGGCGCGCAGATCAGCACGCGCAAGCCGCAGACGGTGACGGAAGGCGGCGGCTACGTGCTGCTGGCCGGGCGCGAAGTGCATAACGGCGGCAGCCTGTCGGCGCCGAACGGGCAAGTCACGCTGGCCGCCGGCGACAGTTTCGTCATCCGCAAGGGGCTGGGGACGGACGCCAACCAGACTTCGAGCACCCGTGGCAACGAGGTCGACGTCAAGTTCAACGCGCAAAGCGGCGCCGGCAAGGTGACGAATGCGGGTCTGGTGCAGGCGCTGACCGGCGACGTCACCCTGACGGGCCGCGACGTGAAGCAGGCCGGCGTGTTGCTCAGCAGCACCAGCGTGACGACGCGCGGCACCGTGCACCTGAAGGCCGACGGCAGCGCAGGCCTGGTCACGCTGGCCCCTGACAGCCTCACCACGGTGCTGCTCGATGACAGCGGCGCCACCGCGCTGGACGTGCAGCGCGACGCGCTCATCAAGGATTCGGCGCTGCTCAGCGACGGCGCCTACAACCGCCGCGACCTGTCGCTGATCCAGATTGCCTCCGGCGGCGATATCGCCTTCGACAGCGGTTCGCTGACCCTGGCCACCGGCGGCCAGGTCAATGCGCTGGCCACGCGCCGCACGCAAGTGGCGCGCGGCGCCGCCATCGACGTTTCCGGCGCCGTCGGCGTGAACGTGGCGATGGCTTCGAACAATGTGCTGATCAATGCGCAGGGCAATGAGCAGCGCGACGCGCCGGGCAACCGCGACAGCAAGGCCCTCAACAGCACCGACCTGTGGGTCGACCGGCGCGACCTGGTGCGGGTCGCGGCCGGCACCAACGGCTATCCGACCGACCGCTGGTACACGGGCGGCGGCTTGCTCGAAGTGAGCGGTTACCTGAATACCAGCGGCCACGGCATCGGCGAATGGGCGGCGCAGGGCGGCACGGTGGCCTTCCAGGGCGGCGAACTGGTGACCCAGGCCGGCTCGAAGCTCAACGTGTCCGGCGGCACTTTCGACGTCCAGACGGGCATGATCCGCCAGAGCTGGCTCAGCGGCAAGGATGGCCAGCTGTACCGGCTGTCGACGGCGCCCGGCGACGTGCTGTATACGGGCGTCTACCAAGGCTACGCCGCGCACCACCAGCGCTGGGGCGCGGAAACGACGGAAAATTTCGCCAATCCCCTGATCGGCGCCCAGCAACGGCTGGAAAACGGCTATACCGTGGGCCGCGATGCGGGCCGCGTGGTGGTGGGAACCACCTCGGCCGTGCTCGAAGGCGCGATCGAATCGAGCGTATTCCAGGGCGAGCGCCAGCAGGATGCGCGCGACGCCACCCTCGACGGCTACCGCCAGTCGCAGCTGGCCGCCGCCCGCAGCGGGCAGCTGGTGCTGGGCCAGCTGGCGCCCGTGTACGACGCCGCCAGCGCGCAGCTGCGCGACAATCCCGCAGCGTTGCTGCAGGCCATCCATATCGGCGCCGGCGGCGCCAGCGCCGGCAATCTCCTGCGCGAAGATGCGCTGCCCGAGAATCTGGTCGGCAAGACCTACCTGGACGCCGGCTGGCTCAACGCACAACACCTGGGCGGCATCAAGGCCTATGCCGGCAGCGCCATCGAGGTCGACGCGGCGGTGCAGGTCACGCCGGGCGGCGAAATCGCGCTGCATGCGCCCCAGGTCAAGGTCAATGCCGGGCTGACGGCGCGCGGCGGCAGCATTGCGCTGGGCGACATCGTCAGCAAGCCGACCACCGGCACCACCGCCTGGCTCGATACGCCGGTCGCCACGCCGGCGGCCGGAGCGAAGGCGGGCATCGAGGTGACGGCCGGCGTGACGCTCGACACGCGCGGCCTGTGGAGCCAGCTCAAGCTGGATCCGGCCAACACGTCCGGCTTGCCCTATGTCAACGGCGGCGCGGTGGCGCTGGTCAGCAGCGGCACCGTCAACCTGGCGGCTGGCAGCGTGATCGACACGTCCTCGGGCGCGGCCGTGCTGGCCGACGGCAAACTGAAGGGCGGACGCGGCGGCGACATCAGCTTGCGCTCGAATCAGAACGATCCCAACGGCGTCAAGTCGGAGACGCTGGTGCTCGATGGCGAACTGCGTGGCTACGGCGTCAACGGCGGCGGCACGCTGACCATCGACAGCGGTACCGGCGTGGCGCTGGGCGGCGGCGTGCTGGCCGGCAATGGTGTGTTGCTTGCAGGCCAGTCCGTCCCCGTGCACCTGACCTTGGCGGAAGCCTTCACCATCAAGGCCGGCACCGTGCTCGATGCCGACTTCAGCTATGTGAGTACGCTGGTTCCTGCCGGCCAGCCCTTGCTGGACTTGCCAGATTTCAGCGCGGCGCGTCCCTACACCCTGCCGGTCGCCTGGGTGGTGCCGCCCGCCTCGATCAGCTATGAATTCATCTTCATCACCGACAGCAAAGGCATCGTCTACACCAGCGGCATGACCGTGCCGGCCGGCGTCACGCTCACGGGCGTGCGCGGCAAGCTCGGTTCCGGCTACCTGGTGCCGGCCAACGCCTTCCCGAACGGCATGCCGGTGCCCGCTTTCAACGCCAGGGTGGCCGCCGGTACCGCGTTCGTGGCTGACGTGACCTTGCAGGCGGGCGAGCGCTTGCTGGCCGGCAACCGTGCGCCGAAGGACCTGGTGGTCAAGCCGCTGCTGGTGCTGGACAATGAGCTGTTCCAGCGCGGCTTCGCGCACTACAACATCAACGGTCAGCAGGGCGTGCAGGTGGCGCAGGGCGCCACCATCGACGTCACCATGCCCTTGCTGCGCGCCGACCTGGCGCTGGCGGCGCAATTGCCGACCGGCACCGATTCGGCCGCCGTCCTGCAACCGTGGCTGGCCCCGCTATGGCAGGAAAATGCCGTGAAAGGCGTGCTCAAGCAACGCGCCGGCGCCGATATCGCGCTGTCGGGCGGCACCCGCAACGCCAAGGCGCCGGTGGTGGTGGGCCAGGGCGCCACGCTGCGCGTGGATGACGGCAAGAGCATCAGCCTGACCGGTAATGGCCAGATCACCGTCGACGGCACATTGAGCGCGTCCGGCGGCCGCATTTCCGTGTTGCCGGGCATGCTGGTCACCGGTGGCGAGATCAACCGTCCAGACGGCAGCGCGAATGCCCAGTCGATCTGGATCGGCGAGCGCGCGGTACTCGACGTGGCCGGACGCGCGGCCACCGCCACCGACGCCCAGGGCGGCGTGTATGGCCATGTGGGCGCCGGCGGCACCATCGAGATCGGCGCCAGGCATAACCTCGACGCCACCCAGGTCGAGGCGGCCGACGCCTTTGTCATCGTGCGCCCCGGCGCACGGCTGGAAGCATCCGGCGCCGCCGCCTTGCTCGACCTGCCCGGCCAGGGCAGCGTGCAGGTGGCCAGCGACGGCGGCAGCATCGCGCTGAGCTCCTTCCGCGGCTTGTTGCTCGACGGCACCATGCATGCGGCAGCGGGCGGGACAGGCGCGGCCGGCGGCACCTTGGCGCTCAACCTCGAAGCGCCGAACTACGGCATCGTCGGCAAGCTCGACTTGAAGGGCCTGGGCGTGGAAGACGCGGTGCGCGTGCCGCGCGAGCTGGTGCTGTCGCGCCTGCAGGGCGAAAGCAGCCTGGCCGCCGACTTGCAGGTGGGCGACAGCGATCCGGCGCTGCGCTACGGCGTGGCCCGCCTGGGCGCGGACCGCGTGGCCGCCGGCGGCTTCGATCACCTGGCCTTGCTGTCGAACGGCTTGATCAGCTTTGATGGCAACCTCGACCTGTCGATGGGGCAGAGCCTGCGCCTGACGTCCAGCGCACTGGCCCTGGCCGGGGATGCCGGCGGCGCCAGCGCGCAAGTCAAGCTGGCGGCGCCCTACATCCGCCTGGCCGGCACCAGCCGCACCCAGAGCGACGACCACCTGATGCCCAATCCGGTGCGCGGCTCCGGCAACGGCGGCGTCGGCAGCGGCAAACTGGGCGTGCCCAACGTGGACGACCACGCCAGTCTGACGCTGAATGCCGCGATGATCGACCTCGCCAATGCCGTCAATGTCGGCAGCAACGGCGTGATCGGGCAAAACGCCGCCGCCGACCTGGAAGTCAAGCGCGATGCCTTTGGCGAGCTGGCGCTGCGTTCGAGCGGCGACATCCGCATGCGCACGGCGGCCGCGCTGTACACGCCCGGCAATCTGACCCTGGCGGGCGCGCAAATCTATCCGGTGAGCGGCGCCACCGGCAAGGTGGAGGTGGGCAAACGCAACGTGATCAATGAATTCGGGCAATTGGCGACCGAGTTCGATCCGGCCCGCAGACTGACCATCGAGCGCAGCGGCGACCCTGCCGCGCCGTTGCCGGCCCTGCCCTACTCGGTGTTCGGCTCGCTTGAACTGAGTGCCGGCACGGTGAACCAGGGTGGCGTGCTGCGCGCGCCGCTGGGCAAAATCACGCTGGGCCAGAATACGAATGGCGCAGTGACCGGCTACACCAATCTGCTGCCTGGCAGCGTGACGTCGGTCAGCGCCAACGGCCTGGTGATGCCGTACGGCGGCTCGCTCGATGGCCTGAGCTACATGATGGACGGCGTCGACGTCGCGTACAAGGGCGTGGGCAATGACCCGGCCGTCGTGCTCACCGGCAAACACGTCGATGTGCGCGCCGGCGCCGTGCTCGACCTGTCAGGCGGCGGCACCCTGACCGGCGCGGCCTTCCTGGCCGGCCGCGGCGGCTCGACGGACGCCCGCCTCAACCCGCTGGTGCAGACGTCGGGCAAAGGCAGTTTCGTGCTGCCGGGCCTGGCCACCAATCCCGTCTACGCCATCGTTCCGGGCGCGCAGCCGGGCTATGCGCCCATCGTGGCCGAGAATGGCGCCGGCGATCCGGCGCTGGGCCGCCAGATCACCATCGGCGCCGGCGTGCCCGGCCTGGCCGCCGGCACCTATACCTTGCTGCCGTCGAGCTTTGCGCTGCTGCCCGGCGCGTTCCGGGTGGAATTGAACGGCCTGGCCGCCGGCGGCTTGCCCGTCGGGTCGGCCACGGCCATGCGCAACGGCTCCTTTGCCACCGCCGTGCAGCTGGGCACCAGCAATACCGACTGGCGCGCGGCGCTGCCATCGCAGGCGGTATTGACGCCGGCCGACGTGCTGCGCAGCTATTCGCAATACAATGAAACGAGCTACGGCGCATTCGCGCTGGCGCAGGCGGTGCGCGACGGCGTGCCGCGGCCGCTGCTCGAACGCGACGCCAAGGCGCTGCACATCGAACTGGTGCAGTCCAATGCGGGTGCTGGCGGCACGGGCGTGATGCAAGACGCGCTGCGCTTTGCCGGCACGACCAACTACACGCCAGGCAAGGACGGTTTCGGCGGCAGCGCGCTGCTGCTGGGTGGCTCCGGCAAGAACTACGAAATCATCGGCGGCGCCAGCGCGCCCACCGTCGACTTCAAGGGCATGGCGGTGCGGGTCGACGCCCTGAACGCCATCGGCGCCCCGCGCCTGGGCATCGGCGCTTTGCCTACCGTCAACTACAGCAGCACCAGCGGCAACCAGCAAGCCAATATCGCCCAGTTCCAGGGCGGCGTCGATAACATCGTGGTGCGCGACGGCGCCGTGCTCAAGGCTGGCGAAGTATTCCTGGTGACCAATAGCAAGGCTGGCGGCATCGTCATCGAGCAGGGTGGCGGCATCAATACCCTGGGCCGTGGCGCCGCCGCCTGGGATTCGAGCAACGGCTACGTGTATGCGCCGGGCAAGTCCAGCGTGCTGGCCGTGTCGAATGGCCGGCTGGACATGCTGGCGCCCGGCGTGAGTACCGATCCGCGATCCGGACCGGGCCGCATCGACATCGGCGCCTGCGCGGCGGGCGCCGTGTGCAGCGGCAGCACGCCGCTGTATTCGGAAGGCAGCATCGTCGCCGCCACCGACCAGAGCTTCAACCTGCGCGACGCCACCACCTACGGCACGCGCAACCTGGTGCTGGCCGTGGGCGGCATCAATGTGGGCAGCGCAGCGTCGCTGGCCGCCATGGCCGCGCGCGACGCGTTGCCGGCCGGACTGACCCTGAACCAGGGCATCCTCGACCGCCTGCTGCGCGGCGACGCCAGCGCGGGCGCGCCGGCGCTGGAAAGCCTGGCGCTGACGGCGCGCGACGCCATCAATTTCTATGACAGCGTCGAATTGTCGACCATCAATGCGAGTACGGGAAAATCGTCGCTGGAGCGGCTGGTGATCGGCACTCCCGCGATCTACGGCGCAGGCGGCAGCGACGCCGTGGCGCGCATCAAGACCGATGTGCTGGTATGGAACGGCGCCACGACGGCGCCGGGCCTGGTCGCCAGCGGCGGCGCCGGCGGCGGCAGCGGACGCCTGCAGGTCGACGCCCGCCAGGTCGAGTTCGGCTATGGCCCGAACAGCCGGCCCGACACCATCCACGGCATGGACCGCCTGATCCTCGGCTTTGCCGATGTCGCCATCAATGCCAGCGAGCGCATCACCGCTAACCACACGGGCTCGCTGTCGGTGTACCAGTCGCAAAGCGGCTGGGATGCGGACAGCAAGGGCTATCTGCGCAGCGGCGGCAACCTGGCGCTGAACACGGCGCTGCTCACGGGCGCCGCCGGTTCCGTCAACAAGATCAAGGCGGGCGGCGACATTCACGTCGCCAGGCCGTCCGGAACGGCCGCCACCGTCCCGGGCGCGGCCGCGCTGGCCGGCGCACTGGGCGCCGAAGTGGCGCTGGACGGGCGCAGCGTGACGCTCGACACGGCCGTGCTGTTGCCAAGCGGAAAGCTCAGTGTGTCCGCTGAGCAAGATGTGGTGCTGGGCGACGGTGCCCGGCTCGACCTGGCCGGCCGCAAGATCGATTTCAACGGCGTGCCCAAGTACAGCTGGGGCGGCGACGTGGTGCTCGACAGCCGCCACGGCGACGTGCGCCAGGCGGCCGCTTCCACCATCGATTTCTCGGCCGTCTCCAACCGCGCCGGCAAGCTCACCGCCACCGCGCTGGACGCGCAGGCGGGCAGCGTGGCGTTGCTGGGCAGCATCACCGGCGGCAGCAGCGGCCACTACGACGCGGGCGGCACCGACGTGCCGTTCGCAGCGGGCGGCCTGGACGTGCGCGGCCAGCATATCGAGGATTTCAAGGGCTTGAACCAGCGTCTGAGCAAGGGCGGCGTGTTCGGCAGCCGCAGCTTCCAGCTCAAGCAGGGCGACCTGGTGCTGGAGAATGAATTGAAGGCGCGCGAAATCACGGTGTCGGTGGATGGCGGCCGTCTGGCCGTCAACGGCACCGTCGACGCCAGCGGCGAGCAGGTGGGCAGCATCCGCCTGGCCGCGCGCGACGGCGTCAGCGTGGCAGGCAGCGCGCTGCTCGACGCCCACGGCAGCGTGCTGCGCGTCGACAGCTACGGTCAGGTGATCGAGGCGCCCAACCGCGCCGTGATCGACATCGATGCCGGCAGCGGCCGCCTGGTGCTCGATACCGGCGCGCGCATGGACTTGCGCGCCGGCACGGCCGGCAAGGCTGAGCGCATCGCCTCGCTGGGCACGCTGGAACTGAGCGCCCGGCGCCTCGGCGGCGCCACCGGCAACGACGTCGCCATCGATGCGGCCGGTCCGCTGGCCATCGACGGCGCCCGCGCCATCACGGTCAACGGTTTCTGGTCGTACACGGACGCCCGCCCGGGCACGGAAACGACGGCCGACGGCCGCCCTTACCAGATCATTGACCAGGCTTACCTGGACCGCAAGCACGACGATAGCGTCGATTTCATGAAGGGCGCCCTGGCCAACGACGGGCTGATGAACGGCCGCCTGTCCGGCCTGCGCAACTACAAGGACGCGTTCCACCTGCGTCCGGGCGTGGCCATCCTCAGCGCCACGCCGGACGGCGACCTGCATGTCGATGGCGACATCAACCTGTCGGGCCACCGCTACGCCAGCGTCAATCCGCACACGCAGAAGACCGGCGTGGCCGGCTCCGGCGAAGCGGGTGCGCTGGTGCTGCGCGCCGGCGGCAACCTGAACGTCTTCGGCAGCATCAATGACGGCTTCGATGGCAAGGCCTTGCCGGTCACGCCGGACGACAAGGGCTGGATGCTGGCCAAGGGCCGGGTGCCGTTCGGCGCCGACGTCATCGTGCCGCATGGCGAGCTGGTCACGCTGGCCGACGACACCTTCTTCCAGTCCGGCCGCACCCTGAACTACGACTTGCCGATGAAACCGATGAGTTTGCGTGCAGGCACGGCGCTGCCGTCGCAAGCCACCCTGACGGCCGACGTGGAATTGCCGGCCGGCACGGTGCTGGGCGGCGCCGTGCGCAATGCCGCCGGCGCCGTCGTGTATGCGGCCGGCACCGTGCTGGCGAAGGCGGTCACGCTGGGCAGCGGCACGCGGCTCGACGCCGGCACCCGCTTGCCTGTGGGAATGTCCGTGGCGGCCATGACCTGGCCCGGCGGCGTGCCGTTGCCGTACCCGGTGGGCGCCGTCAGGGACACGCCGAGCCCCGACTACGACGGTGATGGCTTCCCCGATACGCCCGCCAATGGCGTGGCGCTGGCCGGCGAACTGAAGCTGCGCAAGGGCGCGCTGGTACCGAGCGAAACCTGGGTGCGGCTGCCTGGCGGCGCCGATTCGGTGGCTTTGCGTCCGGCCGACGCCGACGGCAACCAGGGCCGCAACTGGGCGCTGGCGCCGATGCTGGCCAGCGGTTCGCAGTCGTGGTCGATGCGCCTGGTGGCTGGTGCCGATTTGCAGGCGGCCGATAGCCGCGCGCTGCGCCCCATGGGCGACAACCGCAGTCTGCTGCTGGCCGACCACCACTACGGCGCGGTCCTGGGACTCAGCTTGCCGAAGGTGGCGGCGCCGCCGATCGACGGCGTGGCGGGCAATTTCTACTGGATAGGCGACTCGGAACTGTATGCCGGCTATCCCGCCGGCACGCAGGTCAATCTCGCCGAATTTGAGAGCGTGGAAGCTCTGCTGGCGTACAACCAGTGGAACGTGGGCGACCTGGTGACGTGGCTGCCCGAAGGCGCCAGCTTCCCCGTGGTAGCGCTGCCTGCGCGGCAACAGCTGTTCAGCGTGCTGCGTACCGGCACGGGCGACCTCGACCTGCTGGCCGGCGGCAACTTCAGCCAGAATTCGCCGTACGGCGTGTACACGGCCGGTACCCAGGCGGCCAACGTGGCGGCGGCTTACCGGCTGCCGCGCGCGGCGGATCGCAAGGGTTCCATCCTCGGCCCCGATGGCGACGCCTTCAAGCCCTACGTCGACGGTGGCGCGCAAAGCCTGTACCAGGCCTGGTATCCCGAGCATGGCGGCAACGTGCTGGTGCGCGCCCAGGGCGACGTCACCGGCGACCTGGTGGGTGGCGGCTACAGCACGGAGCGTCGCCCCGACGACGTGGGCTATTTGCGTCCGCAGCAGGACAGCAGCGCCGTCGGCACCTGGCTGTGGCGCCAGGGCACCGGCAGCGCGGTTGCCCAGGGCGAGGGCGTGCCCACCGCCTGGTGGATCAACTTTGGCAGTTATGTCGCTGGCGGTCTTGGCACGAACTTCCTGTACGAGACCCAGCCCGTGATGACCGGCTTTACCGGCATCGGCACCCTGGGCGGCGGCAACCTCGTATTCGAGGCAGGCAAGGCCGCCGGCATGCTGTCGCCGCGTACCGACCAAGGCGGTAAATTCGTCATGCGCAGCCAGGGCTTGAACCTGGCGGTGGCCAGCACCGGCCGGGTATCGGCCGACGGTTCCGCGCTCACGCTCACCGGTGGTGGCGATCTCGACGTGCGCATTGGCGGCGGCCTCAATCCGGTGGCCGAAGTGCGCTCGTTTGCCGACACGATAGGCGAGATCACGCCGGATATCCGTTTTTCCGGCACGCGTGGCGACCTCAATAGCACCTTCGTCAACCTGCGCGGCGCCTTGCGCATGGAGGCGGGATCGGTGGGCGGCATCGAGCTGCGCTTCGACATGGGCGACAGCCAGGAGTCGCGCGCCCATCAGGTCTACACGGCCACCTCGTCAATCGCGGGCGGCGGGCCGGTGGTGGTGCCGGGCGACTCCGGCGTGCGCATCGATGCGCGCGGCGACCTGGTGCTGGGCGGCGTGGGCGACGCCGGCCGCGTCACCCAGATCAACAACGGCACGCCGTTCACCGCGAAGGGCGTGGCGCAGGACGGCGAGGGCTACAGCTGGTTCTCGCTGTGGACGCCGTCGACCGCCATCGACCTGTTCAGCGCGGGCGGCAACCTGACGCCATCCACGGCCTGGAGCGACGACCGCGCCAGCGGCAATCAGGCTTCCAGCGGCGGGCGTTTCGTGATGCCGTCGCAATTGCGCGCGGTGGCCGCCAGCGGCAGCCTGTATGTCGGCAACTCCGCCCAAGGGGCGAGGGATATGGACACCAGCACCAATGCGCCGGCGCGGCCGGCCACCGGCCTGCTGCTGGCGCCGTCGCCGGTCGATGCGCATTTCACCCGCCGCACGCCGGGGCAGCTGGAATTGCTGGCCGCCGATTCGATCTACGCCGGCGCCTATACGGTGACGGCGTCGGGCGCCGATCCGACCGCGCTGCCGAGCCCGTTCAATCCCGGTTTCGCGGGAGTGAGTGGCCTGACCGCGTATGGCGACATGTACACGCATAACGTCAATCAGGAGGCACAGGCGCCCAGCGTGCTGTTCGCGTCGCGCGAAGCGGGTGCTTCACCGCAGCGTTATCCGCTGTTCACGCTGACGCCGCCCACCGCCTCGGGCTACGCGGTGCAAGACCAGCTGCCGGCGCGCTACTACGCGCTGGCGGGCGACATCGTCGGCTTGCGCACCGGTTCCATCATCACGCGCGGCGGCGGCAAGTCGGCCAGCCACAGCACTTGGTACGAGGGCGCCGGTCCCGTCGATATCCGGGCCGGACGCGATATCGTCAACTCCGGCACGGCGCTGGGGCTGGTCGAAGCGACGCCACAGGGATTGCTGGGCTGGACTTCGGAGATCGCGTACGCCAACCCGTCGCTGCCGCTGCGGCCGACGGAAAACTTTGTCGGTTCGGCGCGCGGCAATTTGATACTGCACAACAATCCAGACGAGGTGTCGGTCGTGCGTGCCGGCCGCGACATTCGCTATGGCACGTTCTACGTGGGCGGTCCGGGCACGCTGGAAGTGACGGCCGGGCGCGATATCGACATGGCCGACAAGGCCGAGCTGAAGAGTATCGGCGCGGTGACGCATATCACGCCTGGCGACCGCAGCAGCGGCGCCAGCATCGCGGTGGCGGCCGGGGTCGGGGCGTACGGCCCCAACTATGACGCCTTTGCCGCGCGCTATCTCGACGCTGCCAACCTGATCGACCCAGGCAAGCCGCTGGCCGACCAGCCCGGCAAGGCGGTAGCCGTGTATGGCGGCCGCCTGGGCCTGGCCGACTGGTTGCGCGCGGAATTCGGCTACAGCGGCGACGCGGCGGGCGCGCCCGCCTTCCTGGCGGCGCGCCAAGGCGAGCTCGACAAGTCTCTCCAGGCCGGCAGCGGCGGCGCCAGGCGCGACCTGCAGCGCGAATACGGCCTGTCGAGCCAGCTGCATCTGGTCAACTGGCTGGAAACCCGCTACGGCGCCGGCCAGCGCAACAGCGCCGGGCTGACCTTCGATGCCGGCAGCATGGATGCGCGCAAGTTTTTCGCGGCCTTGCCGGCCGAGCAGCAGCGCGTCTTCCTGCGCAACGTCTATTTCGCCGAACTCAAGGCTGGCGGGCGCGAGTACACGGCTGCCGGCGGCGTGCGCGAAGGCAGCTACCTGCGCGGCCGCGAAGCCATCGCCACGCTGTTCCCGAGCAAGGATGCGCAGGGCAAGCCCGTGACCTATGCGGGTGACCTGACCATGTTCAGCGGCGCCACCTACTATCTGGACGGCACCTCAGGCGGCAGCACCAAGCGGCCGCGCAAGGGCGTCAATTACCTGACGCGCCAGCAATATGTGCTGGGGGGCGACATCCACGCCCCCGTGTTCGACCTGGCCGATGCCGGCATCCACACCGATTTCGGCGGCAACATCGACATCCTGACCCCGGGCGGGCGCACCCTGGTGGGCGTCGATGGCGGCTTCGTGCCGGGCGAAGGCTCGGGCGTGCTGACGCAGGGCGCCGGTGAAATCCAGATCTACGCCCGCGACAGCATCCTGCTGGGCCAGAGCCGTATCTTCACCACCTTCGGCGGCAACATCCTGGCCTGGTCGGCGCAGGGTGACATCAATGCGGGCCGCGGCTCCAAGTCCACCGTGGTGTTTGCGCCGCAGCGCCGGGTCTACGACGACATCGGCATGGTGACCTTGTCGCCGACCACGCCGAACACGGGCGCCGGCATCGCCACCTTGAACCCGATCCCGGAGGTGCCGTCCGGCGACATCGACCTGATCGCCCCGCTGGGCAGCATCGACGCGGGCGAGGCGGGCATCCGCGTCTCGGGCAACGTCAACCTGGCGGCCTTGCAGGTGGTCAACGCGGAAAACATCCAGGTGCAGGGCAAGGCCACGGGCATGCCCGTGATCGCCTCGGTGAACGTGGGGGCGCTCAGCAATGCCAGCGCGGCCGCCACGCAAGCCGTCACCGCGGCGCAGGACGTGCTGCAGCGCGAACGGGCTGCCACGCGCCAGGCGCAGCCGTCGCTGTTCACGGTGAAGGTGCTGGGCTTTGGCAACGAGCAGGCGGACGAAGCCGGTGTCGGCAAGCACACGGGCGGCGAACCGCAGGCGTCCAGCTACCAGCCGGCCGGCGTGGTGCAGGTGCTGGGGGCGGGGCCGTTGACGGCGCCGCAGCTGCAGGCGCTCACGCCGAACGAGCGGCGCGGTTTGCAGCCTTGAGCGGAGTTTTATGAACATTTGATGACATTCGGCAGTCGCCGCGCGCGGCGGCTGTCTAGGCATCAGTAGATCAGCATTAGCAACAAAAATACGCCGGCCCAGCGCCGCAACACAGGGCAACCGTTTGATTTTAAGGTGAATGGAAGATGCGTGAAATGACAACCAAGGGCAGGGGCGTGCCGCCAGCGGCGCCTGCAACCGCCTTGACGATGCTGTGCCTGGCCATGCTGGCGCTGCCCGGCATGGCGCGCGCGCAGGACGCGGTCCCGGCGGCCGCTCCCGTGGCCGCGCCGGAACGGCAGGTGACGATCGAGGAATACCTGGTGCGCGGCAATACCGTGCTCGATGCGCGTGCCATCGAAGAGGCGGTGACGCCCTTTCTGGGGCCGGGCCGCACCCTGAAGGATGTGGAAGGGGCGCGCGACGCCCTCGTTGCGGCATATCAAGCCCGCGGCTACCAGTCCGTCTACGTGGACTTGCCGGAGCAGCAGGTGGAGCAGGGCGTGGTGGTGCTGCAGGTGAGCGAAACGAAGGTGGGACGCTTGCGCGTCGTCGGCGCGCAATACAACTCGCCGCTCGACGTGCGCCAGCAAGTGCCGGCCTTGACGGAAGGCAAGGTGCCCGACTTTACGCAGGCGCAAGTGGAGCTGACGGCCCTGAACCGCGGTCCCAAGCGCCAGGTGATGCCGCTGGTCAAGCAGGGCAGCCTGCCCGGCACCATGGACGTGGACTTGAAAGTCGAGGACAGCAGCCCGTGGCGCGCCAGCATCGGCTTGAACAACGATTACAGCGCCGATACCAAGAAGCTGCGCAGCAGCATGTCGGTCGGTCACGACAATCTGTGGCAGATGGGGCATAGCGCCACCATCAGCTTTTTCGGCACGCCGGGCGACCTGAACCAGACCAAGGTGTGGTCCGCCTCGTACGTGGCGCCGATCGGCACGCAGGGCTGGAGCGTGGAAGCGACCGGCTACCAGTCGAACAGCAACGTGGCCAGCACGGGCGGCACCAGCGTGCTGGGCAAGGGCCACGCGCTGGGCATGAAAGTCAACTACACGGTGCCCAACAGCGGCATCTGGTGGCACAGCTTTTCTGCCGGCATCGATTTCAAGGATAACCAGGAAGCCTTGAAACTCAATGGCACGGGCAGCAATATTCCGCTCAAGTACGTGCCCCTGAGCGTATCGTATAACGGCTTTGCGCAGACGGATGCGGCGACCTACGGCCTGGGCCTGTCGCTGGTGGCCGGCACGCGCGCCGCGTTCGGCTATGGCAGCAACAGCGCCGCCTACGACAACAAGCGCTACAAGGCTTCGCCCAGCTTCCTCGTGCTGAAGGGCGACGCCAACGCCACTTACACCCTGGGCAGCGGTGCGCAGCTGCACGGGCGCATGTCGGGACAGCTGGCCGACGCGGCGCTGGTGTCGGGCGAGCAGATGGCCGCCGGCGGCGCCAATTCCGTGCGCGGCTACCTGTCGGCGGAAGCGACGGGCGACTACGGCGTGTCCGGCACCGTCGAATGGCGCACGCCCCAGCTGACGTATTTCAGCCGTCTGGAAAACTGGCGTTTATTCGCCTTTGCCGATGGCGCGCGCCTGCGCCTGCGCGATCCGATGATCGAGCAGAAAGACCTGTTCGGCCTGGCGTCCGTGGGCGTGGGCAGCAGCTTCCAGTTCCTGCGCTACCTGAATGGCCGCATCGATTTCGCTTATCCGCTGCGCGATGGCCCGCGCACGCGCAAACACGTGCGCCGCATCAATTTCAACCTGTCGGCCAGCTA
The DNA here is from genome assembly GCF_023703445.1 of Janthinobacterium kumbetense. NCBI lineage: Bacteria > Pseudomonadati > Pseudomonadota > Betaproteobacteria > Burkholderiales > Oxalobacteraceae > Janthinobacterium > Janthinobacterium kumbetense. The sequence goes on from NZ_JAMQGR010000012.1 coordinate 42,191, forward strand.
CTGACGGGCCAGCTCAACAGCACTGCACTTTTTTAGACTTTTCTTCGGAGAATCACTGTCATGCAACGTTTTCGACGTCTGTTATTCCTGCTCACGATCCTGGGCACGCTCGTTCCCGGCCTGGCGCATGCCTGGTGGCAGCCCGACTGGGCTTACCGCAAACCCGTCACCGTCGACGCCGGCCCGAAGGCGGGCGCCGTGGGCGGCGATCCCGGCCGCATTCCCGTGCTGCTGCGCTTGCATTCTGGCAATTTCAACTTCGAAGGCGTCAGCGACAACGGCGCCGACCTGCGCTTCGTGGCGGGCGACGACAAGACGGTGCTGAACCACCAGATCGAACAGTTCAATCCGCTGCTGGGCATCGCCCTGATCTGGGTCGACGTGCCGGCCCTGACGGCCGGTACGCCGCAGCAGCTGTGGATGTACTACGGCAATCCGAAGGCGCCCGCTTCCGGCAACGGCCAGCGCACTTTCGACCCCGACTACAGCCTGGTGTACCACTTCAGCGAGCCTGGCGTGCCCTCGCGCGACAGCACCGCCTACGGCAATCATGCCCAGACGGCCGTGCCGGCGCTGGACGGTTCCGTCATCGGCGCCGGTGCCCGCCTGGGCACGGCGCCCCTGATGCTGCCCGCCTCGCCTTCGCTGGCGCTGGCCGCCGGTGCGCCGTTTACCTTCTCGGCCTGGGTGCGTCCCGACAACCTGGGCCCGCAGCAAGTACTGTATGCGCGCCGCGACGGCGCCAGTGAATTGCTGATCGGCGTAGACCAGGGCGTGCCTTTCGTGCAGGTGAATGGCCAGCGCAGCAAGCCGGGCCAGCCGATCCAGGCCGCGCAATGGTCGCACCTGGCCGTCAAGGCCGACAAGAACAACGTGGCCCTGTACGTGGGCGGCCGTCCGGCCGTGTCGCTGGCCACCGCGCTGCCGGCGTTCAGCACGGCGGCCTCGGTGGGCGCCGATGCAGCGCCGGCCGCTTCCGGTACTTCCACCCTGAACAACTTCACGGGCGCCATCGACGAGCTGCGCCTGTCGCGCACGGCCCGTCCTGACGCCCTGCTGCTGGCCGACGCCGTCTCGCAAGGTTCCGAATCGCGCCTGGCCGTGTTTGGCGCCGATGAACAGCAGGCCGGCAAGAGCCATTTCGGCTTCATCATCGCCGCCATGCCGCTCGACGCGTGGATCGTCGTCGGCGTGCTGGGCCTGATGATGGTCTTGTCGTGGATCATCATGATCGGCAAGGGCCGCAGCTATGGCGCCATCTCGCGCGCCAATGCGCAATTCATGCAATCGTTCCACGAAGCGGCCGGCGCGCCGCTCGATCACCTGGCGCGCAACGGCAAGCTGAGCGCTTCCGTGAAGACGGATTCCTCGCTGTGGCGCCTGTATGACGTGGCCATCGACGAGATGCGCCGCCGCCACGACCGCGGCTACGACCTGAACGCCGTTTCGAACGCCACCATCGGCGCCATCCGCGCCGCCATGGATGGCGTGATGGTGCGCGAAAGCGAGCGCATGTCGAAACGCATGATCTGGCTCTCGACTACCATCGAAGGCGCGCCGTATGTCGGCCTGTTCGGCACCGTGATCGGCATCATGCTGGTGTTCGTCGTGGCGGCCATGGCCGGCGCCGTGGACATCAACTCGGTGGCGCCGGGCATGGCGGCAGCGCTGCTGTGTACGGCTGCGGGCCTGGGCGTGGCAATTCCCGCCCTGTTCGGCTACAACTGGCTGTCGTCGCGTTCTGACGCCATCGTCGCCGATATGGCTGTCTTCGTCGACGAATTCGCCACGCGCCTGGCTGAAGAGCAGGGCGACGGACGCCAGATGCGTCCCGTGCTGCAACAGGCGTGAGGGGCGCATAACCATGGCCACCTCCGCCAAGTTTACCCCCCGCAAGCGTAGCGGCGGCATCAACATCACGCCCTTCGTCGACGTGCTGCTGGTGGTGCTGGTGATCTTCATCCTGACCAGCAATGCCAGCATTCCCGGCATCAAGGTCGACCTGCCCAAGGCCAGTTCGGCCATGGCGCTGGAAAAACCGAAGACCAAGGCCATCACCATCGACAACGCGGGCCAGGTCTTCCTCGACGCCTATCCCGTCACCTTGCCCGAGCTGGAAGAGCGCTTGCGCACGGAAAAGGCCCTGACGCCCGACTTCCCCGTGATCGTGCGCGGTGATGCCGCCGTGCAATACGCGAAAGTGGTCGAAGTGCTGGACTTGCTGCGCCGCATAGACCTGAACCAGGTGGGCCTGGTGACCGGCAAGCAGGCATGAGGAGCGCAAGGTGAAGCGTGACGACATGATGAAGATGGCTGCCTCGGAACCGTCGGGCGCGGCGCAGTGGTGGCGCCGCTGGGGCGGCGTGGCCGGCGGCGCGCTGCTGGCCGGTGCGCTGGCCGCGCTGGTCTGGTATTTGCTGTCGGACACGGCCGCGACCAAGCGCGAAGTGGCGGCCCCGCCGATGCTGATGCTGCCCCCTCCGCCGCCACCGCCGCCGGAACCGGAAAAACTGCCGGAACCGACGCCCGACAAGGTGGTGCCGGAAGTGTCGGAGCCGGAACCGACGCCGGCCGACAAGCCCATGGATGACGCGCCGGAAAGTCCGTCGCCGGACAAGGGCGACCCCGTCACCATCGATGGCGCGGCGCAGGCCGGCAGCGACGCCTTCGGCATTCAGGCCGGGCGCGGCGGCGGCATGACGGGCGGCGGCGGTGGCGGCGGACTCGGCGCGGGATCGTATGGCCGCTATGTCGCCAACGCGCTGCAGCTGGCCTTTGCCCGCGACCCGCGCACGCGTCAGCTGGCGTTTGCCGACATCCGCGTCGACCTGTGGCTCGATGCGGAAGGCCGGACGTCGAAGGTCCACCTTGTGCAAGGCACGGGCAATGCGCAGACGGACGAGCAGGTGCTGGCCATGGTGCGCGACTTCCGCGCCGACGAGCGGCCGCCCGCGTCCCTGCGTTTCCCGGCCCGCGTATCCATCAAAGGCCGCCGGCCATAGCGTCCTTAATTCATATTAATTTTTACCGAAAGAAACAATGAATTCCATATTTTCTTCCCCACAGCGCATGCGCCGCCTTCCGCTGGCGCTCGCTGCCCTGGCCCTGAGCGTGGCGGCGGGCGCCGTGCAAGCGCAGGCACCGGCCGACAGCACCATGGTCAAGCTGATTCGCGGCCTGATCCAGAGCGGCGCCCTCAACAAGGATGCCGGCGAAGCCTTGCTGGCGCAGGCGCAGAGCGAAGCGCTGGCCGCGGCGCAAGCCCGCCCGGCCGCCGCGCCGGCCGCCCTGGCGCAGGTACAGCCGGGCGACGTGCGCGTGCCCTACATTTCGCAAACCGTGCGCGAGCAGATCCGCGACGAAATCAAGGGACAAGTGCTGGCCGAGGCGAAGGCGGGCGGCTGGGCGGCGCCGAACGAAACGCCGGCCTGGACCAAGCGCATCCGCGTGGAAGGCGACGTGCGCGCGCGCTACGAATCGCGCTATTACGACATGGCCAACAGCAATATCGAGATCGACTGGCGCTCGCTCAACAGCGGCAGCGGTTACGACGTCAATTCCAACACCAACCTGGCCCTGCCGGCGCTGCTGAACACGCGCGAAGACCGCAAGCACTTGCTGCGCGCGCGCGCCCGCCTGGGCATCCTGGCCGACATTTCCGACAGCACGCAGGCCGGCATCCGCCTGGCCAGCGGCAATGACGACAGCCCCGTGTCCACCACGCAAACCCTGGGTGGCGGCCTGGGCAAGAAAAACATCTGGCTGGACCAGGCCTGGCTGTCCTACCAGCCCGCTTCCTGGCTGAAACTGACGGCGGGCCGCTTCGACAATCCGTTTGTTTCCAGCGATGAATTGTTTTCCAGCGAACTCAATTTCGACGGCATCGCCGCCAAGGTGCAGCAACCGGTGGGCGACAGCAAGGACGTCACCGTGTTCGGTACCCTGGGCCTGATTCCGCTCGAGTATTCGTCCGACAATGCGCCTAGCCGCAGCCAGGCAAAAATGTCCAGCGAAAACAAATGGCTGCTCGGTGCGCAAGTGGGCGCGTCGTGGAAGATCAATAGCGACCACCAATTGCGCGGCGCGCTGGCCTACTACAACTTCCGCAACATCAGCGGCGAGTATTCGCAGCCGTGCGCGCTGTACGCAGGCGCCGATGGCTGCAACACGGACTGGTCGCGTCCATCGAGCATGCAAAAGGGCAACAGTTTGATGCTGCTGCGCAATATCGCCCTGAATCCGCTGGACCCGGCGAACACGCCGCAGCCGCAATTCGTGGGCCTGGCGTCGAAATTCCGCCTGGCCAACCTGAATGCGCGCTGGGATAGCAAGGTGGCCGGCGGCACGGACTTGCGCATCGAAGGCGATTATGTGCGCAACATGGCTTACGACAAGAACGCCATGTGGGCGCGCGCCAAGGGCGGCATCATGAATAACTTCGGGGGTACGGGCGGCGTCTCGCAAGCCGATTTCCGGAGCGGCGGCAATGCCTACATGCTGCAGGCGACGCTGGGCAAGGCCAGCCCGGCCGCGCGCGGCGATTGGAACGTGTTGCTCGGCTACAAGCGCATCGAACCGGATGCCTTGCCTGACGCCTACAACGATTCCACCTTCCACCTGGGCGGCACGAATGCGCGCGGCTACTACCTGGGCGGCGCGTACGCGCTCGACAAGAATACCTGGCTGAATGGTCGCTGGACGTCGAGCCGCGAAGTGTTCGGTTCGGCACTGTCGATCGACACCCTGCAAATCGAATTGAACGCGCGTTTTTAAGGAGCCACGATGTTGATATCCAACAAAATGCGCTTGCCTTTGCTGCTGCTGAGCTTGCTGGCCGCCGGCACGGCCCAGGCGCAGGGACAGAAGGGGCAAAGCATGGAAGAGCGCCTGCGGGCCGAGTTGCGCAATGTCACGGCGCAACTGCAGCAGACGCGCGGCGAGCTGGAATTGCTGAAAGCCAAGGGCGTGCCTGCCGCCAAGGCGGCGCCCGCTGCTGCTACTGCGCCTGCCAGCGATGGCTTGAAAAAGGAACTGGCGCGCAGCCAGTCGCAGCTGGCGCAGGAACGCGCGCAACGGGAAAAACTGGGCGAGCAGCACCAGCGCAGCGCCGCCGCCGCGCAAGAGGCAAGCGCCAGCCTGGCGCAGTACCGCCAGGCCAGCGAACAGCTGGCCGCCACGGGCAAGCAGATCGAAGCGGAGCGTGCGCGCCTCGACGGCGAAGTGGCGTCGCAGCGGGGCGCCCTGGCGCGCTGCGAAAGCAAGAATGCCCAGCTGTATGCGGCCGGGCAGGAAATCCTGCAAGCGTATGAAGGACTCGATGTGCTGGACGTCATGAAGGCGCGCCAGCCGTTCGCCGCGCAAAGCCGGGTGAAACTCGAGCAAATCGCCCAGCAGTACGGCGACCAGCTGTACCAGGGGCGCTTTGATGCGCGTCAAACCGAAGCGGCAGCAACGCCGGCCGCCCCCGCGCCGGCCCCCCAATAATTTTACTTTTTGAAATGAATGGAATGACGATGGAAAACACGAATAGCTTGCTGACCACCCTGAATGCGGAACAAACGGCCGAGGCCATCAAGGCGGCCGGCTGCGCCGTGACCAGCATCGAGCACGACGGTGTCGTGCGCCTGCACAGCGCCAGCCATGGCATCGGCTTTCAGGTGCTGTGGGGCAATGAAGCATCGCCTGGCCAGTACGCGGACCTGACCCTGAGCTGCCCGCTGCGCGTGCAGGGCGGCGACTTGCCGGCCGGCTTGCTGGCCGAATGGCACCGCAGCAAGCGTTTTGCCCGCGTGGCCCAGCATGGCGATTTCGTCGTGCTGGAAATGGATGTGCTGGTCGCCGGCGGCGTCAGCCGCGAGTACCTGAATATCAATCTGCAACTGTGGACGCAGATGATGGGTCAGTTCTTCTTGTTTTTGCGCAACTTTACGCCGGCCGATACGAGCACCGCTCCGCTCGTCGAAGCCGTCAACGTGGCAGAAGAAGAAACTGTGTCGGCCTGATAATCGGGTCAACGGCGGCAAAAAAGGCCCATGACGGGCCTTTTTTGCCATCTGCGGGTCCCAAGTGTCGTATTAAATACTTATTTTTTAGGCATCGCGCATTAAAACTGCTCAAAGAGCGTGTGTGAATCAAGCCAGCAACGGCTGTATGGCGGATAATATTGCCTGTTGCCGATTTGGATACGACCTTTACACAAAAATGCGCCCCATGGATTTTACCCGCGACGAAACCAGTGAAACCCCAGTTGCCCCGGCCAGCGCGCCGGGAGCGCCTTTGCCGTATGCCGTCGCCACCTGGCTGCAGCGGGTGGAGGCAGCCGCCCATCCGAAAGCCGTGCTGAGCATTGCCGAACCGGACCCCAAACTCAACCAGCATCGATTGATCTACGTGCTGGCGCCCACCAGCGGTGGCCGCCACGTGGCCCTGTGCCTGTACAAGGCGCGGCTGCGGCCGAATGGCGACGTGGCGGCGGCGTCCCCCATCAGCGAAATCTTTTCCCTGCTGTCGGCGCCCCCCACGTTTTTGACGCCAGCCGACGAAGACCTCGTGCGTTTCTTCGTGGCCATGCGCAGCGGGCAGAATTCGCAGACGGGCAGCGCCACGGAGCCGAAGGGCAAGGTGGGTGCGGCCCTGCTGAAAATGCTGGCCGAGCAGGATAAATTGTTGTGGGCCAATTCCTGGGCCGACGTCGGCAATGGCCTCGTGTACCCGTTGAAGGAAGGTCCCGTGCGTCCCGCGCGCCTGTTCTGGCGCGACGAAGGCAAGACCATGCGCCTGGGCTGGCAAGTGGACCCGCCGGAAGGCGCGAAGCACCATGGCGCCGACCAGATCGACTACATGCTGCCCACCGATCCGCCGTGGTACATCGATAACCTGTCGTGCGGCGTGCTGGAACTGAACCAGGGCGGCTCCGACATTTCCCTGGCCGACTTGCAGGCGCTGGTGGCGCAGGCGCCGCCCCTGAACGCGAACGACAAGGTGCGCGTGTCGCAACTGCTGCTGGCGCAGGGCTTGCAGCATTTGATGCCGCTGCCGCAACCGTTGCCGCAGCGCTTGCGCAAGGATGTGCCGGCGCAACCGGTCTTGCTGCTCGATAGCGCCATGCTGGCCGATGGCGGCGCGCAGCGCTGGAGCGACTTCGCCGTGCTGTCCTACGACTACGATGGCGAAAGAGTCTCGTTCGACCCGTCGCAGCGCGTGGTGCGGCAAGTGGGCGATGTGACGGAAATTATCCAGAGAAACACGGTCGATGAAGCGCGCGCGCTGGCGACGTTGGCCGAGCTGCAATTCAAGAAGCCGGGCTCGGCCCCCTTGAGCGGCTTGAAGGGCGCCTTGCAGCTGCCTTCCCAGGCGGAATGGCTGCGTTTTGCCGAGTCCGGCATCGACGCCTTGCTGGCGCAGGGCTGGATCGTGGAAAAGACGGCCAAGTACCGCTACGATGTGAGCGACGTGGGCGACTGGTACGCGGAAATCGACGACCAGGATCCGGACAGCGGCAACGCCTGGTTCGAGCTGGAACTGGGCATCGTCGTCAACCACGAGCGCGTGCCGCTGCTGCCCGTGCTGGTGCAGCTGATCCGCAATGCGCCCAACGATTTCAACCCGAAAGTCATCGAGGCGCATGCCGACGATGACCAGATGCTGGCGACCTTGTCGGACGGCACGCGCGTGGCCCTGCCGTGGGGCAGGGTGCGTCCCATCCTGAACACGCTGGGGGAACTGTATTTCAGCGACAAGATCAAACATGCGGTGCGCATGTCGACCCTGGACGCGGCGCGCCTGGAAGAGCTGGCGCGCGGCCTGGACATGCAGTGGACGGGCGGCGAGCAGCTGCGCGCCATGGGCCGCAAGCTGAGCCAGTTCGGCGCCGTGCAAAAAGTGGCGGCACCAGCCGGCCTGCAGGCGACCCTGCGCGACTACCAGGCCGATGGCCTGGCGTGGATGCAATTCCTGCGCGACCACGACCTGGCGGGCATCCTGGCCGATGACATGGGCCTCGGCAAGACCGTGCAAACCCTGGCGCATATCCTGGTGGAAAAGGAGGCGGGCCGTTTGACGCATCCGGCGCTGGTGATTGCACCGACGAGTTTGATGGGCAACTGGCAGGACGAGGCGGCAAAATTTGCGCCCGGCCTGAAGGTATTGCTGCTGCAAGGCAAGGACCGCGCCCAGCAATTCGACCAGATCGACCAATGCGATCTGGTGCTGACCACCTACGCCCTGTTGCCGCGCGATGAGGAAACCTTGCGCGAGCACGATTTCCACCTCGTCATCCTCGACGAATCGCACTACATCAAGAATACGCGCAGCAAGGCGGCGCAAAGCGCGGGCCTGCTGCGCGCGCGCCACCGCCTGTGCCTGTCCGGCACGCCGCTGGAAAATCACCTGGGCGAGCTGTGGTCGCAATTCCACTTCCTGCTGCCGGGCTTGCTTGGCGACGAAAAGACGTTCAACACCCAGTTCCGCCATCCGATCGAGCGCCAGGATGATCCGTTGCGCCGCATGCTCTTGAATCGCCGCATCAAGCCTTTCTTGCTGCGCCGCACGAAGGACAATGTGGCCAAGGAATTGCCGCCGAAAACGGAAATGGTGCGCAAGGTGGAATTGACGGGGCCGCAGCGGGACCTGTATGAAACCGTGCGTCTTGCGATGGATCAAAAAGTACGCGAAGAAATCGACAAGAAGGGCGTGGCGCGCAGCCAGATCGTCATCCTCGAAGCGCTGCTGAAACTGCGGCAAGTGTGCTGCGACCCGCGCCTCGTGAAATCCTTGCCGGCGAAGAAGCAGTCGGCCGGTTCTGCCAAGCTGCTCGACTTGATGCAGATGGTGGAAGACTTGCTCGACGAAGGGCGTAAGATTCTCGTCTTCTCGCAATTTACCAGCATGCTGGAATTGATCGAGGAAGAACTGGAATCGCGCGACATCCCCTACGCCTTGCTGACGGGCGAAACGAAGGACCGGGGCGCGCAAGTGGCGGCCTTCCAGCAGGGCGCCGTGCCGATCTTCCTGATCAGCTTGAAAGCGGGCGGCGTGGGCCTGAACCTGACGGCGGCCGACACGGTCATCCACTACGATCCGTGGTGGAATCCGGCGGCGGAAAACCAGGCCACGGACCGCGCCTGGCGCATCGGCCAGGACAAGCCCGTGTTCGTCTACAAGCTGATCGCCAAGGGCACGCTGGAAGAAAAAATCCAGCTGCTGCAGCAAAAGAAATCGGAGCTGGCGCAATCGATCCTGGCCGAAGGCGAATCGCAAAAGATGGCCCTCACGCAGGAAGACTTGCAGCAGATTTTCGCCCCGCTGGAAGATTAACGTTGCCGCACGCTTATACTTGGCGATTCTTTCTTGCCAGGTATAACGCATGCTGCCCTTCCTGCCCTTTCTTGTATTGCTGCTGGCCGGCGCCATCCTCATGGCGCTGCGCTTCGTCCAGCTACGCCGCGCCCTGCTGCGCGCGCGGGCGGGCGAAGCGCAGTTCCGCCTGCTGGCCGAACACGGCCGCGACGCGGCCTTCCTGCTCGACGCCGCTACCCTCGAATTGATCTATATCAGCCCCGCCGCGCAGCGCCTGACGGGCCACGACTTGCCGGCCTTGCGCGCGCACGCGGCGCAGCTGGCGGCGGACGTGCCGGCCCGGCTGCAGCGCTGGCGCGACGGTGACGCCAGCCGTTTGACCCTGTTGCGCGAAGTGGAATTGCCGCACGCCGACGGCCACCTGCTGGCCCTGGAAATCCATTCCACCATCGTGCCCGCGGCGGCAGGGCGGGGCGTGACCCTGGCGGGTACCTTGCGCGACGTCAGCGCTGCGCAGGCGCAGGAAGCCGAGCGGGAAAAGGAGCAGAAGCGCTTCGCCTCGATGCTGTCGCACGAATTTCGCACCCCGCTGGCCACCATCGACGGCGCCATCCAGCGCCTTGTCTCGACATCCACCGAGGCGGACGAGCCCACGCGCAAGCGCTACGTGAAAATCCAGACGGCTGTCGACCGTTTGTTAGGCATGATCGACGACTATTTGTCGCCCGAACGCATGGCGGCCATCGGCCGCGAGCGGGCCGCCGACGGCATCGCGCCGCTGGCCTTGCTGCAGCAGGCGGCCGCCACCGTGCCTGTCAGCCACCGCGTGCAGCTGGAACTCGACGAAGACTTGCCGGCCAGGCTGCGCTGCGACGTGCCCGGCATGGCCCTGTGCCTGAAAATCCTGCTGGACAACGCCGTCAAGTTCAGCCCGCCGGGCAGCGCCATCACCTTGTCGGCCAGGCTGGTGCCCGAGGGCGGCGTGGCGCTGTGCGTGCGCGATGCGGGGCCCGGCTTGCGGGAAGAAGAATTGGCGCAGCTGTTCGAAAAAGGTTTCCGTGGAACTAATGCCACGCATCCGGGCGCGGGCCTGGGCCTGTACATGGCGCGCGCCGTGGTGGACGTGCATGGCGGGAGTTTGCAGGGGCATAATCTGCCCGAAGGCGGGGCACTTTTCCGCATTTGGCTGCCGCTTCCTGTCTAGACAAGGAAAAGCCTTGCTTCCGCTGAAGGCAACCGTGATAATTCCTTGACGTAAACCTATTGTGCCGTCCATCATGGTGTAGAAGTGCATGGCATGGTTTGCCCTCGGTGTGCTCACTAACGGAAGAATGGCGTAGCAATGACGAAAATACTGATCGTCGAAGACAATCTCGACTACGCCGAAGACATGGCGGAGTTCCTCGTTGAGCTCGAACACGAAGTCCATATCACCAGCTCCGCTGGCGGTATGTGGACGGCGTTGAGCCATGGCAATGTCGGCGTGGTCGTACTGGACCTGGGTTTGCCCGATGAAGACGGCTTCAATGTCATCCCCCGCATGCGCCAGCTATATCCGCAAATCGGCGTGCTGGTGCTGACGGGGCGTGTCGCCTTCGACAGCCGCATCCTGGGCTTGCGCCTGGGTGCCGACCACTATCTGACCAAGCCGATCAAATTCCCCGAACTGGCGGCGCACATCGAAGCGCTCGACCGCCGCGTGGGGCCGCAAGATCCCGTACCCGAGCCGGGCAAGTGGACGTTGAAAGTAAGCGCTCGCCAACTTGAGTTGATGGGCGCCGTCATCGCCTTGACGGAAAAGGAATTCAACTTCCTGCACTTGCTCACCATTAATACCCGTCCCGTGCCGCGCGACGTCATCGTGGCCGGCATGGGCGGCGAAGATCCCGATGCGGGCCGCCGGGTCGACATGCTCGTGTATCGTTTGCGCAAGAAAGCCAAGACGGGCCTGGGCCAGGACTTGCCGCTGCGCAGCGCGTATGGCGAAGGCTACAGCCTGTCGGCCAGTTTCAACCTGTCCTGATGACCTTGTTGCTCCGCCCGCAAGTGGCCGGCGCAATAAAAGGGACAGAGTCAGCCGCTTTTTTCCGCATTCCAAATAAAACAGGGTCAGAGTCGCTCCTTGCGCGCGCAAGTGTGTAAAATCAAGGCCTTAGCCTTCTTTTTACCGATTCTGCCATGGCCCGTTTGCCCCGCCTCATCATTCCAGCACTGCCCCATTACGTGATTCAGCGCGGCAGCAACCGCCAGCCCGTGTTCCAGGACGCGGCGGACTACGCGCAATTCCTGTCCTGGCTGAAAACGGGGGCGAAAATGTTCAGGGTGGCCATCCACGCCTATGTTTTATTGCCTGATCAGCTACATTTGCTGGCCACGCCGGCCGATGCGACGGGCCTGGGACAGCTGATGCAATGGCTGGGGCGCTATTACGTGCCGTATTTCAACCAGAAATACGGCCGCGAAGGCGCCTTGTGGCAGGGACGCTACAAAACTTCCGTCATCGATCCCGACAATTTCTTCCTCACGTGCTGCCGCTACCTGGAATGCGTGCCCGTGCAGACGGGCCTGGCGGGCCAGGCGCTCGATTACAGCTGGTCCAGCTATGCGCACCATGCGGGCGTGCGGCCCGATCCCGTCATCACCGACCATGCGCTGTACTGGGCGCTGGGCAACACGCCGTTCGACCGCGAGGCGGCGTATCTGCGCCTGTTCGAGCAAGGCCTGGGCAGCAGCCAGGTCAAGGTGGTGGAACAGGCTGTATTGAAGGGCTGGCCGCTGGGTTCCGACGCTTTCAAGCAGGCGCTGGAGCAGAAAATGCAGCGGCAAGTGCTGCCTGCCAAGCGGGGCCGTCCCCGCAAAATCGTCGCCGAGACCACCTCCAATTGAAAAGCATTCGCATTTAAAACAAAAAATGGTTCCTTTCTGACGTTTTATTGAAATGGCTTCGACTATGTCCCTATTAAATTTTTAGAGCGACGGAATCTAATTTAATTCGACTCCGACCCTAATTTTTCTAGTTGAGTTTTTTGTTGCGTTGCACTACTCTAGTTTTTCGATAGTCATATGCAGCGGAGAAGCCCATGAAAGCGCAAGGCCTGTACGACCCAGCCAATGAACACGATGCCTGCGGCGTCGGTTTCGTCGCCCATATCAAGGGCAACAAGACCCATTCGATCGTCGAACAGGGTTTGCTGATTCTGAAAAACCTCGATCACCGGGGCGCCGTGGGCGCCGATGCGCTGATGGGCGATGGCGCCGGCATCCTGATCCAGATTCCCGACCAGTACTACCGCGAAGAAATGGCCAAGCAGGGCGTGGAATTGCCGCCGCCTGGCGAATACGGCGTGGGCATGGTCTTCCTGCCGAAGGAACACGCATCGCGCATCGCGTGCGAACAGGAAATCGAACGCGCCGTGCGCATCGAGGGCCAGGTCGTGCTGGGCTGGCGCAACGTGCCCATCGATACGGACATGCCGATGTCGCCCACCGTGCGCGCGAAGGAACCGGTGATTCGCCAGATCTTCATCGGCCGCGGCCCGGACATCATGGTCACCGACGCGCTGGAACGCAAACTGTATGTGATCCGCAAATCGTCGGGCCACGCCATCCAGGCCTTGAAACTGCTGCACGGCAAGGAATTCTTCGTGCCCTCGATGTCGGCCCGTACCATCGTCTATAAGGGCTTGCTGCTGGCCGACCAGGTGGGCGTGTACTACAAGGACTTGCAGGATGCGCGCTGCATCTCGGCCCTGGCCCTGGTGCACCAGCGTTTCTCGACGAATACCTTCCCCGAATGGCCGCTGGCCCACCCGTACCGCCTGATTGCCCATAACGGCGAGATCAACACGGTGAAAGGCAATTTCAACTGGATGCGCGCGCGCGAAGGCGTGATGAAGTCGGCCGTGCTGGGCGACGACCTGCAGAAACTGTTCCCGCTGATCTATGAAGGCCAGTCCGACACGGCGTGCTTCGACAATGCGCTGGAATTGCTGCTGATGGCCGGCTACCCGATCGCCCAGGCGATGATGATGATGATTCCGGAAGCGTGGGAAAACCACACGACGATGGACGACAACCGCCGCGCCTTCTATGAATACCACGCGGCCATGATGGAACCGTGGGACGGCCCCGCCGCCATGGCATTCACGGACGGCCGCCACATCGGCGGCACGCTGGACCGCAATGGCTTGCGTCCGGCCCGCTACATCGTCACGGACGACGACCTGGTGGTGATGGCGTCGGAATCGGGCGTGCTGCCGATCCCGGAATCGAAAATCATCCAGAAATGGCGCTTGCAGCCCGGTAAAATGTTCCTGATCGACCTGGAAGCGGGCCGCATCATCGACGACCAGGAATTGAAAAACACTTACGCCAACGCCAAGCCATATAAAGCGTGGATCAACTCGGTGCGCATCAAGCTCGACGAGATCAAGCTGGCCGAAGGACAGGCGAAACAGGACCGCGCCCAGGGCGAAAAAGCCCAGCCGTCGCTGCTGAACCGCCAGCAGGCGTTCGGCTACACCCAGGAAGACTTGAAATTCCTCATGGCGCCGATGGCCGTGGCCGGCGAAGAGGCGACGGGCTCGATGGGCAATGACTCGCCGCTGGCCGTCATGTCGAACAAGCTCAAACCGCTGTATAACTACTTCAAGCAACTGTTCGCGCAAGTGACGAATCCGCCGATCGACCCGATCCGCGAAGCGATGGTGATGTCGCTGGTGTCCTTCATCGGCCCGAAACCGAACTTGCTCGATACGAACAATGTCAACCCGCCGATGCGCCTGGAAGTGGCGCAGCCCGTGCTGGGCTTTGACGACATGGCCCGCTTGCGCAACATCAGCGCCCACACGGGCGGCAAGTTCAAGTCGTACGAACTGGACATCTGCTACCCGCTGGCCTGGGGCAAGGAAGGCGTGGAAGCGTGCCTGGCCTCGCTGTGCGCGGAAGCCGTCGACGCCGTGAAATCCGGCCACAATATCCTCATCGTCTCGGACCGCGCCATTTGCGCCGACCAGGTGGCGATCCCCGCGCTGCTGGCCACCTCCACCGTGCATCAGCACCTGGTGAGCAAGGGTTTGCGCGCCTCCACCGGTCTCGTCGTGGAAACGGGCTCGGCCCGCGAAACGCACCACTTCGCTTTGCTCGCCGGCTACGGCGCGGAAGCCGTCCACCCGTATCTGGCCATGGAAACCCTGGTCGAGATGGCGCACGGCTTGCCCGGTGACTTGTCGGGCGACAAGGCCATCTACAACTACACCAAGGCAGTGGGTAAAGGCTTGATGAAAGTCATGTCGAAGATGGGCATTTCCACGTATATGTCGTACTGCGGCGCGCAAATCTTCGAAGCCATCGGCTTGAACAAGTCGCTGGTGGACAAATACTTCAAGGGCACGGCCTCGAACGTGGAAGGCATCGGCGTGTTTGAAGTGGCGGAAGAGGCGCTGCGCCTGCACGCGCTGGCCTTCGGCAACGATCCCGTGCTGGCTGACAAGCTCGATGCGGGCGGCGAATACGCGTTCCGCGTGCGCGGTGAAGACCACATGTGGACACCGGATGCGATTGCGAAATTGCAGCATTCCACGCGCAGCAACAATTTCTCCAGCTATAAGGAATATGCGCAAATCATCAACGACCAGAGCCGTCGCCACCTGACCCTGCGCGGCTTGTTCGAGTTCAAGCTCGACCCGACCAAGGCGATCCCGCTCGACGAAGTGGAGCCGGCCAAGGAAATCGTCAAGCGCTTCGCCACGGGCGCCATGTCGCTGGGCTCCATCAGCACGGAAGCGCACGCGACCCTGGCCGTGGCCATGAACCGCATCGGCGGCAAGTCGAACACGGGCGAGGGCGGCGAAGATCCGAACCGCTACACGCAGGAATTGAAGGGCATCCCGATCCGCCAGGGCGACACCATGGCGTCGGTGGTGGGCGCCGAGCAGATCGTCGTCGATATTCCGCTGCAGGAAGGCGATTCCATGCGCTCGCGCATCAAGCAGGTGGCGTCGGGACGTTTCGGCGTCACGGCGGCCTACCTGAACTCGGCCGACCAGATCCAGATCAAGATGGCGCAGGGCGCGAAACCGGGCGAAGGCGGCCAGTTGCCAGGCCATAAGGTGTCGGAATACATCGCCAGCCTGCGCTTTTCCGTGCCGGGCGTGGGCTTGATTTCGCCGCCGCCGCACCACGACATCTATTCGATCGAAGATCTGGCGCAGCTGATCCATGACTTGAAGAACGCCAATCCGCGCGCCTCGATCTCCGTGAAACTGGTGTCGGAAGTGGGCATCGGCACGGTGGCTGCCGGCGTCACGAAGGCGAAAGCCGACCACGTGGTCGTCGCCGGCCACGACGGCGGCACGGGCGCTTCGCCTCTGTCGTCCGTGAAACATGCGGGCACGCCGTGGGAGCTGGGTCTGGCTGAAACGCAACAAACGCTGGTCTTGAACGGCTTGCGCAGCCGCATCCGCGTGCAAGCCGACGGCCAGATGAAGACGGGCCGCGACGTGGTCATCGCCGCCCTGCTGGGCGCCGACGAGATCGGTTTCGCCACGGCGCCGCTGGTGGTCGAAGGCTGCATCATGATGCGCAAATGCCACTTGAATACGTGCCCGGTGGGCGTGGCCACGCAAGATCCGGTGCTGCGCGCCAAGTTCTCGGGCAAGCCCGAGTACGTCGTCAATTACTTCTTCTTCGTCGCTGAGGAAGCCCGTCAGTTGATGGCGCAGCTGGGCATCCGCACGTATGACGAGCTGATCGGCCGCGTGGACTTGCTCGATAAATCGAAGGCGATTTCGCACTGGAAGGCGCAGGGACTGGACTTCTCGGCCATCTTCTACAAGCCGGAAACCCCGGATGGCCAGGCCTGTCGCCACGTGGAGTTCCAGGACCATGCACTGGAAAAGGCGCTGGACCACAAGCTGATCGCGCAAGCGCGCGCGGCGCTGGAAAAGGGCGAGCGCGTCTCCTTCATCTCGCCCGTGCGCAACTTGAACCGCACGGTGGGCACCATGCTGTCCGGCGAAGTGGCGAAGAAATACGGCCATGCCGGCTTGCCGGACGACACCATCCACATCCAGCTGCAAGGCACGGCGGGCCAGTCGGCCTGCGCCTTCCTGGCGCACGGCATCACCATCGACCTGGTGGGCGAGGGCAACGATTACGTGGGTAAAGGTTTATCCGGCGGGCGCATCATCGTGCGGCCGAATACGGAATTCCGTGGCTGGGCCGTGGACAACATCATCATCGGCAATACGGTGCTGTACGGCGCCATTGCCGGCGAAGCCTTCTTCAATGGCGTGGCGGGCGAACGCTTTGCCGTGCGCAACTCGGGCGCCACCACGGTGGTCGAGGGCCTGGGCGACCATGGCTGCGAATACATGACGGGCGGCACGGTGGTGGTCCTGGGCAACACGGGACGCAACTTCGCGGCCGGCATGTCGGGCGGCATCGCCTATGTGTATGACCCGGCGGGCGACTTTGCCAGCAAGTGCAACACGGCCATGGTCAGCCTGGACAAGGTCGTCTCCGCGGCGGAGCAGCATCTGGACCGCGACGCCTGGCATACGCAGCACCGCGACGGCGTGCCGGAAGCGGATGAAGTCATCCTCAAGCGCCTGATCGAGCGTCACTTCAAGCACACGGGCAGCACCCGCGCCCGCGTCTTGCTGGACGACTGGGCCGCGGCGCGCGGCAAGTTCGTGAAAGTCTTCCCGAACGAATACAAGCGTGCGCTGATTGAAATGGCTGCCGATGCCGCCATGGAAGTCCAAGCCGTCGCCGCCTGAGCCAGCCAAGATCAATCGCATAGAGCAATGACAGGGAGCGGCCCGGCCGCTCCCAGCCAGCAAATACAAAGGAAACATCGTGGGTAAAATTACCGGCTTCATGGAATTCAAGCGCCAGGACGAACACTATCTGGAGCCTGCCGCGCGTCTGAAGAACTACAAGGAATTCGTGCTGCACCTGTCGGACGCGCAAGCGACCGTGCAAGGCGCGCGCTGCATGGATTGCGGCATTCCCTTCTGCACCACGGGTTGTCCCGTGAATAACATCATTCCCGACTGGAATGACCTGGTGTACCGCGGCGCTTACCGCGAAGCGCTCGACATCTTGCATTCGACCAACAACTTCCCGGAATTTACGGGCCGCATCTGCCCGGCGCCGTGCGAATCGGCCTGCACCCTGGGCATCCATGAAGATCCGGTCGGCATCAAGTCGATCGAGCATAAAATCATCGACATGGGCTGGGAGCACGGCTGGGTCACGCCGCAGCCTGCAGGCTTCAGTACCGGCAAGAAAGTGGCCATCGTCGGTTCCGGCCCTGCGGGCCTGGCGGCGGCGCAGCAGCTGGCGCGCGCCGGTCACGCCGTCACCGTGTTCGAGAAGAGCGACCGGGTCGGTGGTTTGTTGCGCTATGGCATCCCCGACTTCAAGATGGAAAAGTCGCACATCGACTTGCGCGTGAAACAGATGGAAGCCGAAGGCGTGGTGTTCCGTACCAGCGTACTGGTGGGCAAGGATTTCCCTGCCCACGTGAACAACTGGGCCAAGGAAACCATTTTCCCGGAAGACCTGGAAAAAGAATTCGACGCCGTCATCATGGCCGGCGGCGCCGAGCAGCCGCGCGACTTGCCCGTGCCGGGCCGCGAGCTGAAGGGCGTGCATTTCGCCATGGATTTCCTGCCGCTGCAAAACAAGGTCAACGCGGGCGACAAGCTCAAGGACCAGATCAAGGCCACGGGCAAGCACGTGGTGGTGATCGGCGGCGGCGACACGGGTTCCGACTGCGTCGGCACCTCGAACCGCCATGGCGCCGCCTCGGTGGCCCAGTTCGAACTGATGCCGCAGCCGCCGGAACAGGAAAACAAGCCGCTGGTGTGGCCGTACTGGCCGACCAAGCTGCGCACCTCGTCTTCGCACGAGGAAGGCTGCGAGCGCGACTGGGCCGTGGCCACCAAGCGTTTCGAAGGCAAGGGCGGCAAGGTGGAAAAGCTGATCGCCTGCCGTGTCGAATGGAAAGACGGCAAGATGAGCGAAGTGCCGAACTCGGAATTCGAGATGAAGGCGGACCTGGTCTTCCTGGCCATGGGTTTTGTTTCCCCTGTGCAACAGGTGCTGGAAGCGTTCGGCGTCGACACGGATGCGCGCGGCAATGTCAAAGCGACAACAGATGGCGCCGGCTGCTACCAGACCTCGGTGGCCAAGGTGTTTGCGGCCGGCGACATGCGCCGCGGCCAGTCGCTGGTGGTGTGGGCCATCCGCGAAGGGCGCCAGTGTGCGCGCGCCGTCGATGAGTTCCTGATGGGGGCTTCCCTGCTGCCGCGCTAAAATTAACGAGCAATTGGTCGTTTTTTTGCCAGGGCCACGGCGCGGAATGCGGCGTGGCCCTTGTTATTTTTACTTGTCAAGTCAACAGCTGTGAACATCGCCGGACAGGGACGCGATGTGCGGGCCAAATTTCCACTACAATATCTGACTTTCGATTCATTAGTGTTGTATTCTTCCCCTTTACGGGGCTGTCCCGAGGGGTGTCTCAGCAGAGGTTGGCGTTTCTGCACTACAATACGCCATTAAAATAGTGAGCTTCGTCGTGCCAAATCTTGTTGAGATCCGTGATTTACACTTTGCCTATGGAGAACGTTCGATTTTATCGGGCCTTCAAATGGATTTCCCACGTGGAAAAGTTGTGGCCGTCATGGGTGGCTCCGGCAGTGGCAAGACGACCGTATTGCGCCTGATCGGCGGGCAGCTGCGTCCCAGTTCCGGTTCCGTGAATGTCGACGGCCAGATCGTGCATACGCTGGGAACCGACGAGCTGTATCAGCTGCGCCGCAAGATGGGCATGCTGTTCCAGCACGGCGCTTTGTTTACAGACTTGACGGCGTTCGAGAACGTGGCGTTCCCCCTGCGCGAACACACGGACTTGAATGAAGAGCTGATCCGCACCCTGGTGCTGATGAAGCTGCATGCCGTCGGCTTGCGCAATGCGGCGCAATTGAAACCGGCCGAGATCTCGGGCGGCATGGGCCGCCGCGTCGCGCTGGCGCGCGCTATCGCGCTCGACCCCGAACTGATCATGTACGACGAGCCGTTCGCCGGCCTGGACCCGATTTCCATGGGCGTGACGGCGAATTTGATCCGCAATCTGAACGATGCGCTGGGTTCCACGTCTATCCTGGTATCGCACGATGTGAAGGAGTGTTTCGCCATCGCTGATTATGTCTATTTTCTGTCATCGGGCAAGATTGTGGCGCACGGCACGCCGGCCGAGATGGCCGTGTCGACGCATCCGTACGTCAAGCAGTTCGTCAATGCCGAGGCCGATGGCCCCGTACCGTTCCATTACCCGGGCAAGTCGCTGGCCGACGACCTGGGCTTGCAGGCGGGGGGCGGCCGATGATCGCGCGTTTCCTGGCGGCGATCGGAGCATGGTTGCGCAATTCGGTACAAGACCTCGGCTTTGCCGTGCGCTCGTTTTTCATCATCATCGCCTCGTCGGGCGGCCTGTGGCGCCGTCCGCGCTTGGTGATTGAGCAACTGTTTTTTATCGGTAACCGCTCGCTGGTGATTACCGCCGTCTCCGGCCTGTTTGTCGGCATGGTGCTGGGTTTGCAAGGCTATTACACCCTGACCACGTATGGCGCCGAGCAGTCGCTGGGCTTGCTGGTGGCGCTGTCGCTGACGCGCGAACTGGGCCCCGTCGTCACGGCGCTGCTGTTTGCCGGCCGCGCCGGCACCTCGCTGACGGCGGAAATCGGCCTGATGAAGGCGGGCGAGCAATTGTCGGCCATGGAAATGATGGCCGTGAACCCGATCCAGCGCGTGCTGGCGCCCCGTTTCTGGGCCGGCGTGATCGCCATGCCTATCCTGGGCGCCATCTTCACGGCCGTCGGCATCATCGGCAGCTACCTGGTCGGCGTGGTGCTGATCGGCGTCGATGAAGGCTCGTTCTGGTCGCAGATGCAGGGCGGCGTGGATGTCTGGAAAGAAGTGGGCAATGGCACCATCAAGAGCCTGGTGTTCGGTATTGCGGTGACCTTCATCGCGCTGTTCCAGGGGTACCAGGCACAGCCGACGCCGGAAGACGTGTCCGGCGCCACCACGCGCACGGTGGTCATTTCATCGTTGATGGTGTGGTGGCTCGATTTCATGATGACGGCGTTGATGTTTAGCAAGTAATTGCCAATCAGCGACAAAACAGCGGGCCTGGGCAAGATGTTGCGCAGGCGGCAGCAAGTAAAAATTATTTAGGATTGTTTATGCAACGTAAATCTTTGGATGTCTGGGTCGGCTTGTTCGTCTTGCTGGGTGTGGCGGCATTGATGTTTCTGGCGCTCAAGGCCGGCAATATGAGCTCGCTGTCTTTCAGCAAGACGTATACCATTAGTGCCAAGTTCGACAATATTGGCGGCCTCAAGCCGCAGGCGCCCGTCAAGGGCGCTGGCGTGGTGGTGGGGCGCGTGGCGGAGATCCGCTTTGACGACAAGACGTATCAGGCGCTGGTGAAACTCGACATCGAAGATGGCTACAAATTTCCGAAAGACAGCTCGGCCAAGATTTTGACGGCCGGTTTGCTGGGTGAGCAATATATCGGCCTGGAAGCAGGCGGCGATCTGGCGAACCTGGCGGAGGGCGACAAGATTGCCCGTACTCAATCGGCCACAGTGCTGGAAGACCTGATCAATCAGTTCATCTACAGCAAGGCAGCGGAAGGAAAGGACAGCAAATGAGCGAGTCGACCAAACAATCCCAAGGCAGCCTGGCGCGTATCGGCCTGGCCCTGGCCATCGCCGCCAGCGTGAGCGCTTGCGCCACCGGCACCAATCCGCGCGACCCGCTCGAGGGTTACAACCGCGCCATGTTCAAGTTCAACGACACCGTCGACCAGGTGGCCCTGAAACCGGTCGCCACGGCTTACAAGACCGTCACGCCATCGTTCGTGCAAACGGGCGTGGGCAATTTCTTCGGCAACTTGTCCGATGTGTGGAGCGCCGTGAACAACTTGCTGCAAGGCAAGGGTGAGGCGGGCTTGCAAGACGTCGTGCGCGTCAGCATGAACTCGACCTTCGGCATCTTCGGCCTGATCGACATCGCGTCGCAGGCGGGCATTCCGAAGCATAACGAAGACTTTGGCCAGACCCTGGGCTGGTATGGCGTCCAGCCTGGTCCGTACGTGATGCTGCCGCTGCTGGGCCCATCGACCGTGCGCGACACGGTGGCCCTGCCGCTCGATATCACGGGCGACCCATGGCGCTACAAGGAGCCTGTCTCGGTGCGCAATATCGGCACGGTGACGCGCGTCGTCGACAAGCGCGCCGCGCTGCTCGACGCGACCAACCTGATGGAAGCGGCCGCACTGGACCGTTATGAATTCATCCGCGACGGCTTCCTGCAGGCGCGCGAAAGCAAGGTTTTCGATGGCGATACGGACCGCCGCGACCGCAAAGTGCCAAAAAACGACACCAGCGATTACGAGCCGGCCTATGAGGCGCAACCGCAGCCTGTCCCAGCGGAAACGCCGCCTGCGACGGCCGCGGCCGATGTGGCGCCGGCGGACCTCGTAACATCTGGTAGCAATACCGTGGCTTCCCAGGCTAGGCCTCAGGAGTAAACTGCGGTAAAGAAACACCACGGCTGCGATCGACGCCAGCCGGTGCATAGCAACACCATGAAAGGTAGAACCATGAAATTGATGAAACAACTGCTGGCGATGGCCACCATCGCCTTTGCCACCGCCGCCCAGGCCGCTCCCGCCGTGGAAGCGCCGGACGTCTTGGTCAAACGCATCAGCCAGGACGTGATCGAGACGGCCAAGAACGACAAGGCCATCCAGGCTGGCGATATCAAGCGCGTCACCGAATTGGTGGAAAGCAAGATCCTGCCGTACGTGGATTTCCAGCGCATGACGGCCCTGGCCGCCGGCCGCTTCTGGCGCGACGCCACGCCGGACCAGCAAAAACAGCTGTCCAGCGAATTCCGTACCCTGCTGATCTACACATATTCGGGCGCCTTGTCGCAGATCAAGAACGAAACCGTGGAATTCAAGCCGCTGCGCGCCGACCCGGCCGACACGGAAGTGGAAGTGCGCTCGCAGGTGAATGTGGCGCGCGGCGAACCCGTGCCCCTGAACTACCGCGTGGCGAAAACCCCATCCGGCTGGAAGATCTATGACATCAACGTGCTGGGCGCGTGGCTGGTGGAAACGTACAAAAGCAGCTTCGCCAGCGAGATCAGCAAGGGCGGCATCGATGGCCTGATCAAGACCTTGCAGGCAAAAAACAAGGCCCTGGCCAGCCGTCCCGCTGCCAAAGCCAAATAATCGGCTATCATATAGCTCCTGACCCAGCTCCAGACCAGCGCAGCCCGACGCCATGCCCGACTCTCTCGACACCTTGCAGTCCCTGACTTCCCTGACCGTGCACAATGCCACTTCGGCATTGGAGCAGGGTCTGGACGCCATCCGCTCGGGTCAGACGAAGTTTGACTTGCGCAACGTCAAAGCCGTCGATTCGGCCGCCGTCTCCGTCATGCTGACGTGGCAGCGCGCCGCGCAGGATGCCGGCGGCGTGCTGGAGCTGAAAAACCTGCCGGACAACCTGAAAAACCTTACCAAGCTGTATGGCGTCTGCTCGCTCGTTTCGAGCACGTTGACGACCGACGACTGCGCCAGCGCCGGCGGCCACGCCGAACGCAGCCCGTCCGACCTGCATCATCATTGATCCTGTCCCACTCCCCGCATCAGCAGTAGCTTTCAAGCCGGCAGGCCAGCAGCGCCGTCGGATTGATCTCCAAGTGTTCCACGAAGTTTCCAACTATAATTGACTGTTGCGCCACCCTCTGCGGAAGGGGCGCCCTGCACCGGCCAGCCGGCCTGCATTGCACCGGCAACTGGCGCATCACACCAGACGCATTACACTTGAAACAAGCACATGACCGCAATTCAAATAACGAATGTAGAAAAGAGCTATAAATCGCTCAAGGCGCTGGGCGGCGTGTCGCTGGCCATCGAAGAAGGCGAGTTTTTCGGCCTGCTCGGCCCGAACGGCGCCGGCAAGACCACCCTCATTTCCATCATCGCCGGCCTGATACGCCCCGACGCGGGCACCGTCAAGATCCATGGCCACGACGTGGTCACGGACTTCCGCAATGCGCGCCGCAACCTGGGCGTGGTGCCGCAGGAACTGGTATTCGACCCGTTTTTCACCGTGCGCGAAACTTTGCGCCTGCAGTCCGGCTATTTCGGCTTGCCGAACAACGACAGGTGGATCGACGAGGTCATGGAAAACCTCGACCTGACCGGCAAGGCCGATACGAACATGCGCGCCCTGTCCGGCGGCATGAAGCGCCGCGTGCTCGTGGCCCAGGCGCTGGTGCACAAGCCGCCCGTCATCGTGCTCGATGAGCCGACGGCCGGCGTCGACGTGGAACTGCGCCAGACGCTGTGGAAGTTCATCTCGCGCCTGAACCGCGAAGGCGGCCACACGGTCGTGCTGACCACGCACTACCTGGAAGAGGCGCAAGCCATGTGCCAGCGCGTGGCCATGCTGAAAACCGGCAAGGTGGTGGCGCTCGACACCATGTCGGCCCTGATCCGCCGCATCGCCGGCTCGCAGCTGCAGCTGCACCTCAAGAATGGCAGCCTGCCGGCCGACCTGCAGCACCTGGTGCTGCACCCGGAAGAACAGCAGGCGCCGAACAAGTTCAGCCTGCGCGTCAACGAATACAGCGAAGTCGAAAAAATCCTCGCCCGCCTGCGCGAAGCGGGCGCCGAGATCGATGAAATGCAATTGCAACAAGCCGACCTGGAAGATATCTTCTTGCAGATCATGGATAAAGGTACCGTATGATTTCGACAGGATTTCGCACCCTCGTCTACAAAGAGACGCTGCGCTTCTGGAAAGTGGCGACGCAAACCGTGGCCGCGCCCGTGCTCACGTCGATGCTGTACCTGCTGGTGTTCGGCCATGTGCTCGACGGCCGCGTGGAGCCGAGCCCCGGCGTCAGCTACACGGCCTTCCTGATTCCCGGCCTGGTGATGATGAGCGTGCTGCAAAACGCGTTCGCCAATTCCTCGTCCTCGCTGATCCAGTCCAAGATCACGGGCAACCTCGTGTTCGTGCTGCTCACGCCTTTGTCGCACTGGGAAATCTTCTCGGCGTATGTACTCGCTTCCGTCGCGCGCGGCCTGGCCGTGGGCTTTGGCGTGTTTGCCATCACGTGCTGGTTCGCCGACCTGTCGTTTGTCGCGCCGCTGTGGATCGTCGTCTTCGCCTTTTTGGGCGCCGCCATGCTGGGCACCATGGGCTTGATCGCCGGCATCTGGGCCGAGAAATTCGACCAGCTGGCCGCCTTCCAGAACTTCCTGATCATGCCGGCCACCTTCTTGTCGGGCGTGTTCTATTCGATCCACTCGCTGCCGCCGTTCTGGCAGACGGTATCGCATCTGAACCCCTTCTTTTACATGATCGACGGTTTCCGCTACGGCTTCTTCGGCGTGTCCGACGTCAGCCCGTGGCTCAGCGTGTCCATTGTCGCCGGCTTCCTCGTGATCCTGGCGCTGGCGTCGATCCGCCTGCTGAAGAGCGGCTATCGTTTGCGACATTGATTACGACACTCATTGCGCCGTTGATTGCGGCACATCACATCACTACATTATTCAATATCAAGGACTTATCGTGACCACCACTCCAGAACTGATCCACGGCTATCTGTCGGCCGGCCTCGAATGCACGCACCTCGAAGTGGAGGGCGATGGCCAGCACTTCCAGGCCGTGATCGTTTCGCCCGCGTTTGCCGGCAAGCGTTTGATCCAGCGTCACCAGATCGTCTACGCGGCGCTGGGCGACCGCATGCGCGAGGAAATCCACGCGCTGTCGATGAAAACCCTGACACCTGAAGAATTCCAAGGATAAGCACATGGACAAGCTCCTCATCAACGGCGGCAACCGCCTGAACGGCGACATCGCCATCTCCGGCGCGAAAAACGCGGCCCTGCCCATCCTGTGCGCGGGTCTGCTGACCGCGGGCGACCTGAACCTGACGAACGTGCCGCACCTGCACGACGTGGCCACCATGCTGAAACTGCTGGGCCAGACGGGCCTGAAAGTGCAGCAGGACGGCGACCGCGTGGTTCTCAACGGCAGCGCCATCGACACCCTGGAAGCGCCGTATGAACTGGTGAAAACCATGCGCGCCTCGATCCTCGTGCTGGGCCCCCTGCTGGCGCGCTTCGGCGAAGCCAAGGTTTCGCTGCCGGGCGGCTGCGCCATCGGTTCGCGTCCCGTCGACCAGCACATCAAGGGCCTCGAAGCGCTGGGCGCCGAGATCCGCATCGAAGCGGGCTACATCTACGCCAAGTGCGCCAAGCTGAAAGGCGCGCGCATCGTCACCGACATGATCACCGTCACCGGCACCGAAAACCTGCTGATGGCAGCGACCCTGGCCGAAGGCGAAACCATCCTGGAAAACGCCGCCTGCGAACCGGAAGTCACCGATCTGGCGCACCTGCTGGTGGCCATGGGCGCGAAGATCGACGGCATCGGCACCAGCCGCCTGGTGATCCAGGGCGTCGACGCCCTGCACGGCGCCTCGCACGCGGTGATCGCCGACCGTATCGAAACGGGCACCTTCCTGTGCGCCGTGGCGGCCACCGGCGGCGATATCACCCTGCGCAACGTGCGCACCGATATCCTCGACGCGGCCCTCGACAAGCTGCGCGCCATGGGCCTGACGATGACCTTCGGCGCCGACTGGATCCGCGCCGAGATGTCGGCCCGTCCGAACCCCGTCAGCTTCCGCACCACGGAATACCCGGGCTTCCCGACCGACATGCAGGCGCAGTTCATGGCGGTGAACACGATCGCGAATGGCGCCAGCCGCGTCACCGAGACGATCTTCGAGAACCGCTTCATGCACGTGCAGGAAATGAACCGCCTGGGCGCCGACATCACCATCGAAGGCAACACGGCCATCATCGCCGGCGTCAAGCAGCTGCGCGGCGCGCCCGTGATGGCGACCGACCTGCGCGCTTCGGCGTCGCTGGTGATCGCGGCCCTGGCCGCCGATGGCGAAACCCTGATCGACCGCATCTATCACCTCGACCGCGGCTACGACCGCATGGAAGTGAAATTGTCGGCCGTCGGCGCGAACATCGTACGCATTAAATAACAAGGAACGAGCATGAACGGATCGAACACGGGCGACAATTCGCAGCTGATACTGGCGCTCTCGAAAGGCCGCATTTTTGAGGACACCATGCCGCTGCTGGAAGCGGCCGGCATCAAGGTGCTGGAAAACCCGGAGACCTCGCGCAAGCTGATTTTGGCCACCAACGATCCGAACGTGCGCGTCATCATCGTGCGCGCCAGCGACGTGCCGACCTACGTGCAGTACGGCGCGGCCGATTTCGGCGTGGCGGGCAAGGATGTCTTGCTCGAACACGGCGGCGAGGGCCTGTACCAGCCGATCGACCTGAATATCGCCTCTTGCCGCATGTCGGTGGCGGTGCAGGCCGGCTTCGACTACGAAAAGGCCGTGCACCAGGGCGCGCGCCTGCGCGTGGCCACCAAGTTCGTGCACACGGCGCGCGAGCATTTCGCCGCCAAGGGCGTGCACGTCGACCTGATCAAGCTGTATGGCTCGATGGAGCTGGCGCCTTTGGTGGGCCTGTCGGACGCCATCGTCGACCTGGTCAGCACGGGCAGCACTTTGCGCGCGAACAACCTCGTCGAGGTCGAGCACATCATGGAAATTTCGTCGCGCCTGGTGGTCAACCAGGCTGCGCTCAAGCTCAAGCGCGAGCGCTTGCAGCCGATCATCGAGGCGTTTGAACGCGCTTCGCAAGCCTAGATACCTTCAGTAGCAGAAAGCCGATTATGCCGATACAGATACGCAAGCTCGATTCAAGCCAGGATGGTTTCCAACAATCGCTCGATACGCTGCTGGCGTTCGAGGCGGGCACCGATGCAGCGATTGAAACGTCGGTCGCAAAAATCCTGGCCGATGTGAAAACGCGCGGCGACGCCGCCGTGCTGGAATACACCAACCGTTTCGACCGCATCCCGCATGGCGGCGCGGCGGAAATGGCGGCGTTTGATATTTCGCAAGCCGAATTGCAGGCAGCCTTGAACGGCTTGCCGTCGGCCCAGCGCGAGGCGCTGCAGATCGCCGCGCAGCGCATCCGCGCCTTCCACGAACGCCAGCGCGAGGAGTTGCGCGGCTTTACCTACACCGAACCCGATGGCACGGTGCTGGGCCAGAAGATCACGCCGCTGGACCGGGTCGGCATCTACGTCCCGGGCGGCAAGGCCGCCTACCCGTCGTCCGTGCTGATGAACGCCATTCCCGCGCATGTGGCGGGCGTGGGCGAAATCATCATGGTGGTGCCGACCCCCGACGGCGTGAAAAACCAGATGGTGCTGGCCGCCGCCGCGATTGCCGGCGTGACGCGCGTGATCACCATCGGCGGCGCGCAAGCGGTCGGCGCACTGGCCTACGGCACGCAGACGATTGCCGCCGTGGATAAAATCGTCGGCCCCGGCAACGCCTACGTGGCCGCCGCCAAGCGCCGCGTGTTCGGCATCGTCGGCATCGACATGATCGCGGGGCCTTCCGAAATCCTGGTGCTGTGCGATGGTACGACGGACCCGGACTGGGTCGCGATGGACCTGTTTTCGCAGGCCGAGCACGACGAACTGGCGCAAGCGATCCTGCTGTGCCCCGACGCGGACTACATCGCGCAAGTCGAGGAGAGCATCGCCAAGCTGCTGCCGACGATGCCGCGCCAGGCCACCATCAGCACCTCACTGGCCGACCGCGGCGCGCTGATCAAGGTGCGCAGCATGGCAGAGGCGTGCGAGATCGCCAATGCCATCGCCGCGGAACACCTGGAAATCTCGGCGGAAAACCCGCAGCAGTGGGCCGAGCAGATCCGCCACGCGGGCGCCATGTTCCTGGGCCGCTTTTCGTCCGAATCGCTGGGCGACTATTGCTGCGGCCCCAATCACGTGCTGCCGACGTCGCGCACGGCGCGTTTCTCGTCGCCGCTGGGCGTGTACGACTTCCAGAAGCGTTCGTCCATCATTCACGTCAGTGAAGCGGGCGCGCAAACCCTGGGCCGCGTCGCCGCCACCCTGGCGTATGGTGAAGGCTTGCAGGCGCACGCGCGCAGCGCCGAATTGCGTCTGAAGCCGCAGCCATGACGAAGTTGGCGGAGCAGCCGGACTGGGTCAACCGGGTCTATTGCGAAGATGCGCTGGCGGGGCTGGCGCGCATTCCCGATGGCTCGGTGGACCTGATCCTGACGGATCCGCCGTACAACCTGGGCAAGGACTACGGCAATGCCTCGGACCAGCAGTCGGTGGCCGACTACCTGCGCTGGACGGAAGAATGGATCGATGCGGCGCTGCCCAAGCTGAAAGCCAACGGCAGCCTGTATATTTTTCTGACCTGGCGCTATTCGCCGGAGATCTTCGTCATGCTGAAACAGCGCATGGCGATGATGAATGAAATCATCTGGGACCGCCGCGTGCCGTCCATGGGCGGCAGCGTGCGCAGCTTTTCATCGGTGCACGACACCATCGGCTTCTTCGTCAAGCGCAAGGATTACTACTTCGACCTTGACGCGGTGCGCATCGCCTACGACGCGGCCACCAAGAAAGCCCGTTCGCGCTCGATCTTCATCGGCGCCAAATGGCTGGAAGTGGGCTACAACCCGAAAGACTTGTGGAGCGTGTCGCGCTTGCACAAGGAACACCCGGAACGGGCCGACCACCCGACGCAAAAGCCGCTCGAAATCATCGAGCGCATGCTCAAGGCTTCGTGCCCGCCCGGCGGCGTGGTGCTCGACCTGTTCATGGGCAGCGGCACCACGGCGCTGGCGGCGAAGCGCTGCGGGCGCGATTTCGTCGGCTTTGAGTTGAACCCCGATTACTGCGCCATCATCGAACAGCGATTGGCGGCGCTGGCGCAGGAGCTGGCCGAACCGGCCGCGCCGAAGGCGGAAAAGAAGAAGGCGCCGGCCAAGCGCCGCGCCGCCGCCGTGCCCAAGGCCGCCAAGGCGGCCAGTAAACAACCGGCTGCCGTGAAAAAGCCGCCCGCCGCGAAAAAAGCGCCGGCCCGCAAGGCGCGCAGCGCTAGCGTGCCGGAAGACGTCGTCATTTAGTCTCCCTTTAATTCCATCAGGAGTGTTTGCAGCATGTCTTTCCTCGATCAGTTAATCAGCAACACCGTGCGGTCCGATGTGCGGGCCGTCAAAAGCTACCAGGTAGCCGATGCCAGCGGTTACATCAAACTCGATGCGATGGAAAACCCGTATCCGCTGCCGGCGCAGCTGCGCGAAGAGCTGGGCGCGCGCCTGGCCGGCGTGGCGCTGAACCGCTATCCGCCGTCGTACGCCAGCCTGCAGGCGGCCATCTGCGCCAAGCTGGGCGTGCCTGCCGGCTTCGACGTCATGCTGGGCAACGGCTCCGATGAGCTCATTTCCGTCCTGGCCATGGCGTGCGCCCATCAGGAGCCGGGCAAGCGCGCCGTGCTGCTGGCGCCCGTGCCGGCCTTCGTCATGTATGCGCGCTCGGCGCAGTTCGCCGGCATGGATTTCGTCGGCGTGCCCTTGAAGAGTGATTTCAGCCTGGACATGGACGCCATGCTGGCGGCGATTGAACAGCACCGCCCGGCGCTGGTGTTCCTCGCCTATCCGAACAACCCGACGGGCAACCTGTTTGCCAGCGCCGACATCGAACGCATCCTGGCCGCCCTGGGCGACACGGGCATCGCCGTCGTCGACGAAGCCTATGAGCCGTTCGCACAGCACAGCTTCATGGGCCGCCTGCCCGAGTTCGAGAACCTGGTGGTGATGCGCACCGTGTCGAAACTGGGCCTGGCCGGCATCCGCCTCGGCTACATGTCGGCTGCGCCGGCCCTGCTGGCGCAGTTTGAAAAAGTGCGCCCGCCGTATAACGTGAATGTGCTGACGCAGACGGCGGCCGAATTCGCGCTCGAACACCTCGATGTGTTGAATGCCCAGGCGGACCTGCTCAACAGCGCGCGCGATACGCTGGCGCTGCGCCTGGCGGAGCTGCCGGGCGTGACCGTGTTTCCCTCGAAGGCAAATTTTCTTCTGATTCGTGTGGCTGATTCCGACGATGTTTGCGCAAAACTGCTTGCCCGCAGGGTTTTAATTAAAAATATGAGTAAAATGCATGCTGCGCTGGCCAATTGCCTGCGCATCAGCGTCAGCACCCCGGAAGAGAATTCCCTTTTTTACGATGCCTTCAAGGCATCCCTCGTTTAGCCTATCGCCAGAGCCTCCCATGAACCGCACCGCAGAAATCACGCGCAACACCAATGAGACGCAAGTTCGCGTCGCCCTCAACCTCGATGGCACGGGCCAGCAAAAGCTCAATACCGGCGTGCCCTTCCTCGACCATATGCTGGACCAGATCGCCCGCCACGGCTTGATCGACCTGGATATCGAAGCGACGGGCGACGTGCATATCGACAACCACCATACGGTGGAAGACGTGGGCATCACCCTGGGCATGGCCGTGGCCAAGGCTATCGGCGACAAGAAGGGCATCCGCCGCTACGGCCATGCATACGTGCCGCTGGACGAGGCGCTGTCGCGCGTGGTGCTCGATTTCTCGGGCCGCCCTGGCATCGAATACCACATCCCGTTTACGCGCGCCATGATCGCCGGCTTCGATGTCGACCTGACCCTGGAATTTTTCCGCGGCTTCGTCAACCATGCGGGCGTGACATTGCATATCGACAACTTGCGCGGTACGAATGCCCACCATCAATGCGAAACCGTGTTCAAGGCCTTTGGCCGCGCGCTGCGCATGGCTGCCGAGCTCGACGAGCGCGCGGCCGGCATCATTCCATCGACCAAGGGCAGCCTGTAAACGCCGCGCTCGCTATATTGTAGATTCCGGGATCAAACATGAATAAAATTGTGGTGGTGGATTACGGCATGGGCAACCTGCGCTCGGTGGCGCAGGCCCTGCGCGCCGTGGCGCCGGAAGCCGACGTGCGCATTTCCGGATCGGCGCAAGACATCGACAGCGCCGACCGCATCGTCTTGCCGGGCCAGGGCGCCATGCCCGACTGCATGCGCAGCCTGCGCGAATCGGGTGTGCTCGAAGCGCTGCTGCGCGCGGCCGACAGCAAGCCCGTGCTGGGCGTGTGCATCGGCGAGCAAATGTTGTTCGACGGCAGCGAAGAGGGCGATGCGGCCGGTCTGGGCTTGCTGCCAGGCAAAGTCGTGCGCTTCCAGCTCGACGGCCAGGTGCAGGAAGACGGCTCGCGCTTCAAGGTGCCGCAAATGGGCTGGAACCAAGTGCGGCAAACGGCGTCCCATGTCATGTGGGATGGTATCGCCGACAACGCCTATTTTTACTTTGTGCACAGCTATTTTGCTCAACCTCAAGAAGCGGCGCACACGGTGGGCGAGACTGTCTATGGCGCGCCGTTCGCTTGTGCCGTCGCCCGTGATAATATTTTCGCGACACAGTTTCACCCTGAAAAAAGCGCTGCCGCTGGCTTGCAGCTGTACAAGAACTTCGTTCACTGGCAACCTTAACGTTAGCTATCCGGCTTCCGCCCCTCACTCACTCTAAATCACACTGACCATGCTGCTCATTCCCGCCATCGACCTGAAAGACGGTCACTGCGTACGCCTGAAACAAGGCGATATGGAACTTGCCACCGTATTTTCCGAAGACCCGGCCGAGATGGCCCGCCATTGGCTGATGCAAGGCGCGCGCCGGCTGCACCTGGTCGACCTGAACGGCGCCTTTGCCGGCAAGCCGAAGAACGAAGGCGCCGTGAAGGCCATCCTGAAGGCCGTGCAAGATTTCGCGGTGGAAAATGATATCGAGGAAATCCCCGTGCAGCTGGGCGGCGGCATCCGCGACCTCGACACCATCGAGCGCTACCTCGACGCCGGCATCACCTACATCATCATCGGCACGGCGGCCGTGAAAAGCCCCGGCTTCCTGCACGACGCCTGCGGCGCCTTCCCGGGCCACATCATTGTCGGCCTCGATGCGAAAGATGGCAAAGTGGCAACTGATGGCTGGAGCAAGATGTCGGGCCACGAAGTGATCGACCTGGCGAAAAAATTCGAAGCCTACGGCGTCGAATCGATCATCTACACGGACATCGGCCGCGACGGCATGATGGGCGGCATCAATATCGAGGCCACCGTCAAGCTGGCGCAAGCCGTCAAGATCCCCGTCATCGCTTCGGGCGGCCTGCACAATATCGGCGACGTGGAAGCGCTGTGCGCGGTCCAGGCCGAAGGTATCGAAGGCGTGATCTGCGGCCGTTCCATCTATGAAGGCACGATCGACCTGGCGCAGGCGCAGGAACGCGCCGACGAACTGACCGACGCCGCCGTTTAAGCCAGCCCGGCCGGGGTGCGCGCGTGCACGCCCTGGCCTGGCGACAATCTGGATACCATCATGCTTGCAAAACGTATCATCCCCTGCCTGGACGTGACCAATGGCCGCGTTGTCAAAGGCGTCAATTTCACGGAATTGCGCGACGCCGGCGACCCGGTGGAAATTGCCCGCCGTTATGACGAGCAGGGCGCCGATGAAATCACTTTCCTCGACATTACCGCCTCGAGCGACAACCGCGGCCTGATCTTCGACATCATCGAAGCCGTGGCGTCGCAAGTGTTCATTCCACTGACCGTGGGCGGCGGCGTGCGCGTGGTGGAAGACGTACGCCGGCTGCTCAACGCGGGCGCCGACAAGGTCAGCATCAACACCTCGGCCGTGACGAATCCCCAACTGGTGTACGAGGCGTCGCAAAAGCATGGCTCGCAGTGCATCGTCGTCGCCATCGACGCCAAGCAAGTGTCGCCCGGTAAGTGGGAAGTGTTTACCCATGGCGGCCGCACTGCCACGGGCCTGGACGCCTTTGACTGGGCGCGTAAAATGGAAAGCCTGGGCGCCGGCGAAATCTTGCTCACCAGCATGGACCGCGACGGCACCAAGGTGGGCTTCGACCTGGGCCTGACGCGCGGCGTGTCCGACGCCGTCAGCATCCCCGTCATCGCCTCGGGCGGCGTGGGCGGCTTGCAAGACCTGGTCGATGGTATCAAGGTGGGCCGCGCGGACGCCGTGTTGGCCGCCAGCATCTTCCACTATGGCCAGCACACGGTGCAGGAAGCCAAGCAGTTCATGGCGCAGCAGGGCATTCCCATGCGCCTGGCGTAAACAAAATAGTACCCAGGATACAGAACATGCAAAACGGAACCATCGTAGCAAGCAATGCCAAGTGGCTGAAAAAGGTCAAATGGGACGAGCACGGCCTGGTGCCCGTGATCGCGCAGGAAGCGGGCAGCAACGACGTGCTGATGTTCGCCTGGATGAACCGCGACGCGCTGGCGCGCACGGTGGAACTGGGCGAAGCCGTGTACTGGAGCCGTTCGCGCAAGAAACTGTGGCACAAGGGCGAAGAGTCCGGCCACACGCAAAAGGTGCTGGAAATCCGCCTCGATTGCGATGAAGACGTGGTCTTGCTGAAAATCGAACAAGCCGGCGGCATCGCCTGCCATACGGGCCGCCATTCGTGCTTCTTCCAGAAATTCGAAGGCGACGAAAAAACGGGCGAATGGCAAGTCACCGACCCCGTCCTGAAAGACCCCGAGACGATTTACGCGGAAAGCAAGAGCAAATGAGTGAAACGTTAAAACGCCTGGCCGCCGTGATCGAATCGCGCAAGCTGGCCAACGGCGGCGACCCCGCCACCTCCTATGTCGCGCGCCTGTTTGCCAAGGGCGATGACGCCATCCTGAAAAAAATCGGCGAAGAAGCGACGGAAACGGTGATGGCCGCCAAGGATGCGCGCCGCGACAACGACCCGTCGAAGGTCCTGTACGAATGCGCCGACCTGTGGTTTCACAGCTTGGTGATGCTGGCGCAGTTCGACCTGACGCCGCAGCAGGTGCTCGACGAGCTGGCGCGCCGCGAAGGCTTGTCCGGCCTGGAAGAAAAGGCGGCACGCAAGGATGAGTTGCGCGACGCCGGCGAAACAGACAAACACTGACCTACTGGAGCGTGCGTGGATAACTGTATTTTTTGCAAGATTGCTGCAAAACAAATTCCCTCGACCATCGTGTATGAGGACGAGGACTTGCTGGCCTTCAAGGACATCAACCCGGCCGCCCCCGTGCATCTGCTGTTGATCCCGAAGCGCCACGTGGCCAGCCTGTCCGACTGCGATGACAGCCATACGGAGATGCTGGGCAAGCTGCTGCGTCTGGCGCCGAAGCTTGCTGCCGAGTTCGGCTGCGCCGTCACGTATGACGCCGATGGCGCGCCTGCCGGGGGCTTCAAGACCATGATCAACAGCGGCCCGAACGGCGGGCAAGAGGTGTATCACCTGCACATGCATGTGTACGGCGGTCCCCGCCCCTGGCGCGGTCAACACTGATTTCGCTGCGCGCCGGGTTCGCGTGTATACTACCGGCATTGGTCGACGCTATTCGGGCACCGTCCCGCAAGGAGAATGTGATGGGTTCATTGAGTATTTGGCACTGGGTGATCGTTCTGGTCATTGTGATGCTGGTCTTCGGCACCAAGAAACTGGGCAATATCGGCGGTGATATCGGCAAGGCCGTCAAAGGCTTCAAGGATGGCGTCAAGGGCGAAGATGACGCCCCGGCAGCCAATACCCCTCCTGCTGCGCCATCGCAAGTGGCCGACAAAAGCACCATCGACGTCGAAACGAAAGAGAAAAGCAAGTTCTGATAGCGTGGCGGGGCGCTTGCCTCGTCCGGTAACAGCCCTTGTCCGCTTATGATCGATCTCGGTCTCTCTAAAATCGCCATCATCGGCGTGGTTGCGTTGATAGTCATCGGCCCTGAAAAGTTGCCGAGAGTGGCGCGCATGGCCGGTACCCTGTATGGCCGCGCGCAACGCTATCTGAACCAGGTGAAATCCGAAGTCTCGCGCGAAATTGAAATGGAAGAGCTGAAAAACCTGCAGAAGGAAGTGCAGGATGCGGCCCATTCCGTCAAGCAAAGCGTGGAGAAATCCATGCATGGCGTGGAAAACTCGATCTCCGGCAACCTGGCCGAGGTGGAAAGCGCCTGGCGCGGCGATGCCAGTGCGTTTGAGGGGCAGCACGACGCCCATGAAGCCATGCTGCGCGCCACCAACGATGACCTGGCCCGCAAGGCGCGCGAATTCCGCCGCAAGAAGCTGGTGCGCAATTCCGCCATCCCCGGCTGGTACAAGCAGCGCCATGGCGGCAAGCTGCACGTGCAGTCGGCGGCCGCCCGCGTGGCGCGCTTTCGTCCGCGCGCCAGTTCCTCCTCCTTTTACTCATGAGTAGCAAATCTCCGGTGGAAGAAACCTTTATCTCGCATCTGGTCGAGCTGCGCAACCGCCTGGTCAAGGCCTCGATCGGTATCGCCGTCGTCTGCGCCGTGCTGTTTTACTGGCCCGGGCCCTCGCATATCTACGATTTTATCGCGGCGCCGATGATCGCCTCGCTGCCGGCCGGCTCGAAAATGATCGCCACCGGCGTCATTTCGCCGTTCCTGGTGCCGATGAAAGTGACCCTGGTGATCGCCTTCATCGTCGCCTTGCCCTGGGTGCTGTACCAGATGTGGGCGTTTATCGCCCCCGGCCTGTACACGCATGAAAAGCGCCTGATCGCGCCGCTGGTCATCTCGTCGTCCCTGCTGTTCATGGCCGGCGTGGCCTTCTGCTATTTCTTTGTGTTTGGCCGCGTGTTCCACTTCATCAGCGATTTTTCGCCCTCGTCGATCGCCGTCACGCCCGATATCGAAAACTACCTCGATTTCGTCATGTCGATGTGCCTGGCCTTTGGCGCCACCTTCGAAGTGCCCGTGGTGGTGGTGATCCTCGTGCGCATGGGCTTGGTTACTATCGCGAAACTCAAGGAAGTGCGTCCCTACATCATCGTCGGCGCCTTCGTGATCGCCGCCATCGTCACGCCGCCGGACGTGGTCAGCCAGTTCTCGCTGGCCATCCCGATGTGCCTGCTGTTCGAGCTGGGCCTGCTGGTGGCGCCCATCTTCGTCAAGGCCACCCAGGCGCCGGAAGAGGCGTCCTAGACGCAAGCTGGCACGTGCAAGATACGCAGGCAAAAGCCGCTGACCTCCTTCCGGAGCAGCGGCTTTTTCATGGTTGCGCAAGTGAGTGCGTGCTTACTGCAGCATCAGTTTGCTGAGGATGCCCAGGTTGAGCAAGATCAGGGTGCTCATCATCCAGTACACGTGTTTCATGTCGGCGCCATGGCGCAAGTCCATGCGTTCCAGGCGGGCGTCGAATTTTTGCTCCAGTGCATCTATTCTGGTATCGAATTTCAGTTCCAGCGCATCCACTCTGGTATCGACCTTTTGCGCCACCAGCTTGATTTCCCCCAGCAGATTGCGCTCCATCGCCGCCAGCTCGCCATGCACGACCACGGCCGAACCCAGTACTTCACCCAGCGCCGTCGCATGCGCTTCCGCCTGTTGCGTGGGCACGCCGGCCGAGGCGAGGCGTTTGGCGTAATCGAGGGTGTCGAACTGGATGGGCATATGCATGGACGCTCCTGTATCCAGCCTAGCAGGAAAATCGGCAATTGCCAGTGAGGAGGGCGGTGGCGCCTGCCTTCACAGCAGATTAACGACTATGGGCCGCGACGGTTTGCGCTGGCGCAAATACTGATGCAAAGGCAAAAAAAAGGGCGCCGCGGCGCCCTTTGCAAGCTGACGGCGAGCGCCAGTTAATTCATCAGTTCCTTGATGACTTTCACGGGCGCGCTGCCGTAGCTGAGGAATTGCTCATGGAAATCCTTCAGCACGAATTTGCTGCCCAGCGCTTGCTTGCGCTGTTCGCGCAAGTCCATGATTTCGCTGTAGCCGCTGAAATAGCTGGTCAGTTGCACCGAGCTCAGCTGCACGCGGCGCCATTTTTCCTTGGCTTCACGCTGGGTCTGGAAGGCCTGGCGCGTCAGCAGATCCAGCGCCTGTGCTTCCGTCATGCCCAGCACGTGGACGCTGTAATCGAGGATGGTGTTGGTGACGCTGCGCAAGTTCCACTTTGAATACATCAGCCACATTTCCGGCGCATTATTGCCATAGCCGGACTCGAGCATCATGCGCTCGCCATACACGGCCCAGCCCTCGATCATGGCGCCGTTGCCGAAGATGGACTTGACCAGCGACGGCGACTTGTTGGCGTACACGAGCTGCGTGTAGTGGCCGGGGATGGCTTCGTGGATATTCAGGATCTGCAAGATCCAGTGGTTGTACTCGCGCAAGCTGCTTTCCGCCTGCTCCGGCGTTTCGCCATCGAGCGGCGTCACGTTGTAATACGTGCGGTCCTGCGGGCGATACGGGCCGGGCGCCTCGATGCTGGCGCCAGCCACGCCGCGCTGGTAGGCGGGCGTTTCACGCACGACCAGCGGTTTTTTCGGGTCCATCGTCAGCAGGTTGTGGCTGGTCACCCATTCCTGCAGTTCCGGGATCTGGCGGCGGATTTCCGGCACGAAATCGGCGGGCGCCACGTGGTTGCTCGACAGCTTGTCGATCACCATGCCGATCTTTGCCGTGCGGTCCGCCGGCTTGGCCGTGGCGCCCATGGTTTTCACCCACAGCTCGTCGGACAGGCTATCCATGTGCTCGAGCAGCTTTTCGCGCGCGGCCAGGGCTTTCTGGTACATCTGCTCGGCGCTCACGCTGGCCTGGATATCGTAGGCAAATTTCTGTTCATACAGCTCCTTGCCGATGCGGAAGGAGCGCGCGTTGCCGTTCTGCGCCAGCGCGGCGTCCTGTTCCGTCAGCCAGGCGGCATAGCCTTGCACGGCTGTGCGGGCCGCGGCGATGCGGGCCGTGTACAGCTGTTTTTCCACCGGCGTCAGGATGGACGCCTGTGCCGTCTTGTTCAGGTCGTCAAGCACGCTGAGCACGCCGGCGCTCTGGGCGATGGCCAGCTGCGTGTGTTCGCGCGTGGGTTGATGGATGCTGGCGCGCGCGGCCGCGTAGTATTGCGGCACGGTGGCGATGCGCTTGAGCAAGGTACGCAGACGCTGCGGCTGCGCCGCGTATTCCGTGTTCAGGATGAAGTCGATGGAGCCGGCCACGTTGTACTGGGCGGGATTCCATTCGAATTCGCGGAAGGTGGTCAGATACCAGCGGTCCGATTGCAGTTTATTCGTCAGCAAGGCCAGGTCGGTACGTTGCTTGTCCGACATTTTGCTCGCATTCAGCTTGCCGAATTTACCCAGCCATTCTTCGATGAAGGCCAGTTGCTTCTGGCGGCTGGCCGCGTCGGGAATGCTCAGGTTGGCGGCGCCATCGTATTTGCCGACCGAAATCGCGCTTTCCGGGTCCAGGCGCCACAGGGCCGTGAGGAACTGGCCGCTGAGGTTATTCATGGAGCGGTCGCTGCTGTTCTCGCTGGCGACGGCCGCTACCGTGGCTGCCGTGGCGGCGCTGACGACGGCCGCTTTCTTGCCGACGGTTTTCTTCTTGCTGCTGCTGGTGCTGGCCTTGCCTTGCTTCTGCGGCTTCTTGGCGGCGCTGGCCGGTGTCAGGGTAAAGGCCATCATCAATGCGGCGAGCGCAACTTTATTTTTTATCAGCATAGTTTATCTCTTGAATATTTTGCTGTTTGTCCTGATCAGAAAATAATAAACTGATAATATAAGTAACAAACAACTATTGACAGGTTGGCCTTGCTTGCCTGGGCGGCCCAAAGATTAGCATTAATTGCCGCCGCTGCGCAGTTTTTTGCGCCGGGAGCGCGCCGCGCTAGACCACGATGGCGCTGCCGTGCAGCAATTCTTGGTGGCGCGCATTGATGGCCGCCACGGCATCCTTGCCGCGCGCCATGCCGGTGGCGTGGATTTCCGTTTCCTGCGTGTAGCGCTGGCTGACTCGTACCGTATAGGACTGGAACAGCCAGCTCCAGAAGTTCGTTTCATAGACGGCTTCATCCATGTCGCGCCATTTGACGCCCGTCAGTTTCTTTTTCCACGGCAAGATGCCGGACGCCAGCCAGACGCCCGCCTCGTCGTAGTACAGCTGATAGCTGCGGATGGTCAGCAGGCGGTAGCCGACGATCAGGGCCGAGCCGATCAGCACGACGAAGGCGGCGCGCGCGTTGTACTTGAAGGCCAGCGGCAGGGCGGCGAAAAACAGCAGCACGGCGATGAGGAAGGTGCTGACGTAGGCGGTCCAGGATTTGCCGCATAAAAAGGTGGCGCGCTGGCCGGCGCTGGTGGCGATATAGTCGGTCATGGCGTGGCATCAAAACAGGGAAAAACGATCATCGCATGGAACGCGGTGGCGCCGCTCATTTTTTCAATCTCATTGCTTCAACCCTTCCTGCAGCATGCCCAGCATGTCATTGGCCGACATGCGCGCGGCCGCGTCGCTGCCTTCCAGCAGGCTGTCGGCCAGGTCGCGCTTGTGCTGATGCAATTCGACGATGCCTTCCTCGATCGTGTGCTTCGCCACCAGCCGGTAAATGGTGACGGGGCGCAATTGCCCCATGCGGTGGGCGCGGTCCGACGCCTGGTCTTCCACGGCCGGGTTCCACCACGGGTCCATGTGGATCACGTAGTCGGCCGCCGTCAAATTGATGCCCATGCCGCCCGCCTTCAGGCTGATGAGGAAAACGTCGCCCTCGCCCGCCTGGAAGGCGTCGACGCGGCGCTTGCGCTCCTGCATGGGCGTGCTGCCATCGAGATACTGGTAACTGACGCCATGCTGCTCCAGGTGCTGGCGGATCAGGGTCAAATGGTCGACGAACTGGCTGAAGACGAGCACCTTGTGGCGGTTTTCCAGCAAGCCCGACAACAACTGGGCGAACGCCGCCAGCTTGCTGCTGGCCAGGCCCAGCTCGGGCGCCACCAGTTGCGGGTTGCAGCAGGCGCGGCGCAGCTTCATGATCTCGGCCAGGATCTGAATGGCTTTTTTCGATGCCGGCCCTTCCACCATGGCCAGCTTTTCCAGCGCTTCGCGGCGCAAGGATTCGTACAGCGCCGTTTCCTGCGGCGACAATTCCACTTCCAGCACGATTTCCGTGCGCGACGGCAATTCCGACAGCACTTGCGTCTTCGTGCGGCGCAGGATGAATGGCGCGATCAGGCGGCGCAGCCGCAGGCGCGCGCCGGCCGCCGCGCGCTTGTCTTGATCTTTCTCAATGGGACCGGCAAAGCGCAAATTAAACTGGTCGAGGGTACCCAGCAAACCGGGGTTGATGAAGCGGAACAGGTTCCACAATTCACCCAGGTGGTTTTCCAGTGGCGTGCCGCTGGCCACCATGCGGAAGTCCCCCTGCAGGGCCATCACGGCTTGCGAGCGCTTGGTGGCGCCATTCTTGATGGCTTGCGCTTCGTCGAGCACGATCGTATGCCAGCGCACGCCGGCAAACATAGTGGCTTCCTGTTGCAGCAAGCCATAGCTGGCCACCACCACGTCGAACGGCTGCAGTGTTTCCAGCATGTCGGCGCGGTCGCCGCTGCCGAACAGTTTGATGTTCAAGGTGGGGGTGAAGCGTTGCGCCTCGCTGATCCAG
The DNA here is from genome assembly GCF_023703445.1 of Janthinobacterium kumbetense. Classification (NCBI taxonomy): domain Bacteria; kingdom Pseudomonadati; phylum Pseudomonadota; class Betaproteobacteria; order Burkholderiales; family Oxalobacteraceae; genus Janthinobacterium; species Janthinobacterium kumbetense. The sequence goes on from NZ_JAMQGR010000012.1 coordinate 83,032, forward strand.
TTCATGCATACGGACGTGGGGGCGACGACGAGAGTGGGGCCGTGCGGCGCGCGCGCCAGGATCAGGGCCAGCGCCTGCAAGGTCTTGCCGAGTCCCATGTCGTCGGCCAGGCAGGCGCCCACGCCCCAGTGCGCCAAGCGCGCCAGCCAGTTAAAACCGGCCAGCTGGTAGTCGCGCAAGTCCGCCTGCAAGGTGCTGGGCAGCTGCGGCTGATAGTCGTCGAGGGCGCGCAGGCGCAGCAAGTGTTCGCGCCACAGTTTGTCGGCCTTCACGCCGCCCGCGTCGTTGGCCAGTTCTTCCAGCGCAAACGTGGCCAGCGGGTGGATGTGCACGCCGTCGGCATGTGCCTCGCCATACGCGGCCAGCTCGGACAGGCGGCGGTGCAATTCGTCGCTGAGGGCGAGGAACTGGTTGTCGCCCAGGGCCACGAAGCGGCTTTTATTGTTCTGCATCAAGTCCAGCAGGGCGCGCAAATCCATCACCTTGTCTTCGTCGATCTGCACTTCGCCGCTGGCGGCAAACCAGTCTTTCTCGCTCTTGATATTCAGGCGCATCTGGCCGCTGTCGATGCGTTTCGACACGCGCATGGTTTCGCCTTCGGGCCAGGCCAGTACCATGCCGTCCGGGTCCAGCGCCTGCAGCTCCACCAGCAATTGCAAGCCCAGGGCAGGCTGGCCCAGCAGCCACTCGCCATGCTCTTCTTCCGCCTCTTCCAGCACCAGGCAGCGACCGATGAGCTGGCGCTGCGCTTCGCGTTCCCCGTTCAAGTCGCGCCGCGCTTGCACGGCCCGGCCCGCCACATCGGCAAACACGCTTTCGGCGCCGCTGCCCGGTGCGTAATAGGCGCCGTTGTCGAGCAGGGGGCGCACCAGAATCTGCATTTTCAGACCCTGCTGGTAGGGCAGCAGGTGCACGTGCAGGCGGTGGTCGGCCGTGATCGCTTCCGCATCGCCCGCGCCGCCGCCGATGTCCGATTGCACGGTGACCATGGACGAGATGGCGCCGATCGCCTGCATCACCTGTTTTTCCGCATGCAGGGGCACGGACAGGCCCAGGCCCACGATGGCGCCGATGCGCCGGTGTTCGTCGAGGATGTGCACCACGCGCAAACGCGTCGGCGTCTCGCGCTGCACCACCACATTGCTGCCGTTGTCGGGCAGCGGCGGCTGCATGCCCAGCCACAGCTGCCCCTCGTGCGACTTGATGAGGAGCTCGGGCGCGCCGGCGATCAGTTCCACGCGCGTGTCGGGATGATCGAGCCAGAAGACGAGCGGGTGGCCCACCAGCAAGACGGCTGCCTTGTCGAGCTCGACTTCATAGCGGGGCGCCGACGAATAATATTGTTTAAAAGGCGCGATGCTGCCCGCCGCGCGCGCATCCTGCGGCGTGAGGAAGTCGATGTCGCCCGCCTCTTCGGCCAGGCGTTTCAAGCCCATGGCGCGGCCCTTGCTCCAGCCGCCCCGCGCATCGCGTTTCTGCTCGCGCACTTCCACCGCCGTCAGGCCAAAGCGCGGGTCGAACGCCACCAGCCACACCAGGCGCGACACGCCGCCCAGCGCCTCGGCGGGCGCGTTCTGCTGCAGGTTGATCAGCGCGCTCAGCTGGCGCTGCCACGCTTCCTGGCGCTCGAACCACGGCGCCATGTCCGTCAAGCCATGTTGCGCCCGCTTGGCCGTCGCATAGCGCTCCTGCTGCGGCTCGCCCATCAAGCCCAGCAAGCCGGCCGCCTGCGCCGCGATCAGGTCGTAGCCGGCCGCGTCGGCTTGCTGCACCAGCGATCGCAGCTGATCCTTGCGTTCGCTCAACTGCGGTAAGGCCAGCCAGTAGTACAACAAGGCCTGGAACAGTTGCGCCTGCAGTGCCGTTTCCCAGCTGCGCGTGGGGATGCTTTCCGCCAGTTGCACGCCGGCGCGCACCAGGCGCAGGGTATGGAGTTGCTGGTAGACGATGCTGTCGTGGTTCGGCTGCGCGTGCAGGGCGATATCGAGGTAAGTTTCCGCGCTTTTCAGCAGCTTGGCGTCGTTGCTGCGCAGCAAGGCCAGCACGTACAAGTGGCCGCCGATGCCCGTGAAGCACAGCTTGCGCTTGCCTGTTTCCTTGCGCAAGCCCTTCAAGGCTGTCTCGAAGCCCGCCACGGCGTGCGCATGTTCGCCGCGCAACAGGGCGATGCTGCTGTCGAGAAACAACACCTGCGGGCCCTGCTGGCCTGCCAGGTAGCGCGCAGCCGCATCGAGTTCGCCGCACAGCAGGGCGTCTTCGGCCAGGGCCAGCGGCAGGGCGGCGCCGATATGGTCGCCAGCCGCCGCCTGGCGCGCGTGGTGCGCGCGCGCGTACGCGCGGATGGCGTGCGCCGTGCCCGGCTCGCGCGGCGCATTGCCCAGCAGCACGGCGAGGATGTCATCCTGCAGTTGCGGCATGACGAAAGACAACATCTCCGGCTCGAACGGCCGGCCGAAGATTTCGATCAGCGGATGCAGCTGCTGCGCTTCATAGCACGCCATGCAGGCGGCCAGGATGGCGGCCACGTGGCGTACCTCGTCATTGCGCAGCAGGGCGATGCGCAGCCGCGCCACGCCCTGGCGGTAGCTGCGCAGCTCCACATAGCCATCCCAGTTGCGGCGCACGGGATTGATCAGCTCGATGGCCTGGCACAGGTCGCGAAACACCAGGTGTTCGATGGCGGCGCGCATGGCGGGCCAGCGCAGCCTCGCTTCGCAGGCAAAGCCCCGTCCCACGATTTCCGACGCCAGCGCCAGGCGCGTCAGCCGCAGCAGCATGTTCGTCACCACCAGCAGGGAAAACGGCGTGCCGTCCGGTTCGACGACATTGGCGCGCTGCAAGTGTTCATACACGGCATGCTTGCCCACCGGTTCGCCCGTGATCGCCAGCAGGGCCAGGATCATCTGCTCATGCTGCTCCAGTGCGGCGAACTCGTCCAGCAGATGCTGGTCGACATTTTGCTGGGTCATGCGGGCAAATTGGCGATATGCACGGGAGGCTCGCCGGCAGCCACGGGCAGGCCGAACACGCGCTGGTAGAAATACAGTTCCGCGTCCAGGGTGCGCACGATGTTTTCCGCCTTGCGGAAGCCGTGGCCCTCGCCTTCGAGCGGGACATACGCGACGGGCACGCCGCGCGCCTGCAGGGCGTCGACCATCAGCTGCGACTGCTGCGGCGGCACCACCTTGTCATCGAGGCCCTGGAAGAAGATCATCGGGCGCGACAATTTATCCGTGTGGTGGATGGGCGAGCGCTCGCGGTACAGCGCCTCGGCTTGCGGCTGCGAAGCGATCAGGTAGTCGGTGTAGCGCGATTCGAACTTGTGCGAATCGTTGTCCAGGCCCTTCAGGTCGGACACGCCATAGTAACTGGCGCCCGCCTTGAAGACGTCGTGGAACGTCAGGGCGCACAGGGTCGTCAGGCCGCCGGCGCTGCCGCCGCGGATGATCAGGCGTTCCGGGTCGGCCAGGCCGTTGGCGGCCAGGTAGCGCGCGCCGGCGATGCAGTCTTCCACGTCGACGATGCCCCACTGCCCGCGCAGCGCGTCGCGGTATTCGCGGCCGAAGCCGCTGCTGCCGCCATAGTTGACGTCGAGCACGCCGATGCCGCGGCTGGTCCAGTACTGCGTCGCCAGTTTCAAGGTATTACTGGCCATGCTGGTGGGGCCGCCGTGGCTGATGACGATGACGGGTGGCAACGTTCCTGCCGGCGCCTGCACGTCGCCATTCGTGGGCGCATAAAAGAAGGCGTGCGCCGTGCGGCCATTGTTGCTCGGATAGCTCAAGCTGCGCGGCACGGACAGGTAGCCGAGCGCAGGCAGGGCCGTGATCGACTGCGCCAGCACTTCCAGTTCATGGTTGGCCAAATCGATGCGCGCCAGTTCCAGCGCGATGGTGGGGCTGCCGCCCAGCAGCGCGACGAAGCCGGGGCCCACGCGCAGCTCGCGGATTTCCTGGTACGGGTGGGGAATCGGTTCCAGCTTGGCCGCCGCCACGTTCAATTGCGCCAGGTAGCTGATGCCGGCCTGGATATACGTGCAGACGATCTCGTCGTCGGACAGGAAACCGTACATGCTGCCGCCGAAGGTCCAGTGCGGCGTGGCAAATTCCGCTTCCATCGGGCACAGCGCCTCGATGTCGGCGCCGTGCAGGCGGTACAGGTTCCACCAGCCGCTGCTGTCGGACACGAAGTGCAGCAAGCCGTTCGGCGACCATTCCGGCTGGCAAATCGACTCGCGCGCGCCGCCGGCGATCAGGCGCGGCGAGCCCAGGCTGCCATCTGCCTGCACGTCGGCCAGCCACAGTTCCGTGCCTTGCCACGGCAGGCGCGGGTGGTCCCAGCTGATCCAGGCCAGCTGGCTGCCGTCCGGCGACAAACGCGGCGCCGCATAGAAATCGTGGCCGCGCGCCAGCACCGTTTCGCGCCCGTCGAAGCCGACGGCGGCCAGGCAGTTTTCCGGCAGGGCATGGCCTTCCTGCGGATGCTGTTCGCGCACGGCGATCAGGCGGGAACGGGCCGCATCGACCACGAAATCCGCATGGCGCGTGTTGCCGCCGGTGGTGAACGCTGCGGGCGCGGCGTCGCCGCTCACGCGGTACAGGCAATTGTCGGCGAAATGCGAAAAGTAGACCGTATCGCCGGCCACGGCATACGCGCCGCCGCCATATTCATGCACGCGGGTGCGCACATTGAAGGGCGCCGGCGTCAATTCATCGACGCGTGCGCCGCGCTGGCGCAGCAGGGTGTTGCGGCCCGCCTCGCTGGCGCGCCCGGCCAGCCAGAACACGTCGCCGCCATCCGCACCGCCCAGGGCCAGCTGCGTCAGCGGCGAGGCGCCGGCGGCGACGATGGCCGCGCTGATCGGCGATGGCCAGATGCCATAAGGGGTGCTGGATGCGGTCGAGGTCATGCGGGCTCCGTATAGTGAGGGGATCAAGGGCCGCCAGGCAGGGTCAAGGCGCGCGGCGGCGTGCATCATCATAATGGAAGGGCTGGCACAACGAAAGTCATCGCTGTGCGTGGCAAATGCTGCAAAGCGGCACCGGAATCAATGAAATGGCGGCGATTGGATGCGATAATACCGCTTCTCCAAGCTATTGATTGCCTTCCATGCCACAATTTGCTCCGCTCCAGAACGATACTTTCCTGCGCGCCCTGCTGCGCCAGCCGACCGAGCACACCCCAGTCTGGCTGATGCGCCAGGCAGGCCGCTATTTGCCCGAATACCGCGCCACGCGCGAGCGGGCCGGTTCCTTCCTGGGCCTGGCAAAGAATCCCGATTACGCCACGGAAGTGACCCTGCAGCCCCTGGAGCGCTTCCCGCTCGACGCGGCCATCCTGTTTTCCGACATCCTGACGGTGCCTGACGCCATGGGCCTGGGCCTGTATTTCGCCGATGGCGAAGGCCCGAAGTTCGAGCGCCCGCTGCGCACGGAACAGGACGTGAAGGCATTGCAAGTGCCGGACCTGGAATCGCTCGACTACGTCTTCAAGGCCGTCACGCAGATCCGCACGGAACTCAACGGCCGCGTGCCGCTGATCGGTTTTTCCGGCAGCCCGTGGACCCTGGCGTGCTACATGGTGGAAGGCGGCGGCTCGAAAGAGTTCCACACCATCAAGAAGATGCTGTACAACCGCCCGGACCTGATGCACCACATCCTGGCCATCAACGCCACTTCCGTGGCGCAGTACCTGAATGCGCAAATTGATGCCGGCGCGCAAGCCGTGATGATTTTCGATTCCTGGGGCGGTGCGCTGGCCGATGGCGCCTATCAGGAATTCTCGCTGGCCTACATGCAGCAAGTGGTGGCGCAATTGAAACGCGACAAGGATGGCGTGAAAATCCCTGCCATCGTGTTTACCAAGGGCGGCGGCCAGTGGATCGAGCAGATCGCCGACATCGGCGCCGATGCCGTGGGCCTGGACTGGACCGTCAACCTGACGCGCGCGCGCCAGCTGGTGGGCCATAAAGTGGGCTTGCAAGGCAATCTGGACCCGGCCATCCTGTTCGCCAGCCCCGAGCAGATCCGCGCCGAAGTGGCGAAAGTGCTCAACGCCTTCGGCGCGCCGTCGGAAGGCACGGGCCACGTGTTCAACCTGGGCCACGGTATTTCCCAGTTCACGCCGCCGGAGTCGGTGGAGGCCATGGTGGAAGCCGTGCACAGCATGAGCCGCGCCATGCGCAGCGGCCAGTAAGTAGCCGTTTTCCCCTGGCGCAGGGGCAGAAAGGCAGGCTTTCCAGCGGAAGCCTGCCTTTTTCTTTGCTGCGCCTTCGCAAGAAATACCGACTTATGCACAATTTTTTTTGCTGCGGAAATAAGAGGCAGTCGAAAAGCCATGCCCGGAGACGCTCTGCAAGTGCTTGATTATTAAGACATAAAAAAAGCCTTGTTCGGCGGACTTTGTTGCTATTGATAAGGTTATTCTTTCGTTCGCCTGCCTTATTCCTTCATTGTCCACAAAGTTATCAACAGATTCTGTGGATAAAATTGAAAAGTATTTTGTTAACCGATACTTAGCGCCGATGTTCAGGTTTCACCTGAAGTGCATGTTGCACTGCATGATAATTGAACAATGTTTCGCCGCCCGGCAGGGAAAAACGAACGCTTGCCCGGCAATTGTCAACTTTGCAGCATGCCGCCGCCGGTTTTCCGGATCGGCCGCCGCAAAAGCGGGCTGATTTCTGTATAAATAAATTACAAATGGTTCAGTTATGCACAGCGGCGGAAATGCCCTGCGGTTTTCCAGCCTCCCGGGCGTCAATTTTTAAGTCGTTGATTTTAAATACTTAATTTTTCTTGCGTGCCGCTCTTGACGGCGATCGAAATTTTCTGTCCACATTTTTCTGAAAGTTAATTTTGCTTTGTCCACAAAGTTATCCACAGAATTTTCTTCAGGCACGATGCCGCGCCATCCTGCCTGCCGTTAGGCGTTTGAGGGGCGAAACAAGTATCATGGCCCGCTGGCTTGATGCCGGACATCCCGCGCGCCATCGATTCTGCGGCGCGCTTTTTTATTGAGATAGGCCCTATCCCCATGTCGCAGTGCATTTTGACGTCGTGCATCCTGAACATCGCGCTCGACACGCCCTTGAACGCCCTGTTCGACTACCGCTGGAACGCGGCGGCGGACGCGGATGCTGCCGTGCCTCTGCCGCAAGTGGGGCAGCTGGCGCTGGTGCCGTTCGGCCGGCGCGAGGTGATGGGGCTGATCGTCGGCGTGTCCGACAGCACCGACGTGCCCGCCGCGAAACTGAAGGACGTGCTGGCCGTGCGCAGCCAGCTGGCGCCGTTGTCGGAACAGTGGCTGGCGCTGGCCGCCTTTGCGGCCGATTACTACCAGCGTCCGCTCGGTGAAGTGGCGCTGCCGGGTTTACCGAAGAATTTGCGCGTGCTCACCACCGTGGCGCTCGACCGCGCCATCAAGAAGCTGGGCAAGCTGGCCGACGCGCATGACGGCACGCCGTTGAACATGCCGGCCCTGAATCCTGCCCAGCAGGAAGCGGCGGACGCCATCGGCGGCGCCCAGGGTTTCAAGCCAACCCTGCTCTACGGCGTGACGGGCAGCGGCAAGACGGAAGTGTATCTGCAAGCCTGCGCCCAGGTGCTGGCGCGCGAGGACGATGCGCAAATCCTGATTTTGGTGCCGGAAATTAACCTCACGCCCCAGCTGGAAGGCAATATCCGCGCGCGCTTTCCCGGCGTCATGCTGGCCACCCTGCACAGCAGCCTGTCCGAAGGCGAGCGCATGCTGCACTGGCTGGCCGCGCACCAGGGCCAGGCGCGCATCGTGCTCGGCACGCGATTGGCCATCCTGGCGTCCTTGCCGAAACTCAAACTGATCGTCATCGACGAGGAACACGACCCGTCGTACAAGCAACAGGAAGGCTTGCGCTATTCGGCGCGCGACCTGGCCGTGTGGCGCGCCTGGCAATTGCAGATCCCCATCGTGCTCGGTTCGGCCACGCCGTCGCTGGAAAGCTGGCACCATGCACAGACGGGGCGCTACCGCAAGCTGGAGTTGCGCGAACGGGCCGTCAAGAATGCGGTGTTGCCGCGCGTCAAGATTCTCGACATGGAGCGCGACCGGCCAAAAGATGGCCTGACTTCGCATTTGGTAGCCGCCTTGAAACTGCGCATGGAGCGCGGTGAACAGTCGCTGCTGTTCTTGAACCGGCGCGGCTATTCGCCCGTGATCTGCTGCGAATCGTGCGGCTGGATCAGCAATTGCACGCGCTGCACCTCGTTCATGGTGCTGCACAAGCCCGAACACCGGCTGCGCTGCCACCATTGCAGCCTGGAACTGCGCATTCCCCGCCATTGCCCCACGTGCGGCAACGTCGACCTGCAGCCGCTGGGACGCGGCACGCAGCGCGTGGAAGAGGGCTTGCAGCAATTGTTTCCAGAGGCGCGGATCTTGCGCATCGATGCCGATTCCACGCGCAAGAAGGGCAGCGCGCAGGAAGCGTTCGACACCGTGCACCGGGGCGAAGTGGATATCCTGATCGGCACGCAGATGGTGGCCAAGGGCCACGATTTCAAAAAGCTGACCCTGGTCGGCATTTTGAATCCGGACACGGCCCTGTTTTCCCAGGATTACCGGGCCAGCGAACGGCTGTTCGCCCAGCTGATGCAAGTGGCGGGCAGGGCAGGGCGGGCTGCGCAGACGGAGGGCGGCAGCGTTAGCGAAGTGCTGATCCAGACGCGCTATGCGCGCCATCCGCTGTACGACGCCGTCGTCAACCACGATTACGATCACTTCGCCACCACCTTGCTGGAAGAGCGGGCGCAGGCGGCGCTGCCGCCGTACCTGTTCCAGGCCCTGCTGCGCGCGGAAGCGCCCGAGCTGGCCACGGCCATCGAGTTCCTGCAGGCGGCCAAGGAATGCATGGAACATCCGCAGGTGACCATCAACGACCCGATTCCCATGAGCATGACACGCGTCTACAACGTGGACCGCGCGCAGTTGCTGCTGGAGTCCGCCTCGCGGCCCGCCCTGCAGGCGTTTTTAAAGGAATGGCTGATGGCATTGCGCGCCATGAAGACGCGCGTGAAATGGTCGCTGGAAGTGGACCCGCTGGATATTTAAATCAAGTCACTGAATTAGTTCAGGTAGTCGCGCGCGGACTTGACGATCTGCTCGGACAGCAGCTTGGTAAACGGCGTGTCCAGGGTCCAGGCGTGCCAGCTCAGCGGTACGTCGAGGGTGCTGCCCGGCATCAGATCCACGAGACGGTCCGTCGCCAGCGCTTGCGCGGCCAGGCGCTGCGGCATCAAGCCATAGGCCAGGCCATCCTGGACGCAGCCGCGGCGCGCCGCTTCCACCGGCAAGGTGTGGTGCGGAAACGGTTCACGCATGTTCAATTGTTCCGCGAGGAAACGCGCCAGCAAGCCGTGCTGGCCCACGACGGCCGGCGCCAGTTGCACCGCTTCGGCAATAAAGCCGTCGCCGAACCAGTGGCCCGCGAACACGGGCGTGGCTACGCAGACATAGCGCAAGGTGCCCAGCGGCGTGACGCTGGTGGCGGCGGCCGCATCGATCGCTGTGCCGGACTCTGCCGCCACGCAGCCGAACACGGAGCCGTCGCGCACCATCTGCAAGGCGCTGTCGCTGTCGGCCAGGCGCACGTCGAGCTGGCAGCGCGGCGGCGCCAGCAGGGCGGACAAGGTGTCGGGGAACCACGTGGCCAGGCTGTCGGCATCGATGGCGATGGCGATTTCCGGCATGCTGACGCTGTTGCCCAGGTCGATGTCGAGCGAGGCTTCCATCAGCTTGACGTTGCGGTGATGCACGATCAGGCGCTGGCCCAGGCCCGTCGGCACGGCTGGCTGGCCACGGATGATCAAGAGGCGCCCGCTGGCGTCTTCCAGCGCCTTGATGCGCTGCGAGACGGCCGACTGGGTGATGCCCAGCGCCAGGGCGGCCTTGTCGAAACTGCCATGGCTGGCGACGGCGTCCAGCACGGCCAGCGCGCGATAATCGAGTGATCCCATTAGCTCAGCTTATAAATTTTGAAAATGATTAGTTATACTAATGCATATATTGCTGCAAAGTAAAACCTTATTTTTGCGAAACGGGTAGTATCGAACGCTGTGAGCAACCTCAAACGGATGGGCAGCGGCATGAAGACGATACGAGTGGATGTGGCCGTGATCGGCAGCGGCACGGCCGGCATGACGGCGCACAGGGCGGCGCGCATGCAGGGCAAGCGCGTGCTGATGATAGAAAGCGGGCCGTACGGCACGACGTGCGCCAGGGTGGGCTGCATGCCCAGCAAACTCTTGATCGCGGCGGCCGAGGCGGCCCATGCGGTGGCGGCCGCGCCGGCTTTCGGCGTGCATGCTGGCCCCGTGCGCATCGATGGCCGGCAAGTGATGGCCAGGGTGCGCAGCGAACGCGACCGTTTTGTCGGCTTCGTGCTCGACGGCGTCAATGCCATTGCCGACGAAGAAAAATTGCGCGGCCATGCGCGTTTTATTTCCCCCGGCACATTGCAGGTGGATGAACATACCTTGGTGGAAGCGGCCAGCGTGGTGATCGCCACCGGTTCCACGGCCATCGTGCCGCCCGAGTGGCAGGCGGCGGGAGACCGAGTCATCACCAGCGACGCCGTGTTCGAGTGGACGGACTTGCCCGCTTCCGTGGCCGTGGTCGGCAGCGGCGTGATCGGCCTGGAACTGGGCCAGGCGCTGGCGCGTCTCGGCGTGCGCGTGACCCTGTTTGCGCGCGGCAATAAAGTCGCGCAGCTGACGGACCCGCTGGTGCTGCGCGAGGCGGACGCCGTGCTGGCGCGCGAACTCGATATCCGTTTCATGACCGGCGTCGCGCACGTGGCAAAAACGCCCGACGGCAAGGGCATCCTGCTCACCAGCCGCGATGCCGCGGGCGTGGAAAAAACCGAGCAGTTCGAGTATCTGCTGGCCGCCGTCGGCCGCCGCCCGAACGTGGACAAGATCGGCCTGGAAACGGCGCAAATCGAGCTCGACCGTCACGGTGTCCCCCTGCATGATGCGCACACCATGCAGTGCGGCAAGAGCGCCATCTTCATCGCCGGCGATGCCGACAATGCACTGCCGCTGCTGCCCGAAGCGGCCGACGAGGGCCGCATCGCGGGCGACAACGCGGCGCGCTTTCCGGACGTCAAACCGGGCTTGCGCCGCACGCCCTTGACCATCGCCTTCACGGAGCCGCAGATCGCCACCCTGGGCGCGACGTACCAGCAATTGTGCGTGAGCCACGCGGGCCGTTTCGCCGTCGGCGCCGTGTCGTTCGGCAACCAGGGCCGCAGCCGCGTGATGCTGCAAAACCAGGGCTTGCTGCGCGTGTATGCGGAATTTGGCAGCAAGCGCTTTCTCGGCGCCGAGCTGATCGGCCCACGGGCGGAACACCTGGGCCATTTGCTGGCTTGGGCGTGCCAGGCGCAGCTGACGGTGCCGGCCATGCTCGACATGCCGTTTTACCACCCCGTCATCGAGGAAGGCGTGCGCACGGCCTTGCGCGAACTGGCGCTGCACCTGGAAAAAGACCCGGAACACGCGCCCGGCTGCGCCGACTGTACCCCCGGCCCTTGAATGCAACTTTGCGATTTACATAATTTTGTAGACAAGCTCACATGATTGCGCGATCATCGCTGCCACATTGAAATATTGATTAAAAGCAAAAAACATTTCAATCGGTACATACCGCTGATGCCAGGATGGTAAAAACAGGCGGGTGCAGGCGATGATGGAGACGATGTGAAAATTCGGCGCATTTACGCAGGAGAACTCGCACTGGGCGTGGCCTTGCCCTGGGACGTGCACGGCGAAACGGGCGGCTTGCTGGCCAGGCTGGGCCATGTCATCAGCAGCGAGAACCAGATCGAATTGCTGCTGGCGCGCGGCGTCATCGCCGATGCCAGTGCCGACGTGCCGCGCACGGCTACGGAAGCGCCGTCAGCCCTGCGCATGCTGAACCTCGTCACGGCGGGCCTGGCCCTCGTCTTGCCAACGATTGCCGCCGGGCAAGCGGGCAGCCACCTGCCGCTGGCCGCGCTGGCGCAGCTGGTGGAAGAAGCTGTCGTGCTGGACGCCGACGTGGCGCTGGCCTGCATCTTGCACAATCAGGGCGCGGGCGACTTTGCCGTGCGCCACAGCGTCGACACGGCCGTCATCACGGCCTTGCTGGCGCGCGCCCTGAAACTCGATGAGGGCGTGATCCGCAGCGTGGTGCTGGCCGCGCTGAGCATGAATGTGGGCATGCTGGAACGCCATGCGGATTTCCAGCACAAGGCGGGGCCGCTGGATGCGCAGGAACGCGCCTATTTGCGCGCCCATCCGCAAGCCGGTGTCGACTTGCTGCGCGCGACGGGCGTGACGGACGCCGTCTGGCTGCAAGCCGTGTTGCAGCACCATGAAAATATCGACGGCAGCGGCTATCCGCTGGGCACGCAAGGCGAGGCGATCGGCATCGGCGCGCGCCTGATCATGCTGGCCGACCGCTATTGCGCGCGCGTATCGAAGCGCAGCTACCGCCAGCCCTTGCTGCCGAACGTGGCCCTGCGCGAAATGTTGATGGCCGACAAGGCCACCCTGGATGCGCCGCTGGCGTCCTTGCTGGTGCGCGAGCTGGGCATCTACCCCGTCGGCACCTTCGTGAAACTGTTGAATGGAGAAATCGGCGTCGTCACGCGCAAGGGCTTGAATGCCACCACGCCCCACGTGCAATCGCTGATCGGCCCCCGCGGCGCGCGCCTGGACGTGCCGCTGCGGCGCGATACGCGCGTGGACTTGCACGCCATCCGCGAAGTGCTCAGCGCGGAGCAGGCGGGGCTGCAGTTTCGGCCCGACCAGCTATGGGGCCGCAGCGCCAGGGTGTAGAGCGCCTGGAAAGACGCCCATGGCGTTGTTGCATTGCCTGGTCGTACTTTCGTACTGCCTTCGGCAATGCGCCTAGCCCTGAGCGTTTTCCAGACACTCTCTACATGAATAGTTTAATTCAGCAAACCCGCATCGAGCCGCCCTTCGAGCGCCAGTTCGCGCATGATGCGCACGGTGTCGATGTCGGACTCCTTGTAGGCGGAGCGGCGGAAGTCGTCGTACAGGGCGTTGGCCGCATCGGTGGCCGCGTCGTGGCCGTCGTCGTACTGGAAGCGCACCCACAGGCTCGCTTCGTCGGGCATCTCGATGGTCATCACCAGCGAGGAGGCGCTGATATCCTTTTGCGCCGGCACTTCGTAGCGCACCTGCAGTTGCGGCACCAGCACCACCTTGTCGTTGATGACCAGTTCGCCATAGCGCAGGCTGCGCGCGAAACCGGCGTCGCTGCGCTCGCTGATCTGGCATTCGTCCAGGTGCGGCACGAACAGTTTCGGCGATTCGGCGCGCAAGACGAGGCCGCGCCAGACCTGTTCCAGGGTCAAGGTGTCGATCAGCGGGTTCAAGGGATCGTTGATTTCAATCAGGTGTTCAAATTTCATGGGACTGCCATTCGGTAAGTGGGCGCGCAGGGGCGATATAGGCGGAATGGTACTCCAGGCGTGGCATCGCCGCACGCATTGCAGCGGCCCAGATGGCGGCATATGGCGATATATCAATGCCATTGTCTGTTTTTTGGGCATGCGTCAGCGTGCAAAAGGCGGGCGCGACGCTGTTACAATGGGCTGCTGTTCCCTGCGGAAATACCCTGATGTCCAAAGCACCACAGTTCGGTCTGAATGCGCCCCAAAGCGAAGCGGTTACCTACCTCGACGGCCCCTGCCTGGTGCTGGCGGGCGCCGGCTCGGGCAAGACGCGCGTGATCACGCAAAAGATCGCCCATCTGATCGAAGACCGGGGCTATGACCCGCGCACCATCGCCGCCTTGACCTTCACCAACAAGGCGGCGCTGGAGATGCAGGAACGCATCGCCAAGCTGTTGAAACAGCCGCGCCAGGCCAAGCAGTTGACGGTGTCGACCTTCCACTCGCTGGGCGTGAAGATCCTGCGCCAGGAAGCCAATGGTGTGGGGCTGAAGGACCGCTTTTCCATCATGGACAGCGACGACTGTTTTTCTCTCGTGCAAGATCTCGCCATTACCACCGATAAACAGGTGATCCGTGGCATCCAGAACGCCATGTCCTTGTGGAAAAATGGCCTGATCGATCCGGATATGGCCCTGGCGCAAGCCAAGGATGAGGACGAGGCGAATGCGGCGCGCATCTACCGCAGCTATGTGGCAACGCTGTCCGCCTACCAGGCCGTCGATTTCGACGACTTGATCCGCCTGCCGGTGGAGCTGTTCCGCAACAACGGCCCCGTGCGCGACAAGTGGCAGCGCCGTTTGCGCTATCTGCTGGTCGATGAATACCAGGATACGAACACGTGCCAGTACGAACTGGTGAAACTGATGGTGACGGGCATCGGCAAGAAGCCGATGTTTACGGCCGTGGGCGACGATGACCAGGCGATCTACGCGTGGCGCGGCGCCACCGTGGAAAACCTGAAGACCCTGGAGACGGATTTCCCCGATTTGCGCGTGATCAAGCTGGAGCAAAATTACCGCTCCACCATGCGCGTGCTCAATGCGGCCAATGCCGTCATCGGCAACAATCCCAAATTGTTTGAAAAGTCGCTGTGGTCCGAGCACGGCCTGGGCGAGCCGATCAAGGTGCTGGGCATGCAGACGGACGAGCAGGAGGCGGAGCAGGTCGCCATCATGATCTCGGCCGACCATTTCGAGCGCAAGAACAAATTTTCCGACTACGCCATTTTGTACCGAGGCAACCACCAGGCGCGCATCATCGAGCAGTGCCTGCGCAAGGAGCGCATCCCGTACACGATCTCGGGCGGCCAGAGTTTTTTCGACAAGGCCGAGATCAAGGACATCATCAGCTATCTGCGCCTGCTGGCCAACGAAGACGACGATCCGGCGTTCATCCGCGCCGTGACGACGCCGCGCCGTGGCGTGGGCCAGTCGACGCTGGAGGTGCTGGGCGCGTTTTCGGGGCAGTGGCAGTGCTCGCTGTTCCAGGCCGTTTTTAAAGGCGGCATCGAGGCCAAGCTGACGGATCGCCAACTGGGGCCGTTGCGCGACTTCTGCAACTTCATCAACGACCTGGAATCGCGCGCCAGCCGCCCGGGTGCGGCCGGCAGCGGCGACAACGCGGCCGAAGTGCTGGACGACATGATGAAGGAAATCCACTACGAATCGTATCTGTACGATGCCTTCGAGGAGCGGCAAGCGCAAAGCAAGTGGCAGAACGTGCTGGAATTCGTCAATTGGCTCAAGGAACGGGGCCGGGGCGGCAAGGACCGCGACGGCGAAGAAAAGAACGTGCTGGAATTGACGCAGATGGTGGCCCTGATGACCATGCTGGAAGGCAAGGACGAGGAGCAGGATGCCGTGCGCATGTCCACCCTGCACGCGTCGAAAGGCCTGGAATTTCCGCACGTATTCCTGGTTGGCGTGGAAGAGGGGATTTTGCCGCACAAGGGCGATGCGGATGCGCCGGCCGAAACCATCGCCGCGCGCATCCAGGAAGAGCGCCGCTTGATGTATGTGGGCATCACGCGCGCGCAGCGCACCTTGCACGTCACCTGGTGCAAGAAGCGCAAGCGGGCCGGCGAGCAAGTGCATTGCGACCCGTCGCGTTTCATCAAGGAAATGCAACTCGACGTGGGCGACGCCGTGCCGACGGAGGCGGAAGTGATTTCGCCGAAAGAACGGCTGGCGCGCATGAAGGCGCTGTTGGCCGCGCCGAAAGTGTAAGCGGCGTTCAGGCTTCCGCGGCGCCGTCCGGCGTGGTTTTCGGCACGATGGCCAGCTGCATGCCCAGCGCATCGAGCATCTTTAAAATGGTTTCGAAGCGAGGTTTGCTGCCTTCGCGCAAGGCTTTATACGCGCCTTCACGCGTGATGTCGGCACGGGCCGCCACCTTGCCCATGCCGTAGGCGCGCACCACGTCGTTCATGGCCGACTGGAACAGTTCGGCATTGCCGGTGGCGACGATTTCGCTCATGTAGGCGGCCACGGCGGCCTTGCTGGTCAGGTGTTGCGTCGGGTCGAATTTGCTCAGTCCCAATGCTTCCAGGTCGTCGAGGTCGAAGGTGTCGTGGTCGATGTCGTGGTTCATTTCTTTCGTACTCCTGTCGAGGGGCTTGCCGCTGCTTTCTTGAGGGCCGCCTGCCGGGCTTTCAGCTCCCGCAGGATGGCTTGCGCCTGCCTGATGTCGCGCTGCTGGCTGGATTTATTGCCGCCCAACAGCAGCAAGATCAGGGTGCCCCGGTTCGTTTCATGAAAATACACGCGCCAGCCCGGTCCCGTCTGTAAAAAACGCAGTTCGCACACGCCTTCGCCCACTGGCCGCCAGTCGCCCTTTTTACCGTGCTGCAAATGCTTGATGCGCGCATCGATGGCGGCGGCCGCCACATCATGCAGGGAATCTTCCCAGCGCCGGTATTCGGCCGTCTTGCGCGTGTCGATCAGCAGTGGCTCGGTTGGTGTTGGTGTTGGTTCAACCATTGTAATCGTTTGTTCTCATTCGTCAAGCGGCTTGAACCCATGCAGGAAGAATAAACAGAAATCGGGGCCTGTCCACGGTGAATGGACGGAGTTTGTCCTGGCTCACGCCGCGGCGGCGGTAGAATGCCGCTTTCAGTCAGAAATGAGCAGAAGCACCATGGACAATGCAGAACAGATGGAAGTACGTTTCGTCGATATCGAAATCAAGCTGGCGCAGCAGGAAGACCTGGTCGAGTCGTTGAACCAGATGGTGTACCAGCAGGGCAAGCGCATCGACCAGCTGGAAGCGATGCTGCACAAGCTGGGCGAGCACGTGCGCGACGGGGCGCAGCAGGCAAATGGCGGGCTGGTCAATGAACGTCCGCCGCATTACTAAATAGGCATCGTGATGCGGGGCGCATGAAAACCGTTCATCACTGGCGGGCGCGCTACCATCGGTAGTTGCTGGTGACGCAAGTGTTTCAGGCTGTTATTATTTCAGGCTGGCCCGCGACACAATCGCGGCTCTCTTGCGTTCCTTGAAAGTAGACATGACCCGTCCAACAATGCTCGTCATCGCCGCCAGCCTGATGCTGGCGCCAGCCGCTTTTGCCGCCACCACCGCGCCTGCCACCGCCGCTACCGCAGCCGCGGCGCTGCCCGTTTCGAACCCGTTTGCGCAAGCCAGCAGCCTGCCATTCAACTACCCGCCGTTCGACAAGGTGCAGGACGCCGACTACGCGCCGGCCTTTACGGCAGGCATGGCCGCCAACCTGGCGGAAATCAATGCCATCGCGAACAACCCGAAAGCAGCCACCTTCGACAACACCATCGTGGCCATGGAACGCTCGGGCCAGCTGCTGAGCCGCGTGCGCACCGTGTTTTCCGTCATGTCCGGTTCGAACACGAATGACACGATCCAGGGCCTGGAACGCGAACTGGCGCCGAAAATGGCGGCCCACAGCGACGCGATCATGCTCAACGACAAATTGTTCAAGCGCATCGACACCCTGTACGCCAAGCGCGGCAAGCTGGGCCTGGATGCGGAATCGAAACGCTTGCTGGAACGCTATCACACGGACTTCGTGCGCGCCGGCGCCAAACTGTCGGCGGCGGACAAGGAAAAGCTGCGCGCCTACAACGGCCAGCTGGCTGCCCTGTCGACCAAGTTCGCACAGAACGTGCTGAAAGAATTGAACGCCTCGGCCGTCGTCGTCGATACGCGCGAAGAACTGGACGGCCTGTCGCCGGCCGCCATCGAGGTGGCCGCCGGCCTGGCCAAGAAGCGCGGCCTGGACGGTAAATACGTGATCGCCCTCGTCAACACGACGGGCCAGGCGCCGCTGTCGCTGCTGACCAATCGCGCCGTGCGCGAACGCATCATGGCCGCTTCGCAAGCGCGCGGCAGCCGTGGCGGCGAGTTCGACAACACCCAGGAAGTGCTGGAACTGGCGAAACTGCGCGCCGAACGTGCCGCGCTGATGGGCTACCCGAACTACGCGGCCTACTCGCTGGAAGACCAGACGGCGCACGACACGACCGCCGTGAACGCCTTGCTGGGCGAGCTGGCGAAGCCGGCCGTCGTCAATGCGCGCCGTGAAGCGGACGATATCCAGAAGGTCATCGATGCAGGCAAAGGCGGCTTCAAGGTAGGCGCCGCCGACTGGGCCTTCTATAGCGACAAGGTCCGCGCCGAACGCTATAACTTTGACGAAAATCAACTCAAACCGTACTTTGAAATGCACAGTGTGCTGACCAAGGGCGTGTTCTTTGCCGCAGGTAAATTGTACGGCTTGACCTTCAAGCAGCGCACCGACTTGCCCGTCTACACGTCCGACATGCTGGTGTACGACGTCTTCAACGAAGACGGCACGCAACTGGCCATCTTTACCTTGGACCCTTACGCGCGCAGCAACAAGCGCGGCGGCGCCTGGGCGAATGCCTACGTGGGCCAGTCGACCTTGCTGAACCGCAAGCCGGTCATCGCGAATAACCTCAACATTCCGAAGCCGGAAGCGGGCCAGCCGACCCTGATGACGTTTGACGAAGTCAACACCATGTTCCACGAATTCGGCCATGCGCTGCACGGCATGTTCTCGAACGTGAAATACCCGCGCTTTGCCGGCACCAGCGTGCCGCGCGACTTCGTCGAATACCCGTCGCAAGTCAATGAAATGTGGGCGCTGTGGCCGGAAGTGCTGCAAAACTACGCCAAGCACTATCAGACGGGCGCGGCCATCCCGGCCGAGCTGCTGGCGAAAGTGACGGCGGCCGACAATTTCAACCAGGGCTATAAAACCACGGAATACCTGGCGTCGGCCCTGCTGGACCAGCGCTGGCACCAGCTGACCCCGGCACAGATCCCCACCGACGTGCTGGCGTTTGAAAAAACCGCCTTGAGCGACGCGGGCGTCGATTTCGCCCCGGCGCCGCCGCGCTACCGCACCACCTACTTCTCGCATGCGTTCGCGGGCGGCTATTCGGCCGGCTACTACGCGTATCTGTGGTCGGAAAAGCTCGACGCCGACACGGTCGAGTGGTTCAAGGAAAACGGCGGCTTGACGCGCAAGAACGGCGACTGGTTCCGCAATAAACTGCTGTCGCGCGGCGGCAGCGCCGATGCGCTCGACATCTACCGCAACTTCCGCGGCCGCGATGCGAAGATCGAGCCGCTGCTGGAACGCCGTGGCTTGAACGCCAAGTAATCCCCCGTCACCGGCCTGGCCGGTGCTGAACATCGATGGCCGCCCCGCAACGGGCGGCCATTTTTATTTGGCGATTCTGCTCGTAAACCGTGGTAAACCGCGCAGTTGGCGTGATGCACCACAGGATCGCCCATGTTGGATGACGCCTGTGTGACAGGCTGCTATGATCTGCCACTGGCCCGCGACGCGATCGCGGTTCTTCCCGCGCTTCCTGAAAGATGTCATGATCCGTCCACAACTGCTCGTCATCGCCGCCAGCGTCATGCTGGCCCACGCCGCCCCATCCGCCATGGCTGCCGCCACTGCAAAAACCGCGCCTGCCGCCACCGTCAGCGCGCAGAACCCCCTGCTGAAAGCGAGTCCGCTGCCATTCCAGATGCCGCAGTTCGGCCTGATCAAGGATGAACACTACGCGTCGGCGTTTGCCGAAGGCATGAAACGCCAGTTGGCCGAAGTCAACGCGATCGCCAGCAACCGCCAGGCGCCCACGTTCGAGAACACCATCGTGGCCCTCGAGCGCACGGGGCAGCTGCTGCACCGCGTGCAAAGCATCTTCAGCAACATGACGTCGACCAACACGAACAGCGTGCTCGAAGCGGTGGAAGTGGATGTGTCGCCGAAACTGGCCGCGCATGGCGACGCCATCACCCTGAATCCGAAACTGTTTAACCGCATCGACACCCTGTACGCCAAGCGCGACAAGCTGGGCCTGGATGCCGAATCCCTGCGCCTCTTGGAACGCTATCACACGGATTTCGTGCGCGCCGGCGCCAAGCTGTCCGATGCGGACAAGGAAAAACTGAAAGCCTATAACGCCGAACAGGCAGGCCTGGAAACGGCCTTCGCGCAAAACGTGCTGAAGGAAACGAATGCCAAGAGCATTGTCGTCGACACGCGTCTTGAGCTGGCCGGCATGACGGACAGCGATATCGATACGGCCGCCACGGCAGCCAAGGAACGCGGCTTGACGGGCAAGTTCGTCATCGCTCTCGTGAACACCAGCGGCCAGCCGCCGCTGGCGGTATTGACGGATCGCAAGACGCGCCAGCGCCTGATGGATGCGTCGCTGAACCGCGGCAGCCAGGGCGGCGAGTTCGACAACCGCGCCATCGTGCTGAAGCTGGCCAAGCTGCGCGCCGAACGGGCCACCCTGCTCGGTTACGCCAACTACGCCGCGTATTCGCTGGAAGACCAGACGGCCAAGACGACCACGGCCGTCAACACCCTGCTGTCGGAACTGGCGAAACCGGCCGTTGCCAATGCGCGCCGCGAAGCGGCCGACCTGCAGCAAATCGTCGATGCCGAGAAGGGCGGTTTCCAGGTAGCAGCAGCCGACTGGGCCATCTACACGGACAAGCTGCGCAAGCAGCGTTTCAATTTCGATGAAAACGAGCTGAAACCGTACCTGGAATTGAACAGCGTGCTGAACAACGGCGTCTTCTTTGCTGCGAACAAGTTGTACGGCATCAGCTTCAAAGAACGCAAGGACTTGCCGGTGTACAACCCGGACGTGCGCGTCTACGACGTGCTGGACGCGAACGGCAAGCCGCTGGCCCTGTTCATCGCCGATTTCTATGCGCGCGGCAACAAGCATGGCGGTGCATGGATGAATGAATACGTGTCGCAGTCTATGCTGATGGGCACGCATCCCGTCGTCGCCAACCAGCTGAACATTCCGAAGCCGCCCGCCGGCCAGCCGACCTTGTTGACGTTCGATGAAGTGACGACCATGTTCCACGAATTCGGCCATGCGCTGCACGGCATGTTTTCGAACGTGAAATATCCGCGCTTTGCCGGCACCAGCGTGCCGAGCGACTTCGTCGAGTATCCATCGCAAGTCAATGAAATGTGGGCCGTGTGGCCGGAAGTGCTGCAAAACTATGCCAAGCACTACCAGAGCGGCGCGGCCATGCCGCAGGAATTGCTCGACAAGGTGACGGCGGCGAAGAAATTCAACCAGGGTTTCATGACGACGGAATACCTGTCGGCGGCCCTGCTGGATCAGCGCTGGCACCAGCTGGCGCCGAGCCAGGTCCCGACCGATGTGCTGGCCTTTGAAGCGGCATCGCTGAAGGATGCGGGCGTCGATTACGCGCCCGTGCCGCCGCGCTACCGCACCAGCTACTTCTCGCACAGTTTCTCCGGCGGCTACTCGGCGGCGTATTACGCCTACCTGTGGTCGGAAAAGCTGGATGCGGAATCGGTCAACTGGTTCAAGGAAAACGGCGGCTTGACGCGCAAGAATGGCGACTGGTTCCGCAGCAAATTGCTGTCGCGCGGCGGCAGCGTCGATGCGCTGCAGCTGTTCCGCGACTTCCGCGGCCGTGATGCCACCGTGGAACCATTGCTGGAACGCCGCGGCTTGAACGCCAAGTAAGACGTCCCCATCAGAAGCTTGCGTTGCGTTGACATGGCGCACGCAAGCTTTCCGTGCCGGCGGCGTAGAATTGAGTAAGATGTAAACAAGAAGGCAGTCGAAAGAGTATATGAGTCAGCAAGATTTGAATGGCATTACCCTGGAAGGTATCGTAACGCGCCTGCACGCCCACTACGGCTGGGACGGCCTGGCCAAGCATATCGATATCAATTGCTTCATCAGCGATCCCAGCATCAAGTCGAGCCTGAAGTTTTTGCGCAAGACCCCGTGGGCCAGAAGCAAGGTGGAACAATTGTTCCTGGACACGCAATTTACTGACTGACAGGAAAAAACATGGATAGCAAACTCAAGGAATCGCTGCAACAACTGCATTCGACGCTGGAAACCAGCGGCCCCGTCGATGAAGAACTGCATGGTTTGCTGCAAAAACTCGATGTCGACATCAAGTTGCTGATGGAAAAGCGCGCCGCGCAGGAACAGGAAGAAGAGTCGACCACGTATGGACTGGCCGAGCGCAGCCAGGAATTGTCGGCCAAGTTTGCCGTCAAGCATCCGAAACTGGAGCCGGCCTTACGCGAATTGGGTGAGATTTTAGCCAACATGGGTATTTAATTTAACCCTAAAGCAACATCTGGGGTCAGACCCGGCGGGTCTGACCCCAAGGGCCCGTTTCTCCCAAGTAATTGAAAAATAAACGTTTTTTGTACTGAAATCCAACAGTAAAAAGCAGGCCGTCAGGTTGGAAATGGCCAATTCCGGTACAATCCGTACCCTATGAGCTCCCCTACCAATTTATTTGCGACCGTTCCCAAGCGGTCTGCCCGCGCTGCCGTGGCGCCTTTCCTGCCGATGTCGCGTGCCGAGATGGACACGCTGGGCTGGGACCAGTGCGACGTCATCCTCGTCACGGGCGACGCCTACATCGACCATCCGAGTTTCGGCATGGCCCTGGTCGGCCGCCTGCTCGAAGCGCAGGGTTACCGAGTCGGCATCATCAGCCAGCCGGACTGGCTGTCGGCCGACGCCTTCCGCATCCTCGGCAAGCCGCGTTTGTACTACGGCATTACGGCTGGCAACATGGATTCCATGGTCAACCAGTACACGGCCGACCGCAAGATCCGCTCCGACGACGCCTATACGGCCAATGCCGAACCAAATAAACGCCCGGACCGCGCCGTCACCGTGTACGCCCAGCGCGCGCGCGAAGCGTATTCCGACGTGCCCATCGTCATCGGCAGCATCGAAGCGTCGCTGCGCCGCATCGCCCATTACGATTACTGGTCGGACAAGGTCCGCCGTTCCGTCTTGCCCGATTCCAAGGCTGATTTGTTGATCTTCGGCAATGCCGAGCGGGCGCTGGTCGACCTGACGCACCGCCTGGCCGCCGGCGAATCGATCAAGGATATCCGCGACTTGCGCGGCACGGCCTTCATGGTGCCGTCCGGCTGGCTGCCTGGCGACGACTGGGGCGTGCACAATTCCACCCGCGTCGACGTGCCCGGCAAGATCGACCCGCACTACAGCCCGTACGAGATGGTGCAGGAAGACAAGACCGCCTGCGCCACGGAAAATGCGTCGAAGTCGGCTGAAGTCACCAAGCCGATCCGCATCATGAGCCGCGAAGAACGCCTGGCCATGGCCAAGGAAAAGCACGACAAGACGGTGGTGCGCCTGCCCGCCTACGACGTCGTCAAGGATGACCCCGTCATGTATGCGCACGCGTCGCGCGTGTTCCACCTGGAATCGAATCCCGGCAATGCGCGCGCCATGGTGCAGGCGCACGGCGAACGCGACGTGTGGCTCAACCCGCCGCCGCTGCCGCTGGCCATGGACGAGATGGATGGCGTGTACGACATGAATTACGCGCGCGCCCCGCACCCGAGCTATGGCAAGGCGCATATCCCCGCCTGGGAAATGATCCGCTTTTCCGTCAACATCATGCGCGGCTGCTTCGGCGGCTGCACCTTCTGCTCGATCACGGAGCATGAAGGACGCATCATCCAGAGCCGTTCGGAACCGTCGATCCTGCGCGAAATCGAGCATATCCGCGATAAAACCAAAGGCTTTACGGGTACCATTTCCGATATGGGTGGTCCGACGGCGAATATGTACCGCCTCGCCTGCAAGGAAAAAGAGATCGAAGTGTCGTGCCGCCGCCTGTCCTGCGTGTATCCGTCCATCTGCGTGAATCTGGGCACGGACCACAGCAAGCTCATTTCCCTGTACCGCAAGGCGCGCGCCATTCCCGGCATCAAGAAAGTGCTGATCAGCTCGGGCCTGCGTTACGACCTGGCCGTGCGTTCGCCCGAGTACGTGAAGGAACTGGTCACGCACCACGTCGGTGGCTTGCTGAAAATCGCGCCCGAGCACACGGAAGAGGGCACCTTGTCGAAGATGATGAAGCCCGGCATCGGCGCGTATGACGAGTTCAAGGAAATGTTCGACCGTTTCTCCCTGGAAGCGGGCAAGAAGCAGTATTTGATCCCGTACTTCATCGCCGCCCATCCGGGCACGACGGACACGGACATGCTGAACCTGGCCCTGTGGTTGAAGAAAAACAATTTCAAATTGGATCAGGTGCAAACCTTCATGCCCACGCCGATGGCCATGGCGACGACGATGTATCACACGCGCAAGAATCCTTTGCGCAAGGTGACGGCCGATTCGGAAGTGGTGGAAACGGCCCGCAGCGGCAAGATCCGCCGCACCCATAAAGCGTTCCTGCGCTACCAGGACCCGGCCAACTGGCCGATCCTGCGCGAAGCGCTGGTCAACATGGGCCGTGGCGACTTGATCGGCAATGGCGACAAGCACTTGATTCCCGCCTGGACCTCGTCCGAGTCGGGCGGCCTGGCCGCCGGCGAACGCAGCCGCCAGACGCATGGCGCCGGCACGCCGGACAAGTTCAAGGTTACGCCGGGCAAGAACCGTATCGCCCTGGGCGGCACGGCCGCCGCGCCGAAGGCGACCGCCGTCGAGTCGAAGGTGCGTCCATCGATCTTGTCGACCATCAAGACGAAGGCCAAGCCGGCCGCCGTGCCGATGGGCCGTGGCAGCAAGCCGCCAGCCAAGGGCGGCCATGCCGCACCGGCACGGGGCGGACGCAAGTAAGCGGTCCTCGGCACCCCGGGCATCGCCTGAAAACCCGGCAACGCAGACAGCGTTGCCGGGTTTTTTGTTATCTGCGCACCAGCATGGGGCGGCGCACGGCCGTGATGGCGGAATTTTTACCAATATTTAAAAAATGAATAGAGCAAAAGGCAATTTTCCCTTGTGGCAACTTGGTGTTTGAAAATATACTCGTTGAATATTTAGCCGTACGGCAACAATGCTGCCATTCTGGCAAGCGCCAGCGTACGCGCCTTCCAGCGTTTAGATGAAAAGAGATGCCAATTGAAATGCCTTTCCTGCCAGGCCGAGAATAAGCCGGGCGCAAAATTCTGCTCTTCCTGCGGCACGACGTTTGCCGTTGCTCCTGCCGCCGCCGCTCCCGTGCCAGGCAAAGCCTGCGGCCAGTGCGGCCATGATTGCAAGCCGGATGCCAAGTTCTGCCCCAAGTGCGCATTCAGCTTTGCCGTGGCACCCGTTGCCGCAGCGGTGCCGCCGCCGCTGCCGGAAGCGGTCATCGAGCCGCGCATCGAGCCGCTCATCGAGCCGGTCATCGAGGCTGCGATCGCCCCCGTGATCGAGCCGCTTATCGAGCCCGTCACTGAGCCCGTCATTGCATCCATACCCGTGCCTGAGCCAGAACCTGAGCCTGCCCCAGCGCCAGCGCCAGTGGCGGAGCCTGTCGCGCCACCAGCGCCAGTGCTGGAAAAGCGCCGTGCCGATCCTGGCTCCGCAGCGGAACCTGTTCCCGCACCCGCCAGCGTGCCCGCAGCGGCATCCGACAGCAGCCCGGCCGGCGGCAGCCGGATCAAGCTGATCGTCGCAGCCGTCGCGGCGGTAGTGGTAGTGGGCGCGGCAGGCGGATACTATTACCTGTCAGCCAAGCCTGCCGAACCCGCGCCAGTCCCCACGCCGACGCTTCCCGCCGAAGACACGACGGCTGCCGCCGAGCAGCCGCTGGCCATCAGCGACCCTGCGCTCGATGGCGCCACGACGGCCGACCATGCCGCGACACCTGCTGCCGAGCCTGAGCCTGAGCCAGCGGCAGCTCTTGCACCGGCGCCGGCACCGGCACCGGCACCTGTCGCGGAAAAACCCGCCAAGCCTGTCAAGGTGACGCCGCCGGCCGCGCCTGTCAGCAAGCCTTCCGGTCTCGAAAGCGTGATCACGGACAGCCTGTCGGAAGCGAGCCACTGCATGAGCCAGCGCAAATACGACTGTGCTATTGCCAACGCGAATGCCGTGTTGCGCATGGACACGGGCAACCGCTACGCGCTCGACATCAAGCGCAAGGCGAAAGAAGCGCAGGACAAGGCGCTGTCGCAAATCCAGATCGAGTAAGCCGCGCTGCTTGCCTTCCCCCTATTTTGATCTTTCCGGAGAATAACGTGAAAAACCTGAAACAAATGGCCAAGCCCCTGGTGGCGATGCTGGTCGTGTCCTCGATGCTGGCCGGTTGCGCCGCGCCGGGCGGCCCTGGCGCCACCGGCAATACCACCACCGCCGGTACGGACGCGGCCAGCGGCGAATGCAATACGGCCATGCTGGCCGGCATCGGCGCCGTCGTGGGCGGCTTGCTGGGCGGTGGCAACAATACCGTGCGCGGCGCGGCCCTGGGCGCCAGCCTGGGCGCGCTCGCTTGCGTGGCCTTGAATTATCAAAGCCAGCAAGTCAAGACGGCGCAGCAGGTGCAGACCGACTACAAGGTGGCCAACAAGGGCAAGCTGCCCGAGCAGTCGACCCTGGTGAAATACGAGACGGGCTTTACGCCGTCCTCCGTGCGTCCGGGCCAGAAGGCGCAGACCAATTCGTATATCGAAGTGGCGGCCGGCACGCGCGATCCGAACCCGCTGGTGGAAGAGGAATTGAGCCTGTACAAGCCAAATGGCGACTTGATCAAAACCGTGCGCAAGGTGGTCAGCAGCAATAACGGCAGCGGCGCCTACAAGGGCGGCTTCTCGATTCCCATGCCGGAAGGCGTGCCGCAGGGCATTTACCCGGTGCGCACGGCCCTGTACCTGAATAGCAAGCGCGTCGGTGGCCAGGACGTCAAGCTGCAGATCGTCCAGCGCCAGGCGCCGGCATCCGAGCTGCAACTGGCGCAGGCCTACTAACACCGTGTTACCACGGGGCGGCCAGGCAGGCCGTCCCCTTCCGATTTCCCCCTTTCAGGCTAGACATGACCATTTCCACCGAAGCAGCTAAACCTCTTCCCTTTTCCTCCGCCGTGGGTTCGCTGATCGAAGCGACCGACGCCATCAGGAACTTCCGCGCGATTGCCTTGCTGGCCCTGACCTTCATCGGCGCCGTGCTCGTCGGTGGCGTGCTGACGATGCTTGCCGGCGGCATGAGCAGTGCGCTGCTGGCCTTTCTGGGCGCCTTGATGGCCTTCCTCGTGATGTTTTACGGTTCCAATGCCGTGGGCATCCTGCTGATGCGCGATGCGCAAGGCCAGCCGGGCATGAGCCTGGTGGATGCCGTGCTCGTTTCGCTGTACACGAGCCATCGCCTGATCGCGGTCGTCTTCCTTGAATTTCTGATCGTGCTGGCGGCCATGATCGCCATCGCCATCATCTTGTTCGTCTGCAAGATCCCCGTGCTCGGCCCCGTGCTGTACGCGGTCGTCTTCCCGCTGTCGGCCATCGTGCTGGGCGTGCTGGTGTTTGCGCTGTTCTACGTGATGCTGCCGCTGGCCGGCCCTGCCGCCTGGTCGGGCGCCAGCGTGTTCCAGATCATTGCCCGCCTGAACCAGATCGTGCGCACCAAGCTGGTGTCCGTGATCTTGCTGGAAGTGCTGCTGTTCCTGATCACCGCGTTTGTGGCCCTGCTGATCTTTGGCGTGCTCGGTACCGGCGTGTCGCTCACCACGGGCATGTCGGCCGGCATCCTCAGCCTGGGCGAGATGAATATGTATGCGCTGGCTGCGGGACTGGGTCGCGGCGGCTCCGGTTCCGGCTACATCGTCGCAGCCGGCCTGGGCGGCGGCTTGCTGATGGCGGCCGCGGCCGTGGTGCCTGGCCTGATCTTTACCAAGGGCGTGTGCATCATTTACCTGGACGCCACGCGCAATGTCGATTTCAGCGCCTCGGAAGCGAGCCTGAACGACGGCCTGGCCACGGTCAAGAAAAAAGCCGAGGAAGCGCGCGAGCGCGCGCGTGCCCTGGCCGAGCAGGCGAGCGCCCCCGCCGCGCCCGCCGCTCCCGCTGCACCGACCGCCGCGCCGGTTGACAGCCTGCAGTGCCCAAGCTGCAAGGCACCGGTCGCATCCGATGATGTCTTCTGCGGCGAATGCGCGCATAAACTCAAGTAAGGCATACCATGGCACACTTCTGCACCCAATGCGGCACCGCTTATGTCCCCGGCGCGCGTTTTTGCGATGAATGCGGCAAGGCCGTGAATGCCGCGCCGTCGCCCGCACCTGCGCCGTCGCCCGTCGCGCCCGTCAAGCCGGCCGGTGTGCAGCGGCGCCACCTCCTCCTTGCCGGCGGCGTGCTGGCGGTGGTCGTCGTGGCCGGTGGCGCGCTGGCGTGGTTGCTGGCGCCAGAGGCAGCCTCGTCCAGCAGTTTCAGCCGTGCCATCGATGCCCACCTGGCGGCCGACGAGGCGGTGCGCGACAAGTTGCTGTGCCTTGCCAACTTGCCGTACCAGAAGGAAGAGATCCGCGTGGCGTCGTACGACAGTTCTACCCGGCAATGGCTGGATATCCTCGTGCGTAGCGGACTGTACAGCGCACCCGTCGAACAAAGCAGCGGCGGCTGGGTTGCGCAATCGCAATTCGTCTACGCGCTGGCCGCGCCGGGCAAGGCGGCCTTGCGCGGCGACAAGCTGTGCGTGGCCAAGGGCGTGAAAGTGGCCAAGGTCAGCGGCTACGATCAGGTGCGCGACCTGGGCGAACAGCAAGTGGCGATGGCCAAGGCCACCCTGGCGTTGACCGATGAGGCGGCGTGGTTCGCCAAGTCGCCGGACCGCGCATTGATCCTGCAACGCTTGCCGGACGGCGACCTGGAAGTGCGGCTGCCGCTGGCGCTGGTCGACAAGCAGTGGCAAGTCATCGACCAAGCGCAGATGAGCCAGGCGGCCATGACCGGCGCGATGGGCAAAGCGCGGGCAGGGCAGGGCGCGGGCATGCTGGACAAGCTGAAAAGCGTGTTCCGCTTTGGCGGCCACCCGGCGGTGGGGAAATGGCAGGCGGCGATGGGCAATGTCCTGGAATTTACACGCGACAGCGTGATCAATAACGGGACTTCGACCAAGGCCACCTTCACCACCAACGGCAATACCGTGACGATCGCGCCGGAAGGCGCGGGCGAAACGGCCATGGACATTATCGTCAGCGACGACGGCAGCACGGCGCAGATCAGCATGGGCGGCATGCGGGTGACGACCCTGCGCCGCATGCGCGATTAGGCAGCTGTCCAGGCGGCGCAGCTTGCCGCCTTGCAGCATTCCAGAAGCCCGGCCATGCCGGGTTTTTTTTCGCCGCCGGCCAGACAGGGGAAGCAGGTATTTATCTTGACATCAAGATAGTTCGCGCCCACACTGGTCTTTTATCTTAATGTCGAGATAGTTTCATGGCCTCTTCCTTTGCCCGCCCCGCCTGGGGCGATATTCTGCTCACGGCGCTGGCGCCCCTGATCTGGGGTTCCACGTATATCGTCACGTCCGAACTGCTGCCGCCGCACCGTCCCTTCACGGCGGCCCTGATCCGCGTGCTGCCGGCCGGTCTGCTGTTGCTGCTGCTGATGCGGCGCCTGCCCGCGCGGCGCGACTGGGGCCGCGTGCTGATCCTGTCCGCGCTGAATATCGGCGTCTTCCAGGCCCTGCTGTTCGTCGCCGCCTACCGCTTGCCGGGCGGTTTGGCGGCCGTGGTGGGGGCCATCCAGCCGCTGCTGGTGATGGGGCTCGCCTGGGGCGTGGAAGGGCGCCGCCCGGCCCGCCTGGCCCTGGGCGCCAGCGTGCTGGGCGTGGCTGGCATGGGCGTCTTGCTGTTGTCGCCGCGCACGGTGTGGGAACCCATCGGCATCGCCGCCGCGCTGGGCGGCACGGCTTGCATGGCGGCCGGCACCTATCTGACGCGGCGCTGGAAGCCGGACTTGCCCGTGCTGGCGCTGACGGGCTGGCAATTGCTGCTCGGCGGCCTGATGCTGGCGCCCGTCGCCTGGCTGGCCGACGCGCCCTTGCCGGCACTGTCCGTGCAGCAAGTGCTGGCCTACGCCTACCTGTGCCTGGCCGGCGCCCTGCTGGCGTATGCCTTGTGGTTCCGCGGCATCGCCCGCCTGTCGCCCGTGGCCGTGTCCTCGCTGGGCTTGCTCAGCCCCCTGATGGCCGTCGTGCTGGGCTGGGCCTTGCTGGGCCAGGCCATGACGGGTTGGTCGATGCTGGGCCTGCTGCTGGTGCTGGCCAGCGTGCTGGCCGTGCAGTGGGCCAGCGCCCGTCCGGAAATTTAAGCTCGTCCCGTCAGTTCCCTCAATAGCCACTATGCATTTTTGATGCTTGCTTTGGGGTGTTTTCAGGTCTCCCATCTATTGCAAATTAAATATTTGGTCAAAAAGTCTTATTTATTAAGTCAAAATGTCTGTAATTTAGTGGCAAATATGACTTCTCCTGTTATTCTGTGATTGTTCCTAGGGTTCTCTAGGCTAATTTTTGCGAAGGAAGCAAAAAATGTTGATGGACACTTCACCCCAGAACTCAGAAGGGGCAGTGCTGTTTCGAAGTTTATTGGAGCAAATTGGTGAGACGGAGACTTCGTTAGCGAAGCTTATGGTTGATATGGGTGATGATCGTCAGGACAGCACTATTCTGCGTGGTCTTCAACGGATATCAAATGGCCAAGCACGCATATCGGGAGAAATGAAGGTGCTGATGAATTTGGTTCGTGCGTTACGACGACGAGTCAATTCGGTCTCAATGCAATCAGATTGGCAGGAGGAAGAAGGCTCCATAGTTGGAGTAACTGCAGATGGGTTTAAGATCCGCATCTCAGAGAAAGCTAAAGGGAGATGGATGGCATCAATTGTGCATCTTCCGTCAGGTTACTGCCCGCCATTCCCTAAATGGCAATATAGTATTCTTGGAGCAAAGGAAGCCGCGATGCGTAGAATTGACGAGGCGAGAAGTGATTCTGAATGGGAGCGTGCAGATGAACTAATTTTTGTCGGGATTAGTAGTGATGAGTCTTACATGTTGCGTAGTTGGTTAAGAGGAATTATTGATAACACACCTAAGCATATCGATGAAGAAAATGCAAAGCAATCTCTCAAAATTTTAGAAGATGCCTTTAGTAAGCATGGTTTAGTGCTTGATGAAGAAAAAGTTGGAGTACTCAGTTTGGAAACCATTCGCTTTACCTTGGGTCCAAATGAAGGGCAAAATGGAGTCGCAGTTCCGATTGCTTTTTTTAAAAATCCACCTATTAATTTGAAACGCTTGTCAATACCTAAGCAAGATGCATAATTGTAAAATTATCCAAAAAGGGCGCCTGTCGGCGCCCTTTTTGCTGCACCGCACATACAGTTTTGCTTGCACTGATATGGGGCATTGAGGCACTATTCGCTTCGCGCAAACGTTTGCGCGCAACGAATTTCCTAAAAAGCATGCAGTACACGTGCTTGACCAACAACTCTGGAGACGCTCATGACATCCCGTATTCGCCTGAAAATGATTGCCGCCGCTGTCCTGGTGTGTGCCTTGCCCGCCGTGCCGGCGATGGCGCAGACACCTGCCAAACCAAAGGTGGCGCTGGTGATGAAGTCGCTCGCCAACGAATTTTTCCTGACCATGGAAAATGGCGCCAAGGCGCATCAGAAGGCGAATGCCGCCAAGTACGACCTGCTGTCGAACGGCATCAAGGATGAAACGGATACGTCGAGCCAGATCAAGCTGGTCGAGCAAATGATCGTCTCGCGCGTCAACGCGCTGGTGATCGCGCCGGCCGACTCGAAAGCGCTGGTGCCGGTGCTGAAGAAAGCCATCGACGCGGGCATCATCGTCGTCAATATCGACAACAAGCTCGACGCGGGCGCCCTGAAAGAGAAGGGCATCACCGTGCCGTTCGTCGGCCCGGACAACCGCAAGGGCGCCAAGGTCGTCGGCGACTACCTGGCGCAGCAAATCAAGAAGGGCGACCCCGTCGGCATCATCGAAGGCGTGTCCACCACCTACAATGCGCAGCAGCGCACCCTGGGTTTCCAGGATGCCATGACGGCAGCCGGTGCGAAAGTTGTCAGCGTGCAGTCGGGTCAGTGGGAAATCGCCCCTGCCAACACGGTGGCGGCCGCCATGTTGAACGCCAATCCGAATATCAAGGCTTTGCTGTGCGGTAACGACAACATGGCCATCGGCGCCATTTCCGCCATCAAGGCGGCCGGCAAGACGGGCAAAGTGCTGGTCGTCGGCTACGACAACATCAACGCCATCAAGCCGATGCTGGCCGATGGCCGCGTGCTGGCTACCGCCGACCAGTTCGGTTCGCAACAAGCCGTGTTCGGCATCGAGACCGTGCTGAAAGCCCTGGCGCAGAAGAAGAAACAGGCCGAGCTTGGTGGCGTCATCGAAACCAAGGTCGAACTGGTCGCCAAGGGCGCCAAGTCCTGATCGTTTGATCCCGCCGGGGCCGGCGCCCGCTTGCTCACCGAGCAGGCGCCGCCGGCCCCGCCGCCACTACCGCGGAGTTTTATCATGCCCACCGACATTCCACCGGCGCCAGCCGCCATCCCCTTGTTAACGCTCGATAACATCGGCAAGTCCTATGTCGGCCCCGTCCTCGGTGGCGTGGGCCTGCGCTTCGCCCCTGGCCAGGTGCTGGCGCTGACGGGCGAGAACGGCGCGGGCAAGAGCACCTTGTCGAAGATCATCTGCGGCCTGGAGCAAGCCACCACGGGCACGATGTTACTCGACGGCAAGCCCTACCAGCCCGCCTCGCGCGGCGCCGCCGAGGCGCTGGGCATCCGCATGGTGATGCAGGAACTCAACCTGATTCCCACCCTGTCGATCGCGGAAAACCTGTACCTGAAGAATTTGCCGCAGCGTTTCGGCTTCATCGACCGTACGCGCCTTGAGCGCGACGCGCGCGAACAGATGGACAAAGTCGGCCTGGGCGGCCTCGACCCGTGGACTTTGGTCGGCGAACTGGGCATCGGTCACCAGCAAATGATCGAGATCGCGCGCAATTTAATTGGCGCCTGCCGCCTGCTGGTGCTCGATGAACCGACGGCCATGCTGACGCACCGCGAAGTGGAATTGCTGTTCCTGCAAATCGAACGCCTGAAAGCCGACGGCGTGTGCATCATCTATATTTCCCACCGCCTGGAAGAACTCAAGCGCGTGGCCGACCGCATCGCCGTGCTGCGCGACGGCCAGCTCGTGTGCGACGACGATATCGCGGGCCACTCCGCAGCCGACCTGGTCAGCCTGATGGTGGGCCGCTCGGCCGACGACGCCGTCGACCTGAGCGGCCGCACCATCGGCGCACCGCTGCTGCGCGTGCGGGGCTTGGCGCGCGGCAAGGTCGTCAACCCCACCTCGTTCGACTTGCGCGCCGGCGAAATCCTCGGCATCGCCGGCTTGATCGGCTCGGGCCGCACGGAATTGCTGCGCCTGATCTTCGGCGCCGACCGCGCCGACGCCGGTGACGTGTTCCTCGGCGACAGCGAAACGCCCGCCGCCTTGCACTCGCCGCAGGCCGCCGTGCAAGCGGGCATCGCCATGATCACGGAAGACCGCAAGGGCCAAGGCTTGCTGTTGCGCCAGTCCATCGCCGTCAACACGACTTTGGCCTCGCTCGACACCGTCAGCGGCGCTGGCTGGCTCAACGACGCGGCCGAAGCGACGGTGGCCGACGACTACATCCAGCGCCTGGGCATCCGCTCGCGCAACAGCGCGCAAACGGTGGCCGAATTGTCCGGCGGTAACCAGCAAAAGGTGGTGATCGCCCGCTGGCTGTACCGCGACTGCCCCGTCATGCTGTTCGACGAGCCCACGCGCGGCATCGATATCGGCGCCAAGTTTGATATTTATCAGGTGCTGGCCGAACAGGCGCGCCAGGGCAAGGGCCTCGTCATCGTCTCGAGCGACTTGCGCGAACTGATGCTGATCTGCGACCGCATCGCCGTCATGAGCGCCGGCAGCATCGTCGACACCTTCGAGCGCGGCGCCTGGAGCCAGGACGCGCTGCTGTCGGCCGCCTTCTCCGGCTATTTGACCCCCACTTCCACTCCAGCTGCGGCCTGATCCGCCGGAAAGATTCCCATGACCACCAACTCCTCTCCTTCGTATCTGCAGCGCAGCCTGGCCGACCTGAAAAACTATGCGGGCCTGATCGGCGCCCTGGTCGCCATGTGCGTGCTGTTCTCGTTTGCCAGCGAAAACTTCTTCACGCTCGCCACCCTGAGCACCCTGTCCAACAACATCCCCACCCTGGTGGTGATGGCCGTCGGCATGACGTTCGTGCTGATCATCGGCGGCATCGATTTGTCCGTCGGTTCCGTGATGGCGCTGGCCGCGTCCGTGCTGTCGCTGGCCGTCGTGCACTGGGGCTGGCCCGTGTGGAGCGCGGCCCTGCTGGGCATGTTCGTCGCCGCCCTGTGCGGCGCCACCACGGGCCTCATTTCCGTCGGCTGGCGCATTCCCTCGTTCATCGTCTCGCTGGGCGTGCTGGAAATGGCGCGCGGCATGGCGTATCAAGTGACGAACTCGCGCACGGAATACATCGGCAGCGCCGTTGACGGCATCAGCTCGCCAATCGCGTTCGGCCTGTCGCCCGCCTTCATCGCCTCGATCGCCATCGTCGTGATCGGCCACCTGGTGCTCACGCGCACGGTGCTGGGCCGCCACTGGATCGGCATCGGCACGAACGAGGAAGCCGTACGTTTGTCCGGCATCAATACAAAACCGTCGAAAGTGCTGGTGTTTGCCTTGATGGGCTTTCTGGCCGGCGTGGGCGCGCTGTTCCAGGTGTCGCGCCTGGAAGCGGCCGACCCGAACGGCGGCGTGGGCATGGAATTGCAAGTGATCGCCGCCGTGGTGATCGGCGGCACGAGCCTGATGGGCGGGCGCGGTTCCGTCATCAGCACCTTTATCGGCGTGTTGATCATTTCCGTGCTGGAAGCGGGCCTGGCGCAAGTGGGCGTGTCGGAACCCGTGAAACGCATCGTCACGGGCCTGGTGATCGTCGCCGCCGTGGTGCTCGACACCTACCGCCGCCGCGGCGAACGCGCCTAAGCGCAACATCGCCCATGGCAACCATCAAGCAAGTGGCGCAGGCGGCGGGGGTGTCGTTCACCACCGTGTCGCACGTCCTCAACAATACCCGCCCCGTCAGCGACGAGGCGCGCCGCGCCGTGCTGGCGGCGGCGGAGCAATTGCATTATGTGCCCAGCGCGCTGGCGCGTTCCCTGCGCAGCCGCAGCACGGGCACCATCGGCCTGATCATTCCCAACAATACGAACCCGTATTTTTCGGAAGTGGCGCGCGGCATCGAGGACAGCTGCTACGCGGCCGGCTACAGCGTCATTTTGTGCAATTCCGATGACGACCCCGTCAAGCAGCGCGATTACCTGAACGTGCTGCTGACCAAACGCTGCGACGGATTGATTTTGTCCGCGCTGGCCGACAGCGATGGCGAATTGCTGCGCAAGATGAAGGTGCCGGCCGTGCTGCTCGACCGCGCGCCCAGCGACCTGTCCATCGATGCCGTGGCCGTCGACAACCGCGCCGGCGGCGTGCTGGCCGCGCGCCATCTGCTGGGCCTGGGGCGCCGGCGCCTCGCCTGCATCGCCGGTCCCCGCGAAGTGAGCATTTCCAACGACCGCATCGCCGGCGTGCGCAGCGCCATGGCGGACGCCGGCGTGGCCTTGGCCGACGCCCTGTGCCGCCACAGCGATTTTACGAGCGCGGGCGGCTATGCGGCCGCGCTGGACTTGCTGGCGCTGCCGCCAGACCAGCGCCCCGACGCCTTGTTCTGCTGCAACGACCTGATGGCCTTCGGCGCCTTGCGCGCCGCCGCCGAGCGCGGCATTGCCGTGCCGGGCGAACTGGCCGTCGTCGGCTTCGACGATATCGACCTGGCCAGCTTCGTGCATCCGGCCTTGAGCAGCGTGGCGCAAAATACGCGCGAACTGGGCCGCATCACGGCCGCCTGCCTGCTGGCGCGCATCGCCGACCCCGCCTTGCCGCGCCAGCAGCGCAGCATCGCCCCGGAATTGCACGTGCGCGGCTCCAGCGCGGCCGTTACGCTATCTTCTTCCGCACCTACTTCTTCACCTGCAACTGAACTGATGGGAATGACATCATGATCGTGGTTATCGGCAGCATCAATATGGACCTGGTCTTGCGCGTGCCGCGCATGCCCCTCCCCGGCGAAACCCTGACGGGCGGCGCCTTTCGCACCATTCCTGGCGGCAAGGGCGCCAACCAGGCCGTGGCCTGCGCGCGCCTGAGCGGCAAAGTGGCGGGCGCCCAGCAAGTGGCCATGGTCGGCTGCGTCGGCGACGACGCGTTCGGCGCGACGTTGCGCGCGGCGCTCGTCGGCGACGGCATCATCGACAGCCACATCACCACCTTGCCGGGCGTGGCGTCCGGCATCGCCTCGATTCTCGTCGACGACAATGGCCAGAACAGCATCGTCATCGCCGGCGGCGCCAACGATCTGTTGAGCCCCGCGCACATTGATGCGGCGCAAGGTTTGATCGAACAGGCCGATATCGTCGTGCTGCAGCTGGAAACGCCGATGGCCACCGTCGTGCATGCGATCAAGCTGGCCCGTTCGCTGGGCAAGACCGTGGTGCTGAACCCGGCCCCGGCGGCCAGCTTGCCGGATGGCGTGCTGGAACTGGTCGACTACCTGATACCGAATGAAATCGAAGCGGCCATGCTGGCCGGCGTCAGCCCGGATGGCGCGGATGCCAAGGCGCTGGCCGCCGCACTGCAAAAGCTGGGCAGCGACAACGTCATCATTACCCTGGGTTCCAAGGGCGTGCACGCGGCCCTGTACGGCGGCGACTTCACCTTCCCCGCCGAAGTGGTTCAAGCCGTCGACACGACGGCGGCCGGCGACACCTTCATCGGCGGTTTTGTGGCGGGCCTGGCGTCCGGCATGGACGAGGCGGAAGCGATCCAGCAAGGCCAGCGCGCGGCCGCCTGGAGCGTCACCAAGCCCGGTGCGCAAACGTCGATCCCCCACTTGCACGAGCTGTTCTAACGACACGACGCCCATGAAAAAATCACCGCTGCTCAATATCGCACTGTCGCAACTGATCGCGTCGCTCGGCCATGGCGACATGCTCGTCATCGGCGACGCGGGCTTGCCGTCGCAGCCGGGCGTGCCCCTGATCGACCTGGCCTTGACGCGCGGCATCCCCGGCTTCATCGATACCGTCAACACGGTATTGACTGAAATGCAGGTGGAATACCATTTGCTCGCCAGCGAGTTGCCGCAGCACAATCCAGCCATGGCGGCGCAGGTGGCAGCCCTGGCTTTGCCCGATGCGCGCCAGGTGACGCACGAGGAGTTCAAGCAATTGAGCAAGGGCGCGCGCGCCATCGTGCGCACGGGTGAGTGCAGTCCGTACGCCAACATCATTTTGGTGGCCGGCGTCGTGTTCTAGCGCAAACAATGGCGACATTGTTTGCCAAAAACATCAACGCTATTGTCCTCACTGAAATAGTTATCCATTGGCAAAAGGGGCGGCTACAATAGCCTTACCCCTGCCAGCTCGGCAGCTTCCTGTGGTGTTCCGCCATGCCGATGAAAGCCCGCGACGCTTTCCGCCTTGTCTTGCCGCTCGCCGGCAGGCTGGCGCGCGCCTGGCGCGGCTTTGTCTTCCTGCTGCTGTGCCTGGCCACACCAGCCCGGGCGCTGGAACCCGTTACCCTGCAGCTCAATTTCACGCACCAGTTCCAGTTCGCCGGTTATTACGCGGCCATCGAGCAAGGCTATTACCGCGAGGCGGGGCTGGAAGTCAGGCTGGTCGAAGGCGGCGGCGGGCCGCTGGCCGAGGCGGCCGTGCTGGCGGGCCAGGCCGAGTATGGCGTGGGCAACAGCACCTTGTTGCTCAGCCGCCTGGCCGGCAAGCCCCTGGTGGTGCTGGCCGTCGTGTTCCAGCATTCGCCCAGCGTGCTGCTGATGCGCCAGCAGGGCGGCGCGCCCGACGTGCGCAAGCTGGTGGGGGCGCCCGTGATGATCGGTGCGGCCGGCGACGTGGCCCTTGCCGCCGATGAAGTGTCGCTGTTCCTGGCGAAAATGGGCGTCGCGCCGCAGCAGATGCGCCACTTGCCGCCCAGCTACCGCATCGAGGATTTGATCGATGGCAAGGTCGACGCCGTCGCCGCGTATTCCACCAACGAACCGGACTACCTGGACCGGGCGGGCTTTCCCTATTACCAGTTCACGCCGCGCACGGCCGGCATCGATTTCTACGGCGACAACCTGTTTACCAGCGAGCACGAACTGCGCCGCCATCCCGAGCGCGTGAAAGCGTTCCGCGCGGCCAGCCTGCGCGGCTGGCAATACGCGATGGCGCACCGCGAGGAAATGGCGCAACTGATCCACGTCAAGTACAGCCAGCGCCACGACCGCGCGCATCTGCTGTACGAGGCGCAGCAGATGGAATTGCTGCTGCAGCCCGTGCTGGTGGAGCTCGGCTACATGAATCCCCAGCGCTGGCAGCACATCGCCGACACGTATGCCAGCATGGGCGTGTTGCCGCGCAATGCCACGGACAGCCGCGCCTACAAGGGTTTCCTGTATCGCCCCGTGCCGGGCGCCGACCTGGGCTGGCTATACCTGTCGCTGGGCCTGGCGGGCAGCTTGCTGGCCGTGTCGGCGGCCTTTCACTTCAACAACCTGGCCCGCGAGCGCCGCCGCACGGAGGAAACCATCCGCCAGGGGGAATTGCGCTTTCGCACCATGTTCGAGGAAGCGCCCATGGGCATCGCCCTGATCGATACCGTGAGCGGACAGTTTCTCGACATCAATCCACGCTACCTGGCCATCAGCGGGCGCAGCCTGGAACACATGAAGCAAACGAGCTGGATGGAAATCAGCCATCCCGACGATGTGCCCGGCGAGCAGGAGCAGGTGGCGCAGTTGCTGGCGCGGAGCCTGCAGGGCTTTCGCCACGCCAAGCGGATCGTCCGGCCCGATGGCGGCGTGGTGTGGGTCGACGCCTCGGTGACGGCCATCGCCACGGCGCGCCATGGCGGCCCGCACCACCTGTGCATGCTGGAAGACGTGACGGACAAGCGGCAAACGGAAGCGCTGATCTGGCAGCAAGCCAATTTCGATACCCTGACGCAATTGCCGAACCGGCGCATGTTCCACGAACGCCTGCGCCAGGCGCTGGCCCAGGGGCGGCGCGATACGAGCCGCGTGGCCATCCTGTTCATCGACCTCGACCATTTCAAGGAAGTCAACGACACCCTCGGCCACCACCAGGGCGATATCCTGCTGATCGAGGCGGCGCGGCGCATCCGCGTGGGCGTGCGCGAGACGGACACGGTGGCGCGCCTGGGCGGCGATGAATTCACGGTGATCCTGTCCGACCTCGATGATCTGCAGCAAGTCGACCGCATCGCGCGGCAGATACTCGACGGCTTGCTGGCGCCATTCCTGCTAGGGCAGGAGCAGGCGTTCGTTTCGGCCTCGATCGGCATCACCCTGTATCCGGACGACGCGGGCACCATCGAGGAATTGCTCAAGCACGCGGACCAGGCCATGTACGTGTCGAAAGGGGCGGGGCGCAACCGCTACAGCTACTTTACGCCCGCCATGCAGGTGGCGGCCGTCAACCGCATGCGCCTGGGGGCGGACTTGCGCACGGCCCTGCGCGAACAGCAGATGCAGCTGTATTACCAGCCCATCGTCGCGCTGCATGGCGGACGCATCGAGAAGGCGGAAGCCTTGCTGCGCTGGCACCATCCGCAGCGGGGCTTCGTGTGCCCGCCGGATTTCCTCGCGCTGGCCGAAAGCAGCGGCCTGATCGTGGAGATCGGCGACTGGGTGCTGTGCACGGCGGCGGCGCAACTGCTGCATTGGCGTGCGCAGGGCCATGCCATCGGCTTGCCGGGGCTGCAACTGTGCCTGAACCAGTCGTCGCTGGAATTGCAGCGCGAAGTCGAGGCGCCCGGCACCTGGCTGCGCCAGCTGGCGGCGCTCGGTGTGCCGGCTTCGGCCATCGTGCTCGACATGCGTGAAGATGTGCTTTTACCTGGCGGCACCAGCATGGCGCCCCGCTTGCAGCACTTGCGCGAAGCGGGCTTGCAGATCGCCCTGGACGACTTCGGCAGCGGCCATGCTTCGCTGACGCAGCTGCAGCAATGCGGAATCGATTACCTGAAGCTCGACGGCGTGCTGGTGCGCAAGCTGGCGCCCGGCGCCAGCGAGCTGGTGCTGTGCGAAGCCATCGTCACCATGGCCCACAAGCTGGGCTTGCGGGTGATTGCCGAAGGGGTGGAGACCGATGAGCAGCGTGCGCGCCTGCTGGAGATCGGCTGCGATTTTGCGCAAGGCGAGCTGTTTGCGCCGCCGCTGGCCATCGAAGCGTTCGATGCGCTGCTGCGCGCGCAGCGGCCCTTGCACCCTTGAAACAGGCATCGCCTGCCACCAGATGGCATGCACGCCTGCGGGACAGGGCTCCCGGCTTGAACGGGCTTATACTCGACGGGCTGGCGCCTGCGCCCGGCTTTGCTGTCACCGGTACCTACACCGGGAGCGCAGGCAGTATTTCTTCCATTCACTCAACTCGAGGTGACCTCATGGGCATTTTCAGCAATATCTACAACAAGATCTTCCACCATTCGTCCGACGCTGCCCCGGCAGCCACGCCAGCCGCCGCTACCGACGCACCAGCGGCCGCCGCACCGGCCGCTGCACCAGCGGCTGCCGTGCCGGTGGTGGACGTGGAAGTGGTGCTGGTCGACCTGGCCAGCAAGAACGCGGAAAAACTCAATTG
This sequence comes from Janthinobacterium kumbetense, assembly GCF_023703445.1. NCBI lineage: Bacteria > Pseudomonadati > Pseudomonadota > Betaproteobacteria > Burkholderiales > Oxalobacteraceae > Janthinobacterium > Janthinobacterium kumbetense. Next base: position 123,630 of record NZ_JAMQGR010000012.1, read on the forward strand.
GCGCACGTCCATCGTTGACCTGATGAAACTGCTTCAACTGGACAGCAGCCTGGCTTCGCGCAAGGAACTGGCACAAGAGCTGCATTTCACGGGCGACACCAACGATTCGGCCAGCATGAATATCTGGCTGCACCGCCAGGTGATGATCAAGCTGGCGGAAAACGGCGGCAAGGTACCGGAAGAGCTGAAAAACTAAGAACTGAACACCTGGCGGCGGCAGGGGTATCCACTGTCACCGCTATCCAATCCCGTGGGAACTGCCTATCATGGAGTTCCCATGGCGTCATGATAGCTAAAACTAATTGAAACTATTGTGACAATCAATTTTGCATATGGGTTAAAACCCCTTACACTAGAGTCTTACTGATTCACCACACGAGAGGAAATGACTATGTCGCTGATCAATACCCAAGTTAAACCATTCAAGGCAACCGCTTACCACAATGGCAAATTCGTCGACCTGACGGAAGCGTCGCTGAAAGGCAAGTGGTCGGTATTCGTCTTCTACCCAGCCGACTTCACCTTCGTTTGCCCAACCGAACTGGAAGATCTGGCCGATCACCACGCTGAATTCCAGAAACTGGGCGTCGATGTCTACGGTATCTCGACCGATACCCACTTCGCGCACAAAGCGTGGCACGACACCTCGGACGCGATCAAGAAAGTGCAATACGCACTGATCGGCGACCCGACCGGCGCCCTGTCGCGCAACTTCGAAGTCATGATCGAAGAAGAAGGCCTGGCACTGCGCGGTACCTTCGTCATCAATCCTGACGGCTTCATCAAAGTGCTGGAAGTGCATGACAACGGCATCGGCCGTGACGCAGCGGAACTGTTGCGCAAAGTCAAAGCCGCTCAGTACGTGGCGAACCACCCAGGCGAAGTGTGCCCAGCCAAATGGACGGAAGGCGCAGCGACCCTGACCCCATCGCTGGACCTGGTTGGCAAGATCTAAGTCTTGAAACCTTGCAACATCTAGCAGCAAACAAGTAGTTACCGCGATGCCGGACCGGGTGTCCGGCCCGGCATTCGCCTAAATATTTGTAGAAAAGGAAAACATCATGTTAGACGCCACCCTCAAAACCCAACTGAAATCCTACCTGGAAAAAGTGGTGTATCCGCTTGAGTTGGTCGCTTCTCTCGATGACAGCGCAAAAGCCCGCGAGATGAAAGAATTGCTCCAGGAAATAGTCCTGTTGAGCGACAAGATCACGCTGGTCGAGCGCACTGACGCTGGCGTACGGACCCCGTCGTTCAGCATCAACCGCCCAGGCACCGATATCGGCGTGCGTTTCGCCGGCGTGCCGCTGGGCCATGAATTTACCTCGCTGGTGCTGGCGCTGCTGCAAGTGGGCGGCCACACCATCAAGTTCGACGATGCCGTGATCGAGCAGATCCGCAACCTCGACGGCGATTACGAATTTGAAACGTTTATTTCGCTCTCCTGCCATAACTGCCCGGAAGTAGTGCAGGCATTGAATGCCATGGCGGTGATCAACCCGCGCATCAAGGTCACCACCATCGATGGCGGCGTGTTCCCGCAAGAAGTGGAAGCGCGCCAGATCATGGCCGTGCCGATGATGTTCCTGAACGGTGAACACTTCGGCCAGGGCCGCACGAATGTCGAGGAAATCCTCGCCAAGCTCGACACCAACGCCGGCGCCCGCCAGGCCGAGGCACTGAACAAGAAAGACGTGTTCGACGTGCTGATCGTCGGCGGCGGCCCTGCCGGCGCGGCAGCGGCCATCTACGCGGCCCGCAAAGGCATCAAGACGGGCGTGCTGGCCGAGCGTTTCGGCGGCCAGGTGCTCGACACCCTTGCCATCGAGAATTTCATTTCCGTCAAGGAAACGGATGGTCCGAAGTTCGCCATGGCGCTGGAACAGCACGTCAAGGAATACGAAGTCGACATCATGAACACCCAGCGCGCCGCGAAATTGACGCCGGGCAAATTGGTGCAGATCGAAACGGCGAATGGCGCGATCCTGAAAGCCAAGACCGTCATCCTGGCTACCGGCGCCCGCTGGCGCGAAATCAACGTGCCGGGCGAGAAGGAATACCGCAACCACGGTGTCGCCTACTGCCCGCACTGCGATGGCCCGCTGTTCAAGGGCAAGCGCGTGGCCGTGATCGGCGGCGGCAACTCGGGCGTGGAAGCGGCGATCGACCTGGCCGGCCTCGTGAAACACGTGACCCTGATCGAGTTCGGCGCGGAATTGCGCGCCGATGCGGTGCTGCAACGCAAGCTGCACAGCCTGCCCAACGTGACCGTGATCACCTCGGCGCAAACCACCGAGATCCACGGCGACGGCAAGATCGTCAATGGCCTGAGCTACACGGACCGGGTCAGCGGCGAATCGAAGAAGGTCGAGCTGGAAGGCGTCTTCGTGCAAATCGGCCTGGTGCCGAACACGGAGTGGCTGAAAGGCACGGTAGCGTTGTCGCGCCACGGCGAAATCGAAGTCGATGCCCGCGGCCAGACCTCGATCCCCGGCGTGTTTGCGGCCGGCGACGTCACCACGGTGCCGTACAAGCAGATCATCATCGCCACCGGCGAAGGCGCCAAGGCAGCCCTGTCCGCCTTTGACCACCTGATCCGCTCGGACGACGAGGAAGTGGTCGAAGAGTCTGCCGCCAAGGAAGCACTGACGGCGTAACTATTGAGCCGTATCAAGAAAAAACCGGAACTGCCGCAAGGGGGGTCCGGTTTTTTTTATGCACAGAAGAAACTTAGCTGCCCGCGTACAGCGGATTGCCGGCCACATACACCTGGATGCCATCGACGGGCATGTCCTTCGGCGCGATGTCGGCCAGGGCGAAGACGGTCTTGTTGTTGAAGGTGTGCACGTGCCACGTAAAACGCTGGCCGGCGCGCGCGATGGTGACGGTTTCGCCGTGCGTGACGTTGATGTGGCGGGCGTCGGCCTGCAGCTCGATGGTGCGCTGGGCGGCGGCGTGCGGGGCGCTGCTGCCATAGTCGGCGGCCGTGCCCGTGGGGCCGGCCGCGATGGCCGAGGTGGCGAAGGCGGCGCACAAAATCGCCAGGGCGCGGCGGTGGGTGTTCAACATAATAATCTCCAAGAATAAGCCAGGCGCGGTGAATAAGCGCGCCGTGTTATGGGTAATGGCTGCACCGGGATCGCCGGTTTTTGCAACACGGCATCGTAAGCTGTCCTTGGTCGATCTGCAAAGCTGTATTTCCTGTCTATATTTCCAGCGTCGCCGCCAGCGGCACGTCCGGCGCCAAATGGCTGGTCAGCACGATGCATTGGCGCGCCAGGCGGGACGGTTCGGCCAGGCGCGCGCGCAGGTGCGCCATGGCGGCCGCGTCGAGGCCGTTGAACGGTTCGTCGATCAGTAGCAGGCGCACGGGCAAGGCCAGGGCCAGGGCCAGTTGCAGCTTTTTATGCTGGCCCAGCGAGAGGGCGGTGATGCTTTGCTGCAAGGTTGATGTCATGGCAAAGGCGTGCAGTTCCGCGTTCAGCAGCGACTGGTCGCTGCCTGGGTACAGGGCCAGGTGCAGGTCGAGAAACTCGTGCACTTGCAGCCAGGGCAGGGCGGGCGTGTCGCCGCCGCAATAGAAGGTCTGGGCACGGTAGGCCAGCGGCATGGCGACGCTGTCGATGTCATCGAGGCGGATGGCGCCGCGCGCGGGCAGCAGGGCGCCGCCCGCCAGTTTCAGCAGGGTCGTCTTGCCGGCCCCGTTCGCGCCGCGCAGCCAGGTGACGCCGGGGCCGAATTGCTGGTTGTAGCCCTGGAAGACGCTGTGCGTGGGGAAGTGAAAATCGAGGTGCTCGAGGTGCAGCACGGGAGTAGGCAGGTTCAATTCCATAATTCGCTTCCGATGGCGCTCAAGGCAAGGATGGAGAAAACGACGAGGGCGACGCGCCCGCGCGGCGTCAGGCGGGGCAGGCCGACGATGGCCAGCAGGGCCGCGCTGGCGGTGAGGGCGTAGACGCCGGTCACGCGCCGCTGCAGGGCGGCGGGATCTATGCAATACAGCAAGATGCCAGCGCCCAGCAGCACGGCAAAGGCGGGGAGCAGGCTGGCGGCGCAGGCCAGGCGCGTCAGGGCCGTGCTGGCCAGGGGCCAGGCGTCCAATGCGGGGCGCAGCACGGCGATCTGTTCGCGCACGGCCTTGTCGCCCCGGTCCGTCACGATGATCAGGCTGGCGCTGGCCAGCAAACCGAGCAGCGGCGCGGGTACGAGCGGCGCGCGCAGCAGCCAGGCCAGCATGCTGGCGCCAGCCGTGGCCAGCAGCACGCTTTGCTGCAGGCCGATCACATTTTCATTGCGCCAGAACGGCAGCCAGAACAGCTGGCGCCACAGGAATATCGTGCGCCAGCGGGGCCGTTGCGGCACATACGCCGTCATCGTGGGGGCGCGCGCCCTGTGTGCGGGCCGCGGCGCGCGCAGCCGCTGCGCCACGATGAGCGTTGTCAACAGCCACGCCAGCAGCCAGACGGCGAGGGTGGCGGCCATGCCGGGCGCGGCAATGGGGCGCAGCCAGGGCGGCGACTGCAGCAGCCAGATGGTGGCCGAGACGGCATAGGCGAGGCCCAGCGGCAGCATCAGCAGGCCGGCCACGGCGATGTCGGCTTGCCAGCGCAGGTGGCGCGGCAAGGGCAGCTGGCGCAGCCACGCGGCGGTGGCGGCAGGCAACAATCGCTTGCGCAGCAGCCAGGCGGGCAGGCATGTCAGCAGCATTTGCGCCGCCAGCAAGCCCAGGGCCGCTGGCCAGGGCAGGTTCATGGCGAGAAATCCCGGCAGGGCGATCACGCTGAGCAGGCCCAGCAGGACGGGGCCGGCCAGGAACACGAGAATTTCCATGGAACTGGCCAGGCTGGCGGCAAATTGCAGCAAAGCATGATGGGCCAGGCGCAAGCGCAGGGCGAGGTAGGGGGAAAAGCTGCGGGGCAGGCGCATCAGGCAGGAGCGGAGTCAGGGTAGCGCCGATTCTAACAGCCGGGGTCAGACCCCCGGATAAGTTAGCTTTGAGCTTGACGTTGGCGGTGTTGAGGGTCTGACCCCAC
>NZ_JAMQGR010000013.1:0-115610 GCF_023703445.1 Janthinobacterium kumbetense
TGAGCTACTCCCGCGTCATCAACAACAGGCCAGCATTATAGAGGGATTACAGGGGCTGTCAACGGGCAATATCTGGTCTTTTGCAAAATATTCCGCACAAAGCAGCCGCCTGCCTGTTCTTAGTGCAGATTTCCAGCCTTTTCCTTGATGAGAGGCCACGCCAGGCGCAAATAGTAAAACATCGACCACACCGTCAGCACGCAGGCGATCCACAGCAGCTTCTCGCCCCATACATGGGTATCGATCGCGCCGAAGATCACTTCGTGGTACAGCAGCAAGGGAATGGCCGTCATTTGCGCGGCCGTCTTGATCTTGCCGATCGAGCTGACGGCCACCGATTTCGATGCGCCGATCTGCGCCATCCATTCGCGCAGCGCGGAAATCGTGATTTCGCGGCCGATGATGATGAAGGCCAGCACGGCGTTGACACGGTCCAGCTGCACCAGCACCAGCAAGGCGCCCGCCACCATCAGCTTGTCGGCGACCGGGTCGAGGAAGGCGCCGAAGGCCGACGTCTGGTTCCAGCGTCGCGCGAGGAAGCCGTCGAACCAGTCTGTGACGGCGGCAACAATGAAGACCAGGGTGGCAACCAGGTTCTGGTCGCCATGCAGCAGCATCGACGGCGGCAAGTAAAACACGCCGACGACGAGCGGTATCAGGGCCACGCGCAGCCAGGTCAAAAGGATGGGAATATTAAAAGGCATAAGAGAGCAATCGGCCGACGGGTAAATTGAACATGAGGAAAGCGTGAAGAAAGCGCCACTAGTCTACATGGCCACAGGGTATTAGCCTAGTCCGGTTGCCGCGGCACCGGACCAGGCGGCTCTATCATCAGTGCAGCTGCTTGTAGATTTCTTCCGCCAGCTGCGTGGAAATCCCCTCCACCGACATCAGGTCCTCGACGCTGGCGTCGACCACGCCGCGCAAGCCGCCAAAGCGCGACAGCAGCTTCTGGCGGCGCTTGGCGCCGATGCCTTCGATCTCTTCCAGGCGCGAGGTCTGGCGCGTCTTGGCCCGCTTGGCGCGCATGCCCGTGATGGCGAAGCGGTGCGCCTCGTCGCGGATTTGCGCGATCAGCATCAGGGCCGCCGATTCCTTGCCCAGTTCCTGGGCCGCGCGGCCATCGACGAACAGCAGGGTTTCCAGGCCCACCTTGCGCCCTTCCCCCTTGGCCACGCCGACAATCAAGCTGATATCGAGTCCCAGCTCGGCGAACACCTGGCGCGCCATTTCGATCTGCCCCTTGCCGCCGTCGATCAAGACCACGTCGGGCATCACGCCATCGCCATTCGCCACTTTTTCATAGCGGCGCATCAGGACCTGGCGCATGGCCGCGTAATCGTCGCCGGGGGTGATGTCGTTGATGTTGTAGCGCCGGTATTCGCCGTTCTGCATGGCGTGGTGGTGGAATACGACGCACGACGCCTGCGTCGCCTCGCCCTGCGTGTGGCTGATGTCGAAACACTCCACGCGCAGGCTGTCGAGGTCTTCCGTTTCCAGGCGCAGCGCCTCGGCCAGCGCGCGCGTGCGCGATTGCTGCGAGCCCTGCTCCGACAACAATCGCGCCAGCGAAATCTCGGCGCCCTTTTGCGCCATCTCAAGCCATTGGCGGCGCTGCCCCTGCGGCTGGAAGATCAGGTTGATGCGGTGGCCGCACTGCTCCATCAGCGCCACCATCAGGGCCGGCTGGTCGAATTCGATATTCAGGATCAGGGTGCCGGGAATGAATTTTTCCGTGTAGTGCTGGGCCAGGAAGGCGGCCAGCACTTCCACCTCGATCGGCTCCTCGGCAATGGCAGCCGCATCGCTGAGCTGGCTGGGGAAGTAGGCGCGGTCGCCCAGGTGGCGCCCGCCGCGCACCATGGCCAGGTTGACGCAGGCGCGTCCGCCCTGCACCAGCACGGCGAGGATGTCGACATCGGCGTCGCCCGTCGTTTCCATGCTTTGCTGGTGCAGTACGCGCGACAGCGAGGCGATCTGGTTGCGCACCACCACGGCTTGTTCGAACTTCAGCTCGGCGGCAAAGGCGTGCATCTTCTTTTCCAGGTCGGCCATCACCTCGCTCTGGCGCCCGCGCAGGAAGCGCGCCGCATTTTCCACGTCGTTCTTATAGTCTTCCTTGCTGATCAGGTCCACGCACGGCGCGCTGCAGCGGCCGATCTGGTGCAGCAGGCAGGGCCGCGTGCGGTTGGCGTACACGCTGTCCTCGCAGGTGCGGATGAGAAAAACCTTTTGCAGGATCTGCATCGATTCCTTGACGGCCCAGGAACTGGGGAACGGCCCGAAATACTGGTTTTTCTTGTCCACCGCGCCCCGGTAATACACCATGCGCGGCGCATCGCCATTGGTGATCTTCAGGTACGGGTACGATTTGTCGTCGCGGAACAGGATGTTGTAGCGCGGTTGCAGCGCCTTGATCAAGTTATTTTCCAGGATCAAGGCTTCCGCTTCGCTGTGCGTGACGGTCGTTTCCAGGCGCGCGATGCGCTCGACCATCATGGCGATGCGGGGACTGGCCAGGTTCTTCTGGAAATAGCTGGAGACGCGCTTTTTCAGGTCGCGCGCCTTGCCGACGTATAGCACCTTGTCTGCGGCGTCGAAATAGCGGTACACGCCGGGTAAGTTCGGCAGCTTGGCGACGGTGGCCAGCACCTGCGCGCGCGGGTCGGGCGGCGTTTCCGCCAAGGAAGATTCTGGGCTTGCTTCGGTCATTGCTGGCTCATTGCGCACGTATGGCGCACTTATAGTTACCCTGCTTGTTCCACGATCACGAACGCGACCGCATATTCTTCTTCATCGCTGATGGTCACTTGCGCGCTAAGGCGGTGCTGCTCCATGAACTCGGCCAGCACGCCGCTGCAGACGATCATCGGCTTGCCGCTGGGATGGTTCAGCATCTGCGCAGCAGGCCAGGTCATCGGCATGCGCAAGCCCAGGCCGATGGCCTTGGAAAACGCCTCTTTCGCCGCGAAGCGCGTGGCGAGGAAGCGCACGCCGCGCACGGCATTCTTGGCGCTGCGGGCACGGAACTTTTCCAGCTCCTGCGGTCCCAGTATCTTTTTCGCGAAACGCTCGCCGTGGCGCGCCAGGGCCGCCTCGATGCGGGGAATCTTGCAGATATCGGTACCGATGCCGTAGATCATGCTGCCTCCTTTATGCGCGCTTATGCCTTGCCGGCGATGCGCGTGGCCACCATGATAGCCTTCATTTCGCGTACGGCATTTTCCCAGCCGACAAACACGGCGTGCGCGACGATGGCGTGGCCGATGTTCAATTCGGCGATATCGGGAATGGCGGCGATCGCCTGCACGTTGGTGTAATGCAAGCCGTGGCCCGCGTTGACCTTCAAGCCGCGGCCCACGCCGAACAGCACGCCCGCCTTGATGCGTTCCAGCTCGGCCAGCTGCTCGGCGCCTTGCGTATCGGCATAGCGGCCCGTGTGCAGCTCGATCACGGGCGCACCCAGCTCGGCGGCAGCGGCGATCTGTTGCTCATCGGCATCGATGAACAGGCTCACGCGGATGCCCTCGCCTTGCAGCTGCTGCACGGCCGCCTGCACTTCCTTGAAGTAGCGCACCACGTCCAGGCCACCCTCGGTCGTCACTTCCGTGCGCTTTTCCGGCACCAGGCACACGTCCGCCGGCTTGATGCGGCAGGCGAAGTCGATCATTTCTTGCGTGACGGCCGCTTCCAGGTTCATGCGCGTGAGCAATTGCGGGGCGATGGCGATCACGTCCGCATCCTTGATGTGACGGCGGTCTTCGCGCAGATGCAGGGTGATGGCGTCGGCGCCCGCCTGTTCGGCCAGCAGGGCCGCGCGGATCGGGTCCGGGTAGGCGGTGCCGCGCGCATTGCGCAAGGTGGCCACGTGGTCGATATTGACGCCCAGGTCGATGACGGGGCCGGAAGGCTGCAAAAAGCTCATAGTGATGGTATCCGTAAAGTGCTGTCCTGCTGCAAACCGCAGCTACAGCTGCATTAAATCGATCAGTATCTGGCGCGTATTCAAGGTGGCGCCGCCCAGTTGATGGGCCAGCAAAAAGCGCATCAGCAGCTTGCTTTGCGCCTGCGTGGCCGCGTCCAGATAATCTTCGCGCTCCATGTCGAGCAGGGTCTTGCCCGTGATCCTGGGCCAGGCATCGCTGGCGCGCGCCGGGCGCGGCCCCCGTTCCGGGTCGACCACATAGACCTGCCCCGCCTCGACGGCCTGGCGCGTGCCCGTGCAGCGCGTCAGGTCGGCCGCCACGCCCGTTTCCTTGAGCAGGGCGCGCTCGAACTTGCGCAGCACGATGGGCGGCGGCTCATTGTGCGCCAGTTGATTCAAGGTGGCAACGTAGTGGTCGAACAGGACGGGATGCGGATCGTCGCGCGCGAGCAATTTGACCAGCAATTCGTTCAAATAGAAGCCGCACAGCAAGGCGGTCTTTTCCAGCGGCAACATACCGCCCACCCATTCGGCGCCCGTCAAGATGCGCAGCTCGGACTTGCCCGTCCAGCCCGCCTGCAGGGGCTGGAAGGTTTGCAGCACGCCGCGCAACTGCGAATGGGGCCGCTTGGCGCCCTTGGCGACGAGCGCGATGCGGCCGTATTCGCGTGTAAACACGTCGACGATGAGGCTGGTTTCTTTATGCGGATAGCTGTGCAGCACGAAGGCTGGCTGGCCCGTGATGCGTCCGTCGCGCGCGGGCGGACGGCTGCGCCGCGGCGCGGCAGGAGTGACAGGAGCTGCGGCCGGCGGCGCGATGGCCGCCGGCGCGGGGACAGGTGCGGATGCAGCAGATGAAGCTGGCGCAAGATCGTGCAGCGCTGGCGTGGTGGTGCTCATGCGTGTGGCGTCGCCCCCGGGTTGCGGATTACTCGTAGCCGTAGGCGCGCAAGCCCGCCTCGTTGTCGGCCCAGCCCGATTTGACCTTGACCCAGATTTCCAGGTACACGGGGCCGCCGAACAGCTTTTCCATGTCCAGGCGGGCCTGGGTGGAGACTTCCTTCAGGCGCGCGCCCTTGTTGCCGATGATCATGGACTTGTGCGTATCGCGCTCGACCAGGATGGCGGCAAACACGCGGCGCAGATCGCCTTCCTGCTCGAATTTCTCGATCAGGACGGTGCTCGTGTACGGCAGTTCGTCGCCGACGAAGCGGAAGAGTTTTTCGCGCACGATTTCCGAGGCGAGGAATTTCTCGCTGCGGTCCGTGATGTCGTCCGGTCCAAAGATAGGCTGGTTTTCCGGCAGGAAACGCTTGATCTCGTCCTGCAAGCCTTCCAGCTGGAAGTGCAGCTTGGCCGAGACGGGCACGATGGCGGCGAAGTCGCGCATGGCGGCGATCTTTTGCGCGAACGGCAGCAGCACGGCCTTGTCCTTCACGCGGTCCGATTTATTGATGACGAGGATGCACGGCACTTCCTTCGGCAGCAGGTCCATCACTTGCTGGTCGGCCGGGCCGAAGGTACCCGCCTCGATCACGTACAAAATCACATCCGAGGAAATCAGGGTGTTGGTGACGGTCTTGTTGAGCGTCTTGTTCAGCGCGTTCGAGTGGCGCGTCTGGAAGCCCGGCGTGTCGACGTAGATGAATTGCGCGTCCGGCACCGTCTGGATGCCCGTAATGCGGTGGCGCGTCGTTTGCGCCTTGCGCGAAGTGATGCTGACCTTCGCGCCGATCAGCACGTTCATCAGGGTCGATTTGCCCACGTTCGGGCGGCCCACGATGGCGATATAGCCACAGCGGAAGTTGTCGGGCATTTTGGTGGCTGTCATGCTAGTGTCGATTCTGTTTAGTGTGAGCGGCGATCGCCGGGGCAGCAGGGGCTGCCGCGTCGTCGCTCTGGATGGTGGCAATGCCGGCCAGCTTGAGCTGGGCGGCGCGCGGTTTCGGCTTGCGGCTGGCGGCTGGCGACTTCAACAGCGCCTGCTCGGCCACGTCGAGCGCCAGTTTGGCGGCGGCTTGCTCACCGGCGCGGCGGCTTCCGCCACGGCCGTAGACCTGGATGTTCAATTTCGGCACCAGGCATTCGATCTCGAATTCCTGGCTGTGGGCGGCGCCGTGGGTAGCCACCACGTTGTATTGTGGCAGCGAAATTTTCTTGCTTTGCAAAAACTCCTGCAGCAGGGTCTTGGCATCCTTGCCCAGGGTTTGCGGATCGACCGAGTCGAGGATGGGGATGTAGAAGGCGCGGATCACCGTGCTGGCGGCGTCGAAGCCCGTGTCGAGGAAAATCGCGCCCAGCAAGGCTTCCAGGGTATCGGCGAGGATGGACGGACGGCGGAAACCGCCCGATTTCAGCTCGCCTTCGCCCAGGCGCAGGAATTGCGACAGTTCCAGCTTTTGCGCGATTTCATACAGCGACTGCTGCTTCACCAGATTCGCGCGCAGGCGCGACAGGTCGCCCTCGTCGATGGACTTGAAGCGTTCGTACAGGATGGAAGCGACCACGCAGTTGAGGATGGAGTCGCCGAGGAATTCCAGCCGCTCGTTATGCAAACTGCTGTGGCTACGATGCGTCAAGGCTTGCTGCAACAGGCCAGCATCCTGGAACGTATAGCCTAAACGGGTTTGCAATAACTGAAGATTCATTGTTGTTTCTGTGTCATCTGAGTAATTCGGCTGGCCGCCGCGCGGGGAATCGGCGCGGCAGCCATAGGGACGGCTTAGTGTATGCCGCCCACTCTTTTCGGATTGCTGAAGTTCATCCACACCAGGAAAGCCTTGCCGACGATGTTCTCGTTCGGCACGAAGCCCCAGTAGCGGCTGTCCGCGCTATTGTCGCGGTTGTCGCCCATCATGAAGTAGTTGCCTGCTGGTACCACACAAGTGAAACCGTCTTCGTTGTAGTCGCACGACTCCTTGTGCGGGAAATCCTTCACTTCGCGCAAGTTCAACGTAGGAGCGGGCTCGTCGTTGAGGATGCGGTGGCTCACGCCCGTCAGGTTTTCTTCCAGCTGCTTGTGGTAAACGGTGCTTTCGTCGTCCAGGTAGTCGTCCAGCGGCGTGTATTGCACTTCCTTGCCGTTGACCGTCAAGCGCTTGTTTTCATAGGTGATTTTATCACCGGGCACACCGATCACGCGCTTGATATAGTCTTGCGACATATCTTTCGGGTACTTGAACACCATGACGTCGCCACGCTGCGGATCGTTGACTTCAATGATGCGCTTGTTGACGATCGGCAAACGAATGCCATAAGTAAACTTGTTGACCAGGATCAAATCGCCCACCAGCAAGGTCGGCACCATCGAGCTCGACGGGATCTTGAATGGCTCGTACAGGAACGAGCGCAGGCAGAACACGAGGGCGATGACGGGGAAGAAGCTGCCCGAATATTCGACCCAGGTCGGCTGGCGCAACAGGGCCGCCTCGATGGTGGCGCGGCTGCCGCCCGCATCGGACTTGATGCCCTCGGCGGCCAGCTTGGACTGGCGCGCATCGAACTCGGCCAGGGCAAGGTCGGCCGCCTTGCGGCGCTGCTTGGACAGATAAAACACATCCAGGCACCAGACCAGGCCCGTCAACACCATCAGCACGAACAGGATTAAAGCGAAATTTCCTAAAATCACTTGCAGGTTCATGTATTAACCATCCACTTGTAAAATTGCCAGGAATGCTTCTTGCGGGATCTCCACGGAACCCACTTGCTTCATGCGTTTCTTACCCGCCTTTTGTTTTTCCAGCAATTTTTTCTTGCGGCTGATGTCGCCGCCATAGCACTTGGCCAGCACGTTCTTGCGCAAGGCTTTCACGTTCTCGCGCGAAATGATGTTCGCGCCGATGGTCGCCTGGATGGCCACGTCGAACATCTGGCGCGGAATCAGTTCACGCATCTTGGCAGCCACCTGGCGGCCACGGTACTGGCTGTTCGAACGGTGGACGATGATGGCCAGCGCATCGACTTTTTCGCTGTTGATCAGCATGTCGACCTTGACCACGTCGGCCGCGCGGTATTCCTTGAACTCGTAATCCATCGAGGCATAGCCGCGCGACGTCGATTTCAGGCGGTCGAAGAAGTCCAGCACGATCTCGGCCATCGGCATTTCATACACGAGCTTGACCTGGCGGCCGTGATAGCTCATGTCCATCTGGATGCCGCGCTTGCCGATACACAGGGTGATCACGGAACCCACGTATTCCTGCGGCATGTACAGATTGACCGTGACGATAGGCTCGCGCACTTCCTCGATGCGCGACGGATCGGGCATCTTCGACGGATTGTCGACGTTGATCATGGTGCCGTCGCGCTGGATCACTTCGTACACCACGGTAGGCGCCGTGGTGATCAGGTCCATGTCGAATTCGCGTTCGAGGCGTTCCTGCACGATTTCCATGTGCAGCAAGCCCAGGAAGCCGCAGCGGAAGCCGAAGCCCAGCGCCTGCGACACTTCCGGCTCGTACATCAGGGCCGCGTCGTTCAGTTTCAGTTTTTCCAGCGAGTCGCGCAGCGCGTCGTACTGGTTCGCTTCCACGGGGAACAGGCCGGCGAACACTTGCGGCTGCACTTCCTTGAAGCCGGGCAATGGCGCGGCGGCAGGACGGTTGGCCAGGGTGACGGTGTCGCCCACTTTCGCCGCTTTCAATTCCTTGATGCCGGCGATGATGAAGCCCACCTGGCCTGCCGACAGTTGCGGCAAGGATTGCGAACGGGGCGAAAACACGCCGATGTCTTCCACCAGCTGCACCGAATCGGTGGCCATCAGGCGGATCTTGTCTTTTGGTTTCAGGGTGCCGTTGATGACGCGCACCAGCATGACCACGCCCACATAGGCGTCATACCAGGAGTCGACGATCAGCGCCTGCAGCGGCGCATCGGGGTCGCCCTTCGGTGGCGGCACCTTGACGATCAGCTGCTCGAGCACGTCCAGCACGCCAAAGCCCGTCTTGGCCGAGCAATGCACGGCGTCGCCCGCGTCGATGCCGATCACGTCTTCGATCTCGGCAATGGCGCTCGGAGGATCCGCGTTCGGCAAGTCGATCTTGTTCAGCACGGGCACCACTTCCACGCCCAGGTCCAGCGCCGTGTAGCAGTTGGCCACGGTTTGCGCTTCCACGCCTTGCGATGCGTCAACGACCAGCAGCGCGCCTTCGCACGCCGACAGCGAGCGCGACACTTCATAGCTGAAGTCGACGTGACCTGGCGTATCGATCAGGTTCAGGTTGTAGATCTGGCCATCGCGCGCCTTGTAGTGCAGGGCCGCCGTTTGCGCCTTGATGGTAATGCCGCGCTCGCGCTCCAGATCCATCGAATCGAGCACCTGCGCCTCCATCTCGCGGTCGGACAAGCCGCCGCACAATTGAATGATGCGGTCAGCCAGGGTCGATTTACCGTGGTCAATATGGGCGATGATGGAGAAATTGCGTATGTTGTTCATTAACTAATATAAGTGCGAAGTTGACGACACTGCTTTAACAGGAATCAGGGGAATCATGTCCGGGCCAAACAGGGCCAGAACCAGGCGCCCCACTCATGATGAAAAAAGCGCTCCGAGCAGGACATCTGCATGCCCAGGCGAGCGCTTTTGAAGCGACAGAAGCTGCTGCCTCGGACAGTAGCTTTTTCGACCTCCCCATTTTACCGGATTTCAGAGTAGAAAGCCCGTCTTATGAGGCCGGCACCGGGCCAAGCCGACATTTTCGGCTGTTTTCAGCACCATAATGGTGCAATGCAGTGTCAATATTGCCATTTAAGCTACGCCAGGCAGCGCCGTACCGCTGCCTCATCGAGAAAATAATGGCATAGCTCGGGCTGCGCCAGGTCACCGAACAGCACCGGCACCAGCTCGTCGAAACGGGCCAGCAGCGAGGCGTCGGGCGACGCATCGATATCGATCACGTCCACGGTGAACGGCTTTCCGGGCGCTTGCAGCAGAAGCAAGGCGTCCAGCATGTCCTGGCATAAATGGCAATAACTGCGGGAATAGAGGGTGAAGTGCATGAAGAAAAGGGAAAGGCATCCCGGCCGGGGCCGGGATGCGGATGGAATCAGAAACTTACCTGGCAGACGGACGCAGCGAAACGAATTGCGCCACGTCGCCACGGCGCACCAGCACGGCCGACGACTTTTTCGGATCGAGCTTGGCGACCAGGGCATTGAACTGCTTGGCGTCTTTCACGGCAACGTTGTTCAATTGCAAGATCACGTCGCCAGGCTGCAGGCCGGCCAGGGCCGCCACGCCGTCGGCATCGTCGACCAGCACGCCCGCCTCGATCTTCAGCTCCTGCTTCTTCGCGGCCGGCACGTCGCTGACTTTCAATCCCAGCGCATTGACGGCTTGCGCTTCCGGCTCCTTGGCGCCCTTCTTCGCCGTTTTCTCACTTTCCAGCTCGACGACGGTGACGGGAATGTCCTGCTGCGCGCCCTTGCGCCAGACGGTGACGGTGGATTTGCCGTTGACGGCGGCGCCGCCTACCAGGCGCGGCAGGTCGGATGAACGCTCGATCTGCGCGCCGTTGAATTTCAGGATGATGTCGCCCGGCTTGATGCCCGCCTTGTCGGCCGGACCGCCCGGCTCCACCATCGATACTTGCGCACCCTTGGCGTTCGGCAAGCCCAGCGATTCCGCCACGTCCTTGCTCACTTCGCCGATCTGCACGCCGATGCGTCCGCGCACGACTTTCCCCGTCTTTTTCAGCTGCTCGCCCACGCGCATGGCTTCATCGATGGGCACGGCAAACGAAATGCCATTGTAGGCGCCGGACAGGGTGGCGATCTGCGAATTGATGCCGATCACCTCGCCGCGCATATTGATCAGCGGACCACCGGAGTTGCCGGGGTTGACGGCCACGTCGCTCTGGATCAGGGGCAGGTAATCGCCCGTATCGCGTGACTTGGCGGAAATAATGCCGGCCGTCACGGTATTTTCCAGGTTGAATGGCGAGCCGATGGCGATCACCCACTCGCCCACGCGGATCTTGTTCGAGTCGCCGATGGTCAGGCGCGGCAAGTTGGCGCCCTCGATTTTCAGCAGGGCCACGTCGGTGCGCGCATCGGCACCGATCACCTTGGCCTTGAATTCGCGCTTGTCCGTCAGGGTCACATACACTTCGTCGGCGCCGTCGACCACGTGGGCGTTGCTCAGCACGTAGCCATCGGCCGAAATGATGAAGCCGGAACCGACGCCGCGCTGCACTTCCTGCTCCTGCGGCACGGCGCGGCGGCCGCCACGGGGCGCCTGCTGGCGCGGCGCGGGCATGGCGCCGCCAAAGAAGCGGCGCAGGAATTCCTGCATTTCCTGCTCATCCTGACCGCCCACGCCAGCCCCGGCGCCGCCCATTTTCAGGCGTTCGGTGGTACGAATATTCACCACGGCCGGGCCGACGGCGTCGACCAGGTCCGAGAAATCAGGCAGTTTCACGGCCGGCACAGCGGCCTGCGCCTGTGGCGCCAGGCCCAGCATGGTGGGAGCAAGGAAGACGCCAGCCGTACCGAACAATAAGGCGGAAAGCGTCTTCACTGAAAACGACTTGCTGGCGGCACACATGTTTTTTTTCATGGAAAGGATCTTTTCGAGTATATAAACGGTTCAAAACGCGGATCAGGCGATTGCCTGCGCGCATGATTGGCCGTCATGACGGAAATCCAGGGGCAAACCCACCTGACAGCGCGCATGGCAAGCAATGCAACAATATATCGCAAAAGCAAGATATTGCCTGCGCACAGTGTCAATCGTACGGAAGGCCAGTGTCAAGGGGGCGACGGGAAGGTTAAGCCAGGCATAAGATGGACGAGGCGCCCGCTAGCGCTGCGCCAGCGGCCCCGCCTCCAGCGGTTCGGCCACGCCAGGCGGCACGATGCCGGCGGCCAGGGGCGGCAGCGGTTCCGCATGGGCAGCGGACTCTTCGGGTGCCGGCTCCGCGGCCAGGCGGCTGGCCAGGCGCGCATCGAACTGGGCGCTCAGCGCATGGCCGTACTGCTCCGAGCGCAGCACCTCACCGATATGGCGATAGGCATCCCAGGCTTGCCGTCCCGATGGCGTATCGAGGGCGGCAAACGCCAGTTCGAGTTCGCTCGCCGCCAGCTCGCCATCGGCCAGCGCGGAAATAGTCTCGTGCAATCGTGTATGCGTATCCATGATGGGTCCTGCCATTTCAAGAGGATCGGTGCGGAAACCGGGCGCAGCCATGCCAACCTCATACTCTCCAGATTACCAGCGCTTGTCAATCGGCATGTCCAACAACGGTTTCAATTTCTCCGCAATCACTTCGCGCGCGCGAAAAATCCGGCTGCGCACGGTGCCGATGGGGCACGCCATGATCTCCGATATTTCTTCATAGCTCAGGCCCTCGATCTCGCGCAGCACGATGGCCGTGCGCAATTCGATGGGCAGCACATCCATGGCAGCATTGACGGTGGCGGCAATCTGCTTGCTGGCCAGCACCGATTCGGGCGTATTGTTGTCGCGCAATTTATTGCCGTCATCGAAAGACTCCGCCTGCTCGGCGTCGGCATCGCTGGATGTGGCGGCGCGCCGCCCCTGCGTGACGAGATAATTCTTGGCCGTATTGATGCCGATGCGGTACAGCCAGGTATAAAAGGCGGCCTCGCCGCGAAAATGGCGCAGCGCCCGGTATGCCTTGATAAAGGTTTCCTGCACCACATCTTCAGCCTCCGCCGGGTCATGCACGAGGCGCGACACCAGGCGCATCAAGCGGCGCTGATATTTCGATACCAGCACATCGAATGCCCGTTTGTCGCCAGCCTGCACCCGCTCGACCAGCAACTGATCATACTCGCGCTCTGTCCTCACGCCCGATGTCCCTGTAGTCATGCAGCGTGGGCGCCTGTATGGATATAGAGTTGGCCCGCTGCAAGAAGTTCAGTGTTCGTCCCACTTTTATTCTTCCCTGTTCCGCGCCGCGATCGCCCGGCAAGCCACGGCCAGCGGGCGGAAGGCGGTGCAACTGCCGCCGCGCTGCACCAGCACCGCCGTGCGCCGTCCGGCGGCATCCGCCAGGCACAGCACCAGCAGCGACGGCCACAGGGTCGAGCCCGGCAACAGGCGCAGCCCAGGCGCCGCCACAGGCCCCGGCCCGGCCGGCTGCACCAGCCCGGCAGCACCGGCATCCGGCGCCGCGCCATGCTCCAGATATACCGCCAGCCGCAACTGCCCGACCGGCGAAATATCAAGCGCCTGCGGCTTTCTGCGCCGGCGCAGCAAAGCCAGCAAAAACACGCCGCCAGCCGCACTCAGCAAGGCACCGCTCCAGCCCAGCGCATAGCCGCCCACCAGCTGGCCGGACGCGGGCAGACTGCGCCAGAGGCCGCTCAAGGGCCAGGCGGCCAGCAAGGCGCACAGTCCCAGCACCGCTTGCAACAGGCGCAAACAGACAGGCGTGCGAATGACAGCCGCTACCGCGATCGACATAGTTCATGGGAGAAAAAAGGCGCGCCGGCACCATGCCGGGCAAATTCAGCCGCCAACGAACGTTGGCGGCGAATCAGCGCTCACTACGATTTGACCGTAGCGAGCGCTTGAAAGTTCCTGCTTATTTCGCTTTACCGAAAATCAGCGTGCCATTCGTGCCGCCGAAGCCGAACGAATTTTTCACTGCATAATCGATCTTCATATCACGCGCCGTGTTGGCACAGAAATCGAGATCGCACGCCGGATCCTGGTTGAAGATGTTGATGGTCGGAGGCGACACCTGATGGTGCAATGCCAGGACCGTAAACACCGCTTCCAGACCGCCCGCGCCGCCCAGCAAATGGCCCGTCATCGACTTGGTCGAGTTGACGACCAGTTTCTTGGCGTGATCACCGAAGGTGCGCTTGATGCCCATCACTTCCGCCACGTCGCCTTGCGGGGTCGACGTGCCGTGCGCGTTCAGGTACTGAATCTGATCCGCGTTCAAGCCTGCGTTGTCGAGGGCCGCGATCACCGATTTGCTGCCGCCGCTACCATCTTCCAGCGGCGAGGTCATGTGATAAGCATCTGCGCTCATCCCGAAACCATGCACTTCGGCATAGATCTTGGCACCGCGGGCCACCGCGTGCTCGTACTCTTCCAGCACCATGACGCCAGCGCCCTCGCCCAGCACGAAGCCGTCGCGGTCGGCATCCCACGGACGCGATGCCGTTGCCGGATCGTCGTTGCGGGTCGACAAGGCACGTGCCGAAGCGAAACCGCCCAGGCCCAGCGGCGACACGGTCGATTCGGCACCGCCGGCGATCATGACGTCGGCATCGCCGTACTCGATCATGCGCGCTGCGGCACCGATGCTGTGCAAACCGGTGGTGCACGCTGTAACGATCGCCAGGTTCGGGCCCTTCAGACCATATTTGATCGAAAGGTTGCCAGAGATCATGTTAATGATCGAGGCAGGCACGAAAAATGGCGAGATACGGCGCGGACCGCGCTTTTCGTACTCGGACTTGGTTTCCTCGATCAGCGGCAAGCCGCCGATACCGGAACCGATGATCACGCCGATACGCTCGGCGTTTTCTTCGGTCACTTCCAGGCCGGAGTCCTGCATCGCCTGGATGCCTGCAGCCATGCCGTAATGGATAAAGGTATCCATATGGCGGGCTTCCTTACCGGAGATGTACTCTTCGATATTGAAACCTTTGACTTCACCGGCAAAATGCGTGGTGAATGGCTGTGCATCAAACTTGGTAATCGTGGCAATGCCGGATTTACCTTCAATGATTGCGCCCCACGCCTCGGCAATAGTATTGCCGACTGGTGAAACGCAACCCAGGCCGGTGACAACAACACGACGGTTTTTAGAACGGCTCAAGCGATTCTCCTGAAGTCGGTCAGACAGGCTTAGGCCTTGACGTGTGCGGTGGCGTAGTCGATCGCCTGTTGCACGGTGGTGATTTTTTCAGCTTGTTCGTCAGGGATTTCCATTTCGAATTCGTCTTCCAGGGCCATCACCAGTTCCACGGTGTCCAGGGAATCGGCGCCCAGGTCGTCGACGAAGGAGGATTCGATTTTGATGTCTGCTTCTGCAACGCCCAGTTGCTCAGCGACGATTTTCTTAACGCGTTGTTCGATATCCGACATGTTATGGCTCCAAAGTGTGTGTTACGGAAAGTGCGCGCATTTTATCAGGTTTGCGCGTCCGAATACTAATTTCGGTGTCTGCTGCTAATTCAACCGAAGCTGCTGCTAAAAGATGCGATTATAGACAAAAACGACCGTTGAATCATGCCACAAACGCCCGCCCTGTCTACCTTTCACATCAATTCATGTACATTCCGCCGTTCACGTGCAGGGTCGTGCCCGTGATATACGCCGCTTGCGGCGAGGCCAAAAAGGCCACGGCCGCTGCCACGTCTTCCGGTTTGCCCAGGCGGGACAGGGGAATTTGCGTCAACAGGGCCGCATGCTGCTCTTCGCTCAGAGCCTTGGTCATGTCGGTATCGATGAAGCCTGGGGCGATGCAGTTCACGGTAATGTTGCGGCTGCCGATTTCGCGCGCCAAGGCGCGGCTCATGCCTTCCACGCCGGCCTTGGCCGCCGCGTAATTCATTTGCCCCGGATTACCCGACGAAGCCACGACCGACGTGATGTTGATGATACGCCCAGTTTTGGCTTTCATCATGCCACGCAGCACGGCGCGCGACAGGCGGCCCACGGCCGACAGGTTCGTCGAGATGACGCTGTCCCACTCTTCATCCTTCATGCGCATGGCCAGCTGGTCTTGCGTGATGCCCGCGTTGTTGACGAGGATCGACAGGCTGCCGTAGGTTTTCTGCACTTCCTCGACGACGGCCGCGCAGCGCGCCGCATCGGTCACGTTCAGGACCAGGCCCTTGCCTGCCACGCCTTCGGCGGCCAGGTAATCGGTGATCGCTTGCGCGCCGCTTTCCGAGGTGGCGGTGCCGACCACGGTGGCGCCCTGCTTGCCCAGTTCGGTGGCGATGGCGCGGCCGATGCCGCGCGAGGCGCCCGTGACCAGCACGACTTGATTTGCTAAATTCATGAGTATCCTTAAATGCAACCGCGGCAGGCAGCCTGCCGCGATCTGATGTTTATTTGAGCTGCGTCAAAATGCGTTCCAGCGAAGCTTGGTCGACGATGGCGTCGCCCACCAGCACCGGGTCGATGCGCTTGGCCAGGCCCATCAGGACCTTGCCCGGACCGCATTCGATCACTTGCGTGATGCCATCCGCGGCAACCTTTTGCATGGTTTCCACCCAGCGCACGGGGCTGGCCGCCTGGCGCACCAGCGCATCCTTGATGCCGGCCACGTCGTTGACGATGGCCACGTCGACGTTGTTGATCAGGGCGATCTGCGGCGCGGAAAAAGTCAGGCCGGCCATGTATTCGCGCAAGCGGTCCGACGCGGGCTTCAGCAACGACGAATGGAAAGGTGCGGAGACGGGCAGTTTCATGGCGCGCTTGGCGCCCTTGGCCTTGGCCAGTTCGCATGCGCGCTCGACCGCAGCCGTGTGGCCGGCGATGACGACTTGCGCTGGCGCATTGAAATTGACGGGCTCGACCACCAGGGCCGGGTTTTCCGCCGCCGCTTCCGCACAGGCGGCGCGCACGTCGTCATCCGACAGGCCCAGCACGACAGCCATCGTGCCCTGCCCGACGGGCACGGCTTCCTGCATGGCTTGCGCGCGGAAACGCACGAGCGGCACGGCATCCTTGAAGGAAATGACGCCGGCGGCGACCAGCGCCGAGTATTCACCGAGACTGTGACCGGCCACGACCGTCGGCACGGGGCCGCCGGCCGCCAGCCAGGCGCGGTAGAAGGCCACGGCCGCCGTCAGCATCACCGGTTGCGTGTTGGTGGTGAGATCCAGTTCTTCCTTCGGACCTTCGGCGATCAGCTTGCCCAGGTCGAATTGCAGGGCGTCCGACGCTTCGGCGACGGTCTGCGCAACCACGGGGTTGCCGGCGAAACCGTCGAGCATCGCAATCGCTTGCGAGCCTTGGCCTGGGAAAACAAATGCAAATTGTGTCATGTCGACTCCGTTTTTTTAATAATGTTGCGGGATTACATGCGCGCCAGCACGGCGCCCCAGGTAAAGCCGCCGCCCACGCCTTCCATCATGACGTTGTCGCCCTTCTTGACGCGACCGTCGCGCACGGCGATGTCGAGCGCCAGCGGAATCGAGGCGGCCGAGGTGTTGCCATGCTGGTCGACGGTGACGACCATCTTGTCCAGCGGCAAGCCGAGTTTCTTGGCCGTGCTGTTCATGATGCGGATGTTCGCCTGGTGCGGGATCAGCCAGTCGATCTGGTCCGAGGTCATGTTGGCATGTTCCAGGGCTTCGTGCGCGACTTTTTCCAGTACGGACACGGCCAGCTTGAACACGGCAGGGCCATCCATGTACAGGAAGGCGCTGCCGTCCAGCGCGCCGCCAGCCAGGCTGCCCGGCACGCTGAGGATGTTCGAGTGGCGGCCGTCCGCGTGCAGCTTGGTGGCCAGGATGCCCGGCTCTTTCGATGCCGTCATGACGATGGCGCCGGCGCCGTCGCCGAACAGCACGCAAGTGCCGCGGTCGTCGAAATTGAGGATGCGCGAAAACACTTCGGCGCCGATCACCAGCACGTTCTTGTGCATGCCCGACTGGATGAAGCTGTCGGCCGTGGCCACCGCATACACGAAACCGCTGCAGACGGCTTGCACGTCGACGGCGGCGCAGTTATTCGTGATGCCCAGCTTGTTTTGCACGATGCAGGCCGTGCTGGGGAAGCTGCCGAAGAAATCGGGGGTCGAGCTGGCGACGATGATCAGGTCCAGGTCGTTGCCGTTCAGGCCAGCCATTTCCAGGGCCTTTTTGGCCGCTTCCACGCCCAGGTCCGAGGAGTTTTGCGTCGGCGCTGCATAATGGCGCGCCGAAATGCCGCTGCGCGACACGATCCATTCATCCGACGTCTCGATGCCCTTGGCGGCGAGCTGTTCGGTCAGATCCTGGTTGGTGACGCGCTTCTCCGGCAAGTAGCTGCCGGTACCGATAATTTTGCTGTAAGTTTTGCTAAAAACAGTCATGCAAATACCCGTCCACTAAATGGTAGAGCTTGTTGATGTAGGTTCGTCCGGTACTGGCGTGCGCGGCATCAGCTCGGCGATCAGGCTGGCCAGGTGCGCTTGCACGTCATTTTTTGCCGCATCAAAGGCGCGGCGCAAGGCCCATTCGAAGGAATAGGCATCGGCGCTGCCATGGCTCTTGAAGACGAGACCACGCAAGCCCAGCAGGCTGGCGCCGTTGTAACGCGATGGATTCAAGCGGTTGCCGATGGCTTTCAGGGCCCCGCGGGCGATCAGCGCGCCCAGCATGGTAATCGGATTGCGCTTGAATTCGGAAGTGAGCACGTCTTTCATGAAGCGCGCCAGGCCCTCGATGGCTTTCAGGGTGACATTGCCGACAAAACCGTCGCAGACGACGATATCGGTCGTGCCCTTGAAGATATCGTTGCCTTCCACGTTGCCGTAGAAGTTCAGCGCGCCACGCTCGTGGTCGGCCTGCAGCAGCTTCGAGGTGAGTTTCACCACTTCATTGCCCTTGATATCTTCCGTGCCCACGTTCAGCAAGCCGATCGTGGGGCGTGCGATGCCTTCCATGGCGGACACGAGCACGGAACCCATGATGGCGAACTGGTGCAAGTGATGCGGTTCGCAATCGACGTTGGCGCCCAGGTCCAGCATGTAGGTGGGGCCGTTCTTTTGATTCGGCAAGATGCTGCAGATGGCCGGGCGGTCGACGCCGGACATGGTTTTCAATACATAGCGCGACACGGCCATCAAGGCTGCCGTATTACCGGCGGAAACGGAGGCTTGCGCCACGCCATTCTTGACCTGTTCGATGGCCACGCGCATGGAGGAATCCTTCTTGCGGCGCAAGGCCACTTCCAGGGGATCGTCCATGGTAACTTGTTCGGAGGCATGCAATACCGACAGGCGCGGATGCGTGTCGGCTTTATGTTTTTTCAATTCGGCACGGATCACGTCTTCCAATCCAACAAGGATCAGTTCGGCTTCAGGCTCATGTTTTACGAAGGAAATTGCTGCGGGGATAGTGACTGAGGGACCGTGATCTCCGCCCATGCAGTCGATAGAAATTTTGATTGTCATTTGTGTTGATTCAATACCGCTGCGGGCGTGCGGCAAGATGTGAATCGGACTGGAGCATATGCAGGGCGCAGCATGTCATGCACCGCCTGAGCAAGCTTGATTCAAAATGACGGGTGCGCAAGATGAATTGCAGCCGATAAAAAAGAAGAAGCGGCGCCACGCCGAATAACCACGCAACACCGCTTTCATCTTACCCAACAAAAACGTCGATTACTCGTCGTTTTTGGTCTTCAACACTTTACGGCCACGATAGAAGCCGTTAGGGCTGATATGGTGACGCATGTGTGTTTCGCCGGTAACTGGCTCGACGCTCAATTGCGGCGCGACCAGGAAGTCGTGCGAACGGTGCATGCCGCGCTTGGAAGGGGTTTTCTTGTTCTGTTGAACTGCCATGATGACTCCTAATACATAAGTTCTAAAATTTTAGCACAATCGATTAGCAAATACATGCGAATCGAGTATCCCAGCGGCAAAGACTACCCGAAAATAGCCCGGACCGACATCGTTTATTACAATTACATTTCACTACACTTGCCATACTCGATTACTACACGCGTTTGACACGTTCTTTACTGGAAGCATAAAAAACCTGCTGCGCGTCCCGCTATCGCCTTGGCGGCGCTCAGTACTTCCGTACGCTTGCGCTACTCAAGACGATATTGGGCCGCTCGCTACGGTTTCTGAGGCCCCCTACAAACTACCACTACTACTTATTCTCTTAACTTATTCTGGCTTCAAGTCTTTGAGTGCCGCGAACGGCGACTTCTTTTCAGTCTTGAGAGCATCGAGCTGCGCCGTATCGGGGCAGACGTCGTGTTTGGGTACCTGCGGCAGGGCCAGCAAGGCTTCATCTTCGATCAGGGCCGCGGCATCCATGCTGCGACTGCCGACGATCACGTCGATCGTTTCATCGTTGATGATTTCTTCGATCTCGTCCGCGTGCTCGTCATCCTTGCCCAGCATCAGAACAGTCGAAGAATCTATCGCGTAAGCATACGGAGTCAGGCAGCGCTGGCAAACCAGCTGAACGGTGCCGTTGACCGACAAGGTCAGTTGCGGGTAGCCCAGCTTGCTGGTGCCGCCGACGATCTTCCAGGCGATCTCGCCGGAATTATCTGCACAATCCTTGGTCAACCGGGTCATTTCAGCGACAGGAGTTACACCCTCGCGGCTCCCGCTGATACGACAAAAATCAAAGGCGTCGATCACAAAAGCATTCATTGGTAGAAAATTTCCCCGGAAAACCTGCGATAATAACAGGGTTTTTAGCACGGAGTCAAAGGCTAAGCATCTTTTTTGACGCAATCATTGCCATAAACATGACAACTTCATTAACACCGTCATGCCGCATGGAGCCTCAGTCAGGGGCTCTGCGCCCTGGAATTTGCGTGAAATTCCACTGACATCGACCAGCGCGGCCATGCCGGCCGCCACCCACTACCGAATGATACCAACTTCCGCCCCATTGCGCTTGATTCTTGCATCGAGTTCGACCTACCGCAAGGAATTGCTGGAACGCCTGCGCCTGCCTTTCGAAGTCGCCGTGCCCGATCTCGACGAAAGCCCCCTGCCAGGCGAAAGCCCCAGCGCCACGGCCCTGCGCCTGGCCCAGGCCAAGGCGCAGGCCGTGCTCGACCGCCATCCTGGCAGCCTCGTCATCGGCTCCGACCAGGTCGCCACCCTCGATGGCGCGCAGATCGGCAAGCCCGGCAACCATGCGAATGCCCTGCTGCAACTGCAAACCATGCGCGGACGCCAGACCGTGTTCCACACGGCACTATGCCTGCTGGACGGGCGCCAGGCGGTGCCTGTGGCGCAGGTGGAAGATGTCCAGACCCTCGTCACCGTGCGCGACTTGCCCGATGCGGAACTGGACGCCTACCTGCGCATCGAGCAGCCCTATGATTGCGCCGGCAGCGCCAAGAACGAAGGCCTGGGCATCGCCCTGCTCGAACGCATCGCCACCACCGACCCGACCGCCCTCACCGGCTTGCCGCTGATCGCCCTCACCGGCATGCTGCGCAAGGCGGGCGTGGCATTTTTCACCCTTTAATTTACCGACAATAAGAATATGACCGGCACCCTGTACCTGATTCCCAACCACCTCGGCCTGTCCGACAGCCCGGCCGACCCGCTGGCCCACATCATTCCAGAGCAAGTACGGCAGATCACGTCGCAGCTCGATTATTTCGTTGCGGAAAACGCCAAGACGGCGCGCGCCTTCCTGAAATTGATCGGCAACCAGCATCCGCTGGCCAAGCCGCTGCAGGAAATCACGATTTCCGAACTCAACGTGAATACCCCGGCGCAAGCGCTGGCCGGCTTGCTGGCGCCCCTGCTGGCGGGGCGCGACGCGGGCCTCGTGTCGGAAGCGGGCGTGCCCGCCGTGGCCGACCCCGGCGCCGACCTGGTGCGCCTGGCGCATCAGCACGGCATTAAAGTGCGTCCGCTGGTGGGTCCGTCGTCGATCCTGCTGGCCGTGATGGCCAGCGGCTTGAACGGCCAGAGCTTCGCCTTCAACGGCTACCTGCCCACGGACGCGGCCCTGCGCGCCAAGCGCATCAAGGAACTGGAAGGGCGTTCGCGCAATGAAAAGCAGACCCAGCTGTTCATCGAAACGCCGTACCGCAACGCCGCCATGCTCGACGCCCTCGTGGCGCAATGCGCGCCATCGACCCTGATCTGCGTCGCCACCGACCTGAGCCTGGACACGGAAAGCGTGCAAACGTGGAATGGCGGACAGTGGAAGAAACAATTGGCTGCCGGCAAGGCGCCTGACTTCCACAAGAAACCGACCGTGTTCTTGCTGCTGGGACAGTAAACTCCCGCCCATAAAAAACGCCACGGGTGTATTGCCCGTGGCGTTTTTTATTACAGTACTACCAAGACAAGCAGGATTACACTCTTCTGGTGCCCGTATTCTTCTGTCCGCCCTTGCCCGTTTCCAATACAAACTTGGCGCCGTCGTCGCGGCCCAATACCTTCACCAGGTACGGCATGACTTCGCGCAACATCGGCTCCAGCGTGTATGGCGGGTTCAAGATGAACATGCCGCTGCTGTGCAAGCCGAAGCCGTCCGGCGACGGGGTGTTCACCGTCAGGGTCACGTGCAGCCAGTCCGAGCTGGGCAGTTGCTTCAGCTTGTCGGCGAACTGGCGCGATTCCATGCGCTGCAGTACCGGGTACCAGACGGCATACATGCCCGACGGGAAGCGCACGAGGGCGTCGGCCAGGGTGTCCTTGACCTTGCGGTAATCCATCTTGTCTTCATACGGCGGGTCGATCAGCACCAGCGCGCGGCGCGATGGCGGCGGCAGCAGGGCTTTCAAGCTCTGGAAACCGTCCGCCTTGGTGATGATGACGCGCTTGCCGCGCACGGTAGGACGCTCGCCCTGGGCCAGCGCATGCGCCTCGACCTTGCGGAAGTTGTCGGCCAGAATCTTGGCGTCGGCGGGATGCAGCTCGAACAGGCGCAGACGGTCTTGCTCGCGGCTGACCTTGTCGGCGCAGTACGGCGAACCCGGGTAGTAGCGCATCTTGCCGCTCGGATTCATTTCCTTGATCAGCTTCATGTACTCGGCCAGCGAGGCCGGCAAGTCCGTGCGGTCCCACAGGGGCGCGATGCCCGTTTCGTACTCGGCATTTTTCGACGCATAGCCGCCGTCGAGCGCATACACGCCCGCGCCGGAATGGGTATCGATATAACTATAGGCGGTATCTTTTTGATTCAGATATTGCAACAACTGAATCTGCACATAATGTTTCAACACATCGGCGTGATTACCCGCGTGAAAGGCGTGGCGGTAACTCAACATAAGCTGGCTAATTCCATAATAAAAATAAATAAAGGCGGGAGCGCTGACACCGGGCAGGGCATGAAAACAGACTGGAGGGGTCAGGCTGCGGGGCCAGGAAACAGCATGGACCAGCGTAATCAGCGCGCAATTACCAGCATTATCCACCAGAAAGGTGCGTTGCATCAAAAAACACGGATAAACAAGCTCATGCATTCCCGCGACTGGCGTCGCCGGGCGCGGTAGAATACGCGCATCGGGCGCCCGGCGCCCATCGCCCTACTGAATAGATACGACCATGCACAGCCTGACCCTCACGACCGATAACCGCGCCGACGTCGCGGCAGCCCTGGCCGGCCCGCGCTGGACGGTGGCCTGCCTGTGCGCGCTGTGGTGCGGCACCTGCGGCAGCTACCGCGCCACGTTCGAGGAACTGGCCGCGCGCCACCCGGACACCGTCTTCGTCTGGGTCGACATCGAAGACCAGGCCGACGTGGTGGGCGACCTCGACATTGACAACTTCCCCACCCTGCTGATCCAGCACGACGACAACGTGGCCTTCTTCGGCACCGTGCTGCCCGACGGCGGCCTGGCGCACCGCATGGTGCAGGCGCAGCAGGCGCTCAGCGCGCAGGAACTGGCGGCGCTGGCCGGCAGCACGCAGGAGCGGCGCGACTGGCAGCGCGACTGCAACTTGCGCCACATGCTGGCCGCGACACTCGATCAGTAAGATCAGCCCAGGCGCAGCGGCAGGCTGCGCAGCCGTTTTCCCGTCAAGCTGAACACGGCATTGGCCACGGCCGGCGCGATCGGCGGCGTGCCCGGCTCGCCCACGCCTTCCGGGTGCTCGGCGCTGGCGATGATCACGGTTTCCACCTCGGGCGTTTGCCCCATGCGCAGCACGGGATAATCGTGGAAGTTGCTTTGCTCCACTTTGCCTTCCTGGAACGTGATTTCGCCGCCCAGCGCCGCGGACAGGCCGAACAGCACGGCCGACTCCATCTGCTGGGCGATGATGTTCGGATTGACGGCGATGCCGCAATCGATGGCGCACACCACGCGCTGCACGCGAATTTCTCCATTTTCCACGGATACCTGCGCCACTTGCGCGACGATGCTGCCGAACGACTGGTGCAGGGCCACGCCATGCGCATGGCTAGGCGGAGGACTGCCCGCCCTGGCAACGGCCGCATCGAGCACGGCCAGGTGGCGCGGATGTTTCACCAGCATGGCGCGGCGGAAGGCGACGCCGTCCTGCCCCGCCGCGTGCGCCAGTTCGTCGATAAAGCTTTCCTTGAAGAATGCATTGTGCGAATGCCCCACGGAGCGCCAATAGCCTACCGGCACGGCACTGTCGGCGATCACGTGGGCGATGCGCTGGTTGGCGATTTCATACGGCATGTCGAATTCGCCTTCGGCCGTCGTCTTGTCCGGCCCCGCACCGGGCAAGCCGAAATTGCGCTGCAAGAACTGGTGCGTGATGGAAGCGCTGACGGATTTATTGTCCCAGGACGCGATGCGTCCGTGCTCGTCGAGGCGGGCCGCGAAGCGGGCCAGCGCGGCGGGACGGTACATATCGTGCCTGGTGTCCTGTTCGCGCGTCCACACCAGCTGCACGGGCGCGCCGCCGCACTGCAGTGCGATGGCCACGGCCTGGGCGATCATATCCACTTCCAGGCGGCGGCCGAAACCGCCGCCGAGCAGCAGCACCTCGATCGTCACATCCTTCGCATCGACGCCGGCCACCTTCGCCGCCACGTCGACGGCGATGCCGGGCGCCTGCGTCGACACCCACAGCATCACCTTGCCATCCTTGACTTGCGCGGTGCAGTTGACGGGCTCCATGGCGGCATGCGCGAGGAACGGCGCGCGGTACTCGGCCTTGACGCTGCGCAAACCCTGCACGGCCTTGCTTTCCACCTCGCCGCTGGCGTGGTACGCATGGCCCGCCTCGCTGTCGAGCAGGCGGGCAAACTCCGCATACACGCCGGCGCTGGACAGGTTCGCCTGCGGACCGGCCCTCCACTGCGTCGGCAAGGCGGCGGCCGCCTGTTTCGCGCGCCACCAGGTGTCGGCCACCACGGCGGCGCACGAGGTGACCGACGTGCCGCGCTGTGGCAGGTGCGGCGTCAAGTCCACCACCTTTTTCACGCCCGGCATGGCGAGTATGGGCGCCGCGTCAAACGCGGCCAGGGTGTCGCCCAGGCGCGGCGGCAGATGCAGGGCCGCATACAGCATGCCGGGCGGGCGCGCATCGATGCCGAAACGCGCGCTGCCATTGACTTTGGACGGCGTGTCGCGGCGCGGCGCCGGCTGGCCGATCAGCTTGAAATCCTTGGGGGATTTGAGCACGGGCGTGCCCGGGTCGACGCCGGCGGCGTGCTGCGCCAGGCTGGCGTAGCTGGCGCGCCGGCCATCCGGGTGCAGCACTGCGCCATTTTCTGTGCGGCACTGCGCAGCCGGCACCTGCCACAACGCGGCGGCGGCCCCCACCAGCATGGCGCGTGCCGACGCACCCGCTTCGCGCATGGGACCCCAGCCATCCTTCACGCTCGACGAGCCGCCCGTGACGACCACGCCCAGTTCGCGCGCCGCCTTGGCCACCGTCCACTGCGCCAGCGCCTTCAGGCGGCCCTGGTCGTCCGGGTGGAACGGCAGGCTATCCTTGAGCATGGCGACATTACCGAAGATCTTGTCCATGGGCGCCTGGATCAGCTTGACGCTGCTCAAAGGCACGTCGAGTTCCTCGGCCACCAGCATCGGCAAGGCCGTGTGCACGCCCTGCCCCATCTCGCTGCGCGGCATGGCCAGGGTCACCGTGCCGTCCGTGCCTATGGCCAGCCAGCCGTTCAGGGCCACGGCGCCATCCTGCAGCGGCAGCGGCGCGCTGCCATGCAGGCGCTGGCGCGGCGGCAGCACGCCCCAGCCCAGCACCAGGGCGCCCACGCCGGCCACGCCGAGACCCAGACCGCCGAGCAGGAAACGGCGGCGCGACGTGTTTTTTTCTCCGGCCATGGGATACCCTTTAATTGGTTAGTGGTTGATCCAGCGGATCGGTCCAGCGCTCCAGCATATCCTGTGCCAGCACCGGACGGCTATAAAAATAACCTTGCGCCAGCTTGCAGCCATGGCGCAGCAGGAAGGCGGCCTGCTCTTCCGTCTCCACGCCTTCGGCAATCACGGACAATTGCATGCTCTTGCCCAGCTGGATGATGGCGATCGCGATCGCCTCGTCGTTGACGTCCGTCGAGATATCCTTGATGAAGGAGCGGTCGATCTTCAGCGTCTGCACGGGCAACTGCTTCAGATACGCGAGCGAGGAATAGCCGGTGCCGAAATCGTCGATGGCCAGGCCCACGCCGATGGCGTGCAAATCGTTGATGAAGCCCAGCGCGTCGCCCGTGTTCATGATCACCGATTCCGTCACTTCCAGCTGCAGGCGCTGCGGCTCCAGGCCCGTTTCCGTCAGGATGTCGGCCACCATGCCGGCGATGCTGCCCCGCTCGAACTGTTTTACGGACAGATTCACGGCCATCTTCGGCACGTGCAAGCCCTGCGCCTGCCAGCGCATCATCTGGCGGCACGCCTCGTCGAGCACCCATTTGCCCAGCTGGTTGATGAAACCGCTGTCCTCGGCCAGCGGAATGAAGCGGGCCGGCGGCACCAGGCCCAGTTCCGGATGGTTCCAGCGTACCAGCGCCTCGACGCCGACCAGGCGGCCCGTGTCGATTTCCACCTGCGGCTGGTAATTCAGAAACATCTCGTTTTTCTCGATCGAACGACGCAAAAAGGTTTCCAGGCGCAGGCGCTCGACGCCTTCGCCCGTCATCGACGGCGCATAGAAGCGGTAGCCGTTGCGCCCGCGCGCCTTGGCCTGGTACATGGCCACGTCGGCATTGCGGATCAACATGTTCAAGTCCAGCGCATCGTCCGGATACAGGCTGATGCCCACGCTGCAGGTGACGAACAGTTCATGGTCGGCCACCGTGAAGGGCTGGTCGAACATGGTCATCAACTTTTCCGCCACTTGCGTCGCACCGTACTCGCCGTCGACGCGTTCGAGCAGGACGATGAATTCATCGCCGCCCAGGCGCGCCAGGGTGTCGCCTTCGCGCAGGCGGGCCGCCAGCTGGCCGGCCACCTTTTGCAGCAATTCGTCGCCCACATGGTGGCCCAGGGTGTCATTGACGTTCTTGAAGCGGTCCAGGTCGATGAACAGCACGGCCAGCTGCTCCTGGTCGCGCGCGGCGCGCAGCAAGGCGTGCTGCAGGCGGTCGTGGAACAGCAGGCGGTTCGGCAGCGCCGTCAGCGGGTCGTGGTGGGCCATGTGGTCGAGCTTTTCCTGCGACTCCTTGATCAGGGTGATGTCGCTGAACACGCCCACGTAATGCGTGGTGGTGGCGTGCGTGTCGCGCACGGCGCTGATGGTCAGCCACTCCAGGTACAGTTCGCCGTTCTTGCGCTGGTGCCAGATTTCGCCGCGCCAGAAACCGCTGGCCTTCAGCTCATCCCACATGGCCTGGTAAAACGCCGCGTCGTGGCGCGCCGAGCGTGTCAGCGACGAGTGCTGACCCACCGCCTCGGCCTCGGCATAGCCGGTGATCTGCGTGAAGGCGGGATTGACGGTGACGATGATGCCGCTGGCATCGACCACCATCACGCCGTCGGCGATATGTTCGAGCACGGTGGCCGACAGGCGCAGCTTTTCCTCGGCTTCCTTGCGCGCCGTGATGTCGGCATACACCCAGATGCTGCCTTCATTGGGGCGCAGCGGATCGAGCGCGCAGCCGCTGACCAGCGCCCAGAACAGGCTGCCGTCGCGCCGCTTGTACTGGCGCTCCTCGCTGAAATCGCCGCCCTGGGCCAGCGCCGGATACTGGCGCTCGCCCGCGTCCTCGAAGTCATACGCACTCGCAAACACGATGGACGTCGAACGGCCCGTCATCTCGGCATGGTCGTAGCCGAACAGCTCCTCGCAGCGGCGATTGACGGAAATGATACGGCGGTGGCGCACGAACATCACGCCGAACATCACGTTGTCGAGAATCGCGCTCTGCTCCGTCAGCAGCGCTTCGATGCGCATCTCGTGGTGCTTGCGCTGGCTGATGTCGGCAATGATGCCGTCGACCCAGATAACGCCCTGCTCGCCCGCCTGCGGCTGGCCATTCTCGGCTACCCAGCGTTCGATGCCGAAAGCGTCGATGATGCGGTATTCCAGCGCATATGGACGCACCTCGGCCACCGCCTGGCGCACGGCGCGGCGGTGCTCGCGGCGGTCTTCCGGGCAGATCAGGTCGGCCCAGGCATGCGTGGTGCCGCGCATGAACTGGCGCGCCGAATAGCCGGAAATTTCCTCGATGGCGTCGCTGACGAAGTCGATGGGGCCGTCGGGCCGGTAGCGGAAGACGGCGCCCGGCACCTGCGTGACGATGGTGCGGAAACGCTCTTCGCGCTGGCCCACGTCCTCGAACAGCTGGCCGATGGCCGCGCGCATTTGCTCGAGCTGGGCCGTCAGGCGCCCCAGTTCGTCATTGCTGTGCGAAGCCAGGGGCGTGTCGAAATCGCCGTGCGACAGGCGGTCGGAAAAGCGCGTCAGGCGGCGCAGGGGTTTCAACAGGCGGCGGTTCAGGAACAGCACGATCAGCGCCATCGACACGGCCAACTGTGCGCCCAGCACGAAAATATAGGAGATCTGCTTTTCGCGCAGCTCCTGCTGGCTGCGCGCATCGTCCATTTCGACGACGACGTGACCGATGCGTTCGCCGCGCACGAGGATGTCGCGCTCGGCGCGGTACAGATTGCCCACGGGGCGTTGCGGCGCCCGCAGGCGGATGAATTCCGTGTCGCCCTGCCCCAGCACCTTCACCAGCAGCACGGAGCGGTCGCGCATCACCGACTCGACCAGCGAGTGGGCCGATTCCGCATTCATGTTCCACAGCGACTCCTGCATGCCCAGCGCCAGGATGTCGGCATTGCGCTGCAAGGCCTCGTTCAGGCTGGTGCGCGCCGACTGGCGCTCATGCACGCCGACCAGCACGTAGCTGCCGAAGATGGCGGGCACGACCAATCCGCCAAAGACCACCAACAGCAAGGCGCCATAGATCGACGAGCCATACAGCACGCGCAGGCTGGCGCGCAGGCGCTGAGAAGGTGAATTAAACATGCGGCGACAGGGCAACAGGGATCAGGCGGGCGATCATTGACTTTACAGGGGAATCGGGTGGCGAGGCGGGACGAATCTTTATCAGGAGCAATTATGCATGCAAAAAGCGGGAAAAGTCACCAACAAACACGCGCCGGCGGCTACCTGATGTCATATAAACAGGGTTGAAAAACCACACGCATGCCGGCGCGCCAGGCCGGCGCCAGCAGAAAAGCGCGCAGCTTGCTATCATCGCGCCACTTTACCTAGAGGAACCATCATGACCTTCTCCATCTACTCCGCTTCGATCCCCGTCTTCAAACAGATCCTGGGCAGCCTGGCCGCCATCCTGGACAAAGCGGAAACGCACACGCAAGACAAGAAAATCGACCCGAACGCCCTGCTGCAATTCCGCTTGTTCCCGGACATGCTGCCGTTCGTGCGCCAGATCCAGATCGCCACCGACTTCGCCAAGGGCTGCGGCGCGCGCCTGGCCGGCGTGGCCGTGCCGCCGTATGAAGACAGCGAACAGAGCTTTGCAGAGCTGAAGGCGCGCATCGTGAAAACCATCGCCTTCCTGGAAAGCCTGCCGCAAGCGGACATCGACGGCAGCGAAACGCGCGCCATCACCACCGGCAGCGGCGAAAAGACCAAGCACTTCACGGGCCAGACCTACCTGTTCCACTACGCGCTGCCGCACTTCTTCTTCCACGCGACGACGGCGTACGACATCCTGCGTCACAATGGCATCGAAGTGGGCAAGAAGGATTTTATTGGTAGTTATTAATCGTTAGCGCTGAAATATGGGGTCAGATCCGTCGGGTCTGACCCCAGCATTTGCCGTTGGGTTCGGCAACACAAACACGTCAAGTATTCCGGCGCGGATACCCTTGCGCCAGGATGCGCACCCACACCACTTCCTTCTCTTCATCCGTCATCGACACCCAGTGGGCCACTTCCACCACGCTGCGGCCGCAGCCGCGGCAGATTTCATCGAACGTCGTCGAGCACACGGCCACGCAGGGCGTATCGGGACGCGGCGGCAATTCCTTGTCCGCCATCAGGATACCTTCGGCAAGCCGAGCTTTTCCCAGCCTTCAGTGCCCAGCGCTTCCAGTGTGGCAATATTCTTGTCGAAAATTTCCGATGCTTCCGGGAATGCCTCGACGGCGCGCTCGATGCTGTCTTCGCGCAGCAAATGCAGGGTCGGGTACGGCGAACGGTTGGTGTAGTTGCTGATGTCGTCCTCGAACGTCTCGGCAAACTGATAGGCAGGGTGAAAACTGGCCACTTGCAGTTCGCCCGCCAGGTGCATGTCTTCCACGGCCGCGTCGGCCACATCGAGGAACTCGTTGTAGTCGAGGAAATCGTTCAGGGTATATGGATGGATCAGCAAGGTCGTGTCGATCTGCTCGGGATCCGTGTCGGCCAGGATTTGCAGCTCGTCCATCAGCAGCGCCAGCAAATCTTCCGGATTGCTCGATTCGCACACCACGTAGCGGATTTGCTTCTTGACGTGCACGGCCTTGGCGAACGGGCACAGATTCAGGCCGATCACGGCCTTTTCCAGCCAGGCAACGGTATTGGCGATGATGACGGCGTTGTCGTCGTCGTGGCGCGTCGGGGTGTTCATATACTTAACTCTCTATCAATATGGCGGCCGGCAGCCGAATGGCCGGCCAAAGCCAAATTGTACGCACTTTTGCGCAGCCTCATGCCCGGCGCTGTCCAAGCTTGCGCCAGCCTCTTCGCCATGTATGCTATAACAGCGGCCGAATCACGCATTGGGCAAATTAAATTTGCAATAATGACAGCATTTGCGAATGGAAACTCAGCCGTATCCCACTTATTGCCGCTTATTTCCTGTCATCATGCTGACATAATTCTTGACTCCTGCATGTGGATATACGTACACTCGCTGCTTGATCATGGGTCTGTCCGATGTTTCTCCGACGACAACAATGGAACACTATGCACGAAAACTCCTTTAAATCTACCGTCCTGGCGGCGTTGGCACTGGCGCTTGCGCCCGCCCTCAGCCAGGCGTACGAAGCCGGTGTTGAGAGCGATAACGCGCCAGTCGCCGCCGCCGCACCTGCCCTGATCCCGATGACCGCCCAGGTCACGGCGAAACTCCCCACCCTCGACAACCGCCTGCAAAAGACCGACCGCCTGCTGAAAAACCTCAGCGACAATTCCGATCCGCTGCGCGAAGCCGACGTCTGGGGTCGCATCCGCAGCGGCTATGCGATTCCCGACATCAACAACCAGCTGGTGGCCAATCACGTCAACTGGTACGCCACCCGCCCCGACTACATCGCCCGCACGACGGCGCGCGCTTCGCGCTACATCTTCCACGTGGTGCAGGAACTGGAAAAGCGCGGCATGCCGACGGAACTGGCCTTGCTGCCATTCATCGAGTCCGCCTTCAACCCGCAAGCGTTCTCCAGCGCCAATGCGGCCGGCATGTGGCAATTCGTGCCCGCCACGGGACGCGATTTCAACCTCAAGCAAAACATGTTCAAGGACGAGCGCCGCGGCGTGCTGGCCTCGACCGATGCGGCCCTGACGTACCTGCAGCGCCTGTATGACATGTTTGGCGACTGGCAACTGGCCCTGGCCGCCTACAACTGGGGCGAAGGCTCGGTGCAGCGCGCCATCAAGAAAAACCAGGCGCTGGGCAAGCCGACCGACTTCGAAAGCCTGGCCGACCTGATGCCGGCCGAAACGCGCAACTACGTGCCCAAGCTGCAAGCGGTGAAAAACATCATCGCCAATCCGGCCCAGTTCGGCCTGACCCTGCCCGTGGTCGACAACCAGCCCTACTTCACGGCCATCGACAAGACCAGCGACATCGACATCACCGTCGCCGCCCAGCTGGCCGAACTGTCGATGGATGAATTCAAGGCCTTGAATCCGCAATTTAACCGCCCCGTCATCATCGGCGGCGAAAAGACCAAGATTCTGTTGCCACAGGAAAACGCCGCCAAGTTCACCACCAACCTGGCGCAATGGGGCCATGCCTTGTCCAGCTGGACGACGCACAAGATCACCAATGCGCGCGAACGCATCGAAACCCTGGCGTCGAAATTCGGCACCACGGCCGACGTGCTGCGCCAGGCCAACAATATTCCGCAGCGCACCAGCCTGCGCGCCGGCTCCACCATCCTCGTGCCGAAAACCTCGGCCACGATGAACAAGGACATCACCCAGGAAATCGCCGACAGCGCCACCATGCTGCTGGAAGCGGACCGTCCGGAACGGGCCGCCAAGGCACTGCGCCGCGCCGCCAAGGGAGGCAAGGTGCAAGCCGCGCCAATTTCCTTGGTGAAACCACGCATCCAGCGCGGCGGCGGCAACAGTCGCGCCAAGGCCCGTCACTGATCGCCTGAGCTGTATTGACCTACCTCACCGGCCGCCACAGCCTTGCTGTCGCGGCCGGTTGCACATCCGCCTAACCGCCCACCTACCCAGACAGGAGTCGTCATGGCTTTCTTGCAAGGCAAAAAAATCCTCATCACGGGCTTGCTGTCGAACCGTTCCATCGCCTACGGCATCGCCAAGGCTTGCCACCGCGAAGGCGCCACCCTCGCCTTCACCTATGTGGGCGAACGCTTCAAGGAGCGCATCACGGAATTTGCGGCGGAATTCGGCAGCGAACTGGTCTTCGACTGCGACGTGTCCAGCGATGAACAGATCAGCGCCGTCTTCAGCGACCTGGCGCAGCACTGGGAACACCTCGATGGCCTCGTACACGCCATCGGCTTTGCGCCGCGCGAAGCGATCGCCGGCGACTTCCTCGACGGCCTGTCGCGCGACAGTTTCCGCATCGCCCACGACATTTCCGCCTACAGCTTTCCCGCCATGGCCAAGGCCGCCCTGCCCCTGCTGCATCCGGGCGCCTGCGTATTGACCCTGACCTACCTGGGCGCCGTGCGCGCCGTGCCCTACTACAACACCATGGGCCTGGCCAAGGCATCGCTGGAAGCGTCCGTGCGCTACCTGGCCGAATCGCTGGGCCCGCGCGGCATCCGCGCCAACGGCATCTCGGCCGGCCCCATCAAGACCCTGGCCGCTTCCGGCATCAAGGATTTCAGCAAGCTGCTGGGCTTTGTGGCCGAACACGCCCCGCTGCGGCGCAACGTCACCATCGAGGAAGTGGGCAACACGGCCGCCTTCCTGCTGTCCGACCTGGCTTCCGGCATCACGGGCGAAATTACCTACGTCGATGGCGGCTTTTCGCAAGTGATGGCCGTCAATCCCGAAGTAGAGTAATGCGGTGGCAGCCGATACTCTGCGGTTGTCACTTGACAACCATAGAATATCGACCTACATTGGAGGCATCGCATGGCGCGCTCCCCGCACCCGAAGAAGGACATCGAAGCGGCGCTGCGCCACGCGGAAAACCAGGGCTGGCGCGTGGAGGTGGGTGGCAGCCATGCCTGGGGCAAGATCTACTGCCCCTACAACGATGCCAGCTGCCGCTGCGGCGAATTCTGCATCGCCTGCATCTGGAGCACGCCGAAAAATCCCGGCAACCATGCGCAGGCGATACGGCGGGTGGTCGACAATTGCACTTTCAATAAGCTGATACACGACTGCATGCAACGCAAATCCAGGGGGTAGCCATCATGGATTACATCTTTACTCTCAAATACCGCCTGCCCGACAACGAAACCGACCTCGATGCGCTGGCCGAGCGCCTGGGCGGCGGCGGTTGCGATGACGCGCTGGCCGGCATCGGGCAAGCGGGCCGCCTGGCGCTGGAATTCACGCGCGAGGCCAGCAATGCCAGCGAAGCGCTGCTGAGCGCCATGGCCGATGTGAAAGCCATCGTGCCCGGGGCCGTGCTGGCCGAGGCCGCCCCCGACTTCGTGGGACTGACGGACGTGGCACAAGTGCTGGGCTTGTCTCGCCAAAACCTGCACAAGCTGATGCACAAACACCGCCACAGCTTCCCCGCGCCCGTGCATGAGGGCAGCGCCACCATCTGGCACCTGGCCGACGTGCTGGCCTGGCTGCAGGCCAAGGGGACTTACCAGCTGGAACGCAGCCTGGTCGACGTGGCGCAAGCGGCCCGGCAAATCAACCTGGCCAGGGAAACGCGACAGGCGCCGCCGCTGCCCGCCGACCTCATGGCCATGCTCCATTAAACGGAAGAAAACTACGTATTCTTACTGATTTCACATAGGAAACATGAGCAAAACGTGGTAGGACTGTCGTTTCTTCCCATTTAAGCCGTGCAAAACGGCAGCAAATACGGTATAGTGTCGTTGTGCGCTGCAATATGTTTCCTTGAAGCGATGGCAACACCGCAGTTACATGCACTACAAACTTAGCAGCTTCGCAAGCCTTAGCGCATCCACAGGATGCCGCTTAATAAAGCCCTCCCGCCTTGTGTGTCGCACCTGACACCGTCCCGGCGCAAAGCTTTTGTGCCGAAATTTCTTTCTAGTTGAGTCATTTCGTTTTGGTTGGCGTTGCTATTTTGCGTTCTGCTTTTTGCAAGAACGCTGATTTTCACGAAAGAAAAAGAATGACATTTGAATCCTTAGGCCTGCATCCGTCCATCCTCGCCGCTCTGACCGAATCGGGCTACACCGCGCCAACCGCGGTACAGTCGCAAGCGATTCCAGCCGCGATCGAAGGCCGTGACCTGCTGGTCTCGTCGCAGACCGGTTCGGGCAAGACCGCAGCATTCATGCTGCCGTCGCTGCACAAACTGGCCAGCGCCGAACAAAGCGCCGCCGGCAAGACGCCAAACCAGGAAATGCAAGCATCGCGCGCCCGCGGCGAGCGTCCACGCTTCAAGGCTGCCCAGCCAAAAATGCTGGTGCTGACGCCGACGCGCGAACTGGCCCTGCAAGTAACCACCAACACCGACAAGTACAGCACCGGCATCCGCCGCATCAAGGCTGTGTCGATCCTGGGCGGCATGCCTTACCCTAAACAGATGCAATTGCTGGCCAAGAATCCCGAGATTCTGGTCGCGACCCCTGGCCGTTTGATCGACCACATGGACTCGGGCAAGATCGACTTCTCGCAACTGGAAATCCTGGTGCTGGACGAAGCCGACCGCATGCTGGACATGGGTTTCATCGACGACATCGAAAAGATCGTCGAAGCGACGCCGGAAGGCCGTCAAACCATGCTGTTCTCGGCAACGCTGGATGGCGTGGTCGGCAACATGGCCCGCCGCATCACAAAAAACCCGCTGGTCATCCAAGTGGCAAGCTCGAGCAACAAGCATGAAAACATCACGCAGCGCGTCCACTTCGTCGACGACCTGTCGCACAAGAATCGCCTGCTGGACCACCTGCTGCGCGACGAAACCTTGGACCAGGCTGTTGTGTTCACCGCCACCAAGCGTGACGCCGACACCATCGCCGACCGTCTGAACATCGCCGGTTTCTCGGCTGCCGCCTTGCACGGCGACATGCATCAGGGCGCGCGTAACCGCACCCTGGACGGCATGCGCCGCGGCCAGGTCAAAGTGCTGGTTGCCACCGACGTTGCCGCCCGCGGTATCGACGTGCCAACGATCACCCACGTGTTCAACTACGATCTGCCGAAGTTCCCGGAAGACTACGTCCACCGCATCGGCCGTACCGGCCGCGCTGGCCGCAATGGCCTGGCCATCTCGCTGGTGAACCACGCTGAAGGCATGAACGTCAAGCGCATCGAACGCTTCACCAAGCAATTGATCCCGGTCAATGTCATCGAAGGTTTCGAGCCAAAGAAAACGGCATCGGCACCACGTTCGAGCGCCCGTCCAGGCGGCTGGAAACCAGGCGACAACCGTGGCGGCGCGAAGCCAGGCCAACGCACGTTCAGCAAGCCAGGCGCACCGCGTAAAGACGGCGCACCAAGCACCGGCGGCGGCTACAAGGGTTCGAACCCGCGCAGCACCGACGGCGCACGCCGCAGCTACGGCGACCGTTAATCACGGTTTGCCATTGCCTCTAGGCATGTAATGAAAAACGGCCACCAGATCGCTCTGGTGGCCGTTTTTTTATGCCCGCAACGCTTTATTTCTTCGACACTTTCTGGCGCGACAGCTTGCGCAGCTTGGCCTGCTCGAAGCGCACCTGCTGCTCCGGTGTCTCCAGCGCCAGCGGCGGCACGGCCACGGGCTTGCGGTTCGCATCCACGGCCACCATCGTGAAATAGCAGCTGTTGGCGTGGCGCACCAGACGCTGCTGGATATTTTCCGTCACCACGCGGATACCCACTTCCATCGACGTCGTGCCCGTGTAATTGATCGACGCCAGGAACGTCACGAGTTCGCCCACGTGGATAGGCTGCAGGAACATCACCTGGTCCACCGACAGGGTGACCACGTAGCTGCCCGAATAGCGGCTGGCGCAGGCATAGGCAACGCTGTCGAGGTACTTCAGGATGGTGCCGCCGTGCACGTTACCGGAAAAGTTGGCCATATCGGGCGTCATCAAGACCGTCATCGTCAGTTCGTGGGCCGACCAGTTCATCGCGCTGTCCAAAGTGTTCTCCAAAGGGGAAATAAAAAAAAGGGGGAGGATGTGAAAACCGGCCCCAGGGGCCGGTTGCGGGACTTACAGGCCCAGGGTATCGATATCGGCCAGCGAGTCGCGGCCCTTGTCGGAAATGTCGTGGCCCTCGCCTTCGGCGCGCGCCACGATGTGGGCTTTCTTGCCCAGGAAATAAGCCACGTCCGAGTCCAGCTTGGTCAGCGGATCGGTGGCGACGGCGCGCAGCCCCATGATGCAGCGGCGCAGGAACAGCAGTTGTTGTGCTTTCTCGGTGATGGACAAACGGCCATCGCGTGCATAGCTGAGCAGCTTCAGGCCGGACAGGCGCTTGGCATTGCGGGCAACGCAAGCGCTGGGGCGCTCGGTCTTGATGCCGCGTGCAACTTGCTCCAGCGCGTCATATTCATCGGTCGTTAATTTCTCGTTCTTCATTACTTTTCCATAAAAGGCCAGGTGTTCGGCCCCCATGGTACGCGCCCCGCTGCGCATCGGCAACAGGCAACGTGAATCTACCGCCGCCCGCCAGGCGGCCAGGCGGCGGAAACACGGGCGTGACGACCGTTATTTGTAGCTGCGCAGCAGCAGCCATGCCAGGCCGCAACCCGCCACGGCGCCCGCCAGGGCCAGCGCCACGAGGTTTTTGCTGGTGATCACAGGGCGCCGGCCCAGGTAAATTTTGTTATGCAAGGAATTGCCCACGATGGTCTCCTGTACAAGAATTTTTATGATGTCTCATTATAAGAACAGAATCGTGACGGCCGCATGACACTCGACAGTTAGAGCTTGATTTGTATCCACTCGGCAACATTTATTGGCGTTTTTGTTGTTTAAATGGCGTGGCACTGGCGGCCACCGCGCAGTCCATTTCCGATCGGAAATAAACGCGGCGCGCATCTCCCCGTCACCGCCATGCCGGCGGTGCACCGCGCCCCGTCACTGCATTTTCACGGGCGGTGGCGGCGGCGTCGGCTCCTCGACGGGCACGGGCTCGATGTGGGGCGGCGTTTCCGGCGGCGGCGTGACGGGATCGCCTTCCGGCGGTGGCGGCATATCGGGTTCGGGCGTGCTGTGCGCACGCAACAGGGCAGGACGGAATTGTGTTTGCATGTGACCTCCTTTGCCTCACTCTAGCCGATGCGGCCAAATCCTGGCGCCCGCCAGTGGCAAGCCGCTGCGGGAACTAAACGGCGCAGCGCCACTCCAACCTGGCAGGTCTCTCTCCTGCGAATGCAAGCGATCCCCATGGCGCGCAAGAAAATCCTCTTTATGGCCGAGGCAGTGACCCTGGCCCACGTCGGCCGCCCCCTGAGCCTGGCCCAGGGACTCGACGAGGACAAATATGAGGTGCATTTTGCCTGCGCCGATGGCTATGACTTTTGCTTCAAGCAAGCGCCCTTTCGCCGCTGGCGCATCGACAGTATTTCATCGCTGCAATTCCTGCAGGCCTTGGCGCACGGCAAGCCCGTCTACACGGAAAGCACTCTGCACGCATATGTGGAAGACGACTTGCGCCTGCTCAATACCGTCCAGCCCGATCTCGTGATCGGCGACTTCCGCCTGTCGCTGTCCGTCAGCGCGCGCCTGCAGCGCATTCCCTACCTCACCGTCAGCAATGCCTACTGGAGTCCGTACGTGCGCCAGCACTACACGGTGCCCAGCCTGCCCCTGACCCGCCTGCTGCCCATCTGGCTGGCAGCCCCCCTGTTCCGCCTGATCCGGCCGCTGGCCTTCGCCTCGCATGCCGTGCCGCTGAACCGCGTGCGCCGCCGCCATGGCCTGCCGTCGCTGGGCAGCGACCTGCGGCGCATCTATACGGATGCGGACCGCACCCTGTACGCGGATATTCCGCAACTGTTCCCGCCGCACGCCATGCCGTCCACGCACGACTACCTGGGCCCCATCATCTGGGCGCCACCGCTCGACTTGCCGGACTGGTGGCAGCGCCCGGAACTGAGCAGTGGACGGCCCATCATCTATGTCACCCTGGGCAGTTCCGGCCAGGGGCAATTGCTGCCGCGCGTGCTGCACGCGCTGGCGCCCCTGCCCGTCACCGTATTGGCGGCCACGGCCGGCACCGGCCGCGTCGATGCCGTGCCGCCGAATGCCCATGTCGCGCCCTTCTTGCCGGGCGACGCGGCAGCCCGGCGCGCCAGCCTGGTGATCTGCAACGGCGGCAGCCCCACCAGCCAGCAGGCGCTGACGGCAGGCGTGCCCGTCATCGGCATCGCCGGCAACCTCGACCAATTCCTCAACATGCACGGCATCGCGGAGACCGGCGCCGGCCTGCTGCTGCGCGCCGACCGCTTCCAGGAAACCGCCCTGCGCCATGCCGCCACGCGCATGCTCGACGATGGCCGGGCCAGGCTGGCGGCGCGCCAGCTGGCCACGGCCATGCGCGACTATGTGCCAGGGCAACGCTTGCTGCCCCATCTGCACGCCCTGCTGGGGACATCGCCCCAAGGCGGCCAGCCTTGACGGGCGGCGTCGGCTTTTCTTACAGAGAGTCCGGCAACACCTGCAGCACGTCAACAAAAGCACGCCAAGTCCTTGATTTCAAAAGAACCTCATGCGTTGGCATGGAAGTCGCTTAAGTCTGGCCATGAGCACCTGCAGACAGGACTCAGGCAACACTTCCAGACTCACT
Source organism: Janthinobacterium kumbetense (assembly GCF_023703445.1). NCBI lineage: Bacteria > Pseudomonadati > Pseudomonadota > Betaproteobacteria > Burkholderiales > Oxalobacteraceae > Janthinobacterium > Janthinobacterium kumbetense. The sequence continues at coordinate 39,109 of NZ_JAMQGR010000013.1, forward strand.
CAACCACGAGGTAAATACAATGAAACTCTCGAAACTGAAACTGCTTCCGGCCGCGGCCGCACTGGCCATGTTGTGCGCCGCCGGTAGCGCACAGGCGGGCGCCTATGGCTACGCCTACAACAACATCTTCGGCTTGCAGATCGTCGCCGCCACGGGCTCGATCACTGCCCTGAACAGCACCACGATCTCGCGCGCCACGGCCACCTTGAATGGCGTCAGCGTCATCAATGGCGGTCCCGGCCTGCTCGACTCGCCCCGCGCCGCCATCGGCGCCGTGACCAAAGGGGAAAACAATTTCACGCAACAGGGCGCCTCTGGCAACTACTCGCGCGGCGATGCGCAGATCGTCAGCACGCAGTTCCCCTCGTTCCCGCCCGGCTCCACCTCCACGCAGGCGGTAAACGTGGCCGAGGCCCACCTGGCCGGCCCTGCCGGCACGGCCGACGCGTCCGGCCGCAACGGCTCGACCACGGGCTTCTCCGTCAACTTCGTCGTCGGTTCGCCCACGGCAACGCTGAGCTTTGACTTCTTCTCCTCGCCATTCATGCAAGTCTTCCTGCAAAGCACAGTGGGACAACTGTCCACCGCGACGGCCAACCTGGTGATGACCATCACCATCACCAACTCGACCGGCGCGACCGTCTTCAACTGGACGCCCGATGGCGTCGTCGGCTCCGGCATCTTCGGTGGCACGGAAAACGCCGATGCGGCCAACCTGAACACCGGCCTGGCGACCAACTTCCTGACGCGCGGCAACCTGTTTACGTATAACCCCACCGGTTGCGGCACGCCTGGCGGCACCGGCGTGGGCACGACTTGCGGCGGCAACTTCAACGCCGTCAGCAATGCCCTCGCGGCCGGCAACTACACCTTGACCTTGAATGCGGTGGAGAGCGTGGACCTGGTCAAGCAGGCGCCGGAACCGGGCACCCTGGCGCTGCTGGGCCTGGGTCTGGCCGGCCTGGGCTATGCCAGCCGCCGCAAAGTCAGCGCCTGAACCAGGCAACAGGGGGATGCACAGGCGAGGGAGTTTCCTCGCCTTTTTCATGTGGCAAGCCTGTCGGTTTTCCTTACAACGCGGCCGACCAGGAGATGAGGATTTTCATGACTACATTTTCTTGTACCCGATTGCCCATGCTCCTGCTGAGCTTGCTATTGCTGGCCAGCAGCGGCACTGCCGGCGCCGCCGCCTACGGCTATTCGTACACCAGCGTCTTTGGCCTGGTCATCAGCAATCCCTCCGGCTCCGTCACCCTGCTCAGCAACATCGACCTGTCACGCACGACCGCCACGCTCAATGGCAGCAGCGTCATCAATGGCGGCAGCAACGAGATCGACGCGCCGCAGGCGAAACGCGGCGCCGTCAGCAAGGGAGAGAACGACTTTACCCCGCAAGGCATGGGCAATGCTTCGTATGCGCGCGGCGAAGCGCAAATCGTCGCCTCGCAAATCCCCCCCTTCCCACCGGGCTCGACCAGCACGCATACCGTGAACGCGGCAGAAACCTTCCTGACGGGCGGCGGCAGCGCGGACGCCTCGGGGCGCAACGGTTCCAGCACCGCGATGACCGTCAATTTCGTCGTCGGCCAACCGGGCGCGACCCTGGCCTTCGACTTCCAGGCCCTGCCCTTCATGCAGCTGTACCTGGACGCGCTGGCCGGCACAGGTTCGGCGGCCACGACGAATATGGCGATGACGTTCAGCATCATCGATGAACATGGCCAGATCGTCTTCAGCTGGGCACCCGACGGCAAGCTCGGCTCCGGCATCCTGGGCGGCACCGAACTGGCCGATGCGGCCAGCCTCAACACGGGCTACGCGCAAACGCCGCTCACCAGCGGCAGCGTGTTCACCTACGATCCCAGCGGCTGCGGCGCCCCCACGGGCACGGGCGTCGGCACGGCGTGCGGCGGGCAGTACGGCGCCGTCACGGACAGGCTGGCGGCCGGCAGCTACACGCTGGTGTTGAATATGCTGAACAGTTCCGAACTGGCCTACGTGCCAGGCGTCACGCCCATGGCGCTGCCGGGCACCTTGCCGTTGCTGGCGGCTGGCCTGCTGGCGCTGGCCGGCCTGACGCCCCGGCGGCGGCGCTGACGGGGCGCCACGCGCGCTTCACTGCCCCGCCGTTGGCGCCACCAGCAAGTCTTGCAGCGGACGGCGCAGCGAGCGCGCACTGGCCGCAGGGCCGGCGCCTATGCGCCCGAGAAACACGGCCCGATCCAACGCCGCCGCCCCCAGCACGGCCCGGCAGCGCACGGCCAGTGCCTGCGCCAGCTCCTGCAGGCCATCGGTGCGCGAAAAGGCGCGCCGTTCGCGCACATAGCGGGCGAAGATCAGCGGCGTCAGTTCCGGCTGCAATTGCAAGCCCAGTTGCGTGGCCGTCAGCCAGAAGCGCTGCATGGCGCGCCCGGCCGCCACGTAATCGTCGATGTGGCGCGGCGACGCGTCGGCCAGCAGCGCGAAATGGGCGGCGCAATACAGGCCCGGCAGCAAGTCCATCTGCAGGCGCGGCGCGACGGTGCCCGCCAGCCAGGTATTGAAGAACTCCACGCGGCGCCAGCTGTGCATGACCCAGCGCATCAGGCGCGCCGTCATCGCGTCGACGCCCAGCGCCTGCTCCGGGATGCGGTCGGTGCTGTAGCGCGCGCCCCACTCGATCACGTCGCGGTGCACCTTGTGCGCTTCGGGCATGGTCAGGCGCAGCTTCGCATTGTCGAACATCAGACGCGCGCAGGCGATGCGCGCGCGCCTGCCTTCGAACCACTGCACGCCATAGCCGGACGGCAAGCTGGCCGCCAGCGCCGCCTTTTCGCTGGCGCGCAAGCTGCGCGTGCTCAGCCGGCGCCGCTGCACGCTACGCTGCGGCAAGAAGGCCGCCAGCGGATCGGGCGGCATGCCGGGGCTGTCGACCAGGCGTACATCGAAGGTAGGCAGGGTGTCGGGCATGGACAGGCGCCGGCGCGCTTCCATGCGCAAGCCATGGCTGCTGGCCGCCAGTGCCATGCTTTCGAGCAAGGCGCCCAGCGACAGCTGGCTGGGATGGCCGTCGAGGTCGTACACGCAGTGGCTGCGCGTATCGAAACCGTGCACGACGACATGGCGCGGCGCCACGACTTCAAAGCGCCACGGCTGCGTATTGTCGCCGCTGGGCGCCCAGCGCGCCTGCTCGAGGATGTTTTCCAGCACGGGATCGATCTGCGGTGCTTGCGCCATTTATGCCCCCTGCGCGGCGCGGCGCCGCTGGATGATGGCCATCGTCAGGCGCTGCAGCGGATGACGATGGCCGCCGGGACGCCAGGTATGCACGAGCTTGTTGCGGTAGGCGTCGAAATGCATGCCGTGCGGCGCCGCCATCACCTTGCCCCGCTTTAACAGGATCTTCAAGGCTTCCGTGGCGGCCGCGCCCGCGCACAGCTGGCAGCCCATGATGGTCGACGGCCCGCGCCGCTCCTTCAGGTTGATGGCCGACGGGTCGACCAGGTAGGGAGCATGCAAGCCGGCCGGCGCCAGCCCGACGAGAAAGCGCAGGGCTTTTTCTTCCTCGGGCAAGTCGCCCCAGCCAAAATATTCTTCGAACGTCATGCCGCCCGGCAGGAAGCTGAGCACGGCCGTGCCCATGCCCAGCGGAGCGGCCGTGATGGCGGGGATGCCCAGGCGGGCGCAAGTGGCGAAGGTGGCCTGGCGCGCGGGAAAGGCGAAGAAATCCAGGCCGTCCACATACAGGTCGACACCGGCGAAGAACTCGGCCAGGTTGCTGTCGTGTATGCCGTCTGGAAATTGTTTAATATCAAGTTCGGGATTGATATCGCGCGCCATCTGCGCCAAGACCGCCACCTTGGGCTGGCCCAGGGTGGACACCATGGCGCCGGCCTGGCGGTTGAAATTGGCGATATCGAAGGTGTCGAAATCGGCGATGTGAAAGGCGCCGATGCCCAGCCGCGCCAGGGTCAGCAAGTGCACGCCGCCCACGCCGCCCATGCCGGCGATGGCCACGCGCTTGCCGCGCAAGCTGTCCTGCTCCGCTTGCGTGACCCAGCCCAGGTTGCGGGCGAACGCCGCGTGATACGAAAAACCGTCTGTCATGCTCACCTCTTCTGTGCATCCCTTGCGGACGAAGAAAGTTGGACAGGTGAGCCGGGGTTAAGTTCCCCAATGACAGAAAAAAGCGCTTAGCGCGTCAGGCGCCGCGCCGCAGGCACGCTGCGCTGTAGTGCTGCCGCCGCCGGCGCCGCTGCGCCCACCTTGAACACGCTGACGATCTGCGCCAGCCCCGCCGCCTGCTCGTTCATCGCTTGCGCCGCCGCCGACGCCTGCTCGACGAGGGCCGAGTTTTGCTGCGTCATGTTGTCCATCTCGACGATGGCCTGGTTGATCTGTTCGATGCCGGCGCTTTGCTCGGCGCTGGCCGAGGAAATCTCGGCCACGATATCGGTCACATGCTGCACGCTGGAAACAACTTTTTCCATCGTCTCGCCCGCCAGCGCCACCAGTTTTTCACCGGCGCCCACTTGCTCGGCGGAACTGTCGATCAGCTGCTTGATTTCCTTGGCGGCGGCGGCCGAGCGCTGCGCCAGGTTGCGCACCTCGCTGGCGACGACGGCGAAGCCACGGCCCTGCTCGCCCGCGCGCGCCGCTTCCACGGCCGCATTCAGGGCCAGGATATTCGTCTGGAAGGCGATGCCGTCGATGACGGCGATGATGTCGCCGATCTTCTTCGACGAGGCATTGATGGCGCCCATGGTGTCGACCACCTGGCTCACCACGCCGCCCGCCTGGCTCGCCACTTGCGAGGCAGAAATGGCCAGCTGGTTGGCCTGGCGCGCATTGTCCGCATTCTGGCGCACGGTCGAGGTCATTTCTTCCATGGTCGACGCCGTTTCTTCCAGGGAACCCGCCTGCTGCTCCGTGCGCGCCGACAGGTCGTGGTTGCCGGAAGCGATCTCGCCCGATGCCGTGGAAATGGATTCCGCATCGTTGCGCACCTGGCTCACCAGGTGCGCCAGGTTGTCGCGCATGGCCTTGATCGCCATCAACAGACTGGATGTATCGCCGGGACGCGTATCGATCTGCGTCGTCAGGTCGCCCTGGGCGATTTGCGCCACGATGGCCGCTGCATAATCGGGTTCGCCACCGAGCTGGCCCAGGATGCGGCGCAGCATCAGGGCCGCCAGGGCGCCCACCACCAGCATCAGCGCGCCGCCGATGGCCAGCAGCACGCCCGCCTGGGCCCAGAACTTGTGGTTGATGTCATCGATATACGTGCCCGTGCCGATCAGCCAATCCCATGGCGCAAATTTCACCACGGCATACATTTTTGCCACCGGGTCCTTCACGCCGGGACGCGTGCCATCCGCCTGCACCAGGCCGATGCGGCTGGTGGCGAGGGCCACGCGGTAGCGGTCGCCCGACTGCTTCATGTTCTTTTGCGGCGTGCCGATGCGCGCAGGATTGGGGTGGACGTACAGCAAGTCCGTGCTGAAATCGCGCACGAAATAATACATCTCGTCCTTGACGAAGCTGCCGATGGCCAGCTTGGCCTGCTGCTGGGCCTGCTCACGCGTGAGCTTGCCCGACTGTTCCAGCGCATACGCCTTTTCCACCGAGGCATTGGCCAATTCCACCAGCACCGTCAATTGATCGACCCTTTCCGCCATCATGGTCTGGCGCAGCGAATACAGGGAGAAGGAAGCGATGAGGACGATGCCCAGCAAGGTACTGAAACACAGGAGGAGAATGCGCGAACGGAGAGTCATGGGAGCCTGGGTAAAGAATAAAATGTGGAATTATAAACAATTTCCATGTGGAAATCTTTTCAGAAAAGCAAAGCGGGCGGCGCTACCAGGCTGATGCCCGGCAGGCACCGCCCGCATATGTCTTGCTGAAGTCTGACTGACAGGTCAGGCCAAGGCTTCCTTGGCCGCCTCTTCCGGCGTCAAGCCGTCGTAGAACTGGTCGGTGAACCACTCGACCTGCTCTTCGATATGGTCTTGCGCCTGCGCCACGGTGGCGCCGCCGGCCACGAGGAAGCCTTCGACCTCGATACACCAGTTGATCAATTCCAGGGTTTCCGGATCGAGTTCTTCTTTCTTAGCCATCGTACAGTCCTTGCTTGTTAAATTGCGATCACATCATCAGCGGCAGTTTAACAGCTTCGCCACCTTGCCGCTCCCGCAGTTCAACAATGAAGCTTACTTGGCTGCAACATTTTTGCGTTCCGGATACAGGACTACCTGTACATAATTGTGCATGTCCAGGTAGCGCTGCGCCGCCAGTTTGACGGCTTGCGGCGTGAGGGCGCGCACGCGCTGCTCGTAGCGCAGCAGGTACGCGGGATCGCGGCCCTGCGTTACCGAACCCATCAGTTGGTTCATCCAGTAATTGTTTTCCCGCAAGGATTTCTGCTGGCGCGTGATCCAGTTCAGCTTGACCTTTTCCAGGTCCGCCGCGGATGGCCCGTCCGTCTTCATCTTGTTGATTTCGGCAAACGCGGCGGCGATCACCTTGTCCACGTTTTCCGGTCCCGTCGGCAAGTTCAGGGCCACGGAATAATGGCCATACGGATGCTGGCCCATGGACGTCTCGAAGCCGCCGCCATAGATCATGCTCATCTTTTCGCGCAGCACTTCGATGACTTTCAGGTTCAGCACCTCGCCCAGCGCCTGCAGGGTCAGCTTTTGCTCATCCGAATACGCCACGTCGCCATTGAAGGTGATGGAAATCGTGCTCTTCGGCTCGCTGCCCATGTAGATATCCTTCTTGACCACGCCCGTCACCGGGCGCATGCCCACGTCGCGGTAGGCGTGCGGCACCTCGGCCACGGGCAAGGTGCCCAGGTAGCTGGCGATCAGCGGCTTGATCTTGTCGAGCTCGAAGCTGCCCGCGAAGATGAAGGTCATGTCGCGCGCGCTGGAAAAGCGCTGGCGGAAGATGTCCAGCGAGCGGTCCAGGCCCACCTTGTCGAAATCGGCCACACGCGGCACGCCATCGACGCGCGGGTTGTCGCCATACATGGCGTGCTGGATGGCGTCGTAAAACACGGCTTCCGGCTGCGCCATGCTGTTTTTCGCCAGGTCCTGCTGCTTGCCGATGAAGGATTGGTACAGGCCCGCATCCTTGCGCACGTCGTGGAAATACAAATACACCAATTGCAGCATGGCTTCCACGTCGGCGCTGCTGGCCGAGCCGCCAAAGCCTTCGCTCAGCTCGCCCAGCGAAGCGCCCACGTTGACCGTCTTGCCGGCCAACACTTTTTGCAAGTCCAGCGGCGCCAGGTCTTTCAAGCCCATGCTGCCGACCACGGCGCTGGCGTAGCGGGCGTTGTAGATGTCGGCGTCGCCGAACAGCGACTGGCCGCCGAAGCGGGTCGAGCCCATCAGCACCTGGTCATTCTTGAAGTCCGTCGGTTTGAGCAGCACGCGCACGCCATTGCCCAGGGTCAGTTCCGTCACGCCGATGGCGCTGTTCAACTTTTCCGCGACGATGCTGCCGCCGGCCGGCGGGCCATCCATCAGCTTGCTGGCGAGCACTTTTTCCGTGCGCGGCTCGATGGTTTGCTGCTCGGCTTTCGCCACGGCGTCGAGCAATTGCTGCTGCGTCGGCACCACCGAGGCCGCATCGCCCGCTTTCGGCTCGGCGCCCATGAAGACCACCAGTTTCTTTTGCTGGTCGGGAATCACCTTGGCCACCGTCTCGTTGATTTCCTGCAAGGTCACCTGCGGCAAGAGTTCCTGCGCGTACAGCAATTCATTGGCGATGCCGGGGATGGCTTCCTGCTCCAGGAAGTTGCGCGAATACTCGGCCACGAAACCGCTCGAATCGGACTTGTCGCGTTCGCTGTACGCGCGCTCGTAATTGCGCAGCATGTTCTTGCGCGCGCGGTCCAGCTCATCCTGGCTGAAACCGAAGCGGCGCGCCCGCTCATCTTCTTGCACCAGCGCATCGACGGCCGGCTGCACGCCGCCCTTGCCCAGCAAGGCATACGCGCTGAACGATTCATAGCCGCGCACCAGCTTGCCCATGCTGCTGCCGCCCTGGATGAACGGCGGGTTCGCCTGCTGCGTCAATTCCTGCATGCGCGCGCTGAGCATTTGCCCATACAGGTTTTCGATCATCTGGCGGCGGTAGTCGGCAATCGTGACGGGCTCCTGCGCGGCGCGGATCGGGTAGCGGATGAAGACCGCGTCGTCCGGCGCTTCCTTGTCCGTGATCACCAGCGCTTCCGTTTGCGCCCGCTGCGGCACTTCCGCATACAGGCGCGGACGCGGTTGCGCGGGATTCTTCAGCTTGCCGAAATGCTGCTGAATCAGTTTTTCAGCCTGTTTCGGCTCCACGTCGCCGACCACCACGACGGCCATCAGGTCGGGACGATACCAATCCTTGTAGAAACGCTTGATGGCTTCCGGCTTGAAGGTCTTCAGCACGGATTCCTTGCCGATCGGCATGCGTTCCGCATAGCGCGAACCGTTCAGCAGCTTCGGATACAGCACCTTGTTCATGCGGTCGCTGGCGCCCTTGCCCAGGCGCGCCTCTTCCAGCACGATGCCGCGCTCGCTGTTGATGTCGGCCGGATTGAATTTCAAGCCATGCGCCCAGTCTTCCAGCACGAGAAAACCCTTTTCCAGGTTTTCTTTCTTGTTCGTCGGAATCGGCAGCACGTACACGGTTTCATCGAAACTCGTGTAGGCGTTCAAGTCGGCGCCGAACTTCACGCCGATCGATTGCAAATAGGAAATCAGCTCATTGCGCTTGAAATGCGTGGAGCCATTGAAGGCCATGTGTTCCGTGAAGTGGGCCAGGCCTTGCTGGTCATCATCTTCCAGGATGGAACCGGCTTTCACCACCAGGCGCAATTCCACTTTTTGCGCGGGGCGGGCATTTTTCTTGATGTAATAGGTCAAGCCGTTCGGCAATTTTCCGACGGTAACTTCTGGTGCCAGAGGCAAGGGATCGCTCAAACGGATTTCTGCCTGGGCCATGCAGGCGCACGCCAGCAAGACGGCGCCCGAGATCAGGCGTAATTTACTCAGCTTCATGTATTCTCAACGGTAAGATTCAGTAGGCATACCTTACACTGAAATCCTGTTTCCGCCATTAAAAACAGCTTAGGAAAAACTGCTTTTCCCAGGCAACTTTGTCGAATGACAAACTCAACAGTGCCCTGCCATATTTTTTCAATTGTGCTAAAGTATTGCCGCCGGTCATGTGGACCGGCACAACGACGTCTTCGGGGCGGGGTGCGATTCCCCACCGGCGGTAAAACCGGCAACGGTCAAGCCCGCGAGCGCTTTCCAGGCACCGCTTGGCGAGGTCAGCAGATCTGGTGTGACTCCAGAGCCGACGGTATAGTCCGGATGAAAGAAGATGTGCAGTAGTGTGATGTCCCATCGCCACGGCGATGCGGCCAGTTGCGTCTATTCGCTTGCCCTGCAGCGTTTTTCGCCTGTGCGAGGAGCGTTTCACCATGTTAGTCAACAGCTATACCCTGCTTTCCAACGACCTGGAAGGTCGCATCCAATCCGCCCTGGCCGCCATGCGCGCCGGCATTCCCGTCATCCTGCTCGACGATTTCGACCGTGAAAACGAAGCCGATTTGATCCTGTCGGCCGAAAAATTGACGAACGAAACCATGGCCCTGCTGATCCGCGAATGCAGCGGCATCGTCTGCCTGTGCCTGCCGACGGACGTCGTCAGCGCGCTGGAATTGCCGCCCATGTCGTCCGACAACGGCAGCCGCTACGGCACGCCATTCACGGTCTCCATCGAGGCGCGCGACGGCGTCACGACGGGCGTGTCGGCCGCCGACCGCGTGACCACCATCCGCGCGGCCATCGCGCCGGACGCCAAGCCCGCCGACCTGGTGCGCCCTGGCCACGTCTTCCCCCTGCGCGCCGCGCCCGGTGGCGTGCTCGAGCGCCGTGGCCACACGGAAGGCTCCGTCGACCTGTCGCGCATGGCGGGCCTGAACCCGGCCGCCGTGCTGTGCGAACTGATGAACCCGGACGGCACCATGATGCGCGGCGACGATATCGAGCGCTTCGCCGAACTGCACGGCATGCCCATTCTGACCATCGAAGAACTGGTGGAATGGCGCAGCACGCGCGAACAGTAAAGCATCAGGCGGCCACGGCCTTCGGCAAATGCACGTGCCGGTACACGAGGCCCGCCGCCAGGCCATACGCGACGGCGATCGTCGCGTAGGCCAGCGGCAGGCGCAGCGACCAGTCCTGCACCATGTGCAGGATGCTGCCGATCAGCGCCACGCCCACCAGGGCGCCAATTTGCCGGTTCGCATTCAGTGCCGCCGCCGCGCTGTTCGCATGCTGCTTGCCGGCCACCCGCATCACGGTGGCCGTCATGGCGGGAATGGCGATGCCGATGGCCACGTTCATGACGGCCGTGCCCAGCGCCAGCAGAAAATATGGCGTGCCGGGACGCAAGGCCATCAGCAGCAAGGCCATGACGGCGCCCACCAGCAAGCCTAGCAGCATGGGCAAGCGCGTGCCATGACGCGCCGCAATACTTCCCGCCATAAAATTTCCCACCGTATAGGCCGCCATCATGGGCAGCAGGCGCAAGCCCGACTGCAAGGCATCGGCGCCGCCCGACTGCTGCAGGAATAGGCTCAATAAGAACAGCTGGCCGAACACGCAGAAGTTGATCAGGAAACCCACGCCATTGGCCGCGCCAAAGCTGCTGCTGTGAAACAGTGCACGTGGCAACAGCGGGTGGCTGCCGCTGCGCTCGCGCCGCAGCAATTGCCCGGCGGACAGCACCGTCAAGGCCCCCGCCGCCAGCACGCCCGGCGACAGCCAGCCCAGCACGGGGCCTTCGATCAGCACGAAACTCAGGCCCGCCAGCGCCGCCACGCCCAGCGCATGGCTGAACAGCGATAAATCGCGCGGCTGGCGCGCCGGCGCGGCCAGCAACAGCTGCGCCATGACGATGGCCAGCACGCCCAGCGGCACATTCACCCAGAACACGCTGCGCCAGCCGAACTGGTGCACGAGGATGCCGCCGATCAGGGGGCCGGACGCGCCGGCCACGCCCACCAGGGCCGACCAGGCGCCCAGCATGCGCGTGCGTTCGCGCTCGTCTTCAAAGCTGTGCGTCAGCAGGCTGAGCGAACTGGGCATGAACAGGGCCGCGCCCGCGCCCTGCAGCAGGCGCGCGGCCGTCAGAAAATGCCCGTCGGGCGCGGCGCCGCACAGCACCGAACCGAGAATGAAGACGCCGAGGCCGCCCTGGTACACGGCTTTCGGCCCGTAGCGGTCGGCCAGCGCGCCGCCGGCCAGCAGCAGCGCGGCAAACGTCAGGGTGTAGCCGTCGACCACCCACACCAGGCCCGTCAGCGGTATGGCCAGGTCCAGCGCGATATCGGACAACGCTACGTTGACGGCCGTGACGTCGAGCATGGCCATGACGAAGCCGAACGCCAGGGTCAGCAGGATCAAGCCGCTGGCACGGCGCGGTGTAGGGGCAGGCATGGTATTTCCTTGCAGGGACGGGGGGCAGTCATTATGCGAGTGTTGAATAATGCAGTAAACAGGCATAAAATCGGCACCATGATGCAAAAATGCATCACGATAACGACAGGAAAACACGTCATGGATTGGGCTTATGGACTGGGATAACGCGCGCATCTTTCTCGCCATCGGCCGGGCCGGCACCTTGCGCGGCGCGGCCGCCCTGCTGCGCATCGACCAGGCCACGTGCGGGCGCCGCCTGGCCGCGCTGGAAAGCTCGCTGGGCGCCACCCTGTTCCTGCGCACGCCGTCCGGCTACGTGCCCACGCCGGCCGGCGAGCTGGCCTTGAACGCGGCCGAAGCGATGGAACGGGCGGCCGACAAGCTGCAACGCGAGATGCAGGGCGTCGACAACCGCCTGTCCGGCCTGGTGCGCGTGGCCACCACGGACACCATGGCCAGCCATTTCGTCATCCGCGCCATGCAGCGGCTGCACGCGGCGCACCCGGACATCCGCATCGTGCTGCACGTGGCGCCGCAGCTGGCCAGCCTGACGCGGCGCGAAGCGGACCTGGCCGTGCGCGCCGTGCGCCCCACCGACCCGGACCTGATCTCGCGCCACCTAGTCAAGCGCAGCCTGGGCCTGTATGCGTCGAAAAGCTACCTGGCGCAGCGGGGCGAACCCGTGCGCGGCACGGCGCTGGCCGGACACGACATCGTCATCTACCACCATTCCGTGGCGCCCCGTCACGCGGAAAAACTGGCCGGCGAATCCGTCGCCAACGCCCGGGTGGCCATGGAAGTGAACTCGGCGGCGATGCTGCAGGAAGCCACGCGCGCGGGCCTGGGCGTGGCCGAGCTGGCCACCCACCTGGGCGATATCGACCCGCTGCTCGTGCGCATCTGGCCCGAGCGGGCGGAAAGCTACGACGTGTGGCTCGTCATGCATGCCGACCTGAACCGCTCTGCCCGCGTGCGCGCGGCGGCCGATGCCATCATCGCCAGCGTGGCCACCGCCAGCGCCGCATGACAGCCGCGCACAATAGTGCCGAAAAGAAACTTTTTTTTGATAAGTCTGATAAAATCCGCAACCCCGCCGGGCACAGCCACCGCCACGCCGCCGCGGGTTCCCTCAATCCACTGGAGAATTTTTATGCTTATCTGGCAAGGCTTCGGCATACTCGCCCCCCTGATCTGTTTCATCGTCGTAGTAGCTGCGCAAGCGCTGTTTGGCGCCACCCTGGGCGAGGAATACACGAAGAGCCACGCATGGACCCTGGCCCTGGCCTTCCTGCTGGCAGCCGCCGCCAGCTGGTATGCGGGCGTGCGCCTGAACAACGCGCCAGGACGCGAACTGATCGACCCGGCCACGCAGGAAAGAGTCATCTTGCGCAAGAGCCACACCCTGTTCTGGATTCCGATGCAATACATCGCCGTGCTGATGGTCGTGATGGCCGGCTTCGCCCTGTTCGGATAGCCGCGCACGCTAGCCGTGCTTGCCGGGCCGGGCTGATGTTAAGATGCCATGATGACCCTATCCGTCTCCCTCATCATCAGCCTGCGCCGTTTGCACCGGGCCACCATGGCCTGGCTGGTCAGCTGGTGGCGCATGCTGCATTTCGCCATCCTCGTGTTTTCGCTGGCCCTGTCGCCGTCGAGCTATAACCGCGACAACCGCCCCATCCTCGCGCACCGTCTCGTGACGAACACGGCGCCGAACCTCGTGTGGTTCAGCGTCGCCTGCGCGCTGGTCAGCCTGGTGCTCATCCGCATCGTCGTCGTCAGCGCGCAAAGCTATGGCCTGTCGCGCTATGCGCTGGAAATGGTGGTGCGCGTGCTGGTGCTGGAACTGATCCCGCTGACGGCCGCCCTGTTCGTCGCGCTGCGCCTGACTTTGCCCGACGGCATTGCGTTTGCGCAAATGCGCTCTTCCGGCATGCTCGATACCATGCAGCGCCAGGGCGTCGACCTGCTGCGCCGCGAATACTTTCCACGCGTCATGTCCGGCATCTTTGCCGTGTGGATGCTGGCCATCGTCAGCTGCGTCACTTCGCTGATCCTCGCCTACCTCACCATCTACGGTTTTACGCCGTGGGCGCTGCAGGGTTATACGCGCGTCGTGGGACAGATCTTCAATCCCGCCGTGGCCCTGATCCTGATGCTCAAGGTCATCTTCTTCAGCTTTGCCGTGGCCCTGATCCCGCTGGCCTCCTCCTACTATCCGGACGAGCCGCACGGCCGGCGCAACCGCCTGTGGGCCGCGCATGGCCTGTCTGAAATGCTGCGCCTGTTTTCCGTCATCCTGCTGGTCGAAGTGGCTTCGCTGATGGGCAATTACTACTGATGCCCCGCCCGCCGCCGCCAGCCATCCCCGAACCACCCAAACGAGAGCCAGAAGCCATGAGCCAACCCCAAAATCCCGACCAGGTCGACGTGACGGCGCCCGCCGGTGTCGCGCAAGATGCCGTCCTGCCCGCCCCGCCGCCCGTGCGCCACGCGGAACTGAAGGCGGCCATTTTGCTCGTCTTCATGTTCGTGCTGGTGGTCGGCTCCGTCGTCTACCTGATGTATGCGCGCGGCGCCTTCGAAGCGACGCAGACGCTGGTGCTGACGGCCGACGATTCGGACGGCGTCGGCGTGGGCGCCGACCTGACCTTTTCCGGCTTTCCCATCGGCCGCGTGCAGCGCATCGAGCTGGCGCCGGACGGGCGCGCGCGCGTCATCATCGACGTGCCGCGCAAAGATGCGCACTGGCTGCGCACCAGCTCCATCTTCACCCTGGAACGGGGCATCGTGGGCGGCGCCAAGTTGCGCGCCTACAGCGGCATCCTGACGGACCCGCCGCTGCCCGACGACGCCACGCGCGACTTGCTGGTGGGCGACATGGCGGCGGAAATTCCCCGCCTGCTGGCCGCCGCCAAGGACTTGCTGAACAACCTGGGCAACCTGACGGGCAGCGATTCCGCGCTCGACGGCACCATGCGCAACGTGCAGGCCGTGACGGGCAAGCTGAGCGGTCCGGGCGGCGCCATGGGCTTGCTGACGGGCGACGACAAGCAGTCGCGCCTGCTGATCGAGCGGGCCAACGCCCTGCTGGTCACCGCGGACCAGCTGGCGCGCCGCACGGATGGCCTGGTGGCCAATGCCGATACGCGCGTCTTCGGCGACAAGGGCGTGATGACGGATGCGCAGGCAACCATCGTGCAGCTGAACGCCCTGCTGGCCGACACGCGCAACAGCCTGAAAAAAGTCGACGCCGTGCTGGTCGAGGCGCAAGCCGTGGGCGCCAACGCCAAGGCGGCCACGGCCGACCTGGGCCCGCTGCGCGCGGACGTGGAAAGCAATCTGCGCAAGGTCGAGCAGCTGGTCAATGAAATCAACCGCAAATGGCCATTCAAGCGCAATCCGGAGATCAAACTGCCATGATACATATCAATCTTCTCCGGCCTGCCCTGGCCGCGCTGTTGTCCGCCGCGCTGGCCGCCTGTTCCAGCGGCCCGCCCGTGCCGGACTGGAAGATGAATGCGCAAAGCTCCGTCGAACGTTTTCAGGCGGCGTATTTGAACGGCAACGCCCTCGTCGAACAGACGGAATTCCGGCGCGCCCGCAGTCAGGTGGCCGGCACGGGCAAGCTCGAACTGGTGGCGCGCATCGAACTGCTGCGCTGCGCCACGCGCGTGGCCAGCCTGGCCTTCGAGGACTGCGCCGGCTTTGACGCCCTGCAAGCCGATGCGACAGCCGCCGACCGCGCGTATGCGGCCTGGCTGGCCGGCAAGGCGCAAACGGCCGACGTCGCCCTGTTGCCGGAAGCGCAGCGCGCGGCCGCCGGCGCCGGCTCGGACACGGCCGCCGCCAGCGCCGTGGCCGCCATCAAGGACCCGCTGTCGCAGCTGGTGGCGGCCGGCGTGCTGCTGCGCGCCAGCCGCGCCACGCCGGAGCTGCTCGATACGGCCGTCGCCACGGCCTCGGACCAGGGCTGGCGCCGTCCGCTGCTGGCGTGGCTGGGCGTGCAGCGCCTGCGCGCCGAACAGGCGGGCGATACGCAGGCGGCGCAGCGCATCGCGCGACGCATGGCGATCGTCGAGCAGCCGCTGGCCCCCTGAGCGCGCCGACGGCGGCCCAGGGCAGGCAGAATCAGGCATAATCGAGCGGGGATGACATCAAGGCCGTGCAGGCAGCGAGGTGTGACGATGCAGTTCGAGGATTTCGACCTTTCCACTCCCGATACCGGCCGGCATGCCGGGTCGGCGCCTGGCGATGACGCCTCGGCCGCCACGGCCGTGCGCCTGCAATACCTGCTCGACAATACCCCCTCCATCATCTATTGCACCGTGCCCAGCGGCGACTTCAAGATGACGTTCGTCAGCAACAATGCCTTGAACGTGCTGGGCTACCAGCCCGAGGAAATGGTGGCCGACCCCAATTTCTGGTTCGACCACATCCACCCCGACGATGCGCCCGGCATCTTTTCCAGCCTGGCGCAGATTTTCGTCGAAGGCGCGCGCGCCTATGAATACCGTTTCCGCGTGCGCGACGGCAGCTATCTGTGGATGCACGACAGCCTGCGCCTCGTGCGCGACGAGCACGGCGTGCCGTTCGAGGTGATCGGCTCGCTGACGGACATCACGGAACGCAAGCGCATGGAAGCGATGCTGCAGGCGCGCGGCGAAGAGCAGCAACTACTGATCAGCAAGTTGCAGGAAGCGCACGACCAGCTGCTGCAGTCGGAAAAGATGGCGTCCATCGGCCAGCTGGCGGCCGGCATCGCGCATGAAATCAATAACCCGATCGGTTTCGTCAATTCGAACATGAGTTCGCTGCAAGGCTATGTCGCCACCCTGTTCGACGTCATCGCCCGGTATGAAGCGGCAATGGGCGAGCCGCTCGACGGCCCGGCCCTGGCCGACAGGGTGGCCCAGGTGCGCGCGCAGGCCGACCTGGCCTTCCTGCAGGACGACATCGGCGACCTGGTGCGAGAATCGATGGATGGCCTCAAACGCGTGCGCGACATCGTGCAGGCGCTGAAGGATTTTTCCCACGTGGGCGAGACGGATTGGCAAGTGGCCAGCCTGCATGCGGGCCTGGACAGCACCCTGAACATCGTCGCCAACGAATTGAAATACAAGGCGCGCATCGAAAAACACTATGGCGAGCTGCCGCCCATACTGTGCCTGGCCTCGCAGCTGAACCAGGTCTTCATGAACCTGCTCGTCAACGCGGGCCAGGCCATCAGCAGCGACGGCGTGATCAGCATCCGCACCGGCCATGCCGGCGACTGGGTGTGGGTGGAGATCGGCGACACGGGCGCCGGCATCGCGCCCGAGCACCTGAACCGCATCTTCGAGCCGTTCTTCACCACCAAGGCCGTGGGCAGCGGCACGGGCCTGGGCCTGTCGCTGTCGTACGGCATCGTCAACAAGCACGGCGGACGCATCGACGTGGCCTCGGAAGTGGGCCGCGGCACGCGCTTTACCGTGCACCTGCCGCTGCAGCCGCCGGGCGCCGCGAGCGCCTAGGCTTCCTTCACGGGCGCATACACGCGGATGCTCAGGCGCCCGCCATTCTTGCTTTCGAAGTCGAGCAGCTGGGCGATCACGCGGGCCGTCAGCACGTGTTCGGCCGCCAGCAGCATCAGGCCGTCGCGGCTGATCAGGTCGCGCGACAGCACCATGCCCGGCTCCAGCTGGCCCGACAGCACGGTCAGGTCGCGCGCCGGCGGTTCCGTCTCTTCCATGATGCCGCGGAAAGCGGCCACCACGGCCGGGTCGTAGCGCTTGCCGACGCTGTCGTAGATCAGGGTGCGGGCTTCGTCGGCGCGCAGGCTGCGCTGCACCATGGCGCCGATCTGCAAGCCGTCGTAGTCCGACGCCAGCGCCAGGATGCGCGCGCCCAGCGGAATGGCCAGGCCCACCATGCCATCGGGAAAGCCGCCGCCGTCGAAGCGTTCCAGCTGCGAACGCAGGATCACGGAAACGGCGCGCAGCTCGTCGAGCGCCATCAGCAATTGTTCGGCGCGCAGCGGATGCTTGCGGAACGCGGCCAGCTGCTCGCCCGTCCAGGCGCTGGCCGGCAGCTCCAGCACATCGTCGCTCAAGCTGAGCTTGCCGATATCCTTGAGCAGGGCCGCGATGAACACGTCGCGCGCCTCCTGCCCTTCCAGGCCCAGCGCCTGCGCCAGCTTGCGCGACAGCTCGGCCACCCGCCGCGCATGGCCGGCCAGCTTGCCGCCGCGCATCTCGATCAGGTTGGAAAACACCTTGATGGTCGTCACGAACGTGGCCTTCAGGCGCTCGTTGGCCGCCTGCACCTCGTCGTGCGACAGTTTCAGCTGCTGCGTGCGCGTGGCCACCTTCGCTTCCAGGCTGGCGTTGAGCGCCTGCAGCTCCACGTTCTGGCTGGCCGTCAGCGCTTCCAGGCGCCGTTTTTCCTGCTCCAGCGCGCGCCGTTCCAGCGCGTGGCGCACCACCAGCACGATATCGTTCTCGTCCCAGGGCTTGGTCACGTAGCGATAGATCTCGCCCTGGTTGATGGCGTCGAGGATGGACTGGATGTCGGCATAGCCGGTCAGCAGCAATCGCATGGTGCCGGGCCAGCGCTGGCGCACCTGGGCCAGGAATTGCGCGCCATCCATGTGCGGCATGCGCATGTCGGAGATGACCAAGTCCACCGTCTCGCTGTCGAGCAGAGCCAGGCCGGACGCGCCGCTCTCGGCCGTCAGCACGCGGTAGCCGTGCGGGCGGAACAGGCGGCGCAGCGACGACAGGATATTCGGTTCGTCGTCGACGCACAGGATGGTGGGCGGCGGCGCGGCCGCGGTGCTGGTGCTCATGTTGTCCTGTTCGGTCATGGTGCGACGGCCTGCGCCTGGCGCACGGGCAAGGTGATGCGGAAGGTGGTGCCGCGGCCGATGACGCTGCGCACGTCGATGCGGCCGTGGTGTTTCTGCACCGTCGTGTAGGCCAGCGACAGGCCCAGCCCCGTGCCCTTGCCGACGGCCTTGGTGGTGAAGAAGGGGTCGAAGATGCGCGACAGGTGTTCGGGCGCGATGCCGCCGCCCGTGTCCTCGACTTCGATCCACACTTCCGTGGCGTTGTCGCTGCCCGTGCGCAGGGTGATGCGTCCGCGCTCCTCGCCCATGGCGTGGGCCCCGTTGACGACCAGGTTCATGATCACCTGGTTCAGTTCGGAAGGCTGGCATTCGATATCGGGAATGTCGGCATACTCGCGCACCACGTCGGCCTTGTACTTGACCTCGTTGTTCACGATATTGAGCGTGGTATCGATGCCCTGGCGCAAGTCGGCCCAGACCCACTCCTGGTGCGCGTCCGTGCGCGAAAAATCCTTCAAGTCCTGCACGATGCGGCGCACGCGCGCAATGCCTTCCTTCGATTCGCCCATCAGCATCGGTATGTCGGTGCGCAGGAAATCCAGGTCGATCTGCTCGCGCAGCGCCCGCAGGCGCGCCGCCACCACGGGGTCGGCGACGGCCGGCTCGGCTTCCTCATAGGCGTCGAGCATGGAAAACAGGTCGTCCAGGTAGCCTTCCAGGGTGCCGACGTTGGAAAACACATAGCCGATGGGATTGTTGATCTCGTGCGCCACGCCCGCGGCCAGCTGGCCGATCGAGGCCAGCTTTTCCGACTGCAGCAGCTTTTGCTGGGCCAGCGACAGCTTGCTGTTCAATTCCGTCAGGGCCAGGTTGCGCTCGCGCAACTCCAGATCGGCGATCTGGCGCTGGCGGATATCGTCGGCCAGGCGCTCGTTCATTTCGGCCAGCTGGGCCGTGCGCTTGGCCACCAGGTGTTCCAGGTTGTCGTGCGCCTTGCGCAACGCCAGTTCCGCCAGGCGCCGCTCGCTCACGTCGCGCAGGGTTTCGATGGCGCCCACCAGGCGTCCCTGGCGGTCGCGCAGGGGTGCCGCCGTGAAATGCAGCCAATGGCCGTCCGGGCCGATATCGGCAAAGAAATCCTCGGCCTCAAAGGCGCCGGGGATCACGGGAGAGCGCTTCAGCTTGCCCAGGTAAAGGTCATTTTCACCGAGCGCGATATCGTCGGCCACCAGCAGGTCGGCCAGGCAGGCGCGCGGCTGCGGATAAAACGCCTTCCAGTGGTCGCGCGTGCCGACCATCTCGGCGGCCGTAAAGCCCAGCAACTGTTCGCAGGCGCTATTCCAGTGCGTGATCACATGGTCCGTGTCGATGGCGAACGTGGCCACGGGATGGCCGTCGAAAAACGCCGACAGCGCGATGGTGTCTCCCTGGCGGCGTTCCGGCGTGGCGGGCAGTGCCTGCCCTGCTTCTGTGTCCATGGCCTGTATCCTGTTCATGCCAGCATGATCCGCGACATTTCATCGAAGGTGTGTTCCGTTTGCCGCAGCAGCGCCAGCCAGGCGGGCTCGTCCAGGGCGACGCTGCGCCAGCCCGTGGCCGACAGGGGCGGCACGAGCGCATCGTCGACGCCGGCCAGGTCGAGCCCCAGGGCGACGGCATTGGCCAGGTGCACGGCCAGCGGCAAGCCGCCCGCGTCCAGGCGCTCGATGGCGTGGTGGTCGGCCACCGCCTGTTGTATCGCTTCGGGAAACTTCCAGTAAGCGGCCAGGGCGCTGCCCACTTGCGCGTGATCGATGCCGATGACGGCCAGTTCCGCCTCGGCCATCTGGCAATCCTGCGCCTGGCGGTGGCTGCGCACGAGCGCGTGCTCGTCCGGGAAGCGCGTCACCAGCACCAGGGTGCCCAGGTCGTGCAGCAGTCCCGCCGTGAACGCCGTTTCGGGATTGACGCGCAAGTGCGGCGCCAGCAGGCGCGCGGCGATGGCCGTGGCCAGCGAATGGCGCCAGAACGCCTGGAAATCGAAGCCGCCGCTGACGGGCGCGAAGCTGCCCGTCAGGGCGCAGGCCGTGACGACGGTGCGGATGCTGTGAAAGCCCAGCACGGAAACGGCTTGCGGAATGCTGGTGACCTTCGATTGCATGCCGTAGAACGAGGAGTTGGCAATGCGCAAGGTCTTTGCCGCCAGGGCCTGGTCCAGCTCGATCTTTTGCGCCAGCACATGCACGTCCGTGTCGTCCTGGTCCATACTCGACAACAGTTCCAGCACCACCACCGGCAGCGAGGGCAGTTCCTGTATCTGGCGAATGATGTGTTCAAAACTGAGGCGTGTCATGCCGCACCCCCTTGCCGGTAGCGCTGCAGCAGCGCCAGCAGTTCCGCCCCCGCGGAATCGGGCGGCGTGGCGCGGAACAGCACGGCCAGCCGTTCCAGGCGGCGTACCCGTTCCTGCTCGGCATGCGCCTGCGCGGCGGGGTCAGGCTCCGCTTCCATGACGACGTGGCAGCGCTCCACATTGCGCCTGCGCAAGGCCGTCAGGTTCGCCGCCGTCAGCGTGGCACCCTGGGCCAGCAGCACGGCGCCGCTGGCGTCATTCAAGGCTTGCGCCAGCACCATGCCTTCCTGCGCCTGCTCCATGGAAATCTCGCGGCCGCTTTCACTCACGCTTGCACTCACGCTTATACTCATGTACCCGCTCCATGACGACTCAGGGTGACCAGGCTGCCGCGCGAGCGCGAATGCAAGCCCATGGGATGGACGGCCACGACATACGGCTGGCCATCGATGGCGGCCAGGCGAGGCGTGCCCTGCCCGTCGAACAGCTGCGGCAGGACGATCGCCGCCTCGTTGCCCAGCAAGGCCGCACCCCGTTCGAACAGGCTGGCGGCTGCCCCGTTGATGAAAGCGATCATGCCTTCGTCGTCGAGCCCGATCACGGGCAGCGGCAGGAATTGCAGCACTTCGCGCGCGATGCCCAGGCTGACCTCGTCGCGGCTGATCTGGTGCTGCTGCTGGCACACCAGCGCCTGCATGGCGGCATTCGCGGCCGCCAGCGCCTGGTTGACGTCGCGCAACTGCGCATTCAGGCGCACATTGTCGTCGTCGATGCCCTTCAGGCGAAACGCTTCGGCGATATGCTCGCGCAGCTGATGGTCTTCCCAGGGTTTGGTAAGAAACTTGAAGATGGCGCCTTCGTTGACGGCGTCCGTGACGGCCTGCAATTCGGTATAGCCCGACAGCATGATGCGGATGGTTTGCGGACACAGCAGCTTGGCCTTGCGCAGGAAGTCGGCGCCCAGCATGCCGGGCATGCGCTGGTCCGACACGATGACGTCGACGGCATGGCTGGCCAGCACTTCCAGCCCTTCCTGGCCGCTGCCGGCCGTCAAAATATGGTAACCGTCGCGCCGCAGCAGGCGCTTCAGGGAAGCGAGGATATTCGGCTCGTCATCGACCAGCAGCAAGGTGCGCGGCGACGCCACGGCGTCCGCCGCCACAGTCCCTGGCATACCATGCTCATCGTGCACATCCATCGGACCATCCTCTCATCGCCATGGCGATACGGGAGCTTGCCTGAAGGGGGGATCCGCCGCGCGGGAGAGTCTTGCGCGGCAGCCAGCCTGCCTTGAAATTATACGACTAAATATTCCTCTATGGCACTTATCCGCCATTTATCCGGCACTTATCCGCGCCGTGCCGGACACGGCGTGTCGCGGTAAAACACAAAGCCGCCCAGGCCGATGGCTTGCGTATCGGCTTTCACGGCGTACACCAGCGTGTTCCTGGCCGCCTCGACCCTCAGCAGGTTCTGGTGCAGCACCGTTTGCGCGTGCGCCAGTTCCAGCGACGGGGTCGGCGCCAGCTGCAAACGCAGTTCGGACGTGGCCCCATCGTAGGCCCAGCGGCCCGGATTGAAAAAGGCGAAACCGCCGTCGAAACGCAGGCTGCCATCCTTGAACTGGGTCAGGCAAATACCGGGAAATTCGCTGGGTGGGTTGTACCAGGTGGCGGCCACGGCGGCATCGGCCGGCGTATTGCCCGGCATCTGCATGCCGGACGTGCCGTGGTTGCCGCCCATGCCGGCGCAAGCGGCCAGCGCCGCGAGGCAGGCGGCAGCGGCCGCCCGTTTGATGATGATCCCGTGCATTTCCGTCCCCTTGCTTTATAGAAACACAATCTTAGTCCGGGAAACGTGGCCGTTCAAGCGGCTAGCGCACATAAGGTGGATTTAATTGCCCTCGGCCGCCTTCGCCGCCAGGGCCGCCGCTTCGCGCAATTTGTCCTTTTTGCTCTTGCGCGCACCCTTTACGCCGCCGTTGACCGTATCGGTGACGGGATGCACGGGCGCGGGCAGCTCCGTCGGCTCGAAACCGGCCACCACTTCGCGCACGATGCGCAAGTCGTTGCGGTTTTCGATCAAACGGAAATGCGCTTCCGTATCGGCCGTCACGAAACTGATGGCCGTGCCGCTTTCACCGGCGCGGCCCGTGCGGCCGATGCGGTGCGTGTAGTCGACGGCCGAACGGGGCAAGTCATAGTTGACGACGGCCGGCAGGCCGGCGATGTCGATGCCGCGCGCGGCCACGTCGGTGGCCACCAGCACCTGCAAGCGGCACGCCTTGAAGTCGGCCAGCAGCTGGCTGCGCGTGCCCTGGCTGAATTCGCCGTGGAAGGCGCCCACGTGCAGGCCAGCGCGCTGCAGCTTGTCGGCCACGTGTTCGGCCGCGTACTTGGTGGCGACGAACACCAGCACGCGCTCCCACTGCTGCTGCAGGATCAGGTAGCGCAGCAGCTGCGTGCGGCGCGGCACGTCCACCGTGATGGCGCGCTGCACGATGTCGGGCTTGTCCTGCGGTTCGGACGCCACTTCGATGCGCACGGGTTCGCTGAGCAGGCCGTCGGCCAGCGCCTGCACGTTGTCGGGGAAGGTGGCGGAGAAGAACAGGTTTTGCCGCTGCTTGGGCAGCAGCGCCAGGATGGCGTTGATCTCTTCGCTGAAACCCATGTCGAGCAAACGGTCGGCTTCATCCAGGACGAACAGCGACACGCCGCCCAGTTTGACGGCATTCTGGCGCACCAGGTCCAGCAGGCGGCCCGGCGTGGCGACGACGATATCGGCGCCGCCGCGCAAATCCATCATCTGCGGATTGATCGACACGCCGCCGAACAGCACGGAAATCTTCAGTTTGATCGGCAGCGGCTTGGCCAGCGCGTGCACCGTCTGCCCCACCTGCGCCGCCAGCTCGCGCGTGGGCACGAGGATCAGCGCGCGCACCTGGCGCGGGCCGGAAACGGGCGCCATCAGCGCCTGCAGCAGCGGCAGCGCATAGGCGGCCGTCTTGCCGGAACCCGTCTGCGCCGCGCCCAGCACGTCGCTGCCGCGCAGGATGGCGGGAATGGCGGCCGCCTGGATGGCCGTCGGCGCGGCATAGCCGGCCTTGTCGACGGCGCGGACCAGGGCGGGAATCAGACCCAGTGAGGAAAATGGCATAGCGGGCCTTCTTATTATTTAGTCATGAAGTGAGACCGGCCGCAATGTGCGGCCGGTCGGGATAGCGACAGTATAAAGCAATGACAGATAACGCCCAACCAAGCCTACTGCGCGTCGGCATAGGCGGCCTGCGATGCTCACTGTACTAAAGTACAGTTCCGCTTCTCGACCACCTCTTCCTTCCGCTCGCTACGGTTTGGTTGGACGTTGTGCTGCAAGTTGATTACTGCCTGGGCATTTGCAGCTTCGGGTGGCCCGTTTCATCGTAGCCCGGCATGCCGCGGCGGATCGCATGCGAAAAGTCCGCGTCGTCGTTGGCCGCCCGCGCGCGCGCCGTGACGTGGCCGCCATCGCGCAGCTGCTGGAAGGTCTGGCCGGGCACCAGGCCCTTGACGTCGAACAGGTAGCGGTCCAGGTAGCCCGAAGCCATCAGCCGGTAGTCGAGCGGCAGGCCCGGCACGATGCGGCGCACCATCTCGAAGACGATGGTGGTGCAGTTGGCCGTCAGGGTGTTGTAGAACTGCGGCTGGTTCTTCAGCGATTGCGCTTCGTCCAGGTAGGCGAGGAACAGCGAGCGCATGGCCGCCTTGGGCATCATCACGCGGTACAGATGCATGTCCTCGCCCCGCGCATTCGTGCGCACGCGCAGGATGTCGCGCTCGTCGGCGGCGATCAGGCTCATCTCGAAATGCTTGAAAAAGCCGCCGATGGCGGAAAAGCTCTCGCCCTTTTCCTTGCGGATTTCGATGGAAAACGTCAAAAAGCGCCCGTCCGCAAAGCCGAACGAGATCAGGGTGTGCGCAATGTACGGCCCCGTCCAGTACGACAGCGCCGTGTCCACCGTGCGCAGTTCGTCGAGGTCGTAGCTGCGCCGTTCCCACTTGACCGTGTAGTCGTCATCGCTGCGCCAGTCGAAATTGCGCACATTGTCCAGGGTGACGGTGTTGCCCTTGACCGTGCCCGTGACGTTGCGCGCCACATCGTCGGCCCACACGCGCTGCTGCTTCGGCGTGATCAGGCTCCACCACAGGAGCAGCAGGAGAAACCCGGCCGCATACGGCAGCAGCACGCGCGCATCGCCGCGCGTCCACCACAGCGCGACGCTGGCCACGCCCAGCGCGCCCCACAGCAGCGCGCCGACGGCTTGCGCGGCCGTGCCGCCGGACAGCTGGTACCACAGCGCCAGCGCGCCCCACAGTGCGGTCGACAGGAGAATCAGGGAAACGGCCATTTTGCCGATACTGCCCAGCACGGAGCGGGCACGATGTGATAAGAAAGTCATGCCGCAATTATAGGGCCAAGCGCAGGAACAGGTACGTTCAGGCAAGTACCGCGGCAACAGGCCCCGACGGCGCAATCATTGCTTGCCTGCTAATTTATTTCATGAGAGCATATTGCCAAAATAAAATGTATAGACAAGGTGGCCTGTCACGGCGGCGGCGCCTTGGCTTTCCCAGGAGATACCTTGCAACCCCCTTCCCTGTACGCCCTTGCCGGCAGCCTCAATTCCCTCTTCATCGTCGTCAGCCTGTACGGGCTGTGGTCGCAGCTGCAAAAAATCTGGCAGCGCAAGCGCGATGCCGGCATCGGCGCCGGCAAGACGACCGACATCCTGTCCATCAACCAGTTCACCGTCAGCTTCCTCGCGTATTGCGCGTTCTTTGTGTACGGCTATTCGATCACGCCGTTCAACCACTACATCGTCTGGCCCCGTTTGATCGCCTCGCTGATCGCGCTGGCCATCCTGTATGAAATCCACCGCGACCGCCGCAGCTTGACATCGCGCAATGCGCTGCTGGCCTGCGCACTGCTGCTGGGCGCGGGCATGGCGGGGCTGGCCTTCGGCCCCACCTTCAGCGATGAAAAGCGCGTGATCTCGCAAGGCCTGCTCGTCGCCGTCACCGTGCTGCTGGCGCAGGGCTACGCGCACCAGATCCGCTTGATCTGGCGCTCGGGCAAGACGGGCGCCGTCTCCCTGAAAATGAGCCAGTTCATCCTGGCGATGGATGCCAGCACCATCTTCTTCGCCTGCGTCATGGGGCTGGAAACGGGCTGGCCCCTGCTGCTGCTGGCCTGCGTCAGCGCCACGACCAAGCTGATCATCATGTGGCTGTTCCGCTGGGAAAAGAGCAGCCCCGCCGCACAGATGAAACGCCAGGCGCCGGCCTGAGCCTATTGCCCGCTCAGCGCGCGCATTTCCGCATACAGGTTCGCCTTGCCCTCGAAGCCGATGCCGACCAGGTCCGGCATGGTGATGTGGCCGTTTTCCACTCTGACGCCGTCGGGGAAGCCGCCGAACGGCTGGAACAGATCGGGATACGATTCATTGCCGCCCAGGCCCAGGCCGGCCGCGATATTCAGGGACATCTGGTGGCCGCCGTGCGGAATGCAGCGGCTGCGCGACCAGCCGTGCTGCTGCAACATGTCCAGGGTGCGCAGGTATTCCACCAGGCCGTAGCTGAGGGCGCAGTCGAACTGCAGCCAGTCGCGGTCGGCGCGCATGCCGCCGTAGCGGATCAGGTTGCGCGCATCCTGCATGGAAAACAGGTTTTCGCCCGTCGCCATCGGCTTGTCGTAATAGCTGCGCAAGGTCGCCTGCAGCTCGAAGTCGAGCGGATCGCCCGCCTCCTCGTACCAGAACAGGTCGTACTGGCGCAGCGCCTTGGCGTAGGCGATCGACGTGTCGAGGTCGAAACGGCCGTTGGCATCCACGCACAGCTTCTGGCCATCCTGCAGCACGTCCATGATGGCGTCGATGCGGCGCAAGTCTTCGTCCAGCGAAGCGCCGCCGATCTTTTTCTTGACCACCGTGTAGCCGCGGTCGACATAGCTGCGCATCTCGTCCTGCAGGGCGGACAGGCTCTGGCCCGGGTAGTAATAGCCGCCGGCCGCATACACGAACACTTGTTTGTCCGGCACGCCCGTGCCGTGGCGCTCGGCCAGCAGCTGGAACAGGGGCTTGCGCTCGATCTTCGCCACGGCATCCCAGATGGCCATGTCGATGGTGCCGATGGCCACCGAGCGCTCGCCATGGCCGCCCGGCTTTTCATTGGTGTACATGCAATCCCATACCTTGTGCGGGTCGAGATTGGCGCCGTCATCCGTCACGAGGCTGGCGGGATCGGCGTCGAGGATGCGGGGAATGAAGCGCTCGCGCATCAGCATGCCCTGGCCGTAGCGGCCATTCGAATTGAAGCCGTAGCCGACGACGGGCTTGCCGTCGCGCATCACATCCGTGACGACGGCCACCAGGCTTAACGTCATCTTGGTGAAATCGATGTAGGCGTTGCGGATGGGGGAAGAGATGGGGATGGTCTTTTCGCGGATCTCGACGATTTTCATGCGGGTCTCCTGTGCTTGAATGGTGACGCCAGCTTAACCGCGATATACAGTCGTATAATCGATAGCAATTTAAACCATTCTTCACTTGAAGTTAATAATGAAAAGCGACGCCACCACGGAAATGGCCTTCTTTGTGCTGCTGGCCAAGCTGGGCAGCCTGTCGGCCACGGCGCGCGAACTGGGCATCACGCCGCCCGCCGTCAGCAAGCGTCTGCAGCTGATGGAGCAGCGCCTGGGCGTGCGCCTGCTGAACCGCAGCACGCGGCGCATCAGCCTGACGGGAGACGGCGAAAGTTATTTGCAGCAGGCGCGGCAAATCCTCGACGATATCCGCGCCATGGAAGAGTCGCTGGCCAGCGGCAGCGCCGAACCGCGCGGGCTGCTGCGCGTGAATGCCACCTTGGGTTTCGGCCGCACGGTGATCGCGCCCCTGCTGTCGCAATTCGCCCTGCGCCACCCGCAGCTGGAAGTGCAGCTGCAACTGACGGACA
This sequence comes from Janthinobacterium kumbetense, assembly GCF_023703445.1. NCBI lineage: Bacteria > Pseudomonadati > Pseudomonadota > Betaproteobacteria > Burkholderiales > Oxalobacteraceae > Janthinobacterium > Janthinobacterium kumbetense. The sequence continues at coordinate 66,724 of NZ_JAMQGR010000013.1, forward strand.
GCCCCATCAACCTGGTCGAGCAGGCGTACGACCTGGGCATCCGCTTCGGCGACTTGCCCGACACGCGTTTGTCGGCGCGCAAGATCATGTCGAACCGGCGCTTCCTGTGCGCCTCGCCCGCCTACCTGCAGGCGCACGGCACGCCGCACACCCCGGACGAGCTGGCGCAGCACCGCTGCATCGTGCACCGGCAAAACGATGACGCCTACGGCATCTGGCGCTTGAGCAAAGGGCGTGCCACCCACACTGTGAAGGTGCGCGGCACGGTGGCCAGCAACGATGGCGACGTGGTGCTGGGCTGGGCCCTGGACGGGCACGGCATCCTGCTGCGCTCGGAATGGGACCTGGCCCGCTACCTCGACAGCGGCCGCCTGCGCGTTGTGCTGGACGATTACGCGCTGGCGCCGGCCGACCTGTACGCCTATTATCCGAGCCGTCACCAATTGCCCGCCAAAGTGCGCGCTTTTATCAATTTTCTCATCCAGCAATTGCAGCCGGACGCGGCTACCGCAGGCAAATCGGGTTACACTACAATATTGCGATATGGCAATATTATGAAGGAGTAGGTTTTGCTAGTCATACTCGGATTTCTCGTCGTGCTGTTTTCCGTCTTCGGCGGCTTCGCCATGCAGGGCGGCCATTTGGCGGCCCTGTTCCAGCCGCTGGAACTGCTGATGATCGGCGGCGCGGCGCTGGGCACCTTCTTTGTCGGCAACGACGCCAAGGCCATCCGCGCCACGTTCGCGGCCATCCCCACCCTGTTCCACGGCTCGCAATACACGAAGGCCCGCTATATGGAACTGATGGGACTAATGTATGAAATCCTCAGCAAGATCCGCAAGGAAGGCTTGATGTCGGTCGAGGACGATATCGACGACCCGTACCGCAGCCCCATCTTCGTGAAATACCCGTACACGCTCGGTGACGAGCACATCCTGGAATTCATTACCGATTATCTGCGCCTGATGGTGTCGGGCAATATGGATGCTTATCAGATCGAAAACCTGATGGATAACGAGATCGAGACGCACCACGAAGATGCGGAAATGCCGATCCAGACGATTTCGCAGCTGGCCGACGCCATGCCCGCCTTCGGCATCGTGGCCGCCGTGATGGGCGTGGTGCACACGATGGCGTCCGTCGGCTTGCCGCCGGCCGAGCTGGGCGTGCTGATCGCGCAGGCGCTGGTGGGCACCTTCATCGGCATCCTGCTGGCCTATGGCTTCATCGCGCCGCTGGCCAGCTTGCTGCGCCGCAAGCACCATGAAACGGCAAAGATGTACCAGTGCGTGAAAGTGACCCTGCTGGCCAGCCTGAACGGCTATGCCCCGGCGCTGGCCGTGGAATTCGGCCGCAAGGTCATTTCCGCCACGGAACGCCCCTCGTTCAGCGAACTGGAAAACCACGTGCGCCAGGTGCGCACGAAAAACTGATCCGGCCTGTTCCGCTTGCTCGGCGCTTCAGGCTTCCGGCGCCGTCCAGACCAGGTTCCACAGGTGGCCATCGATATCCTCGAAGCCCTGGTCGTACATGAAGCCATGGTCTTCCGGCGGATGCGGTATGCGGCCACCGGCGGCCTTGGCCCTGGTGATCAGGCTGTCCACCTCTTCCCGGCTTTCGCAACTGAGGCAAATGACCACTTCATTGGCCTCCTTTGCCTTCGCCACCGGCTTGCCGATCAGGGACTGGAAGAAGGCTTCGGTCGTCAGCATGGCCTGGATGGTGTCGTCGACGATGTTCATGAAGGCCGCGTTCTCGCCGCTGAAGCGGGAATTGAAGGTAAAGCCGAGGGCGGAAAAGAAGGCCCTGGATTTCTCCAGGTCCTTCACGGGCAGGTTGAGGATGATCTGTTTGTTCATGGCGCTTCCTTATTTCCCTGGTGAAAGTGGAATGGACAACCGGTGCGCCGTCCCGGCGACGGGTGGCGGCACACCAAATTGACACGCTGGCGAAAAAAGAACCCCTCCAGAATATCAACAAATGACAAGGAAAGGCGCAGACCATGCTCAGGGCTTGCCGCCGAGGCTGGCGGCGGCGCTGGCGCGGGCCAGGCTTGAGCGTGCGCCAGCCACCGCGCGCAGGCGTTCTTCAAGGTAGGCGCTCACGCGGGGATGCTGGCTGAAGGCGACGTTGAAGCGGATGTGCTGGTCGGGCGTGTCGTTGGCCGAGAACGCGGCGCCGCGCATCAGCAGGATCTTGTTGCGGTAGGCGTCCTGCACCAGCAAGTCCACGTCCAGCCCTTCGGGCATGCTGCCCCACAGGAAAATGCCGGCGTCGCCGGGCTGCTCGAACAGCACGCCGGCCGCGCTCAATTGCCGCGTGCTGGCGTTGCGCGCCACCATGATCTTGCGTTGCAGCCGCTCCAGGTGCTTGCGCAGGTTGCCGGCCTTGAGCACTTCCAGCAAAACGTATTCGTTCAGCGCAGGCAAAGTCATGATGGCGTGAATCTTGGTGCGCATCAGCAGCTTGAGCAGGGCGGGCGCCGCGGCCAGGTAGCCCATGCGCAGGGCCGGGCTCAGCGCCTTGCACAGGCTGGAGTAGTAGATCACGCCGTCCAGCCCGGACAGCGATGCCAGCCGCGTGCTGTGGCCCGGCTGGAAATGGCCATGCACGTCATCTTCGGCGATCAGGAAGCCATGCTGCTGCGCCATGATCAGCACCTTGTGCAGATTGGCGGCGCTGCTGCTCCACCCGGTGGGGTTGTGCAAGGCCGTCTGCACGAACAGCAGGCGCGGACGGTGCGCGCGGCAGGCCGCTTCCAGCTCGTCCAGGTCGAGGCCATCGGGGCGGCGCCTGATGGGCACCAGGCGCACGCCATCCTGGCGCAGCCTGCCGAACATCAGGAAATATCCGGGGTCTTCCACCAGCACCGTATCGCCGGGCTGCAGAAACGTGCGGCAGATCAGATCGATTGCATGGGTGCCGCCGAACGTGGTGAGGATGTGGCTGGCGTCCGCGGCGACGCCGATGCCGCGCAACAGCAGCGCGATCTGCTCGCGCAGTTCGGCCAGCCCTTGCGGCGGACAGCGCGAGGCCATGCCGGCCGCGCTGCGCGCCAGGCCGCGCTGGACGGCGGCCGCCGGCAGCGCATCCTGCAGCCAGGTGGGCGGCAAGGCGCCGCTGCTGGCCAATATCACGCCCGGACGCTGGTCGTTCACTTGCTGGCTCAGCCACACCGGCTCCTGCTCCTGGCCCGCTTCCAGCGCCACCTCGTCGGGAATGGCGCTGCCGGCGTCAGCTGGCGTGCAGACGAAGAAGCCCGTCGTGCCGTGGGTATCGATGACGCCTGCGGCCACCAGCCTGTCATACGCCACCACCACGGTGTTGGTGCTCACCGCGAGCTGCGTGGCGAGCTGGCGGATCGACGGCAGCCTGGTCCCGCCGGGCAGGACGCGTTGCGCGATCTGCTGGCGCAATGCGGCCTCGATCTGCTGGAACAGGGCGATGGGCGAGGAGCGGTCGATGGCGAACATGGGTGGCAGTCTAACGCAAAAACAGCACGGCGAGGACCAGCAGGACGGCCCCCATCGCCAGATTGAAGATGCGCTGGTTGCGGGGCGCTTTCAGCACGCTGCGGATCGAGACGCCGAACAGCGCCCACATGGCGTTGCACGGCGTGCCCACCACGGTGCCGGTCACGGACACCAGCAGCGCGCTGGCGAGCATATTGCCCTGCGCAGGCATGAAGACGGACGCCATGGTGACCGCCTTGAGCCAGCTCTTGGGGTTCAGCGCCTGAAACAGCGCCGCCTGCGCAAACGACACGGCCTTCGGCGCGCTGCTTCCCGCCACCGAGGCGCCGGCCAGCTTCCAGGCCAGGAATATCAGGTACAGCGCGCCCGCGACCCGCAGCACCTGCTGCGCCATCGGATACGCGACGAACACGCTGCCCAGCCCCACGCACATGAGCACGGTCTGCACGAAGATGCCGGCCTGGATGCCGAGGATCACCGGCAGCGCACCGCGATAGCCGAAATTGGCGCCGGTGGTGGCCAGCATGACGTTATTCGGCCCGGGCGTGGCGGACATCACGAAGCAATAGCTCATCAGGGGCAAGAGTTCGGTCATGGCAGGCAATCGCAGCGTGGAGAAGGCCCCAGTCTAGAAGCGCGGCACGCCAGGGACAAGGCACAAGGCGACGCATACAAGCACATGCTGTATCAGTCGAACGACTGCTACAGCGGCCCCCCGCCCGGACAAGCATGCGGAAAGCTCTGCTCGCGGCCTGAAGCGGAACCGTCTGCGTCAGCCCGGGGAATCGATGCGTTTGTCCAGCGGCTTCGCGTGGAGGGCATCGGCGGCCCGATCCACGAATTGCCTGACGTCCCCCACCTCGGCAAACAAGCCGGCATAGGCCGCCCGTATCAGCACCGTGCACTGCCCGAATTTCGCCAGCTGCGACAAACCCTCATCAGTGGGCATGAATATCCGTCGCCGGGCATCATTGTCATCGTTCCGATGCTGTATCAGGCCCAGGCGGAGCAGCTTGGGTATCTTTTGCATGACCAGCTGGTGCGAATGTCCGAGTTCGCGCGCCAGGTCCGAGGCGGAGGCCGTGCCGAGCGTCGCAAGAACAGTCATCAGCGAACACGAACGCACCGGGATGACGATCCCCATCGTGTCGAAGACGCTCTTGGATTGCTCAGCGATCAGGACGCTCAGCCGTTCGACGGCGCGGCCGAGAAACACGGCGTCATCGATCGCGGCCGGGTGAGGTGTCTTCTCAGTCAAGGCGCTTGTACCTCTGGATGCTGCCGTCCTGGTTCACGCGTTCCAGCGCCGTCACTTTCCCACGCGAAACATTCAAGCGGTATCGAAAATCCGACACGCCTTCCACCGCGAACAGGTCGGGACCGATCGGCTCCAGCGCGACGCGAAACCGGTCGCGCCAGATAGTGTAGAGCGTGCCCTTGTCCAGGACGATCTGGCGGCCTTCATATTTTCCGGCGGCTTGCGTCAACAGCCCGACATCGACATGCGGGCGCTCGATCGCTGCCGTCAAGCCGGGGAGCAGCCAGGCAAGTTCGGTTCGCCTGGCCTCATCGGTCTTCGCCAGATGTTCAAGCGCCAGCTTGTGCGCCAGAGGCAGCGCGCGGATGGACGGGCTTGGAATATCGGGTTGCACGCCGGTTCCTTCGAAATCGCCATGCTCCACGGGATCCTGGATCTGGCCGATCGGCACTTGCACGAAGAAATCGTCGTTGAGCGGCTTGCGCGCCACCGGATGCGCACCACCGGCGGTGCGCTCCCCGATCAGTGTCGCTCGCCCGAGCTTCTTCATCGCATAGGAAAACCATTCTGCGGAGGAAAACGACGTGGAGCCGGTCAGGATATACACGGGCTTGTCCACCATGCGCTTGCCCGGCAAGCCCGGCAACACCCATTGCCCGCGCTGGATACGCTTGCCATCCTCATTATAGTAATAGTCGAAGAGCAGCTGGTCTTTCTCGCTGGAGAAGAAATAGCTCGCCAGAAACTGCGCCATTTCCAGATGCCCACCATTGTTATAGCGCAAATCGATGATGAGGGCGTCCGTATTGCCGACGAAGCGCATAACGGACGCCGCCGTATCATGGGCAAGTTCCGGATCGGCAAAATAGCTGAAGCGTAGGTAGCCGATGTTTCCCTTCAGGCGAGCGACCTCATCGAAACCGAAATTGGTCTCCTCCAGCCGGCTCAATTCCTCTTTTCGTATCTTGGCCTTGAGCGTCGGGTTGGCCTTTGCCTTGAATTCCGCGATCCATGCTGGGTCGGCGCCCACGAAGAAATGCAGGTCGCCGCTGACTTTGACGAGGTCGTCCGTCAGCTTGCCCGCAAACTCTGCCTGCGTCGTCGCCGAGTCATAATCGCCCTTGGTCAGATGTTCCTGAAGCACCGGCGCAATTTTTCTTGCGATGTCCGGAAACGCGTAGTTTGCATTCAAGGTGCTATTGAGGGAGGCGATGATCTCGCTCTTTTCATTGCGCGAAAGGCCAGGCTCCCCGGCAAAAGCGCCCGGTGCGCACAGGATGGACAAGGCCGACAGCGTTTGAAGCAGACATAAGTGATAACGCATTCTGATGTTCCCCCCTCGGTGAGATTCAATCATACAATATATTGCGCAACATATTGCAGAAAAATTAAATCACCTCGGTGAGGAAAATAAACAACCTCCGCTTCCGTCCGATCTGCTCTCGCCAGAAGGGGGCTTCGGCCAGCGCCGTCAGATTCAACGCTTCAGTGGCAGCCTCCGGCCGGCCATCGTCATTCGCAGCTTCCGCCGATACGGGACCGTCGCAATGATTCAGTGCACGACCTTGCTGCCTTCAGGGCACGCTGGCGGTTCCATCCCGCGCTGCAAGCCGCGCTACAAACCCCGCTGCGCGCCCGCTTCCTGCCATCTACGGGACCGGCGCCGTCTCGTCCGGGCAGCTGACCTCGTCCTCCGGTGTATACAAGGTCATCGGCACGCGCTGGCCGTCCACTTCCAGCTCGCGTACCTTCGGCGGCACCAGCTGGAACTGGCCCGCTTGCAGCTTCTCGCGCAGGGGCTTGCAGCGCAGGGCATCGGTGGGGATTTGCCCGCGCGCCGTCCAGCTGCCGTCTTCTTTTTCCGCCAGCAACACCGACGAGGCGCGCGGATCATTGCTGATCAGCAACACGTCCTGCTTGCCGTCGCCATCGAAATCCAGCAGGTAGGCGTCGCACTGCGGCCCTGCCCGCTTCAAGCAGGCGGGCAGGCGCCAGGCGGGGCCCACTTGCGTCCAGTCCTGGCGCAGGAAACTGTCCGGCAGCTTCGCCGTCGCCGGACGCAGGGTCAGGTTGATCGACACGTCGCTCAGCGCGCCCGTCTCGTCGAGGCGATTCTGGCGCTTGAGCATGGCGTCGGCGCGCGCCCGCACGATGGCCGCATCCGGGCCCGTCGTGCGTTTCGTCAATTCCTGCAGGGCCGCCTGGCCATAGCGGGCACCCTGGAAGCGCAGGTATTCGAAATCGAACTTGTCCACGCCAACCTTGCCGCTGTCCAGGCGCGCCATCTGGCTGGCCACGGAAATGCGCGCCGGGTCCGCCAGCGGCGAAAACAGGGCAAACAGCACCAGCAGGGTCACAAAGGCGGTGGCCACGTTGACGTTGGCGATCAGGTGCAGCCAGTCGCCATACTTGCTGGCCGCCCAGGCATAGCCGGCGGCGTAGCAGGTGGCGACCAGCAGGCAGGCGGCCGCGATCAGGCGGTCGGACGTCCAGCCGTGCGACATCACGCGCAAGGTCAGCGCGTAGATGGCGATGCCCACCACCCACGGCAGCAGCAGGCAGGCCAGACGCGTGCCCAGGCGGATGCCGCGCGCCACGCCATGGCCCACTTCGCCATTCTGGAAGGCGGCATTGATCAGCACCACCAGCACGCCGGCCATGCCCAGCAGCACGGACGCCGCATGGCGCGTGGCCCACAGGCGCTCGAAGCCGATGAAAGGCAAGGTCAGCAGGAAACCGGAGACGAGCACGGCGGCGATCGGCATCAGCCACGACAGCAGCACCAGCAGCAAGGTGCGGATGCCGCGCACGATGGATGGGCGCACGTCCGTGATATGGATGGCAAAGGAAAACGCGAAGCAGATGACGGGAATCACGAACCAGGCCTGGCCCAGCAGCTTTTTCAGGAAACTGAGCTTAATCAGCAGGAACAATTGCCCGCCCAGCCACAGCACCAGCCACAGGCCCAGCACGAACAGCAGGGAAAACAGCAGCTGGATACCCAGCTTCCAGGCGATTTCAAAGTAGGTCGGGTAGCGGGCGATGCGCCGGCCATCCTGGGCGCTGGCCAGCACCAGCGCGTGGGCGATATAAAACCCCACCACGCAAAAACCGAACAGCTGGGCCGAAATCACGCGCAGCGGCGCGCCCGGCTTGTAGTTGCCCCAAATCACATGCTCGGCGCCGCGCGCCACGTCGTGCCAGGCCAGCACGGCCAGCACGACGGCCGCGCCGGCCATCCACAGGGCGATGCGCTTGAGCGACATGTGGCCCAGGCTGGATACCAGCAGGATGGGCAACAGCAAGCTGATCAGCATCAACGGGCCCAGCAGATAGGCTTCCGTGGCAGGCCACACCTTGTCTTGCGCCGTGCTGTACAGCCAGTACAGCAGCAAACCTTGCAGCAGGCCCGTCACCAGGCGCGTCACCGCGATACGCGGCGCCACCACCGGATCGAGCAACGCCATGTTTTTTCCTACGGCATCCTGCTGCATAGTCATTCCCTTAATAGTCGTTCATTGCAGTCATTGTTGCACTGCGAGCACGGCCATTATTGCATTTCGTTATCGTCATCTCAACAGCGATTCGCGCGCGCCCCCTTCCCGCCCACCCTCGCTGCGGCGCACCGGCAAGCTTTGCGCGAGGCCCCAGGCCAGCTCCGGCACGAGGAATAGCCACAGCAGAGGCTGGCCCGTCATGAGCAAGGCCCACGCCATCCAGGTGGAAAACAGGTAGCGGGCCACCGCGTCGTAGCGGCCGAAGCGCGGCTGCGGATCGAGCATGCGCAGCACCGACCAGACCATCACCACGCTGCCCAGCAAGCTGCTGATGAGCAAATGCAAGGGTTCGAACACTGGCAGTGGCGCGCCGCCCAGGGCCAGGTTGATGGCGTTCAAGTGCTCGCGCAGCAGCAAAAACGTCCACGGCGTGGTAAACGGGGCAATCATGAGCACATCGTAAATGGCGCTGGCGCGCACCACGCGGCGGAAGGCGGAAACGGACAACATGGCAACTCCTGTGTATGGAAAGCATCCATTCTCAAGGCTGGAGTACACTCCATGGTCAAGCATTTTATGAAGGAATATTTCCATGCAGATCGGCGAGATGGCGCAGGCGACGGGCTTGAGCCGCGACACCCTGCGCTTCTATGAAAAGCGGGGCTTGCTGCGCGCGCGGCGCGGCGCGAATGGCTACCGCGACTATCCGCCCGAGGCGGCGGACTGGCTGCGCTACCTGCGCACGGCGCAGCAGCTGGGTTTTACGCTGGCGGAAATCGAGGCCGACATGCCGCTGCTGGCCGGCGCAGGCGATCCAGCCATGGCGGAACTGCTGCGCGCGGCGCTGGCGCGCAAGCTGGCCGACATCGATGCGCGCATCGCCGGCTTGACGCAGTTGCGCGGCGAACTGGCGCGGCGGATGGAGCCGCAGGCGGCCGCCTGTCCGTTGCGGGGAGATGCCGATGCAGCACCAGCTCCCTGAAAAACAAAAACCGCCTGGGCATGGCCGCAGGCGGTTTTGACGTGGCGCAAGGCTGAAATTACTTGGCGGCCTTGCGGCGGCGCAGGAAACCCATCAGGCCCAGGCCGGCCAGCAGCATGGCGTAGGTTTCCGGTTCCGGCACGGCGGCCATCACGGAAACATTGTCGATCACGGCGCCCGAGTAATTGTCGAACGGCGTGCCGGCCTTGGCGGCGCTGGCAAACGACAGGGTCGCCAGGCCCGTGGAAGCGGCCGTGAAGCTCAGGGTGTTGCTGTACAAGGTATTCGAGGCGGCGGCCGTCGAGTAGAAATCCCCCACCACGCCACCGAAATTGACGCTCACGCCCTGGCCTGCGGGGCCGCCGGAATTGCGCGCCATGTCAAAAGTCAGGCTGTAGGTCTGGCCGGCAACGACGCTGAAATTTTGCGACAGGAAACCCGGACCTGGCGTACCCAGCAAATCGACGCTGTAGCCGTTGATGGCGTTATACGCATTGCGGATCAGGTCGACGGAACTGGCGCCCACGGTCCAGCCCGTGATGGCCGACGAACCGCTGTTGACGACTTTAAAGCCGCTGTCGAAGGTATAGCCGGAAGCAACTGTTTCAAAATTGCCATTCGTGATCAGGTTGACGGGGCTGGCGCTGGCAGTGCCGGCAGCAAACAGGGCGACAACGGCTGCGATGGTGGCGATTTTCATGAGTTGATTTCCTTGCCTTATTGGCATTAAAGTTACCTTAAGTGAAATCATATCTCAGCCAGGATGAAAATCCAAGAACTTTGCAAAAATATATTTAATGTGAGCAATTTGCAACGTCTTCAGGCGCCCGTCCCCCTTCCTCCGGAGGGCGACACCTCAATCAAGCTCTTGCCGCGCCACCAGGATGCCATCCGCATCGGCGTAGATCCAGTCGCCCGGATGCACGGCCACGCCGCTGATCTGCACGCGCACGTCGCGCTGGCCGGCGCCCGTCTTGTTGCTCTTGCGCGGATGCGTGGCCAGGGCGCGCACGCCGATCTGGCAGACATTGATTTCCTCGCTGTCGCGGATGCAGCCATCGACGACGATGCCGGCCCAGCCGTTGCTTTCGGCCAACACGCCCAGCTGGCCGCCCACCAGCGCGCGGCGCAGGCTGCCGCCGCCATCGATCACCAGCACATGGCCCTGGCCCGGCGTTTCCAGGGTGCTGCGCACGAGGGCGTTGTCTTCGAACACGTGCAAGGTGGTGGCGGGGCCGCTGAAGCGCACGCGCTGGCCGAAGGCCCGGTACACGGGCGGCAGCACGGCCAGGGTGCCGTCGTCCAGCATGGCTGCATAGTCGTCGCACAGGTCGGTGGTGGCAAAGGTCATGGGGATTCCTTTCGTGGCAGATGGCAACGATTCTATGCCTTTTGCAGCGCCGCGGCACGTGTTTTGCCGCCCACGCCCACGGCCGTGGCGATCGCCAGCGCCTGGAACAGGCCGATGAAGACGAACAGCATGGCCGGATGGTCGCCATCCATCAGCGCGCCAAAGAACAAAGGACCCACGGCCAGGCCGCTGTCGAGGCCCGAATACACGACGCCATACACGCGCCCGGTGGCATTCTTCGGCGCGGCCGCGCGTATCATCAGGTCGCGCGACGGCCCCGCCACGCCCGACATCAGGCCGATGGCGCCCATCAGGACCACCGCGCCCCAGGCCGGCACGACGGCCATGGCCAGCAGCACGGCCAGCAGCGCGGCGGCGGCAAAGGCGATCGCCACGTTGCGGTCCGGCTGCTTGCTGCGCGCGCCCACCACGCCGCCGGCCAGCATGCCCACGGCCGAGGCCAGCATATAGGCCGTGTAGGCGCTCGTGGCCAGCGCCAGGCTCATGCCGTACAGCTTGACGAGGGCCACGCTGGCAAAGCTCTGGATGCCGCCCAGGGCGATGGCGGTAATGAAGAAGAAGGCAAAGCACATCCACACGGCAGGCAGGCGCAGGAAGTCCAGCGTGCCTTCGCCGCCCGCGGCCTGGCCCGGCGCGGCCTGTTTCACGGGTTCGGGGCGGATGGCGTGGCGGTTCAGGAACAGGATCAGCAGCACGCCGAACGGCAGCACGGCCGCGCATTGCAAGGCCACCCGCCAGTCGTAGTTGGTGGCGACATACGTCATGAACAGGGGCGCCAGGGCCCAGCCGATATTGCCGCTGATGCCATGCACGGAAAAGCCGTACGCCACGCGGGCCGCCGACACGCGCTGGTTGAGGATCGTGTAGTCGGCCGGATGGAACACGCTGTTGCCCATGCCGGCCAGCATGGCGCCCAGCATCAGCGCCGCATAGCTGTGGGCGGTGGACAGAGCCAGCGCCGACACGCCCAGCAAGAAAATACCGGAAAACAGCACGGCACGCGCGCCGAAACGGTCGACGACGAAGCCGGCCAGCGCCTGCCCCACGCCCGAGATGATGAAAAACACCGTCATCAGCAAGCCCAGTTCCGCATACGACAGGTCGAAGGCGGGTTTCAGCCAGACGAACAGGGCCGCGAGGATCAGGTGATAAAAGTGCGACACGCCATGCGCCAGCCCCACCAGGGCGATGACGCGCGCATCGCCGCGCAAGGTGGGAAGTCCGGATGCCGAGTTAGTTGTTATCATGTCATACCCTGTCTTATACTGGTGAAGCTCAAGTGTATGCAAAATACCATCGTCTGTTTTCCGACAGAACGACATAATTTATCGAATTAAGGCCAAGCTGATGGGTGTACCTATCCTCCACCATACCCGCATGTGTCCGCCACGGGAAGCGCCCAGCGCCACCATTCCCGTGACCATGATCGCGCGCGACCTGCAACCCGATGAATTTTTATTGCCTCACAGCCACCCATGGGGACAGGTCACGATGGCGCTCGAAGGCGTGCTGCGCATCACCGCCAACAACAGCAGCTGGGTGCTGCCGCCCATGCGCGCCATCTGGATCGCGCCCAACGTGGAGCATGCCGTCACGATACTGGAAAAGACCCGCTTGCGCCCCCTGTGCATCCATGCCGCGCGCGCGCCCTTTGCGGGCCACGATTGCAAGGTGCTGGAAGTATCGAATTTGCTGCGCCAGCTGATCATGGCGCTGGAACAGCTGGATCCGGGGCAGGAACCGGCGCGCGAGGCGCTGCTGGCCGAACTGATCCTCGACGAATTGAAACGCTCGGCCACGCGCCCCATCCGCGTGCCCTTGCCGGGCGACAAGCGCCTGAAAAGCCTGTGCGACAGCCTGATCGAGAAACCGGGCTTGAACCAGACCCTGGAACACTGGGCGCAGCAGGTCGGCGCCTCGGAGCGTACCCTGGCGCGGCTGTTCGAACGGGAATTGGGCATGAGTTTTGGCCAGTGGCGCCAGCAAGTGCGCCTGGCGCACGCGGCGCCCCTGATCGCGCGCGGCGTACCCCTGTCGCAAGTGGCCGAAGAACTGGGCTACGCCAGCCAGTCGGCCTTTTCCGCCATGTTCAAGAAGACTTTCGGCAGTTCGCCGTCGGCCTTCTTTGCCCAGGGCGACAGAATCTAGCCAACTGGAAAGCGCGCCGATACAGCGCTCAGGGCAAGGCGCAGCGCCGCAGGCAGTACGCTGGCACGGCAAGGCGATGCAACGCCGCCATGGGCGCTTTAGCGGTGCGCTCTCAAGCCATGAAGTCGAACAGGGAATTCTTGCCGGTATAACCCGGCAAGGCCGAGTTCGTTCCCATCTGTTCCTGCGCGGAATACGCTTTCACCAGCGCCTGCGCCTGGGCCGTCAGCGCCTTGGCCAGCACGGCTTTCTTGTTGGTGAGCGTCGTGATGTCTTTGCCGACCGTCTGCACTTCCTTGCGGATGATGCTCGTTTCACCCGTCAGCTCGCCGATCTTGGTGGCGAACTGGTCCGCCACACCCTTGCCGTTATTCGTGAACATCTTGCTGACGGCGTCCGGATCGGCCGCGATGGCGGCCTTGAGTTTTTTGTCGTCGAGCACCAGCTCGCCGCTCTTGCCCAGGGTCACGCCGGCGCTGCCCAGCACCGACGATGGCACGCCCGTGCTGGCCGTGCGCAGCACTTGTTCCATCTGTGAGCGCACTTGCCCCAGGGCCGTGTCGGACTTCAAGTCGCCCTGCTGCAGGCTCTGCAGCTTGCTGTTGAGTTCATTGTAGGCCGTGACGAAGCTGGCCACGTTGCTGGCGATCTGGCTGCTGTCCTTGGCGATGACGAGGTCGGTCGTGCCTTTTTTCTTCAATTCGATGGTGGCGCCCTCGACGGCCGTCGTCAGGGTATTCGTGGCGCTCTTGATTTCCTTGCCGTCGACGGTCAGCAGCGCATCCTGCGCGGCGGCCGTCTGCTGCATGCCCTTGCCGGCGCCGGGCGCATAGCTGAGCAGATTGCTGACGGCCGCGTCGCCGGACACGCTGATGCGCATGCTGCTGTCGGCGCCGCTCTTGCCATTGATGGCCAGCGAATAGCCATCGGCGCCCTTGACCACGCTGGCGTCGACGCCCTGCTGCTTGAGCGCGGCGGCGATGCCGTCGAGGCTATTGTTGCTGCTGTCGATGGTCACCGCAATGATCTTGCCGCTGCCGGGCGTAAATTGCTTGCCGTCGGCCGAGCCCACTTCGATCTTGACCAGCGCGGGCGCACCGGTGCCGATGGCCGCGCTCGAGGATTTCTGCGCGCCGCTGAGCAAGGTCTGTCCCTGCGCCAGTTGCTTGACGTTCATTTCATGGCTGCCGCTGACCGCCTTGTCGGTGGTGGTGGCGCTCAGCACATCCTTGCTGCTGGACGTGGCCGACGTGGCCAGGCCGCTGCCGGCCATGTTCTTGGCCACGGTCTGGAATTTCGCCAGCGCCGATTGCAGCTGGCCCAGGCCCGAGAACTTGGCCTGGTCGCGCGCCAGGCTGGCGTTGAGCTTGACGACGCCCGTGTTTTGCGACTGCATCTGGCGCTCCACCTTCGCATACACATCGGCCGAGATATTGCCCTGCGTCGTCTGCTGCGTGTTATTGGTGTAGGCCCTGCTGTTGATGGTCGAATTAAACATGGTAGGCGCTCCCGTCGGGTATAAGGTCATGGCGCACGGTTCAGGTCGTGACCGTGCTGCGCTGGAAACGGACGGCAGGCGCGCGTGGCGCGGCAAGGTCCCTCTTCTGGTTGATAATTATGCAGTATTACCGGAATATCAAAACAGCGAACAGAACAGGTTTTTCCTGACTGCAAACCCATATGCACCATTTTAGCGCAATCACTTGCCGTTTATCTTCGGACGTGCCTCAGCGCATGAATTTCGAAATGGCGCTGCTGACGGCCATGTCCAGCTGCTGGAAAGTGAGTCCCACCTTGAAACCGGCACTGCTGAAAATACAGTGCGAGACGGCCACGCGCGCCTCGATGATGTGCGCCGCGCCATCGTAAAACAATTCGAACAGCACCTTGCCCTTCTTGCCTGTCGGCACCGGTTCCGCGATGACGGCCGACATGCCGCCCGGTCCCACATCGAGGGTGCGCGCGGCCACGGGACCCGCGCCCTCCATTACCAACATTGCCTTGGCACGCAATATCTTGCGTGCGCCCTGCCTTTGCTCAACTGACACTGTATTCCGCTTCTCTATCTATGCATTGTCGATGCGGATGCGCGAGGCGCATCCATCGGACAAATATTATAGTTCTAAACGGAAATTTTGTTTGACTTGTCTCAATCTTGGCATTTAAACCATACCAAGCCAAACCTTTAAACACCTAGCATAACCGTAGCGAGCGGAAGTGAGTTGTAGCCGAGAAGCGCAGCTGTGCGAATGCACGGGGACGCCGAGTCAGTGAGCACCGCAGGCTGCAAATCGCGACGCGCAGTAGGTTAGGTTCGGTGTTTTTACTCCAGGTCGCGCAGCTTGTTAAATGCTTCATCGATGCGCTCGACGCCGATGACCTTGAGGCCCTCGATGACTTGCTTCGGCAAGTTCGACTTGGGCACCACGGCCAGGGTAAAGCCCAGCTTGGCCGCTTCGCGCAAGCGCTCCTGGCCCCGTGGCGCGGGACGGATTTCGCCGGCCAGGCCCACTTCGCCAAACACCACCAGCCCTCGCGGCAGCGGCTTGTTGCGCATCGACGAGTTAATCGCCAGCAACACGGCCAGGTCGGCCGCCGGTTCCGTGATCTTCACGCCGCCGACGGCGTTGATGAACACATCCTGGTCGAAGGCGGCGATGCCCGCGTGGCGGTGCGCCACGGCCAGCAGCATGGCCAGGCGGTTCTGCTCCAGGCCGACGGACAAGCGGCGCGCATTCGGCAAGTGGCTCGTATCGACGAGGGCCTGGATTTCCACCAGCAGCGGGCGCGTACCTTCCTGCGTCACCATCACGCACGAGCCCGGCACCTGGTTGTCGTGCTGCGACAGGAACAGCGCGGACGGGTTCGACACCCCTTTCAAGCCCTTTTCCGTCATGGCGAACACGCCCAGTTCATTGACGGCGCCGAAACGGTTCTTGATGGCGCGCACGAGGCGGAAACTGGAATGGGCGTCGCCCTCGAAGTACAGCACCGTGTCGACGATGTGTTCGAGCACGCGGGGACCGGCCAGCGCGCCCTCTTTCGTCACGTGACCCACCAGGATGATGGTCACGCCCGTCTGCTTGGCCGCGCGCGTGAGCTGGGCCGCGCATTCGCGCACTTGCGCCACGGAACCGGGCGCCGAGCTGAGCGCGTCCGAATACACGGTCTGGATGGAGTCGATCACCACCACTTCCGGTTTTAAATCGGCCAGGGTGGCGAGAATCTTTTCCAGTTGGATCTCGGCCTGCAGTTTGAGTTCCTTGGCGTCGATGACGAGGCGCTTGGCGCGCAGGGCGATCTGCGCGCCCGATTCCTCGCCGCTGACGTACAGCACGCGCTTGTGGTGCGACATATTGGCCAGCGCCTGCAGCAGCAGGGTAGACTTGCCGATACCGGGGTCGCCGCCGATCAGCACGACGCCGCCCGCCACCATGCCGCCGCCCAGCACGCGGTCGAATTCCTCGATGCCCGTGCCGAAGCGGGGCACGTCGATGGCGTCGATATCGTCGAGCGACAGCACGGGCGCCGTCTGCGCCAGCGACATGTGCTGCGGGTTCGAATAGCGGTTGTTGCCGCCCGTCTCGGGCAGGGTTTCCACCATGGTATTCCACTGGTTGCACGAGGTGCACTGCCCCATCCATTTGTTGCTGATGGCGCCGCAATCGCTGCAGGTGTAGATGGTCTTGACTTTTGCCATGGTGTACTTTGCCCGGGTAAGGTGAAACTGCTGTCTATATATACAGTATATACAAACAGCGGGCCGCCGTCACTGTGTCGCTTCGACCACGGGCACGCGCGGCGCCAGTGCGCACATCAGCTCATAGCCGATGGTGCCGGCGGCCAGGGCCACCTCGTCGATCGGCATGCCCTGGCCCCACAAGGTGACGGCACTGCCGACTTTTGCACCGGGCACGTGCGTCAGGTCGACCATCAGCATGTCCATCGACACCCTGCCGATGAGTCCCGTGCGCACGCCGTCGACGAGCACGGGCGTGCCTTCGGGCGCGTGGCGCGGGTAGCCGTCCGCATAGCCGCACGCCACCACGCCCACCTTGATATTGCCGGCCGCTTCGTAGCGGCTGCCGTACCCAACCACTTCACCGGCGGCGATATCCTGGATGCCGATAATGCTGCTGCGCAAGGTCATGGTGGGCAGCAAGCCGAACGCCTGCGCGGACGTGCCGCCGGGAGCGCCGCTGGGCGTGCCGCCGTACAGCATGATGCCGGGGCGCACCCAGTCGCTGTCCAGATGGTGCAGCAGCACGCCGGCCGAATTGCACAGGCTGCGCGGCAAGGGTACACCGATGCTGGCCGCGCCCGCTTCGAAGCGCAGCATCTGCTGCTCCAGGGGCAAGCGCGTGGGCGCCGCCTCGTCCGCGTTGGCGAAATGCGTCATCAGGGTGATCGTGCCGATATGCGGCATGGCGCGCAGGCGCGCATATGCACCCGCCACGGCGTCCGGCGTGAAGCCCAGGCGGTTCATGCCCGTATTCATTTTCAGGTGCACATCGATGGCGTGCGGCAGGCGCGCCACTGCCAGCAGGGCGATCTGTTCCTCGCAATGCACGCTGCCGTTCAAGCCATATTGCGCCATGACGGGCAAATCGCTGGCGTCAAAAAAGCCTTCCAGCAGCAAGATGGGCTTGGTCCAGCCCAGTTCGCGCAAACGCACGGCGTAGTCGACCTCGACCAGTGCCAGGCCATCGGCCCCGGCAAAGCCCCGCATGGCCCGTTCCAGGCCGTGGCCATAGGCATTTGCCTTGACGACGGCCCACACCTTGGCGCCGCGGGCGCCGGCACGGGCGCGCTCCAGATTGTGTTGCATGGCATCGAGATGGATGGTGGCGAGAAGGGGCCTGGGCATATGCGTCGTTCACGGCGGGTGGGAAAGCCGTATTTTACCGGATGCACCGTACGCGGACACGGCAGACGCCCAAGGTCGTATGCAGAGGACATCATTTATAAAATGCTCACATGTATGTGTATTTTTCTACGGCAGAAAAATTAAGGTTCGCTTAGGCAAGAGTATGCAAAGCGGCCCCTTCCAAACTTGGGGTTTGCCGTTTTTTCGTGGTATAAAGCAAGCCAGATATGATTTCAGGCAATCCAGAATGAATCGTGGTTTTTATACCATCATGGCGGCGCAGTTCTTTTCCTCGCTGGCAGATAACGCCCTCTTTTTTGTCGCCGTCGATTTATTGGTGTCCATGAAATCCCCGGCGTGGATCACGCCGCTGCTCAAACTGTCGTTCGTGCTGTTTTACGTGCTGTTGGCCGCTTTTGTCGGCGCCTTCGCAGATGCATTGCCAAAAGGCAAGGTCATGTTCATCGCCAACATGGTCAAGATCTTCGGCTGCGCCCTCGTCTTCTTCCACGTACACCCGCTGCTGGCCTACGCCGTCGTCGGTTTTGGCGCGGCCGTGTACTCGCCCGCCAAATACGGCATCCTGACGGAACTGCTGCCGCCGGAAAAGCTCGTGGCGGCGAATGGCTGGATCGAAGGCTTGACCGTCACTTCCATCATCCTCGGCACCGTCATGGGCGGCGCGCTCGTCAGCGGCCACGTGTCCGACATGCTGCTGTCCTTCGACTTCCCCCTGATCGACACAGGCATCACCAACAAGACGGAAGCGGCCCTGTGCGTGGTGGTCGGCATTTATGTGCTGGCGACCCTGGCCAACCTGAAGATTCCCGACACGGGCTGCGTATATCCGCACCAGGAACGCAATCCTATCAAACTCATTACTGATTTTGCCAATTGCTATTCCATCCTGTGGAAAGACAAGCTGGGCCAGATCACCCTGGCCGTGACGACCCTGTTCTGGGGCGCCGGCGCCACCTTGCAACTGATCGTGCTGGAATGGGCCAAGCAATCCTTGAACATGCCCTTCGACAAGGCGACCAGCCTGGTGGGCGTGGTCGCCATCGGCGTGGCTGCCGGCGCCGTGCTGTCGGCCCGCTTCATTCCGTTGCGCAAATCGCTGACCGTCATTCCACTGGGCATCGCCATGGGCGTAATCGTCATGATGATGACGCAAGTGCATTCCGTATGGATCGCCTACCCGCTGCTGATACTGATCGGCGCCCTGTCCGGCTTCTTTGTCGTGCCAATGAATGCCTTGTTGCAACACCGCGGCCACGTGCTGATGAGCGCAGGCCACTCCATCGCCGTGCAGAACTTCAATGAAAACCTGTCGATTCTGACCATGCTGGCCGTGTATTCGATCATGATCCGCTTGCACCTGCCGCTGAACATCATCATCACCCTGTTCGGCCTGTTCGTCGCCGGCACCATGTACATGATCATGCGCAAGCACAAGCTGAACCAGGCCGAGCACGACAATTTATCGCTGATCGGCGAGCAAAAGCATTAATTTCGGAGACTGACCCAGCGGATCAGCCCCCGGCATTACGCTGGCAGCATGCCAGCCAGCCGCCGCGCGGCAGCCTGCTCCGTCCAGTCAGGCGGCACGACAAAACCACGCGTGCACTCCACTTCCCAGCCTTCGACATTATCCACCGTGGCCACCATCACCGGTTGCGCCAGATCAAACAAGCGCGCACGCAAGGCCTCCACGTCCAGCACTTCCACGTCGCGGCCCTTGAACGGCGCCAGCCATTGCAAGCGCGGCAGCACGACATAGCGCTGCTGCGGCAATTGTGTGGGCGCGCACCAGAAGCCGTGTCCATGGTCTTCGGAAATACCGTCCAGGGCGGGCGTGGCGTCCGGGGCATAGAACAGCCAGCCCTTGACCAGCGCCTGCGCCGCCCGCACGGGCTGCGCCAGCAGGGTTTGCGCGGCCGGATGGCGGGACAAGGCCAGCTGCTTGTCGAGGATCTTGCGCATCTTCAATCCCAGGGTATCGGCCAGGTTGGGGCCGATCAAGTGATTGAAGACGCCGGGATCGGGCGC
The DNA here is from genome assembly GCF_023703445.1 of Janthinobacterium kumbetense. NCBI lineage: Bacteria > Pseudomonadati > Pseudomonadota > Betaproteobacteria > Burkholderiales > Oxalobacteraceae > Janthinobacterium > Janthinobacterium kumbetense. Next base: position 86,370 of record NZ_JAMQGR010000013.1, read on the forward strand.
GCCTTCCAGCAGGTAGAACTTGGTGGCGAATTCCCAGTGCAGCAACGCGTCACCCTGCGCTCCATCGCGCAGCAGGAAATCGAACTCGCCCACCGTGTCGTTGCGGTTCACTTGCACTTGCAAACCATGCGCTTGCAGCAGTCCGTGTTGCTCAAAATAAAAGGCCAGCAGCTTTTCAGCGTACAGGCCCAGGCGGGAATAGAATTTCGGCCCCAGCGCCGCATCGAGCGGCGACGGATCGTCTTGCAGCGCGCCCAGCCAATCGACAACAGAAGGCGTGACGGGCGCGAGGCTGGCGATGCGCCCGCCCCAGTGGGAGCTGGACGGGTCCAGCAAGTCGGGCGAGTCGAGCAGCCAGGCCAGCGCACGCACGCGGGGGTGCGTCAGATGCCCCCAGCGGCGCTCGAAGCGGGCCTGGAAGGCGCCGGCGGCGGCATCACTCACCGTGCGAATCACCATGCGTGCTTTTCGCCAGGCACAGATCGGCCCAGGCACGCGCCTTGGCCTTGCCCGTCTCGTCCTGCAACAGCATTTCCGGGTGGAAAGTGGCCACGACGGCAGCCTTGCCCAGTTGGCGCACGGTACCGCGCACGGGTTTTTCGCCGGGATTGATGCCGGCGGCGGCCATCGAGCCGAGCGTCAAAATGGTGCGCGGCTGCAGCAGGGCCAGTTCGCGCTCGAAATACGGGCGGCAAGCGGCCGACTCGGCTTCTGTCGGCAAGCGTTCCTGGCCCGCCTCGTCGAGCGGACGGCACTTGAGCAAGTGCGTGATGTACACATCGCGATCCGCATCGACGGCGATGGCTTTCAGCATATTGTCGAGCAATTTGCCCTGCTCACCCGGCAAGGCGCGCCCTTCCCGCTCTTCCAGGCGCGACGGGCTGCTGGCCAGCATCAGCCAATCGCCCTGGCGGTCGCCGCGGCCCATGACGACGCCCTTGCGCGTCTTGCACAGGTCGCAGCGCGCGCACTTGGCGACGGCTGCCGTCAAGCCATCCCATTCGAGGGCGGCGATATCGGCATCGCTCAGCTGTCTGGCGGGCGGCGGTGGCGGCGCATCGTCGAACCAGGCCGTATCGTCAGATGCGGCGGGAGCGGCAGGCGTGGCAGGAGCGGGAGCGACAGGCGCAGCAACGTCAACGGCTTTCACCTCAGCAACAACCTCCGCTACCGGTATGGGCGGCGCGGCAGCTTCAACCACGGCGGCCACCGGTGCCGCTGCTGCTTCCACGATCTCGGCAACGTCAGCCGCTTCAGCGGCCTCGGGCGCGCCACCCTGGCGCAAGCGCCACAGGGGGCCGACGCCCATTTCATCAAGGAAAACGGCGCTGCGGCTCATAAGGTATAACGCATCACGATGGCGTCCTCACGTTGCGAGTTACTGGCCGGATAGTATCCCTTGCGCCGGCCGATCTGTTCAAATCCATAGCGCTGGTAAATATCGAGCGCGCGCACGTTCGACGGGCGCACTTCCAGCAGCATCGATTCCATGCCCAGCTGGCGCGCGCAGGCGCAGGACTGGTTCAGCAGGAAGCGGCCCAGTCCCTGGCCCTGGATGGCGCCTTCGACGGCCACGTTCAGCAAGTGCGCCTCGTCGACGACCAGCATCAACAGGAAGTAGCCGAGCAGGGTGCCATCCACGTCGCGCAGCACCCAGGCCGGATATCCGCTTTTGAGCGAATCGACAAAGTTGCCGTGCGTCCAGGGATGCGGATACACGCGCTGCTCCAGCGCCAGCACCTCGGTCAAGTCCGCTTCGGCCATCGGCTGATAGTCGAGGCGCAGCAAGTCCCAGCCGGCAGCGCGGTCCTGGTCCGCCACACTCATTGCGCGGACTCCGCAGCGGCCTTGGCCTGTTGCATCTCTTGCCGTTCCGCGCTGGTAAAGGCGATCTTGTTGCGCAAATACAAAGGCTGCGCCTCGGCCGCCGTCACGAACTGGCCGGCCGCAAAGGCGATGCGCGCCAGCTGCGCCACTTGCACGGCGTGCGGCATGATGGCGGCGTCGGCAGTCGCGGCGCACGGCAGCGGGGCCAGCGCTTCGGCGTATGCACTGAAACCGTTGCCGCAAGCGGCGACATCGCCTTGCGGCGCCACGCCGGCCGGTGCGCTCAGGGCCGGTGGCGCAACAATCTGCAAGCCATCCTGGTAATCATATTGCGCCCAGTACACTTCGCCCATGCGGGCGTCGAGCACGGTCACGATGCGTTGCGCGCCATGCTGCTGGTGGCACGCGAGCGCCATGGCGTCGAGGGTGACGACGGGCACGACAGGCAGCTTGGCGCCGTAGGCCAGGCCTTGCGCGATGCCGCAAGCCGTGCGCACGCCCGTAAACGAGCCGGGGCCGGAGCCATAGGCGATGGCGTCGACGTCGGCCAGGGTCGCGCCCGCTTCAGCGAGCAATTCCTGCACCATCGGCAAGATGGACTGGGAATGGGTGCGCACGCCCGACGACGCGCGGGACAGGACGACATCGCCGCGCAACAAGGCGCAGGAGGCGAGTTCGGACGAGGTTTCAATGGCAAGCAGGGTGGGAAGTAAGGTAGACATAGCGTATTTTACCTTGCCGCGCCATGGCATGGCACTCCCCGCTGCGGCATGCCGTGGCAGGCCGGGCAGCCCTCACGCCGATGCGGCTTGCACAGCGGCCCCGCGAGGACGGCTATAATGAAAGACGCGGCTCATTATTTGACCGGCATCAAGTCTGCCGCGCCAAGCAATCGCCTAGCAATCGCTGAGCAACATCGTCTTTCCACTCTTGCCCTGGTCCGTTCCGTGAATCCACTTCTTGCTAAACTGCAACCATATCCCTTTGAAAAGCTGCGCCAGCTGTTTGCCGGTGTGACGGTCAATCCCGAGTATGCGCCCATCAGCCTGGGCATGGGCGAACCCAAGCACCCGACGCCGGCTTTCATCGAGCAGGCATTGGTCGACAATATCCATGGCCTGGCCAGCTATCCGACCACCATCGGTTCGGAAGCCTTGCGTACAGCCATCGCCGGCTGGCTCGAGCGCCGCTATGGCATCCCCAAGCTCAATCCTGCCACGCAAATCCTGCCCGTGAACGGTTCGCGCGAAGCGTTGTTTGCGCTGGCGCAAACGGTGATCGATCCGGCCGCCGGTTCGCTCGTGATCAGCCCGAATCCGTTTTACCAGATCTATGAGGGCGCCGCCTACCTGGCCGGCGCCGAACCGTATTTCGTCAATTCCGACCCGGCGCGCAATTTCGGCTGCGACTACGACAGCGTACCGTCCAGCGTGTGGGAAAAAGTGAAACTGCTGTTTTTGTGCTCGCCAGGCAACCCGACGGGCGCCGTGCTGAGCCTGACCGACTGGGAACATCTGTTCGCCCTGTCCGAGCGCTACGATTTCGTCATCGCCGCCGACGAGTGCTATTCCGAGATTTACCACGGCGACACGCCGCCGCTGGGCGCGCTGCAGGCGGCGCACATGCTTGGCCTGTCCACCATCGAGCGCCCGTATGCCCGCCTGGTGGTGTTTTCCAGCCTGTCGAAGCGCTCGAACGTGCCGGGCATGCGCTCGGGTTTTGTTGCCGGCGATGCCGAAGTATTGAAAAAATTCCTGCTCTACCGAACCTACCACGGCGGCGCCATGAGCCCTGCCGTGCAGGCGGCCTCCGTCGCGGCCTGGAACGACGAAACCCATGTCGAGGAAAATCGCGCCAAGTACCGCGCCAAGTTCGACGCCATCACGCCGCTGCTGCAATCGGTGATGGACGTGCAATTGCCGGACGCCGGCTTCTACCTGTGGGCCGACGTCAGCCGCACGGGCCTGTCCGACACCGAATTCGCGCAACGCCTGTACGCCGAATATAATGTGACGGTATTGCCTGGCAGCTACCTGGCGCGCGACGCGCACGGCATCAATCCGGGCCGCAACCGCATCCGCATGGCCCTCGTGGCCGAAACGGCCGAAGGGCTGGAAGCGGCCTTACGCATAGTAAAATTCTGCCAGCAGCTTTCCGCATCCGCATTAACTCACTAATAAGACATCATCATGAGCCAACAACTGCAAAACATCATCGACCAGGCCTGGGAAAACCGCGCCGAGATCAATCCGGGCAACGGCACGGCCGAACTGCGCGACGCCGTCTCCCACGTCATCAATGGCCTGGACAACGGCAGCATCCGCGTGGCGGAAAAAACCTCGGGCGACTGGGTCGTCAACCAGTGGGTCAAGAAAGCCGTGCTGCTGTCGTTCCGCCTGGAAGACAACGTCGTCCTGCCATCGGACGGCACGATGCAGTTCTACGACAAGGTCCCGACCAAGTTCGCCAACTACACCAAGGAAGACTTCGTCAAGGGCGGTTTCCGCGTGGTGCCGCCAGCCGTCGCCCGCCGCGGCAGCTTCATCGCCAAGAACGTCGTGCTGATGCCGTCCTACGTCAACATCGGCGCCTACGTCGATGAAGGCGCCATGGTCGACACCTGGGCCACCGTCGGTTCCTGCGCGCAAATCGGCAAGAACGTCCACCTGTCCGGCGGCGTCGGCATCGGCGGCGTGCTGGAACCAATGCAAGCGAACCCGACCATCATCGAAGACAACTGCTTCATCGGCGCCCGTTCGGAAATCGTCGAAGGCGTCATCGTCGAAGAAAACTCCGTCATCTCGATGGGCGTGTACATCGGCCAGTCGACCAAGATCTACGACCGCGCCACGGGCGAAGTCACCTACGGCCGCGTGCCAGCCGGCTCCGTCGTGGTCTCGGGCAACCTGCCTTCGGAAGACGGCAAGTACTCGCTGTACTGCGCCGTGATCGTCAAGCGCGTGGATGCGAAGACCCGCGCAAAAACGGGTATCAACGAGCTGCTGCGCGGTATTTGATGACACCTCTGTAAACCTACTGCGCTGCCCACTATCGGGTTTCCGTTGCTCACTGTACTACATGTACAGTTCCGCTACTCGACCCGATATTGAGCGTGCTCGCTACGGTTTGCAGAGGCGTCGTGACGCACGTAAAAAATCATGTCCTGCCAACCGGCGGGACATTTTCATTTCCAGATAGCAACTTCAATCGTCGCGCAGCCATCACCCATCCTGTCCTATACTGGATGGCATGAATACTCCTCCCGTATTGATCGTCGGCGCCGGTCCTACCGGCCTCATGCTTGCCTTGCGCCTGGCGCGCCATGGCGTCGATTGCCGCATCATCGATAAAAACAGCGGACCGGGCCAGGCGTCGCGGGCCATGGCCGTGCATGCACGCACCCTGGAGTTTTACCAGCAGCTGGGCTTTGCCGACGAACTCGTCAGCCTGGGCATCAAGATCAATGCCATGCACATCCACGAAGGCGGCGAGGAGCTGGTGAAACTGGCGCTGGGCGAGATCGGCGAAGGCCTGAGTCCCTACCCCTTCGTGCTGAGCCTGCCCCAGGACGAGCATGAACGCTTTCTTATCAGCAAGCTGGCGGCGGCCGGCGTGCATGTGGAATGGAACGTCGCGCTGGACCTGTGGACGCAGGACGATAGCGAAGTGCAAGCCATCCTGCTCAACAATGGCGAGCGACAATATTGCACGTTTAACTATATTTGCGGCTGCGACGGCGCGCGCAGCAAGGTGCGCGAAATCGCCGGCTTCGCGTTCTCCGGCGGCACCTACGACCACCTGTATTACGTGGCCGATGCGCAAGTGGCCGGCAAGAATACGGATTTGCACGCTCACCTGGGCGCGAACTCTTTTGCGCTGATGTTGCCCGTGCGCACCAGCGGCATGCAGCGCCTGATCGGCATCCTGCCCGACCGCCCGGAAGGCGCGCCCGCGCCCGTCTTCGACGACGTGCGGGAACAGGTGGAAAGCTTGCTGAATATCCAGGTCGAGCACGTGAACTGGTTTTCCACGTATAAAGTGCATCACCGGGTGGCGGCACAGTTTCGCGAGCGGCGCTGCTTCATCCTCGGCGACGCGGCCCACCTGCACAGCCCCGTGGGCGGCCAGGGCATGAACACGGGCCTGGGCGACGCCGTCAACCTGGCCTGGAAACTGGCGCAAAAGCTGCGGGGACAAAGCAACGACGCCCTGCTCGACACCTATGAAAGCGAGCGCATCGTGTTTGCCCGCAAGCTCGTCGCCACCACCGACCGCGCCTTCCAGGCCATCGTCGCGCAAGGCATCGCCGGGCAATTCCTGCGCCGCTGGCTGGTGCCGCACGCGCTGCCCTTCCTCTCCGGCTTCGGGCGGGCGCGCCGCTTGCTGTTCCGGACCGTGTCGCAAATCCAGATCAGCTATGAAGACAGCGCCCTGTCCGCGGGGCACGCGGAATACTTGCGCGGCGGCGACCGCCTGCCGTGGTTCTCGGACGGCACGCAAGACAATTTCACGGCCCTGCGCAGCATGGATTGGCAATTGCACATCTATGGCGAAGCGGCGCCCGAACTGCTGGACGAAGCGCGCGTGCTGAAACTGCCCGTGCATTGCTACACCTTCAATGTCGCCGCCAAGCTGGCCGGCCTGGGCCGTGACGCGGCCTACCTGGTGCGCCCCGACGGCCACATCGCGCTGGCCCTGCACCTGCAGGAAAGCGGCGCCCTGCGCGCCCTGGCCCTGCGGCTGGGCCTGCATTTCGGTCCAGCCGAATCGGGCAAGGCGGCGCCACGGCCTGTGTAAGCCAGCCACACTCAAGGTTTGTGATACATCAAAGTGTAGATATTTAATTTCCTTGCTTTGTTTGCTTTGTTTGACTTCCTGTCCTATGCTGAAACATGCGTTTCAAGGATAGGGCCATGTCGAACACATCGAACACACGCTCCCCTGCCGGCAAGGGCGACACCGGCACGATCGATGAGGCCGCCGCCGACACCAGGCATGCGCCTGCCACGCCCTCGCTGGCCAGCAAGCTGGCGGACACACTCGCATCCAGCGCCACCGGCTTGCGCTTTAATATTGCACAAGATACGTTCCAGGAAGCGTATGCATCGCTGCTGGACGCCGTACCGCGCGACGACCGGCCCGCGCTGCTCGCGCAAATGCGGCGCGACCTCGATATCGTGGCCGAGCGGGAGTTGAACCGGGTTTCCGGCATCGACGCGCATGCCGGCCACGTCAGCACCCGGCAATTCATGCGCGGCCTGGAAGAGCAGGAACGGCAGCAGCGTGAAAAAGACTTGGCGTCGCACAGCTTGCTATCCGGCCCGGAACTGCGCGCCCGGCTGGAAGTCACGCCGCAAGCGCTCAGCGCGGCACTCAAAGCCAGACGCCTGTTTGCCTTGCGCGGCGCCTCCGGCGAATATGCCTATCCAGCATTTTTCGCCGATCCCCGCCACGACCGCCACATCCTGGAAAAAATCAGCAAAATCCTCGGCGACTTGCCCGGCGCCGCCAAATGGGATTTTTTTACTGTCCCGCGCCTGTCTCTGGGCGGCAAGTCGCCGCTGGAGGCCCTAGCCAAAGGGAAACTCGATGCCGTGATGGCGGCCGCCCGCGCCTACGCAGACGAATAACAGCACAACCGTGGCAATCTTGCGCCTGCCCCGTCTGCCGCAACTGCCCGCAGCGCTGCAGACGGCGCATTGCGATCCCGCCACGCTGTACCGGATCTCCGGCCATGCCACGGGCGAACTGATACGACACGTGCTAACTGGGTAGTTCGCTGGCGTCCACCGCGCCGCGCCCAAGCTCGCGCTGGCGTCCGCCACGCCGCTCTCGGCCCATCCAGACTTCGGCCAGGCCGCCACGCTGCTGGGCATCCGCAGCGCCTGGCCCTGAACCTGCCATGAACATGCAACCTTGTTGCACTGCCGCATCGACTGCGCATCGACTGTATAATGTCGGCTGACATCGCATATCGCGCCAGCGCAAGCGCCGCGATCAAGCGAACCGCATTCATACCCCCTTAGCCCTACCCATGACGACCATTACACTCTACGGTATCCCCAACTGCGATACCGTCAAAAAGGCCCGCACCTGGCTGGCCGCGCAGCAACTCGATTTCACCTTCCACGACTTCAAGAAGCAGGGCCTGGAACGCGCCACCGTCGAGGCGTGGCTGGCGCAATTGCCGTGGGACGTGCTGGTCAACAAGAAAGGCACGACGTGGCGCGCCCTGTCCGACGAGCGCAAAGCATCGATCACCGACGCGGCCAGCGCCCTGGAGCTGATGCTGGAAAACCCGTCCATCATCAAGCGCCCCGTGCTGGACAAGGATGGCCAGTTCAGCGTGGCGTTTTCGGATGCGCAGTACCAGACCCTTTTCTCGCTGTAACCATACTTAGTTGACCACCGGAACGATGTTGCCGGCACGACCTTACCCATGACCACCTCCAAAACCCTCGCCCTGACCGAAAAACTGATCGCCCTGTCCTCGGTCACGCCCGACGACAAGGGCTGCCAGCAGCACCTGATCGACATCCTCACGCCGCTGGGCTTTGTCTGCGAAACGATACAGTCGAACGACGTCACCAATCTGTGGGCGCGGCGCGGCACGACGTCGCCCGTGTTCGTCTTTGCCGGCCATACGGACGTGGTGCCGACCGGCCCCGTCGAGCAATGGCGCTCGCTGCCCTTCATTCCCACGCACCGCGACGGCAAGCTGTACGGCCGTGGCGCGGCCGACATGAAGACCTCGATCGCCGCCATGGTAATTGCCTGCGAGGAATTTATCGCCGCCACGCCCGGGCACACGGGTTCGATCGCCTTTTTGATCACCAGCGACGAGGAAGGCCCGGCCACGGACGGCACCGTCATCGTGTGCGAGCAACTGAAGGCGCGCGGCGAACAGATCGACTATTGCCTGGTGGGCGAGCCGACGTCGAGCGCGCAGCTGGGCGACATGATCAAGAACGGCCGCCGCGGTTCGCTGTCGGGCCGTTTGACGATCAAGGGCGTGCAGGGTCACATTGCCTATCCGCACCTGGCAATGAATCCCATCCACGAAGCGGCGCAGGCGCTGGCCGACCTGGTCGAGGAAAAATGGGATGCGGGCAACGAGTATTACTTGCCGACCTCGTGGCAAATGTCGAACATCAACGCGGGTACGGGCGCGAATAACGTGATTCCGGGCGACATGGTGATCGACTTCAATTTCCGCTTTTCCACGGCCAGCACGGCCGAGGGATTGCAGGAACGGGTGCACGCCATCCTCGACCGGCATGACTTGCAATACGATTTGCAGTGGACCCTGAGCGGCCTGCCCTTCCTCACGCCGCGCGGCACCCTCTCCGATGCGCTGTCGGCCGCCATCCTGGAAGAAACGGGCCTCGCGACTGAGCTGTCGACCACGGGCGGCACCTCGGATGGCCGGTTTATCGCGCAAATCTGCCCCCAAGTGATAGAATTCGGGCCGCCCAATGCCAGTATTCACAAGATCGACGAGCACATCGAACTGCGCCACATCGATCCTCTGAAGAATATTTACCGGCGCACCCTGGAGCATTTGCTGCCCGTCTGAACCAGAATACCGAGGCCCGTCACGGCGGGCCAGAACACCGTCTTTTCGAGAATGCCATGACCCCGAACCCGTTTTCCACGCCACGCGACCTGCTGCGCTACGCCGTTACCCGTTTTAATACCGCCAAGCTGTTTTTCGGCCACGGCAGCGCCGAAGCGTTCGACGAAGCAGCCTATCTGATCCTGCACACGTTGAAGTTGCCGCTCGACAAGCTCGAACCGTTCCTCGACGCCAAGCTGCTGCCATCGGAAGTGGCCAGCGTGATGAGCGTCATCGACCGCCGCAGCATCGACCGCGTGCCGGCCGCCTACATCACCAAGGAAGGCTGGCTGGGCACGTATAACTTCTACGTCGACGAGCGCGTGATCGTGCCCCGCTCCTTCATCGCCGAGCTGATCCCTGAATACTTCTCGCCGTGGGTGGCGGAACCGGAAGCCGTGGAAAACATCCTGGAACTGTGCACCGGTTCGGGCTGCCTGGCTATCATGATGGCCGACGCCTTCCCGAACGCCCAGGTCGACGCCGTGGACATTTCCGCCGATGCGCTGGCCGTGGCCAAGCGCAACGTCGACACGTACAAATTACAGGATCGCGTCACCCTGATCGAATCGGACCTGTACACGAACGTGCCGACCAAGAAATATGATTTGATCATCAGCAACCCGCCGTACGTGAATTCCGCGTCGATGGGCGCCCTGCCCCAGGAATACCTGGCCGAACCGCAAATCGCCCTCGACGGCGGCAGCGACGGCATGGACCTGGTGCGCAAGATCATCGCCGGCGCGGCCGAGCGCCTGACGGATGACGGCATCCTGATGATTGAAATCGGCAACGAACGCGCATACGCGGAAGCGGCCTTCGGCGAACTGGGCCTGACCTGGCTGACGACGAGCGCCGGCGACGACATGGTCTTCCTGCTGACGGCCGAGCAGCTCAAGCTGGTATAAGCGCTGGCGTCAGCGCGCAGCGCCTTAATTTACAACACAAAGAAAAAAATGATACGTTTCCTACAAGTAAGCCTGATGCGCGGCATCAAACCGTTGCTCGAACAAGTCGATGTCACCCTCAATCCGGGCGACAAGATCGGCCTGATCGGCGCCAATGGCGCGGGCAAATCGAGCCTGTTCGCCATGATGCGTGGCGAATTGCACCCTGACCAGGGCGAGATCGATTTCCCGGCCAAGTGGCGCGTGGCTTACGTGGCGCAGGAAACGCCGCCGCTGGACCGTGCCGCGCTCGACTATGCGATCGATGGCGACGTCACCCTGCGCAAACTGGAAGCGGAACTGGCGCGCCTGGAATCGGAGCCTGCCACGTCGGAAAACGGTATCGCCATCGGCGAAATCTACAGCGCCATGGCCGATGCCGACGCCTACACCGTGCAATCGCGCGGCGAGCAATTGCTGCTGGGCCTGGGCTTCACCCTGGACCAGATGCAGCAACCTGTGGCCAGTTTCTCCGGCGGCTGGCGCATGCGTTTGAACTTGGCGCAAGCGCTGATGTGCCCGTCCGACCTGCTGCTGCTCGATGAACCGACCAACCACTTGGATCTGGACGCCATCATCTGGCTGGAAGACTGGCTCAAGCGTTACGCCGGCACCTTGCTGATCATTTCCCATGACCGCGACTTCCTCGATGAAGTCGTCAACGTGGTCGTGCATATCGACGAGCGCAAGCTGAAACGCTACTCGGGCAACTATTCGAGCTTCGAGCGCCAACGCGCGGCGCAGATGATCCTGGCCGCCGGCGCGCTGGAAAAGCAACAGCGCAAGCGCGCCCATCTGGAATCGTTCGTGAACCGCTTCAAGGCGCAAGCGTCCAAGGCCCGCCAGGCGCAAAGCCGCATGAAGGCGCTGGCGAAGATGGAAGAGCTGGCGCCACTGCGCGCCGCCGCCGAATTCTCGTTCGAATTCCGCGAGCCGCTGTCGGCTCCGAACCCGCTGCTGGTGATGGAAGACGTCGATGCGGGCTACAAGATCGAGAACGAAGCGACGGGCGAAATCACGCATAAAACCATCGTCAACGGCATCAAGTTTTCGCTGCAGATCGGCCAGCGCATCGGCTTGCTGGGCCAGAATGGCGCCGGCAAATCGACCCTGATCAAGACCATCGCCGGCGAACTGATGCCGCTGATGGGCGACGCCACCATGGGCAAGGGCTTGAACATCGGCTACTTCGCCCAGCACCAGGTGGAAATGCTGCGCCACGACGAATCGCCGCTGTGGCATCTGGCGAAGATCGCCCCGACCGTGCGCGAGCAGGAATTGCGCAACTTCCTCGGCGGATTCAACTTCCCCGGCAACATGGTCACCGCGTCGATCGCACCGTTCTCGGGCGGCGAAAAAGCCCGTCTGGCGCTGGCCCTGATCGTCTGGCAGCGTCCTAACCTGCTGCTGCTCGATGAACCGACCAACCATCTGGATCTGGAAACGCGCGAAGCGCTGACGGAAGCGCTGGCCCAGTTCGAAGGCACGCTGGTCGTCGTTTCCCATGATCGCCACTTGCTGCGCGCCACCACCGACGAATTCATCATCGTTGCCGACGGCAAGCTGCAACCGTTCGACGGCGACCTGGACGACTACAAGGATTGGCTGTTCAAGACCAAGCTGGGCAAGGGCACGGACGTGCTGCCGGCCGCCGGCAAGGCCAACAAGACGGACTTCCCCGTGACGTCTTCCGTACCTTCGCCGGTAGCCGCCGCCCCTGCCGCGCCCGTGCGCGACAAGCGCAAGGAAGCGGAAGAGCGCCAGAAAACGGCCGCCCTGCGCAAGCCGATCGAAAACAAGATCAAGCGCCAGGAAGAGCAGATCGCCAAGCGCAATGCGCAAAAGGCGGAAACCGACGCCAAGCTGGGCGAGCCGACCATCTACGACGCGGCCAACAAGGCCAAGCTGAAGCAATTGCTGGCCGACCAGACCTTCTTCACCAAGGACCTGGCGCAGCTGGAAGCGGAGTGGCTCGATCTGCAAGATCAACTCGAAAAGCTCGGTTAATGCAGTAGCGACAAAAGACGACTCCCGGGTCGTCTTTTTTTATGCCGCCTGCATGGGGCTGGGGCTGCGGATCGCCATCAGGCGGTCGATGTCGACGAGGATCAATCGGCGTCCCGCCACCGTGCCCAGGCCCAGCAGGTAATCGGCTTCCGTCTCGCCCAGGCCGGGCACGGCGGCGATGTCGGCGGGCGCCAGGCTGACGATATCGGTGACGCCATCGACCACCATGCCCATCACGCCATTGCTCAGCTGCAGGATGATCACGTCGGTGGCCGGGTCGGGCGCGCCGTGGGCGCTGCCGAACGCGGCGCGCATGTCGACGATGGGAATGATCACGCCGCGCGAGACGGCCACGTTGTGCAGCACTTCCCCTTCCGAGGAAAAGCGGTCGAGCTCCTTCAGGGGGCGCAATTCCCGCACGCAACGGTAATCGAGGCCGTATTCCAGGCCACCCAGCCGGAAGCTCAAGTACTGCGTCAGGTATTGCGCGGTTGCGGCGCCAGGCGTGGTCGTGGGCTGCATGATGTTCCTTTCATCCGGTAAGCGCTGCCAGGATGCGCAGTGGCGCAACGTTGGCCCCATGCTAACCAGCATCGCCGCAGGCGGCGTTGAGAAAACTCAACTTTCCCGGAAGGCCAGCCTGTACTCAACACCCCGCCTTGCGCCGGCGCAGCCATCTTCCCTTACAATACCGACATCCCCCCCCCAACAGGCAGGCCATGCAACACCTCGTCAACCCCGCTGAAGTTGAATTTTCCGCCATCCGCGCCCAGGGCCCGGGCGGGCAGAACGTCAACAAGGTATCCAGCGCCATCCATCTGCGCTTCCCCATCGCCGCCTCGTCGCTGCCGGAAGCGTACAAGGAACGGCTGCTGGCCCTGCGCGACAGCCGCATCAGCAAGGATGGCGTACTGGTGCTCAAAGCGCAGCAGTCGCGCAGCCAGGAGCAGAACAAGGAAGAGGCGTTGCGGCGCTTGCAGGAAATCATCGACAGCGTGACTTTCCTGCCCGCCGTGCGCCGCGCCACCAAGCCCACGCGCAGCTCGCAGCGGCGCCGCCTCGACAGCAAGAGCACGCACAGCGTCCTCAAGCAATCCCGCGGCAAAGTTATCGACTGATCAGGGCGGTGGCTGGTAAGTCCAGTCCAGGCTGCCCGTGCTGTCCGCGAACACGGGCTGCGTGGCTGGCGTGGCGCTGCGCAGCAAGGCCTTGATTTCTTTCGGCGGCCGGTCGTAGACCTTGGCCGGTCCGGGCGGCACGACGAGGGCGCGCACCGTCGTCTCGCCATCGACGAGACCCAGGGTGCAGCGCGACTGGCCCGCCGTCGCCTGCCGCGACTGGCGCAATTGTTCCACCAGCGCCAGCATCTGCGCGTGCAGGATTTCCGACTGTTTCACTTCCACGCGCAGCCGCGCCACCTCTTTCAGCACGGGAGCGATGCGCGCGGCCAGCTTGTCGTACTGCAGCTGCTGCGCTGGCTGCAACTGCAATTCGCCGCGCCGCAGCTGGCCCGCCAGGGTCAGGTAGTTGCGCACCTCGGGCAATTGCGCGATGGCATCGATTTCCTGCTGGCGCTTGTGCTGCACCTGCAGGAATTGCGCCGCCTTCGCCAGGCTTTCCCCGATCTTTTGCTCCAGCGCGCTCAAGTCGGGCACGAGGGGGAACAGCAGCATTTCCACCTGCCTGCGGGGACCGGCGCTGCCGATGCGGATGGTGCGCGCCGCCACGGCGCAGCCTTCGGCCAGTTCGATGACGACCTCGTCGGCGATGATCTCGCAATTGCTGGCGCTGTCGATCACCACGCGCGTGCCGGCGATGACGCAGCTTTCGGCCCGCTTCACGTGCACTTCGCCGCTCAGCGCCTGCAGCACGGAACCGGAGGCGACGCCCTCGACGCGCACGTCGCCGTGCTCGTTGAAGGCCGTGCCGCCCACCAGGTTGCGCTTGAGCCATATCAACCCGCCATGCGAGTGCAGATGGCCATACACGTCGCCATGGATGGTGATGTCGCTGCCGTCGAGCTGGCGCTGCTCCTGCACTTCGCCATACTCCTCGTAGGCGGCGCGCAGCTTCAGATTGCCCGTGGTGCGGCTGCTGACGCCTTCGCGGCTGACGATCTTGTTTTCGATCGACATCTTGCCGTGCTCATCGACATTCACATAACCATCCATGGTGGCGACGACGAAAGCGCCATCGCTGAAATACTCGACCGACGTGCCTGGCCCCGCCACCGCAGCCAGGTCCAGCTCCAGCGGCGCGGGCGGCGGCATTGGCTTGCCGGCCAGGTCATAGCCAGGCAAGCCGGGCGTGCCCGGCAGCAGGCGCAGCAGGCGCGCGTGCTTTTTCACTTGCGGGAAGCGGTTCTTGAAGCTGAGCAAATCCAGGCGGCCATCGGAGCGTTCGCGCGGCGCATCGTCGCGGTGGATGCCTTGCGACACTTCGACCAGCTGGGCGTCGCGCCCCGGCTGCGGCGGCAGCACCCGCGCCACCGTGATGCGCTCGGCCTTGCCGCTGGCGAGCATGGCGCGCACGGCCACGCTATCGATGCCGTAGTGCACGTCCTTGCACCACAAGTCAGCCACCAGCTCGTCAAACTCGCGGCGCGCCGGCGCCTGGCCATCCGCGTCGGCAGGCAAGGTTTCAAAATAAAACTCGGCGCTGTCGCCCCGGATCTTGACCTGTTTATACAGCGCGCGGCGCTGGGGCGGGAACGGCGCCACGCGCACGGCGATGCGCAGCAAGGCGTCGCCCTTGGGCGCGGCGCGGGGTGCGGGCGCATGGAACAGGGTCAGCAGGAACAAACCGTAATCTAGGCCCGCCAGCAACTGCCCCGACTGGAACAGCTGGTCGACGGCGGCGCGCAGCTGCGCCGGCGCCAGCGACAGGTCCAGGAACACGCCCTCGTCGCGCTGGACCAGGCCGTGCGGCAAGCCGCCTGCGGGGACCGCATCCGGAACGGGTGTGTCGTCGTCGCTCACGCCTTGCCTCCCCCAACAGCCATTTCAAAGAATTGCCTCCGTGCACTAGAACAATATCACGGGGCGGGGCCGTGTGCCTGACTGAGCGACAATGCGGGCGGCCAGATGCAACAGGGCCATGTCTTGCGAGATGGCCCTGTCGGAGGGGGGATGGCCGCCTAGCGGCGCGGCGGGTTGGAATAGATATCCTGGCCCACTTCGTTGATCTGGCGGCGCAGGTCGCGCCGCTCGTCGGGCGTCATGCGGCCCGTGCGGCGCGAGGCGTCGGCGCCTTCGTTGGCGCGGCGCTGCTCTTCAGCGCGCGTGTCGAAACTGCGTGCGTCACGCTGTTCGCGCAGTCGCGTATCATTGCTACTGGTGCGCTGTACCTGTTCATACCGCTGGGCCTGCATTTGCTGCTGGTCGTCACGGCGTGGCGGCGGCTGGTTTTGCGCTGACGCCAGGCTGGCGGCAAACACGGAGCAAACGGCAAATGCGGACAGCACAGTTGTACGTGCGGCAATAGCTGCGCTGGGAGCGGCGTGAATTTTTTTAGTAAAGATATTCATTGAGTTCCTCTTCCGCGATGCCGTATAAACTTAAAGCTGATTTCCACTGTGGCCCCAGTGTATGATGCTTTACACGGTGCAGTAAGAGTAATTGGGTAAAGTTTGTAACACTTTGTAATGGGTCGCCACAGCCCCTTGCCGACGCCGCGCGAGGCGTTACTATAGCAACTAATATAAGATAACACGACACCCTAAATGACCACAACCTCCACTTCCGGCAGCAACACACCAACGCAATCGATCCACGGCCACCAGGCAAAAATCATGGTGGTCGATGACGATGTGCGCCTGCGCGACCTGCTGCGCCGCTACCTGACCGAACAGGGTTTCAATGTCTTCACGGCAGAGAGCGCGACGGCCATGAACAAGCTGTGGCTGCGCGAACGCTACGACCTGCTGGTGCTCGACCTGATGCTGCCGGGCGAAGACGGCCTGTCGATCTGCCGCCGCCTGCGCGGCGCGGGCGACCAGACGCCGATCATCATGCTGACGGCCAAGGGCGAAGACGTGGACCGCATCGTGGGCCTGGAAATGGGTGCCGACGATTACCTGCCGAAACCGTTCAATCCGCGCGAGCTGGTGGCCCGCATCGGCGCCGTGCTGCGCCGCAAGGGTCCCGATGAAATCCCGGGCGCGCCGTCGGAAACGCCGCAAACCTTCGAATTCGGCGACTTCGTGCTGGACCTGGGTACGCGTACCCTGAAAAAGAATGGCGAAACGGTGCCCCTGACCACGGGCGAGTTTTCCGTGCTGAAAGTGTTTGCCCGCCATGCGCGCCAGCCCCTGTCGCGCGAAAAACTGATGGAACTGGCGCGCGGCCGCGAATACGAAGTGTTCGACCGCAGCCTGGACGTGCAAATCTCGCGCCTGCGCAAACTGATCGAGCCAGATCCGTCGAGCCCGCTGTTCATCCAGACCGTGTGGGGCCTCGGCTACGTCTTCATCCCGGACGGACAGCCGCGCTGATCGCTGGCGAGGCATGATGAAGCTTTTTCCCGATATCAGCCTGGCGCGGCTGAAAAGCGGCTTGTTCTGGCGCACCTTTTTGCTGCTCGGCACCTTGACCACGGTCAGCATGATCGCGTGGTTCAGCATGATTTCCTTCATCCAGCGCGAGCCGCAGGCGCAGCAGATTTCCGCCCAGATCATTTCCGTCGTCACCATCACGCATGCGGCCTTGACGCACTCGGCGCCCGAACTACGGCGCGAGCTGCTGTTCGACCTCGTCAGCAATGAAGGCATCCGCATCTTCTCGCTGGAAGAAGACGACCGCATCGAGCCGCCGCCCGACAATTACCTGATGCCCGACATCGAGGCGCTGGTGAAGGCCAAGCTGGGCAAGGACACGCGCTTTTCCGCGCGCGTCAACGGCGTGGCCGGCTTCTGGGTCAGCTTCAAGATCGACGACGACGAGTACTGGCTGATGCTGGACCGCGAGCGCCTGCGCGGCCTGACGGGCTTCCAGTGGCTGGGCTGGGCCAGCCTCGTGTCCCTGCTGTCCCTGCTGGGCGCGGCCATCATTTCCAGCCTGATCAATCTGCCGCTGTCGCGCTTGACGGCGGCCGCGCGCGACATCGCCAAGGGCAAGCAGCCGGCGCCGCTGCCGGAAAAGGGCCCGATCGAAATCATCGAGGCGAACCGCAGCTTCAATCAGATGGTCGACGACCTGAAACAGGTGGAATCGGACCGCGCCGTGATCCTGGCCGGCATTTCGCACGACTTGCGCACGCCGCTGGCGCGCATGCAGCTGGAAGTGGAAATGGCGAACCTGTCGGACGAGGCGCGCGAAGGCATCCAGTCCGATATCGGGCAAATGGACGCCATCATCGGCCAGTTCCTAGACTATGCCAGGCCGACGGAGGCGTCGAGCTTTACCGACGTCGACCTCAGCGGTTTGCTCAACGACATGACGCGCGAAGCGATGCGCCTGCCGGACGTGAAGATCAACGCCAGCATCGCCGACGGCGCGCATGCGATGGGCAACCCCACCGACCTGCGCCGCGTGCTGAACAACCTGATCGAGAATGCGCGCCGCTATGGCAAGACGCCGGGCAGCGACGTGACGGAAATCGACATCGCCTGCCAGGTGCGCACCAGCCATGGCGCGAAAAAGGTGATCATCGAGGTGCAGGACCACGGCACGGGCGTGCCGGCGGAAAAGATCGAACAGCTGATGAAGCCATTCACCCGCCTCGACACGGCGCGCGGGCAGGCAAATGGCGCCGGACTGGGCCTGGCCATCGTCGACCGCGTGCTGCTGCGCCATGGCGCTGAATTGCAAGTGCGCAACCGCGAAGGCGGCGGCCTCGCGTTTCAGATCAGCTTGCCAGCGGCATAAACGGACGGGAACGGTACAGTTGTGCCGTTCCCTGCCGCTCAGGCGGACGCCTGTTCCTGCGCCAGCAATTTATTCATCAACAATTCCGTCGCCCCATAACCGTACAGGGAATCGCTTTCCATGCCCGGCGTATCGAAGGGAATCGATTCCTCGCGGTTCAGCTTGGCAGGGTCGGCATCCGCATAGCTGGCGCGCCAGGCGCGCTGCAAGGATTCATTGCGGCGGATAAAGGCCGGCATGGGCCAGGCATCGCGCTCCCAGTGGCGGCTGTCGCCCAGCAGGGGCCAGCGCTCGTTGAGCAGGGCCATGTCGCCCGTGCGCAGGCGGCGCACGGCCTGTTCCGGGCGCAAGCCTTCCAGCTCCTCCAGCGTGGGCAAGCTGTCGCGCTTCGGCCCGAACATATACGCCAGCATGATGCGCCCGGCAGGCGCCCTGCGCGCCACCACGCCGACGGCATAGCCGCCGCCCGGCAAGGGCACGGCAAACCAGCTGCCTTCTCGGTATGGTAATGATCTCATTTCTTGAAGCCCCCTGAAATACACCGGACAGCCGCTGCTATCCGACGTTAAATTTAATTAGGGGCACAGTCTACGCGAAGCGATGCGAAAGTGGCGCATGGTACGCCACAGCAACAAACCAATAGTTACAATATTTTCTCGTCATAGTGATATTGGGCAACAATCGGCCCCGCCTTGAACAGCGCTTCCTTCATGGCCGTGTCCAGGCGCGCGTCGCGGCGGCGCATCCATTCGAGCAGCATGGCCGCTTCCTTGCGGCTGGTGTCGCCCGCGTGCGCGAGCACGCGGCGCAGTTCCGGGTCCGTGCACGCCTCGAAACGCTGACTGTTCAAGTCCAGCGCCTGCAGTGCGGCGATGGTGGCGCCGATGGCGCGGTGCATGTCGAGCGCGGTGGCCGGCAAGCCGGATTCTTCCAGTGGGACGGTGGTCATGCGCATTCCTTTTCGCGTGGTGGTGACATCGGCTGCATTCTCCACCGCGCGGACGAAAAGCTCAAGCGTCCACGGCACGTTTCCACCCATTCGGCCATAATCATGGCTCAGCAACAGCCTAAACCTCAGCGGCAGGAGCCCCATGTTCAATTTCGACTTTTACAATCCGACGCAAATCCTTTTCGGCCAGGGCCAGATCGCCGCCATCACGGCGCTGATCCCGCCCCAGGCCAGAGTGCTCATGACGTATGGCGGCGGCAGCATCAAGCAGAACGGCGTCTACGATGAAGTCAAGGCGGCGCTGGCCGGCCATACGGTGCTGGAATTTGCCGGCATCGAACCCAATCCCAGCTATGAAACCCTGATGCAGGCCGTGGCCATGGTGAAAAGCGAGCGCATCGATTTCCTGCTGGCCGTCGGCGGCGGTTCCGTGGTCGATGGCACCAAGTTCATCGCCGCGGCCGCCCTGCACGAAGGCGTGGCCTGGGACATCCTGGCCAAAGGCGGCAAGATCGTCGAAGCCGCCCTGCCCTTCGGCACCGTGTTGACCTTGCCGGCCACGGGTTCCGAAATGAATGGCTCGGCCGTGATCACGCGCAAGGCCACGCAAGAAAAGCGCTCGTTCATGAGCCGCAAGGTCTATCCTAAATTCTCCGTGCTGGACCCGTCGAAGACGTTCACCTTGCCGCTGCGCCAGGTGGGCAATGGCGTCGTCGATGCGTTCGCGCATGTGATGGAACAGTATTTGACCTACCCTGTGAACGCGTCCGTGCAAGACCGCTTCGCCGAAGGCATTTTATTGACGCTGATCGAGGAAGGCCCGAAAGCCCTGTCGCACCCGGACGACTACGACGTGCGCGCCAACGTGATGTGGAGCGCCACCCTGGCCTTGAACGGCCTGATCGGCGTGGGCGTGCCGCAGGACTGGTCCACGCACGCCATCGGCCACGAATTGACGGCCTTGTACGAGCTCGACCATGCGCAAACCCTGGCCATCATCCTGCCCAGCATGTTGCGCGTGCGCAAACAAGCCAAGCGCGCCAAGCTGCTGCAATACGCGGCCCGCGTGTGGGGCCTGGACGGCGGCGACGAGGATGGCCGCATCGAGGCCGCCATCGCGCGCACGGAATTCTTCTTCCGCCACATGGGCGTCAAGACGCGCCTGGCCGACTATGGCCTCAACCACGCCAGCGTGGACGCCGTCGTGTCCGCCCTGGAAGCGCACGGCATGACGGCCCTGGGCGAACAGCGCGAAGTGACGCCAGCCGTCAGCCGCAAGGTGCTGGAACTCAGTCTGTAGATTCGCACCACACTGTTGTAAAACGGTCAGCCGGGTGGGACAGCTGGCCGTGGTTCATGCTAAGCTGTCATTTCGCTAGGGGTCCTGGAGCAGTCATCCGGGTGAGAGATACCCTTCGTACCTGATCTGGATAATGCCAGCGAAGGAAAGCGCAAAGTACCTCCCTCCTTTGATAGCTCCTGCGTTGGCGCCAGCCGAACAAGCAGCCTGCCGTGCTCTTTTTACAGAGACGGCTTGAACCACGAGCAATCTATGTCCACACCGAATTTATCCGTTTCTGTATTGACCCTGGCCATCCTGCACGCGTTTGCCGCGCCCGCCCTGGCTTCCGACGCAGCCGACCCGCAGGCGCAAAGCATGGCCGAAGTCGTCGTCACGGCCAGCAAGGCGCCGGCCGCCAAGCGCGCCTCCGTGGGCGGCTTCAGTGACGCGCCGCTGCTGCAGACGCCGGCATCCGTCACCGTCATTTCGCAAAAAGACATGCAGGACTTGCAGATCCGCAATCTCAGCGATGCCGTCAAGCTCGACACCAGCATCAACGACGCCTACAACGCCGTCGGCTATGCGGAACAGTTTTCCATCCGCGGCTTCAAGCTCGATAACAATTCCAGCTACCGCAAGGATGGCGTGGCCATTCCTGGCGACACACAAATCCCGCTGGAAAACAAGGAACGCATCGAAGTGCTGAAGGGCCTGGCCGGCTTGCAGGCAGGCGTGGCCGCGCCAGGCGGCGTGATCGACTTCATCGTCAAGCGCCCCACCGCCGCCCCGCTGCGCACGGTCACCGTGGAAACGCGCGAACGCGGCACCGTGTACGGCGCCATCGACCTGGGCGGCCGCCTGGAAGACACGCGCTTCGGCTACCGCGTCAACGTGGCGGCCGAGCGCCTGCGCTCCTACATCAAGGGCGCGGACGGCAACCGCAAGTTCATTTCCGGCGCCTTCGACTGGCAGATTTCGCCGCAAGCGCTGCTGCAAATCGATGCCGACTACCAGGACAAGGCGCAGGCGACGGCGCCCGGCTTCCAGCTGCTGAACAATAAAACCTTGCCGACCGGCATCAGCGCCGACGCCATGCTCAACCTGCAGCCGTGGACGCGTCCCGTGGAAACCGTCACCAGCAATCTCGGCCTGCGCTTCCAGTACGCGTTCAATGACGACTGGCATGCCACCCTGTCGGCCAACCAGCACTCGTTCAAGCGCGACGACTACACGGCCTTCCCTTACGGCTGCAGCGCGCAAGACCTGTACCCAGGCTTCTGCGGCAATGGCGACTTCGACGTGTATGACTACCGCAGCCTGGGCGAGACGAAAAAACCGCTGAGCGCGCAAGCCATGATCCAGGGCAAGTTCGCCACCGGTTCCCTGCGCCATGAATTCACGGCCGGCGTCTCGACCTTCCGCCGCAAGGACCGCGCCGGCCTGTACGTGTACGACTGGGCTGGCGTGAGCAACATCTACCGCCCGCAGATCGTCGACATGTCGACGGGCGTGCAAGGCCCCGTGCGCCTGGTGCGCAAGGACACGGAAAACTCCGTCTTCGTGCAGGACATCGTCAGCCTGGCGCCGGACTGGAAGCTGCATGGCGGCTTGCGCCATATCAATGTCGACGGCTACCAGTATGTACTCAAGGCCGATACGGAAATCCGCGCCAAGCACGATTTCCTGCTGCCCAACGTCTCGCTCGTCTACACCCCGCTCGACAATCTGTCCGTGTACGCGGCCTATTCGCAAGGCATGGAACATGGCGGCACGGCCGACCGCAAGGCGCTCAATGCCAACGTGGAATTGTCGCCCAGCCGCTCGAAGCAGGTCGAACTGGGTGTGAAGATGGATGTGACGCCGGACTTCATGCTGGCGGCCAGCCTGTTCCAGATCCGCAAGGGCCTGGAATTCAACCAGTACGTCGACAGCAGCAAGAGCGCCTACAACTTCGTGCGCGAAGGCCAGGCCCAGCACCGGGGGCTGGAATTGTCGGCCCAGGGCAAGGCATCGTCCAGCCTGAGCCTGGGCGCGTCCGTGACGGCCCTGAACAGCCAGCAGTCAGGCACGGGCAATGCCGACCTCGACGGCAAGCGCGTACCCAACGTGCCGGCCTTCAAGGCGGCCGTGCATGCGGATTACGCCGTGCAACAGGTGGCGGGCTTGAGCGTGAATGGCAGCTGGGAATATGCGGGCAAGAAAGCGTTTGAGTACAGCAACACGACCTTCGTGCCGTCGTACAACGTGTTCAACCTGGGCGCCGCGTACGCCACGCGCATCGCCGGCACGCGCGCCGTGCTGCGCGCCGCCGTCAACAACGTGGCCGACAAGTTCTACTGGCGCGACGTGACGCCGGAATCGGATGGCTATCTGTATCCGGGCGCCAGCCGCACCTTCAAGGTCTCGGCGCAGTTTGACTTTTAATTGAGGGAAATGGCAGGCGCCGCAGCGAGCGCCTGCTGCAGCAAAGGCGCCGCCTGTTCCAGGCGCGCCTCCAGGCTGTCGCGCAGCACGTGGTAGACGATGCCGCGCGCGTCGAGCTCATCGAGCAGGTAGCGGTAGATCAATTGGCGCACGGCTTCCGACTCGCGCTGCAAGCCATCGGCCACCCAGGGGCTGTCGGGTGCCGTGACCAGGGTCAGATCGTACTGCGTGGCATCGGCCAGCGCCGCCAGTTGCGCATCTGCACCGTGAAAATAATGGCGGCTGTACACCACCGTCATCAAGGGCGTCGTGTCGCAAAACAGGAAGTGGCGGGCTTGGGCGGCAGCGACCGCCTCGCGTTCGACTTGCGTACGCGCAATACCATACTGATCCGCCGCGACGGGCACCCTGCCTTGCGTTTCCACAAACTCGCGTAAATACTCGGGCACCCACACCGTGCCATAGCGCTCGGCCAGGGCCGCCGCCAGGGTCGACTTGCCCGACGATTCCGCGCCCAGGATGGCCACGCGCACGCAACGCTCCATCACTTGAGGACCATCGCGCTCGGCGCGGCCGGGGCCGACTTTCTCCACGCCAGCAAGCCGATGACGGCCATCACGACGAAGAACGCGTACAGCACGGCCGTCAGGGTCAGGCCCTTGTGCACATACAGCCACACGTACAGCACGTCGACGATGATCCAGGCGATCCAGTTTTCCAATTTCTTGCGCGACAGCAGGAATTGTCCCACCAGGCTGCCTGCGGTGAGGAAACCGTCCGCATGGGGCACGTCCGTGTCCGTCGTCGTCAGCAGCCAGGCGATGAGCAGGAAGCCCACCAGCCAGCCGACGGCGCATGCCAGCCAGCCGCGGCCGTCGAGGCGCGTCACGGGCAGGGTCTTGCCGCCGCTGGCCGGGTGCAGCCACTGGTACCAGCCCCAGAACGAGACGCTGATGAACAGCAGTTGCAAGGCCATGTCGCCATACAGGCGCGATTCGAAAAACACGAAACCGTAGGCGGCCGAGGAAATGATGGCGAACAGCCACGCCCAGTGATTCTGGCGGATGTTCAGCGCAACGGTTGTCAATGCCAGGACAAAGGAAATCAGTTCAAGCGGCGTGGTGGCAAAACCCAGCAGGAGAAGCGTATCGTTCATGGGAATCGTGATGAGGCTGGTGGTGCAGTATGCAATACCAGCCATGAATAAGCAAGATTGCCCGCACCGCCAGCCGCCTTCCCCGCTCAGGCAAAGCCGCCCTTGACGGCGCGCGCCAGCGAACGCTGCACGATCAGCTTGTGGAAGGGCCGGATCAGCAGGATGTAGGCGCGTCCCACCCGATTATGGCAATGCACGACGCTGGACATGGTCACGCTGCCATGCCGTCCCGCGTCGCGGTTGCGCAGCACCGACAAACGGAAGTCCAGGTGGCTGTCATCCTCGCCCACGATGATTTCATCGTCGCTGACGGCAAAGATGCGGAAGATGCCGATGCGCTTGCCAGGCCTGGCTTCCATCTGCCTGGCCGTCCGGATGCCGAAGCGCGCCACGATGGCGTCGCGCACCACCATCAGCTTGCGCGCCCAGCCGGGCTGACTGCCCAGCAGCACGCGCGCCAGGCTTTCCATGTCCATCTGGCGCGCCTGCGCAGTCGGCAGCTCGACGGCATACGCGTCGGCCAGGTGGCTGCCCGGGTACAAGGGGGCGATGCTGGCGCCCGGCGGCAAGGCCACGGCGCGTACCGCATTGTTCATCTCTTGCATGTGCTCTCCATGTGTTCAGTGATAACATGGCCATCATACACGACAATGTGAACAGCGATAACATAACATGAGCACGAACAGCAATTATCACCATGGCAACCTGCGCGACACCCTGGTCGCCGCCACCATCGCGCAACTGGCGCAGCAGCACGACGCCGCCCTTTCCCTGCGCGAACTGGCACGCACGGTGGGCGTGTCGATCGCCGCCGTGTACCGCCACTTCCCCAGCAAGGAAGCCTTGCTGGCCGACGTGGCGGCGGCCGGCTTCGCCAGCCTGATCGCCAAATGGGAAGCCGAACTGCCGCCGCAGGGCAGCCTGCCATCCGAACAGCGTTTTCAGCTGCTGGGCCAGCAATACATCGAATTCGCCCTGGCCGCGCCGGCCCACTACCGGCTGATGTTCGAACACCAGGACGTGCGCCAGTTCCCCGCCTTGCAGGACGCGGCGCAGGCATGCTTCCAGTACGTGCTGCAGACGGCAGGCGCGGCCGTGCGCGAAGCGGGCCTCGATGCGCGCTGGGACAAGGCCGCCGCCAGCGCAGGCTGGTCGCTGGGCCACGGCTACGTGATGCTGCTGCTGAGTGGCCGCCTGGCCATGGCGGACGGCGGCGACGAGCTGTCGCCGGCCATGGTGCCGCGCTTTTTTCAGTTGCCAGTGGAGGCGCTGCGGCAGCTGCCTTGCCAGGCGGGACAACCGCAATAAAGCCAAATTGACTCGGTTATCGGCAAGTGCCACCTTCAGGAACTGATGATTCATGGATAACATATCGATAGACACGCTCTCCGTGATTGCCAGGCAATGCCTTGCGCTCACGTGCCTGCAACGCTTTTGCCGGCAGCATGCCCTGCACCACCCGGCGCTGTCCGCGTTCGCCGGCCACGCGTGGAAGGTGGCGCAGCTCGCGCCCGGGGATTTTGCCGCCTGGGAGCGCGGCTTTGCCTGCCTGGCAGTGACGGGCATGGGCGATCCCTGGCCGGACGACCTGCGCATGGCGCTGCCCGGGCACCTGCTCGGCACGTTGGAGCAACTTGTCGGGCATGTGCTGGAAACGAGCGCCTGTACCTGGCATGGCGATGACCTTGCGGCAAGCCGGCGCCAGTTGGAAGCCGTGCTTGAAATCTGTGCCAGGCATGGCGTGGCGGCGCCGCCGCTTGCGCACTATGTGCAGCACGATGCGGCGCTGCGTGGCGGCTGGGGGCCGATGCTGACGGACGCGGAAGTCAGGCGCTGGCAAGCCCTGCTATAGCGCACGGCTTGCAATGGCGGCGGAGGCTCACGCCGGCTAGCCCTGGCGCACCTGGTCGAGCAGCCGCTCCTCTTCCTCCGTATCGGCGTCGATTTGCGTGACGACGGTCCAGAATCGCGGGCAGGTCCTGATCTGCTCGAACGCATGGCTCGTTTCAAGCCGCACCATGGTTTTCCTCAGGCTGTGCAGATAGCCCTCCTCGATGGCATCGAGCAGCTCGTCATCGGCAGCGTCGATCAGCTCGAGCAGCGCGCCTTCGATCCTTGCATACCCCTCCTCCCACAGCTGGCCGATTTCCGGCACGTCGACTTCGATGCACTCGTTCGACCAGTCCGGAGGATAGTAATCGCGCTCCCGGTTGGCGGGATCGGTGTCAAGGCTCAGCGAAAGGGAGGGGAACGATACGGCGTTGAAGGCAAAGGCTGAAAATGCCTGATCCTTGAATGGGGACGCGCCCAGCAAGGCCAGCGACGCGCTGGCCAGCTTGAAGCAGGTTTCTTCGACGTCGTAGGCAGTTTCAAATGTCTGCCAATCAAGTGGTAAAGCGGGAGTCGGGGGCATGGCGGGCCTGTCGGAAAAATAAGAGTGGAAAGTGATCGGAATTATACGTGGCGCAGCCGATGCGGCAGGCGCCGGCCGCGTGTACGGTGCGGCCGCAAAAAAGCCGCATCGGCCCTGCGGCGGATGCGGCTTTGCGCTAGCGCAAGCTGAAGCTTATTTCTTGGCAGCTTTCACTGCCTTCGGATACTTGATCGTCATTTCCTGAAGCAAGTTATCCGCGTGGTCCACTTCCTTCATCACCCACAGCATGTAGCGGATGTCGAGGTGGATGGCGCGCGTGATGGCCGTGTCGAAGTACCAGTCCTTGGTGATCGATTCATACGTCGAATCGAAGTTCAGGCCGATCAATTCGCCACGCTTGTTCATCACGGCCGAGCCGGAATTGCCGCCCGTGGTGTCCGCGCTGGTGAGGAAGTTGACGGGCACCGTGCCCAGTGACGGGTCGCGGAACTGGCCGTAGCGTTTTTGCTTGACGGCGTCAATCAAGCCTTGCGGCGCTTCGAACGGAGCCTTGCCCGTGACTTTCTCGACGATGCCTTCCACGGTCGTGAACGGTCCCTTGGTGATGCCGTCGCGCGGCGAGTACGGCGATACCGTGCCGTACGTGACGCGCAGGGTCGAGTTGGCGTCAGGATAGACCGGCTTGCCTTGCGATTTCTTCCAGGCAATCACGGCTTGCATGTATTGCGGAATCACGCGTTCCAGGTTGCCGTCGATTTCCTTGCGGCGCTCTTCCAGCGCCGCTTCGACGGGCTGCAGCTTGATGGCCAGCGCCATGAAAGCGTCGTCGGACTGGGCAACAGCGGCCTGGTCCTTTTCCAGCCAGGCCAGGCGCTTGGCCGTGTCAGCCAGTTGCGTCTGCTGGTACAGGGCCGCCACGGCGCCTGGCGCCGGCAGCAGCGCGTCCAGGCCTTGCGGATGGCTCTTCGCCGCCAGTTGCGCGTAACGCTTCAGACCGGCTTCAAAACGCGCCTGGTCGACCTTGTTGACATACGACTGTTCCAGGCGGGCCAGGCGGGCCTTGATGAAGGCCAGGTCGCGCTGCTGGAAGCCCGATTCGCGCTCGGCGTCCGCTTTCTGGCGCTCCAGCGACAGGCGGTAGATGGTGCGCGCGCTTTTCAGCAAGTCGCTGTTGGTGGCCACGCTCCAGGCGAACTCTTCTTCGCTCAAGGCCATGTCGCTGGCGATCGCCGCGTCCAGTTCGGCCAGCAGGGTCGGCGACACGTTCGGCTGTTTCGCGTACCAGGCGCGGAACTCGGCATCCTGCACGTCCTTGATGGCGGCGATGTCCTTGCGGGCGAAACCGTCGAGCAAGCCCTGGGTTTTCTTCAGCACGTTGTTGATGCTTTTCACCACGCTCGCATAGCGCACGGCAGCGGCCGCATCGCCCTTCGTCGAGTCGGCCATCACGGCCAGGTCTGCTTGCAGTTCGGATACTTTCAGGGGGAAGGCCGTATCGCGCGCGAAGCGGATTTCCGCCGGCAGCTTGTAGCGGCTGGTGCGGCCGGGGTAGCCCGCCAGCAAGATGCCGTCACCGGCTTTCAAGCCTTCGGCCGACACCACCAGGAAATCCTTCGATTGGTACGGCACGTTGTCGGGCGACGGGTCGGCCGGACGGCCATCCTTGCCCACGTAGGCGCGCAGGAACGAGTAATCGCCCGTGTGGCGCGGCCACTCGTAGTTGTCAGTATCGCCGCCGAAGTTGCCGATCTTGTCCGATGGCGCGTACACGAGGCGCACGTCGCGTATCATCATCTGGCGGATGCGGTAGTACTCGAGGCCGCGGTGGAAGGCGGGCACGGAGCAGCGGTACATCTTGTCCGTTTCGCATTCGGCGATCAAGTCCTTGATGCGCTTTTCCACGGCTTCGTGGCGCGCGCGGCCGCTCATGTCGGCCGTCAAGCCTTTCAGCACGCGGTCGCTGACGTTTTCCACCTTGTCCGTCACATACACGAGGCTGTTCGGACCGCCCGGCAGCTCTGCGGCGCGCGTCTTGGCCAGGAAGCCGTCGGTGATGTAATTGTGTTCCGGCGTGGAATTGCGCTGCACGGCGCCATACGCGCAGTGGTGGTTCGTCACCACCAGGCCGGCGTCGGAAACGAAGGCGGCCGAGCAGCCGCCCAGCGACACGATGGCGCTCATCGGGTGCTTGCTCAGGTCGGCCAGTTTTTCTGCAGGAATGTCGATGCCGACCCGTTTCAGTTCGGCTTTCAGCTGCGGCAATTGGTGTGGTTGCCACTGCCCTTCGTCAGCGTGTGCGCCGGCGAACGCGCCCAGCAAGGCGACTGGTAATACGATTGTCTTGAACAAGATTTGCTCCTCCATAAAAAGCAGGCGAAAGTATAGCCTGTCCAGGCGGCCTGAGTCGGCAAAAATTATGGCTCTGTCATCGGCAAGTAGGGGAAATGCCGGAATCTTCCGTTGGCTGCGCTGTCTGACTCTGCATATTCACCACGCGGGGAGCAGATCATGCAGCCAGCCGAATGGATCAGCTTTATCGCACAGTTTGCTTACCTGAACCGGCGCCAGCGGCAGGCAGGCATAACCTTGCTGCGTGGCAACGCGCCACATGACGCGACCGTCGCGCTGCTGGAAAGCGTGGCGCAGCCGCGCCTGGCCTGTCCCGCCTGCCACGCGCATCAGCTGCACCGGCATGGCCATGCGCATGGCTTGCAGCGCTACCGTTGTGTACCGTGCGGGCGCACTTTCAATGCCTTGACGGGCACGCCGCTGTCCCGCTTGCGTCACAAGGCCCTA
>NZ_JAMQGR010000014.1:0-111934 GCF_023703445.1 Janthinobacterium kumbetense
ATTTTAAGTATTACAGCAATCCGAAGATCGCTGCTGCACTTACATCAAATGTCCACACTTATCGACTGTTAATTGTTAAAGAACTGTATTCGGTACTACTTTCGCGCTATCGACAAAGCGTTGTGTTTGTCAGCTGCTAAGAAGGAAGAGTATGAAGCGTTTCGGCTAATTCGTCAACCTTCTTTTTTCACCCTGCTTTACTCGGCATTTGCATGCGTCGTTCAGCGAGGGGCCGAATTATAGCCAAGCAACAGCGTGTCCGCAAGAGCCATTTATGGCAAGACGAACGATTTCACCAAGGTCAGCTCGCCGGCGGCCCGCATCGGCACCTGGAAGCTCTGCAGCTTTTCACGTGGCGTGCCTTCGTTGGTGATGACCGATATGCGGGCGACGGTCAGCATGGCAGTGTTCTCGCCGCTGCCGTAATAATTCACATAGACGTGATAGTTGCCCTTCACGGGCGCCGAACTGGAGAAAATCTCCGGGCCATAGCCGGTGGTCACGTCCACGTCCAGCGCGCCGCCATCTTTCAAGACGCGATTGCCGTACCAGGCATGGCCACCATTCGGCGTGACCACGTGCATATCGAGGTCGGTGCCGGCGCTGTCCCACGACAACACGATGCGCAAGCGCGCCTGGGTCTTGCCCTGGTAGCTGTCGACAAACTGGGTGCGCGCGCGGCTCCTGCCATCCGGCGAGCGCACTTCCACGCTGTTCGAGCCGCTGCCAAAACCATACGGACGGCCATAGCTGCCATCCTCTCCCACTTCCATCGGCATCGCCACGCCATTGACCACCAAAGTAGCGGGCTTGCCCTTGACGGCGCCTGCGATGCGTCCCCGTATCTGCGCCGTCTCAGCCTGGCCCGGCTGCAGGTTGACCGACGCGGCGGGGTAGTTGACCGCTTGCGTGTATTGCTCGCTGGCGCCGGCCGAATTGCGCCAGCCGCTCTTGGGGGCGTCGATGGTGACCTGGGCCTGCACGCAGATTGGCAATAGCATTAGCGAAATCGAGCAGCGGATATAAAAACTCACAGGGCCTCCAGGTTAAGGTCGACGAGCCGGCGGGCCAGCCGCTCGACATATTCTTCGTCCTGGCCGCGCGGATGACGGCGCAAGCCAAGGTGTAAATACTCATGGGCCAAGGTGATGCGGTCTTCGCGCGTGGCCAGCGGCCGCATGAAGATGCGGTTGCGCGACTGCTCCGAATACGGCGCGCCGCTCTGCAAGGCACAGACCAGCGGCGCTTGCGGCGGCGCCTCGTAGCCGGCCTCGCGCAGCAGCACGCGCTGCCAGCGCGGCACGGACCGCGCCAGCCAGTCCTCGTTCTGCGCCAGGCGCCGGCAACGCGCGCCGGTATTGCCAAAGGTACTCAGCGCGCCGCCAGGATACGCCGCCGCCAGCAATTCATCATAGTGCTTGCCTTGTCTGGCCTGCCGCACCGCCTCGCTCCACGCCATCGTGCCCTCGGATGACACGTTGCTGTGATAGCGCACCGTGACGCCATCGACGATCAACTGGTCGGTCCAGCGCGCAATCGCCAGCGCCGCCGGCGTGGCGGGGCTGGGACTGACGCGCTGGGTCGCGCTGCTGTCGGCGATCTGCTGACAGCCCGCCACCGTCACTGCATTCTGCTGCAGATACGTGCGCGCGGCGATTGCCAGCGCCTTGGCCGCTTCCGGCTCGCCGGCGTTCGCTTCGCGGTCGAGCACGCGCGCCACATATTCGTTGACGCCGAAGCGACCGCGCAATTGCGGGCGACCGCCCTTTTCCTGCAACAGCATCAGTTCACCCGTGCTGCGCAAGGCGAGGTTCTGGCCATTCTCGAATTGCACATGGTAGCGGCCATTCAGCGGGCCAGCTGCTGCCACACCACGCTCGCCGCGCACGGCGCGGATCGGATAGCGCTTGAAGTAATCGACGACCACGCAGCCGCCATCGTCGGCCGCGCCGACTTTCGGCAAGCTGGCGGCCAGCCTGGGCGCCCACTGTGCAAAGACATTGCTGCTGCCGCCCGCGCCGCCAAACCAGATCGGCGTGCCGTCGGCCAGCCAGCCGGCCGCGCCGCCGATACGCTCTTCTGCCTGACCCTTTTTCTGCTCGTGCCAGGAATACGTCTTTACGCGCAGCTGGCTGCCGAACCAGCGCGCCGTACCGGCGCCGCGTCCGTCCAGCACCACGCGCAGCAGCGCAGCCTCGGCATCCATGCGGCTGGCAGCCGGGATGCTGTCCAGCGCGCGCAGCAGGCTATCCAGGCGCACCATGCGCGCCGGCGCCATCTGCGCGGGATCCGCCAGCCAGGCAAAGTCGCCGGCCGGCGCGCTCCCCAGACGGCCGGTCCAGTATTTGCGCCACGGCGCTGCCGTGATCATCAAGCGCCTGGGCGAGAAAAATGGGCCGCAGGACTGCGCCAGCGCCGCATCGTGACCGATGCTCTGGCCCGCATCACAGCAATACACCTCTTCCGGATCGCGGCCACCGCAGCGGTAATCCGGCATCGCCACCTTGTTATCCGTCGCGTATATATATACGAACAGCTTCCACAGGCTGGCCAGCGGTATTTGCCGCGCGCCGTCAAACGGCGGCGAGAGGGGCTGCGCGGCGCCGCCCTGACGCAGCTGCCGCACTTCCGTCTTGCCATCGCGCCACCAGGCCACGTCCAGCGATGCAGACCACGCAGGTACGGCCAGCAGCAGGGTTGCCGTCAATGCAGGAAGTGCCACGCGCATCACTCGACCTTCAGCGCGCGCGTGGTCTTGCCGCCGCCTTCGAAGGCTTTCGGCTCCGGCTGATACATGCGGTAAAAGCGTGCTGGCGGCAGCACATAACTGCCCTTCTGCGCAAAGCGCAGCAAATGGCGCACGGTCACGTCGCCGGCCAAAGGCTCGATGGGCACGGCATAGCCGTCGCGGCGTTCGGTGTGGCGCGCGCGTTCCAGCGCAGCCGGCTTGTCACCCGCCATGACCATGCCCCATGTAGTCGATTCGACCATGGCGCCAGGTGGCAGCGCCACTTCCAGCAAACCAAAGCGGTGCTTCGCTCCCGGTGCGGCCTTCAAGGTGATTTCATCGAGATACAGCGCGTCCGTGCTCAGCGCCTCGCCCGGCTTGACCAGCTCCGTCGTGTAGCCGCCCTTGCCCGCCTTCATGCGCAGGATGCGGCGCTCGACGGCAACCGGCAAGGTTTGCGCTTCAACGGCGTGGCTGTCGTACTGCAGCACGGCCACCGTGCCTGCGGGCGCCGGTGCCGCGAGACGCAGTTTGTCGGGCTGGCCCTTGGCGTCGCTCCAGCGCCAGACCGGCTGGCCGCTGCGACTGTCGCGTTTTTGCCAGGCGCCGTCCAGCGTGACGGCCGGCCCCTTGCCGAACGATGCGCCGCCCAGCTTCTTTTGCACCCACATCAACGTCATCGCGCGGTCCAGGGTCGGCATCTCGGCGCGCACGCCAGCCAGCACCGCGTCGGCCTGCGATGGCGGTACTTCGCCGGCCAGCATCAGCAAGGCTTGCGCCACCGGCGCTTTCGATTCGCGCAAGACTTGCCAGGCGCTGGCCACTTGCAGTTGCAGCCCATGCGGCAAGGCGATGCCATTCTGACCGGCCACCAGCGCCGCCAGGCCCAGCGACATCGCTTGCGCTTCGCGGTCAAGGGCTCCGCCCAACAGCAGGCTGCCGCTGTCGCCCGCCTGGCGCGGCTTGCCGCCCAGGACGGCGATGGCGCTGTCGTCCACCAGGCCGGCTGCCAGCGTCTGCGTCGGCAAGCCCATCTCGCGAGCCATCCACAGCACCAGCGCGCGGTCGCCCATCGCATCCTTCAAGCCATGTTCGCCGTAGACGGCCAGCAGCTTGTTCCAGTGCTCGGGCGGCAGCTCGATGCGCAGCGCGCGCGCAGCGTACCAGTCCGCATAATAGGCGTAGGCCGTCATCAAGGCATTGCCGGCCGTGGCGTTGCCCCACCAGCCGAAGACGGCGTTGGGGCCGGCCATGGATACCAGGCGCAGGCGCTGCGCCGTCAGCAGCGTTTGCAGACGCTCACCCGCCGCGCCGGCGTCCGGCCCCAGGCTTTGCGTGGCCAGCGCCAGCGGAATCAAGCGGCTCGCCGTCTGCTCAACGCAGCCATACGGATAGTCGATCAGGTCGTCGGCAATGCGCGCGAACTGGCTGGCCGCTCCTTGCGCGAACGAGACGCGGATATTGCGCGCGTCCGCCGGCAGCTTGAGCGGAATATCAGCAGTGGCGCCATCAAGCGGCAGCACCAGGGTGCGCGGGCTGCTCCAGGCCGCGGGCAAGGTTTGCATGGCCGCCTCTAACGCGTCGACCAGTTTGCCATTCTGTTTCAGTTCCAGGCGCAACGGCCCGCTACCCGCCGCCAGGGGAAACTCGACGTAGTTGACGCCCGGTTTGGCGGACAGCTTTTCCGTCTTCGGCTGCGCCCCGCCGGAAAGAACGACATCGAGCGCCTGCTCCTTGCCCGTCTGGTTGAACACGGCCACCGAGGCACGCGGCGCATCGCCGGCGCGCATCCAGTC
The DNA here is from genome assembly GCF_023703445.1 of Janthinobacterium kumbetense. Taxonomy (NCBI): domain Bacteria; kingdom Pseudomonadati; phylum Pseudomonadota; class Betaproteobacteria; order Burkholderiales; family Oxalobacteraceae; genus Janthinobacterium; species Janthinobacterium kumbetense. Next base: position 4,525 of record NZ_JAMQGR010000014.1, read on the forward strand.
GGGCGCCGTCCACTTGGCATAGAAGTTCTTGTCCGACCGCAGATAGGCGGTGCGCTGGCCCACGTGCCCCTGCTCGTCCATCGCGCGGCCCGTGATACGCCAGCGGGTCAGCGCGTCAGGCATGGTAAAACTCACGCGCGCATTGCCATTCGCGTCGGTCTTCAGCGACGGCGCCCAGTAGGCCGTATCGATATTGTCGCGGCGCGGGCGTTCGAGCACCTTGACGCCGCGCTCGTTGTAATTGTGGCGCGCGGGCGCGCCGGCGGTGCGGCCTTGCGCCATGTCGTAGCTGATGAAAGACAGGCTGGCCGTGGTGCGCACGTTGTTGCGGCGCGGATGGTAGAAGAAGTCGCCGATGTCGGGCGCGATTTCCGGCTGCAGCACATAAATCATTTCATCGACCACGCTCAGCGCCACCATGGTGCTCAGCGGCTTGCCGTCGAGGGTGGCCTTGACGTCCAGAGTCACCTTCTCGCCGGGCTGGTAGACCTCCTTGTCGCTTTTGAACTGCAGCGCGATGCGCGGCTCGATCACTTGCAGGCCCGCATTCTCGAAGACGAAATCGCCATTGCGCGTGTACGCCACCGAAAATGTCATGTTCGGGCCATGCTCTTCTTTTACCGGAATGCGCACTCTCCACTGCCGCGGCGCTACGCGCTTCGCCTGGTACCAATCCGCGGCACCTGCCATCAAGCCATGGTGCTCCACCTTGTCGCGTTCGAGCGTCAACAGCGCCTGGTCGACCTTGTCCGAGAAAGTGATCAAGGCCTCGGCGGTGTCGCCCGGACGATAGCGGGCGCGGTCCAACACGATCTCGATGCTGCCCGGCGTCGTCTGCACGCCATCGCCGGCGACCCAGTGGCTGGCGGCGGCCAGCAGGTTGCCGCGTTCGTCGCGCAGCGCCAGCTGATACGAACCCGATGCAGGGAATGTCACGTCCCAGCCCTTGGCGTTTGGATCGAATGCGCCCTCGGTCTTGCTTTGTTTTTCCAGCTGCACCATCTCCCAGCGCACGGGCTTGGCCGCGCCCTGGCCATCGGCCAGCAAGTCGAAGTGCACGGACTGGCCCGGATCGGAAAACTGGCGCGCGGCCCTCAACTGGTAGCTGCTGCTCGAGCGTTCTATCATCAGCTCGCGCGTCGCCTTGACGCGGTAGGCCGCACCATCGGTCGCCAGCACGGTCAAGATGTAGCGCGAGGGATCGGCGGCAGGCGGCAAGGTGAAGTCCACATTGCCGCTGCCGTCGCTCGTCACTTCCTCGGTCTTCAGGGACACCGGGAACAGGCCGCTGTAACGCAGCTCGCCCTCGACCATGGTGTTTTGCTGGCCGCGCAGCGACAACGTCATCTTCGCGTTTTTCACCGGCTTGCCATCGGGGTAGCGCAGCGCGATGCTGCCCTTGACCGCTTCGCCCGTCTTGAATTCCGGCTTCGCTGGCTGAACGTTGATTTCAAAGTGCGGCTTGATGTATTCGGCCACGCGGAAGGCCGCGCCATATGCGCCATCCTTGTAATTGAAGCGCAGTTCATAGCCGCCGGCGGTGGCTTCCGTCGGCAGGCGGAAGCGCGTGTCGGCGCCCGTGTCGCCGGACAGCTGCAGCGTTTGCGTCAAGAGCGGCGTGCCGTTCGGATTGAGCACGGTCAAGCTTAGCGGCGCGCTGGCCGCCGCCTGCGAGTTGCGCGCCGACGTGAATTCGCGGCCCACAAACTTGACGTTGACCTCGTCGCCTGGCCGGTACAGGGGCCGGTCCGTCACCGCATAAATCTTGGTGTTATAGATTTCGCTGTCATAGTAAAAATTCTCGGACACGAACACACCGCCGGCGCGGTCCTGGCCCAGCACATATGTGTGTTCGGGGCTGCCGCGCTCGAGCGATGCGACACCGTCGGCGCCCGTGGTGGCCGACTGCAGCACGCCGGTGCCGTCGGTCCACGCCACGCTGGCGCCGGCCACGGCGGCGCTGTTGTCGCGCCGCGCCGTCCACACCAGCATCTGGCCGGACGATACCTTGGTGACGGCCACCGTGTCCGACACGAACACCAGGGTAGTGGCGCGGTGTTCGCCGATGATCGCTTCGATCAGATACAAGCCAGGCTGGCGTTTGCCCAGCGGGATCATCACGTTGCCGGCGCCGGCGACGATGAAATCGCTGCTCGATCCATCGAGCTTGACGCCTTTCGGCGGCGTGATGGCCTTGGCCTGCCAGATCGGATAGCGGAAGCTGTCTACCAGCTCCATGCCCTTGATCGGCTTGTATTGCGGATGGTTGGCGAACACAGTGCGCCGGCGGATCGCGTCATTCGTCGCCAGTTGCGGCTGTTCCTTGGTTACCGCGAGGCGCGCCTCGCCGGAAAACAGCTTGCGCCAGGCCAGGCGCGACTGCTTCCACCAGCTATCCCACAGAAAGCTCAAGGTGTTGGCCAGGCCCTCGCCCTGGTAATTGCCCTCCACTTGGATGCGGTGCAGATTGCGCTGCTTTTTCAGGAATTCCATCGGTTCGGGCACGCGGTAGACGACGATGTCGGCGCCCGAATACGCTTCCAGGTTCATGCGCCCCATGTCGCGCCCCGGCACTTCCAGGCGCACGCGCGCTTCATCACGACTGCCGTAACTGGCATCCGACAGCAGGAAGAAGGGTTCGCCCTTGAAGGTGGCGTAGTTGCTCGGTTCGCGTTCCTGCGCCGAGGCGCCGCCAATGAGGACCAACGCCAGCAGGCTGGCAAATAACAGCTTCATGACAAAAATCGGCCTCATGATAAAAACGCCAGCCGGAACACGCCGGCGAAATTCGGATTGTTGACCACAGGTTGCCACCGCGTGTCCTTCCAGCTCGTAAGTTCTTTGATATCGACGGTCCGCAGACCATTGTCGTCGGGGGTGACGGTGCCGGTGTGGTAGGCGATGCGCGCCCCCATCCAGACCATCAGGTGCTGTTCGTCGCCCTGGTCGAAAAACAGCAGGTCGCCGGGCAGCGCCTGGCTGATCTCGCGGGCGATGAAACGGCTGTTGTGCTGCACCAGCGCCAGCGCCGTGACAAAGTGGCCAACCTTGCCATCCGCCTGCACCCAGCGGTTGCGCAGGGCCGCCTGGGCCGCGCTCAATTCCAGTTCGGGCGGCAGGCGGCGGTCGCTGGCGATGCCATTCGCGCGCAGCCATTTCGCATCATGCACGGTGAGCGCCTCATTGACGGCAAAGCGCACGAGGCCCGCGCAATCGCGGTGCGTCCAGCGTGGCGACGGCCCCCGTTCGATCTGCACATTGACAATGCGCAACATCCAGGCCTGAAAGGCGCGGCTCTGGGTCTGCGACAGCTGCACTTGCGGTTCGGCGGCCGCGCGCAGGGCCCAGGCATGGGGGACGGCGACAGCGGCAGCCCCTCCCGCGAGCCAGCGCAAGGCCGCGCGGCGCGCGTGCCGCACCGTCATCGCGCAGTCTCCTGCCATTCCAGCGCTTCCCATGCGGTGCCGCTGGCTGGCTGCCGCTTGAGCACCATGCGCAGCGGCGGATATTGTTTCAAGGCGTTCAGACGCGGCACCAGGTGTTCGTTGGCGGCCGCGCGCAGGACCGGTTCGTTATTCGCCGGCAGGGTATCGAAGGCTTCCAGCTGGATCAGCCGGGCCAGCGATGCCGGGGCGATCAGGCCGATCGTGTGTGCGCCATCGGGCAGCAGGTCGCTGGCCGCCGGCGCTTGCTTGCGGCGCACGGCCAGCACCTGGTCCACCAGCTTGCCGTCGACCGAGAAGACAACCGTATTGCCGGCCACGGCCAGCGCCGGCGTGGACTGGCCCAGGGCCGTGGCGACGCTGCGCTCCCAGCGTACGAACTCACCCTTAGCATCCTTGCCTGTAGTCTTGCGCACGGGGTCCTTGCCGCCGATGGCCGCCTCGAACAGGCTGCCATAGACAGCGTCATCCCCGGCCTGCGCACTGCGCGTGGCGACAAACACCGGCGTATGCAGGCGCGAAGTGCCGTACCAGCAGGCCGCAGCCGGCCCTTGCAAGTGCCCGGCCAGCGGCACCACCGGCTCGGAGGTCTTGCTCCCCAGGCGCTTGAGCACGGGCTGCAGCGCGGTCCAGTCCACCGGCACGCTGAAGCAGGCGCTCGGGTTATGCGGCAGCACGGGCCACAGGGCGCTGCTGTCATAAGCACCGTTTTTCAGTTTATCGGCATTGAGCAGCACCTTCGATTGCCAGGCGCCCTGTTGAAAATCGAAGCGCAGCGCTTCGAGCGCGCCAAAGAAGGGCTGGTAGCCGAACGACAGGAAGTCCGCCTTGACGGCGATGCTGTGGCCCTCGGACGGGGCGCCATCGAGATGGAATTGCGCATGAAAGACGTTCTGTTTCGCCGGCTCCGGCGCCAGCAGGCTGGCCACGGTTTTCTCGGCCGTGCCATCGCCGCTCTTGCCGTCGGCGCCGCCGTACAGCATGCCGGGATGGGACAGGATGACCAGGCGCTGGCCGTGCGCGGCAAACAGCAAGGTGCGCTGATAGGCGTAATTGAGTGCATACACGGGCACCTGGCTGCCATCGACGCGCAAGCTGCCGGCCACGCGCATTTGCGTATCCTTCAAGGCGATCTTGCCCGCTTCCTCGAGCAGGCGCGTCAGCTGGCTGCGCGACACGGCGATGGCGAAATGCTTGAGCGAGCCGTCGGCGTCGCGCCACAAGGCCACTTCCGCGGGCTGGTCCAGCACCATGCGCAGCAGCTGGTCGCCCCAGCCCAGTTCATGTTCGTAGGCGATGCGGCGCAAGCTGCCCTTGAGCCCCAGCCGGTCTTCGCTCTGCTCGTAATAGAACAGGAAATCCTCGCGCAGCACGTCGCGCGCCAGCGGCACCGTCAGCAGGTCGCGCGGCAAGGCCGACAGGCTTTTCGTCCGGACCAGCGCGTCGGGCCGGGATAAATCCAGCTTCAGGCCGTTGACCGGCCCCATCGCGCCCCAGCCGAAGACGCGGTAGCCGACCAGCGCGGCCGCCACCAGCGCCACCCCGGCCAGCGCCCCGAGCAGGACTTTCTTATTGAGTACTTTTTTCGCCAGCACCGTATATCCCTTTTTACCCGCCGTAGCATTGACAAGTTAGTAATTATTGACAAATGGTAACATGGCATTTGTGGCCGCAGCGCACAGCTGACGCGACAGCGTAAAATAGCGGTTTCGCCGATTCAAACGCCTCCCATGACCATCCTGCTCTCCACCCTGAACGCCCGCTATACCCACGCCTCGCTGGGATTGCGCTATCTGCTGGCCAATATGGGGCCGCTGCAAGCGCAAACGCGGCTGCAGGAATTCGTCATCGGCACGAAAACCACGGAACTGGTCGAACGCATCCTGCTGAACAAGCCGCGCATCATCGGTTTTGGCGTGTATATATGGAACGTCGAGGAGACAACGAAACTGGTGGCCATGCTCAAGCGCGTGGCGCCTGAAGTCATCATCGTGCTGGGCGGGCCGGAAGTGTCGCATGAGGCGGGCGAGCAGGAAATCGTCAAGCTGGCCGACTACCTGATCACGGGCTGGGGCGACGTCACCTTCCCCAAGCTGTGCGGCGAGATCCTCAACGGGCCGAAGCCGCTGATGAAGATCCACGCGGGCGTGCAAGCCCCGCTGGCGGAACTGCAACTGCCCTACTCCTTGTATACAGACGACGATATCCGCCACCGCACGATTTACGTGGAAGCATCGCGCGGCTGCCCGTTCAAGTGCGAATTCTGCCTGTCGGCGCTGGACAAGACGGCCTGGCCCTTCGCCCTGGAAAATTTCCTGGCCGAGATGGAATCCCTGCATGCGCGCGGCGCCCGCCTGTTCAAGTTCGTCGACCGCACCTTCAACCTGAACATCAAGACCAGCTTGAAGATCATGCAGTTCTTTCTGGACAAGATCGAGGCGAACCCGGACGATCCCATCTATGCCCACTTCGAACTGGTGCCCGACCACTTGCCCGATGCCTTGAAAGAAGGCATCAGCAAGTTCCCGCCCGGCGCGCTGCAGTTCGAGATCGGCATCCAGAGCTTCAATCCGGACGTGCAATCGCTGGTCAGCCGCAAGCAGGACAATCAAAAGGCGGCCGACAACATCCGCTGGCTGTGCGAAGAATCGAACGCCCACTTGCACGTGGACTTGATCGCCGGCTTGCCGGGCGAGGATGAAGCGAGCTTTGCGGCCGGCTTCAACAAGCTGGTGGCCTTGAAACCGCATGAAATCCAGTTCGGCATATTAAAGCGGCTGCGCGGCACGCCCATCATCCGCCATACGGAAAACTATGGCATGGTGTTCGATCCGCACCCGCCCTACACCATCCTGGCGAATAAACAGCTCGATTTCATGAGCATGCAGCGCCTGGTGCGCTTCGCCCGCTACTGGGACCTGGTGGCCAACTCGGGCCGCTTTGCCAATACCGTGCAATGGATGCTCGGCGATGCGCCGTTTGAAAACTTCATGGACTTTTCGAACTGGCTGTACGCCCACACGGACGCCACCCACCGCATCGCGATGGAGCGCCTGGCCAAGCTGGTGGCGCAATGGCTGCAGACGCGCGGCATGAGCGCGGTAGAGGCCAATGCCCTCGTGGCTAGCGACTATGCGGGCGGCGCGCAGGCGGCCGCGCACTCCAAGCCAGCCGAAGTGAGTACTGGCAATGCCAAGGTGCGCCCGGACGTCGCCCTGCCGCAGCGGCAGGCGCGCCACCTGGCGTCCTGAGGGGCCGGCGATTGAACAGCGGTGGCGGTCTGCGCCATTCTCCCTTAAACTGGCGCGATGCCGACTGTACAATCGCCGAAACTGACCCTCTCCCAGACCAGCTCCCAACAGGGAGCCGTCGTCACTGCCAGCGGCACCTGGCAGGTGCACGCGCTGGCGCATGACAATGCCATCAAGGCCATCGAGGCCCAGCTCCAGCCCTTGCAGGGCGATACCAAGGTGCAATGGGACTTGTCGGCCATCGACAGCATGGACCATATCGGCGCCCAGCTGTTCTGGAATGCCTGGGGCAAGCGGCGCCCCGCGCAGCTGACCCTGGCGCCATCGCTGGAAGAGTTTTTCCGGCGCATCGAGGAAACGGGGCCGCTGGCAACGCCGCCCTCGCGCGCCAACCGTCTCACGCCCGTGATGAAGCTGGGCATGGCTATTTTGCTGTTTTTCGAACATTTGAAGGGTTTTATCGCCCTGGTAGGCCAGGTGACGCAGGATATCGGCCGCTTCGCGCGCCATCCGATGCGCGGGCCGTGGCGTGAAATTTCCGCCAATATCTTCCATGCGGGCTTCCAGGCGCTGGGCATCACGGCCCTGGTCGGCTTTCTGATCGGCGTCGTGCTGTCTTATCTTTCCGCACAGCAACTGCGCGCCTTTGGCGGCGACATTTACCTGGTCAACCTGCTTGGCATGAGCGTCATCCGCGAACTGGGGCCGCTGTTGGCGGCCATCCTCGTGGCCGGCCGCTCCGGCTCCTCCATCACGGCCCAGCTGGGCGTCATGCGCGTCACGGAAGAGCTCGACGCCATGCTGGTGATGGGCATTTCGCACGGTTTCCGCCTGATCATGCCGAAAGTGCTGGCCCTGGCCATTTCCATGCCCCTGCTCGTCATCTGGACGGATACGGCCGCGCTGATCGGCGGCATGGTGGCGGCCAAGGTGGAATTGAATCTGTCGGCGCGCTACTTCATCCAGAAACTGCCCGATGCCGTACCGCTGGCCAACTACATGATCGGCCTGGGCAAGGGCGTGATTTTCGGCATGCTGATCGCCCTCGTCTCGTGCCACTTCGGCCTGCGCATCAAGGCGAATACGGAAAGCCTGGGGCGCGGCACCACCACCGCCGTCGTCACGGCCATCACCGTGGTGATCCTGGCCGACGCCGTGTTCGCCATCGTCTTCAATGGAGTGGGCTACTGATGGCGGACGACACCGATATCGCTTGCGGCACCGGCAAGGAAGGCCAGTTCAACCTGCATGGCAGCGCGCCCGTGGTGGACATCACCAATCTGTGGACCAAGTTCGGCCGCACCGTCGTGCACCAGGACTTGAACCTGGAAATCGAACGGGGCGAGATCCTTTCCATCGTGGGCGGCTCCGGCACGGGCAAGACGGTGCTGCTGCGCCAGATGCTGGGCCTGGAACATCCGGCGCGCGGATGTGTCAAAGTCTTCGGTGAAGATATCAACAAGGCAAGTTCCGACCAGCTGCAGCAGTTGCGCAACCATTGGGGCATGCTGTTCCAGCAAGGCGCCCTGTATTCAGCCCTGACCGTGTTCGACAATGTGGCCCAGCCCATGCGCGAATTGCGCGTGCTGCCCGAAGCGCTGGTGCACGACGCGGTATTATTAAAAATGAACATGGTGGGTCTGGGGCCGGAACATGCGCTGAAAATGCCGTCGGACTTGTCGGGCGGCATGATCAAGCGCGTGGCCTTGGCGCGCGCCCTGGCGCTGGAACCGAAGCTGCTGTTCCTCGACGAACCGACGGCGGGCCTGGACCCTGACTTGTCGGAAAGTTTTGTCGCGCTGATCCAGTCGCTGCACCGCGAACTGGGCTTGACGGTGGTGATGGTCACGCATGACCTCGACACTTTGTTCGCCCTGTCCACGCGCATCGCCGTGCTGGCGGAAAAACACGTGATCGCCATCGGCCCCACGCGCGAGGTGATCGAAGTCGACCACCCGTTCATCAAGCAATTTTTCCTCGGCGACCGCGGCAAGCGCGCGCTGGCCGTCCTCGACGAGAAACAGGCGGCCGGCAAGGCGGCGCAGCCGGGCGGCGACGCCGGCACAGACAAGAAAGCGGAGAAGTAATGGAAAACAGATCACATGCCCTGATGACGGGATTTTTTACACTCACCCTGCTGGTGGCCGCCATTCTGTTCGGCGTCTGGTTCAACCGCGACCGTGTGGAGCGCGTCCCCTACCTGCTCGCCACCACCCTGTCCGTGCCGGGCCTGAACCCGCAGGCGACCGTGCGCTACCGGGGCCTGGAAGTGGGCAAGGTCGACGCCATCGATTTCGATACGCAAAAGGCGGGGCAAATCCTCGTACACATCAGCGTGGCGCCCGACACCCCCGTCACCAACACCACCTTTGCCACCCTGGGCTACCAGGGCGTGACGGGTATCGCCTACATCCAGCTCGACGACGAGCACGTGGGCTCGACACTGCTGGGCACCAGCAAGGACAAGCCCTCGCTGATCCCCCTGCGCGCGGGCTTGCTCGACCAGCTGGAAAAGCGCGGCAAGCGCATCCTCGACCAGGCCGAACAGATCACCAACAAGGTGAATAACCTGCTCAGCCCCGACAACCAGGCGGCCATGCTGGGCGCCTTCAATGAAGTGGGCAAGGCGGCCAAGGCCTTTGGCGCCATTCCGCAGCAGCTGGAACCGACCCTGACGCAATTGCCGCAGCTGACGGAACAAACGCGGCAAACCTTGACGGCCGTCAGTACGGCCAGCAAAAACGTGTCGGACTTGACGGCCACGTGGAAAAAGCTCGGCAACGACATCCAGGCGCCCGGCGGCGTGCTCGACAAGGTCAATGGCACGGTCGACCGGGTCGGCCATTCCGTGGAAACGGTGGCCAATGGCGTGTCCTTGGAAGTACTGCCGCAGGTAATCGAACTGAGCGGCGAGGCGCGTTCCTCGATGCGCGCCCTGAAAACCACCATGAGCACGCTCAATGAACAGCCGCAGAGCATCTTGTTCGGCGCCCCAGACATTCCGCCCGGCCCGGGCGAGCCCGGTTTTTCGGCACCGGGCAAATAAGGAGATTGCACGATGAACTTCCCCCGCTTTTCCCCTGTCAGCGTGCTGGCCCTGGCCACGGCATTGTTGTTCGGCGGCTGCGCCAGCCGCGGCCCCGTGCCCACATTCTATGACTTCGGCCCGGCCGCGCCGCCGGCAGCCGCGCAACCGGCCGCGCCAGCCGTGCCCGTGCTGGTGATCGCCGACGCCAACGGCCCGTCCTGGCTGGACAGCCAGCGCATGTATTACCGGCTGCTGTACGCCGACGCACAGCAATCGCGGCCGTACGCCTACAACCGCTGGAACACGCCGCCGCTGCAATTGCTGAGCCAGCGCCTGAAGACGCGCGTGGCGCAAAGCGGCGTGAAAGTGCTGTCGACCACGGACGCGGCCGCCGGCATGCCCCTGCTGCGCATCGATGTCGATGATTTTTCGCAAGCTTTTGACACGCAGACGCAGAGCAGCGGCCACGTGTCGCTGCGCGCCTCGCTGTTCCGCGGCCACCGCCTGATCGACCAGAAAACCTTCAGCCGCAGCGGCCCGGCAAGCAGCGCCGACGCGCAGGGCGGCGCGCAGGCGCTGGCGGCGGCCTCGGACGCCATCGCCGCCGACCTGCTGACCTGGCTGGGCACGCTGACCATCCCGAAAGAATGACGGCGCCAGCTTCCCCCGCCAGTCCGGCGGCACCGCTGCCGCCCGTCCGCTCCTCGCCCGTGTCGCGCGCGACCCTGCTCGCCTACGTCTTCCTGATCGTGTACGCCAGCTGGTTTCCGTTCACGGGCTGGCACAGCAATGGCTTGTCGCCGCTGACGTTCCTGGAAAACACGCGCATGCCCCGTTACTGGACGGGCTTTGACGTGGGCATCAACGTCGTCGGCTACATTCCGCTGGGCGCGCTGATCGTGTATTCGCTGTTTCCAAGGATCACTGGTTTCTTTGCCGTCATCGTCGCCAGCCTGTGCGGCATGTTGATTTCTGGCAGCATGGAAGCCGTGCAAACCTATCTGCCCAGCCGCGTCTCGTCGAACCTGGACTTTTACACGAACTCGGCCGGCTGCTGCATCGGTTCCCTCATCGGCGCCTTGACGGCGCGCAAGCTGCTCGACCATAGCCATTTGTACCGCCTGCGCCAGCGCTGGTTTGCCCAGCACGCGAGCCAGGGCCTGGTGCTGGTGGCCCTGTGGCCGCTGGCGCAAATCTATCCGCAAGGCTATCTGTTCGGCCTGGGCCAGCTGCTGCCCATCCTGTCGGACTGGCTGTCGCGCCTGGCGGGCATGGAGATCGACCTGGCCACCTACCTGCGGCCCGACGTGATCTTAACTGTCGAGCAATATTGGCTTTCAGAAACTATCATCACGGCCTGCGGCATGACGGGCGCCGTGCTCACCTTGCTGTGCCTGCTGCGCCGCGCCGCGCCCCGCGCCGTGCTGATGCTGACCCTCATCGCCGCCGCCCTGACCGTGCGCTCGATGGCCAGCGCGCTGCTGTTTTCGCCGGAGAACGCCTTCGTCTGGATCACGCCGGGCGCCCAGGGCGGCTTCCTGATCGGCCTGATCATGCTGGGCGGCCTGGCATTCGCGCCGCACGTGGCGCAACGCCGCATCGCGGCCGCCACCTTGCTGCTGAGCCTGGTAATGGTGAATACGACGCCGATCAACCCGTACTTCATGTCGACCTTGCAAGGTTGGGTGCAAGGCAAGTTCCTCAACTTCAATGGCGCGGCGCAATTCCTCGCCTTGCTGTGGCCATTCATGGCCCTGTGGTTCCTGTGCCTGCCCTCGCACCGCCTGAACCGGCAGGAAGACGTGCAGCGCCAGCGCCGCGAAGACCACCCATAAGCGTTATCATGGCGCATTGATGAATCAGCAGGAGAATAGTATGAGCGACGCACCGTATTTTGAACGCCACGTTTTTTTCTGCATGAATAAACGTGAAGACGGCCGCAACAGCTGCGGCGACCATGGCGCGGAAGCGGCGCAAAAGCATTGCAAGCGCCGCATCAAGGAACTCGACATGAATGGCGCGGGCAAGATCCGCATCAACCAGGCCGGCTGCATGGACCGCTGCGAAGAAGGCCCGCTGCTGGTGATCTACCCGGAAGCGACCTGGTACACCTATGTCGACACCAGCGATATCGATGAAATCATCGATACGCACCTGGTGGGCGGCAAAATTGTCGAACGCCTCAAGATTTAATGCCAATTTAAGAGATACCCACCAGTATGAGCATCATGAACAGAAACTCGGAAAAATTTACCCTCGCCGGCCATGCAGGCAGCATGGAAGGCTTGCTCGATTTCCCGGCAGACACTCCGCGCGGCATCGCCCTCGTTGCCCACCCGCATCCGCTGTACGGCGGCACGATGGACAACAAGGTCACGCAAACCCTGGCGCGCGCGTTTGTCGCCCTCGGTTACGTGGTGGCGCGCATCAACTTCCGCGGCGTCGGTGCTTCCGAAGGCGTGCACGACCATGGCGTGGGCGAGACGGACGACATGCAATTGCTGTATGAACACATGCGCAGCCTGTATCCGGGCTTGCCCGTGGCCTTGTCCGGTTTCTCGTTCGGCACCTTCGTGCAATCGAAACTGCAGGAGCGCCTGGCCGCCGCCGGCACGCCCGCCGAGCGCCTGGCGCTGATCGGCAGCGCGGCCGGCAAGTGGGCCATGGCCAATATTCCCGCCGACACCATCCTGATCCACGGCGAACTGGACGACACGATCCCCCTGTCCGCCGTCTTCGACTGGGCCCGTCCACAAGACATTCCCGTGATCGTGATCCCCGGCGCCGACCATTTTTTCCACCGCAAGCTCAATCACATCAAGAACCTCGTGATTGCCCTGTGGCATGGTGACAAACCCGCAATAGCAGCAGATGATCATTGAAGTGTGGGCTTACTAGCGCCTCCACGGCTATAATTGATCCGTTTTTTCCACGCGGCCATGCAGGTAGCAACAGCATGGCCCTCAGCCTTCATCTTTTTCTCGCAGACCAGCCCCATGAAAAAACTTTTAGCGGCACTGGCCTCCAGTGTATTTTTCTTTTCCGCCGCCTACGCCCAGAGCGTTCCAGCCCCGACCATCGCCGCCAAGTCCTGGCTGTTGCTTGACGCCACCAGTGGCCAGATCATTGCTTCGCAAGATCCGGACGCGCGCATCGAGCCGGCTTCGTTGACCAAGATCATGACGGCTTACCTGACGTTTGCCGCCATCCGCGAAAAGAAACTGGCGCTGGACCAAAAAGTGAATGTCTCCGTGCGTGCCTGGAAAGTCGATTCGAGCAGCTCGAAGATGTTCATCGACCCGGCCACCCCCGTGTCGATCGACGACTTGCTGCATGGCCTGATGATTCAATCGGGCAACGATGCCGCCGTGGCCCTGGCTGAAGCCGTTGCCGGCGATGAAGGCACCTTCGTCGTGTTGATGAACCGCGAAGCGCAACGCATGGGTCTGAAAAACACGCGTTTTGCCAATCCGCATGGCTTGCCTAGCCCCGATAACTATTCCACAGCGCAAGACCTGTCCGTGCTGGCCAAGCGCGTGATCGCCGACTACCCGGAATTCTACAAAATCGATTCCGTGAAAAGCTTTACGTACAACAAGATCACCCAGCCTAACCGCAACCGCCTGCTGTGGCTGGACCCAACCGTGGACGGCATGAAGACGGGCCACACGGAAGCGGCCGGCTATTGCATGATCGCCTCGGCCCGCCGTCCGGGCGGCACGGGCGAGCGCCGCCTGATCTCCGTGGTGCTGGGCACCACGTCGGACCAGGCCCGCACGCAGGAAAGCCAGAAGCTGCTGAACTGGGGCTTCCAGAACTTCGATACGGTCAAGCTGTACTCGAAGGGCCAGGCCGTGGCCACGCCGGAAGTGTGGAAGGGCTCGAAAGGCACCGTGAAAATCGGTTTCGCCCGCGATGTGCTCGTCACCGTACCAAAAGGCACGGCTGCCAAGATGAAACCTGTGCTGGAACGCAAGGACCCGCTGGTCGCGCCACTGGCTGAAAACGCGCCTGTCGGCAAACTGAAAATGATGGTCGACGACAAGGTCCTGCTGGAACTGCCGGTCGTTGCACTGGAAACCATCAACCAGGCCACGATCTTCGGCCGCGCCTGGGATTCGATGCGCCTGTGGTTGAAATAAGCAGTTAGCGTCCCCCATAAAAAATGCCCGCAGATGCTGCGGGCATTTTTTTCGTCTTGCGTTACGTCAATTACTTCGCCGGCGCATCCTTCAGGTGCGGCTGGCGCGCCACGGGCGGGAAGGTGCCGTGGCGGCCTGCCGCAAACGTCGCTTCCGTCTGCGATGGCTCCACCGGCACGGACACCTTGCGCACCTTGGCCACCTGCGCCGCCGTCACGGGCGTGCCGCGGTTGCCCCAGCTGGTCTGGATGAAGGTCACCACCTGGGCAGTCTGCTCATCGTTGAAAATGTCGGCATACGGCGCCATCGTCAGCGCCGACGGCGCCGTGCGCGTGGCCGGCACGGCGCCGCCCGACAGCACGATGTTGATGGCAGACGTGGGATCGTTCGTCTGCAGCACGGCGTTGCCGGCCAGCGCAGGGAAAGCCTTGTCGTAGCCCTTGCCGTCGGAACGGTGGCAGCCGGCGCAACGGTCCAGGTACAACTGCGCGCCCGTGGAATTGACGATGCCGCTGAACAACTGCTTGCCCAGCTTGTCGTCCGCCACGAAGGCGGGCGTGCTTGGCTTCGATGGCGGCAGGGATTTCAGGTATTTCGCCATCGCCGCCAGGTCGCCATCCGTCATGTGCTGCATGGAGTGGGCCACCACGTCATTCATGGCGCCGAACGAGGCCGTATGGCTGTTGCGGCCCGTTTTCAGGAATTCGGCGATCTCCGCCGCGCTCCAGCGCGCCAGGCCGCCGCCATGTTCATTGCGCAGCGAGGGCACGGACCAGCCGTCGATCACGCCGCCGCCCGCCAGGAACGTCGTGTTGCCCGCGTCCGTCAGCGATTTTTCCTGCATGCCCACGCCGCGTGCCGTGTGGCAGGCGCCGCAGTGGCCCAGGCCCTGCACCAGGTAGGCGCCGCGCAGCAATTGCGCATCGCCCGTGGCCGGCGTTTTATACGGCTGCGGCGTGGGAGCAAAAGCCCAGCGCCAGATGGTCAGCGGGAAGCGCATCGACAATGGCCACGGGATGTCGGCCGCCTTGTTCGGCGTCGGGTCCGCCTTCACGCCATGCATGAAGTAGGCGTACAGCGCCTGCATGTCCGCCTCGCTCAGGCGCGAGTACGACGGGTACGGCATGGCTGGATACACGGTATAGCCGTGCTTGGTCACGCCCGTGCGCATCAGCTTGTCGAAATCGGCAAAGCTCCAGTCGCCGATGCCGGCCTTCTTGTCCGGCGTGATGTTGGTGGAATACACCTTGCCGATCGGCGTTTCCATGCCCAGGCCGCCCGCGAACGGTTTACCCTTCGTGCCGGCCGTGTGGCAGGCGATGCAGTCGCCGGCGCGGGCCAGGTATTCGCCCTGGCGGATCAGCTGGGCGTTCGGGGTGGCGTTCGGGGTGGCGGCGGTGCTAACCGCGCTGGCGGACCAGGCGGTGCTGGGGGTACTGGAGGCGAGCGCCAGCAGCAGCGCGCCCACTGTATGGGTGAATGGTTTGTTCATCTTCTTGTTCTTTATCAAGCGACCAGGGGACGGGGATCTTTCAGGTATTGCTCGCGGATGGCCTTGGCCGACCAGTAGGTCAGCGCGCAAGCGAGGCCCGTCGGGTTGTAGCCGATGCCGACCGGGAACACGCTGGAACCGACGGCAAACACGTTGTGCACGTCCCAGCTCTGCAGGTAGCGGTTGACGACACTGGTCTTGCGGTCCGCACCCATGGCCGTGCCGCCCGCCCAGTGCGTGGTCTGGTAGTTGCGCAAGTCGAGGTGGTCGCCCACGTTCTTGACGGACACCTTGATCGATTCCGGATTCATGGCCTCGGCCACCTTCATCATCTTGTCCGTGACGAAACGACTCATCTTGATGTCGTTTTCCTTCCAGTCGAAGGTAAAGCGCAGCAATTGCTGGCCATACTTGTCCGTGTAGGTGGGGTCGAGGTCGACATAGCAGTCGCGATACGTCATGTTGGCGCCGTGGCAGTCGAACGAGACCGTGTTCAGGTAGCTCTTCTTGACGGCCTTTTTCCAGGCCGAACCCCAGGCGGGCGTGCCGTCCGGCGTGGCGATGCCGGAAATGGGCTTGGAGCCGGCCGGGTTGCACCAGGCGGGCGAACCGCCGACGAAGCCCAGCGGGCCATGGTCGAAATTGTCGCCATTCCAGTCATCGAGCGCGACGCCGGTGCCGCCGGCGCCGATGAACGGGTTCGTGTTCGTGTCTTCCTTGAAGAAAGTCTGGATGGTCGACATCATCTGGTAGGCGATATTGCGCCCCACCACGCCTTCATTGCTGACGGGGTCATACGGCTTGCCGATGCGCGACAGCAGGAACAGGTGCGCATTGTTGTAGGCAAAGGCACTGGCGATGACCAGGTCGGCCGGCTGCTCGACGGCTTTGCCGTCCGCATTGATGTAGGTCACGCCCGTCGCGCGTTTTTTGCTGCCGTCGAGGTTGATGCGCACGACGTTGCAGTTGGCGCGCAATTCAAAGTTCGCCACCATGCGCAGGGCCGGCATGATGTTGACGTTGGGCGAAGCCTTGGAATAGTTGTAGCAGGCGTAGCCGGAGCAGAAACCGCAGAAGTTGCACGGTCCCATCTGGCAGCCGTACGGGTTCGTGTACGGGCCGGACGCGTTCGACGAAGCGTTGACGAAGGGGTGGTAGCCGACGGCCTTGGCCGCGCGGCGGAACAGTTCGGCCGTGTACGGCACTTTTTGCGGCGCCAGCGCGTAATTGTCGGAGCGGTCGCCCTCGAACACATTGCCGTCGCCGACGACGATGCCGTTGACCTTATACGCCTGGCCCGAGGTGCCGAAGACTTTTTCCACAAAATCGAAGTGCGGCTCCAGCTCGGCGTAGGTCACGCCGAAATCCTGGATCGTCATGCCTTCGGGAATGAATTTCTTGCCGTAGCGGCGTTCGTAATGGCTGCGGATCTGCAGCTCTTCCGGCAAGACGCGCCAGTGCATGCCCGACCAGTGCAGACCTGCGCCGCCCACGCCCGTGCCGGGCTTGAAGGCGCCGATCTGGCGATACGGCACGGCCACGCCCGTGATGCTGTGGCGGAAGGTGAACGTGCTTTTCGACATGTCCTGGAACAGCTTGCTGCGCTGGATATACGTCAGCTCGTCGAGGGTCTTCGGATAGGCGCCGTCGGGATAGGTGTCGCGGTACTCGCCGCGTTCCAGCGCGACCACGTTCAGGCCCGCTTCCGTCAATTCCTTGGCCATGATGGCGCCGGTCCAGCCGAAGCCGACAATCACGGCATCGACAGGCTTCATTTTTACATCTGGTTTGATATCACTCATGATGGTTTTTCTTTTTCTTTGATCTGCTACAAAAAGTCTTATGCGATAGAAACAGGGGGCAGCGGGTATTTCTTCCCATACTGTTCCACCCAATCCATGTAATCGGCGCGCGCGCCGGGGAAACCGACCATCTTCCAGGCCAGCATGTCCTTATTGCCGCCGTGCACGGGATCGCAAAAGTAACCTTCGCGCGTGTTTTGCAGCAATTGGTTGAAGAAGACCTTGGCCGGCACTGCGCCGATGTCCAACGTCCCCTTTTGCAATTGCGTGATGACGGCGTCGCGCTCGGCTGCGTTCAGCTGCACGAAAGGCTTGCCCGACTGTTTATGGACGGCTGCGTTGACGCCGGCCAGGGCGCTCTTGTACAGCTCGCGCGGCGCCATGTGGAACTGGTAGCCGAACTGTTCAATCGACGGCACGAACGGCCCTTGCATGTACCATAGCGCGCCATACGCGTAGGGCGTGTTCATCTGCGCATCGATGAATTCATGCGCGCCCGATTCCAGCGCGCCCGGCCCTTCGCCGTCGGCGGGGATCAGGCGGTCGACCAGCGCCGTCAGGGTGGCCCATTCGGTGGCGTCGAAAAAGCGCGGTTTGTAGGCAGGCTGGTCCTTGGAGACGGCCATGGCCAGGCCGCCGCCGGCGCCGGCCAGCAAGGCCACGGCAGGCGCGGCGCCGACGGCCTTGCGCAGGAAGTTACGCCGATGGGGCGAAATCCCGATGATTTTCATAGGTTTTCCTCAGGCGGCACGAGCCGCCACAGTGATGGATGTGGAAGTCAGAAAGAAAATGCGGACACGCGCCGCGGAGAGTGCAGATTTCACGTAGAGATGACTGGAGTATCGCGGCGCGGCGTACCTGCCTGTCGGTTAATTGATCAGGATGATTGACAAGCAGTTGCTTTGCATTTACGGTGCGCATCGTACCATAATTAAAAGAAACATTCAGAGACAGGTTAGACGTGATCAAAAAAGAGGCAGTGGCGCGTGGCCGCCCGCGCAAGGCGGGCGTGGAAGATGCGGTATTGGAAGCGATCGTCATGCTGGTGCGCCTGCATGGGCTCGACGCGGTGACGATACAGATGGTGGCCGACGCTGCCGGCGTGGGGCGCCAGACGATCTACCGGCGCTGGCCGCGCCGCGAAGACATGCTGCTCGATGCGCTCGTCAAGCGCACGGCGGAAAAGCTGCAGCGCGCGCTCGACATGCCGGACGGCCAGGAAATCGAGGCGATCTGCGCGCGCATCTTCGACAACCTGAACGCCGACGGCCGCTTCACCTGCGATTTACTTGTGCTGATCCACAACGATGCGGCGGCGCAACTGCGCTTTCGCGAGCAGATCGTCGCGCCGTGGATCAGCCTGGTGGTGCAGCGCCTCGTCAACATCGGCGTGCGCGCCGACCTCGACCTGCGCCTGTTCGCCTTCATGCTGCAATCGGCGCTCGTGTACCAGATGCAGCTGGGCGGCCAGCTCGATGCGGCCTTGCAGGAGCGGTGTTGCCGCTTTATCCGCAGCATGCTCTAGATTAGCTGGCTATAATCGTGGCGAGTCCCCTTACGCCACCATCAGAAAGCCAGCCCATGAGCCATGTATTTCCCGCCAGCCTGCAAGCGCCGCGCAGCCGTTTGAGCAGCAACGGTCCCGAACTGTCGCGCATCGTCGCCGGCATGTGGCGCATCGGCGAGTGGAATATGTCTGCGCAGCAACGCCTGGCCTTCATCGAGCAATGCCTGGCGCTGGGCGTATCGAGCTTCGACCATGCCGACATCTATGGCGATTACAGCGCCGAAGGCCTGTTCGGCGAAGCGCTGGCCCTGCAGCCGGGCTTGCGCGACAAGATGGAGCTGGTCAGCAAATGCGGCATCAAGCTGCTGTCGCCGCACCGTCCCGGCCATGCCATCCAGCATTACGACACGAGCGCGGCGCACATCACCAGTTCCGTGGAACACACCTTGCGCCAGTTGCAGACGGACCGCCTGGACTTGCTGCTGATCCACCGCCCCGACCCGCTGATGGATTTCGACGAGATCGCCGGCGCCTTCACGCAATTGAAAGCGGCGGGCAAGGTCTTGCATTTTGGCGTGTCGAATTTCAGCCGCCACCAGTTCGAGTGCCTGCACCGGCGCTTCCCGCTGGTGACGAACCAGGTGGAATTTTCGCCGCTGCACGTGACGCCGCTGTTCGATGAAACCTTCGACGGCTTGCAGGACGTGGGCGTGGCGCCGATGATCTGGTCGCCGCTGGCGGGCGGACGACTGTTCCAGGGCGGCGATGCGAATGTGGAGAACTTGCGCAATGTCATCAAGCAGATCGCGGATGAACTGCAGCGTCCGTTTGCCAGCGTGGTGTTCGCCTGGATCATGCAACTGCCATGCCGCCCCCTGCCGCTGACGGGCACGGGCCGCATCGAAGCCGTCGGCGTGGCCGTGGAAGGCACGCAATTTGCGCTCAGCCGCAGCGACTGGTTCGCCATCCTGCGCGCCGCGCGCGGGCACGAGGTGGCTTAGTCTATCTCGTCCGGGTCGTTGAAGACTTGCGGCAACGCAATACCCCGCCAGCCCAGGTGCCACGCCAGGTTGAGCAGCAGGGTGGCGGCGATGTAGACGGCGAAGAACAGCGCGAAGAAGCTGGTCTTCAGCCACACCAGCAGGGCGACGGCGACGATCAGCACCAGCAGCGCGGCCAGGCTTTTCTTTTGCTTGGAGCTGGGGAAGCGCAAGGTCGACACCATCAGGCTGCCCACGCCCACCAGCAATAGCATCAGCAGATAGCTGTGCAGCATGGAATCGATGGGTGCCGGCCAGGCCACCACGACGGCCGCCACGCAGGCGGCCCCGGCCGTGATCGGCATGCCGACGAAATACAGGGGATCCGTCCGTCCCACGTTCACATTGAAGCGCGCCAGGCGCATGGCGCCGCACGCGACAAAGAAGAAGCTGGCCATGCCGCCAAAGCGCAGCAGCAGCGGATCGTGCACGCCCATCTGCACGAAGCCATAGCAGTACAGCAATACGGCCGGGGCGCAGCCGAAATTCATCACGTCGGCGATGGAATCGAGCTGCACGCCGAACTGCGAGCTGGTGTTCGTCAGGCGCGCCACGTAGCCGTCGAGCGCGTCGAACACGCCGGCCAGCACCAGCAGCGCCGCCGCCAGCCGGTAGGCATCTGCGTCGCCGACAGTCGCGTTATCGACGGAAATGACGATGCTGGCAAAACCGCAGGCTATCGAAAGCAAAGTCACCATGCTGGGCAAGGCGTATTTGGCGCGCTGCAGGCGCGACTTGGGCAATGTGTTCAAATTTGTGGGCAATCAAAGTAGCGGAAATGAGGCAACGCAGCGGCAAACGCTGCACTATGCTCATTCTACCCTGTGCAGCTGCGGCACCGTCTGCGCACGAGCACGCGACATATCTTGTCATTGATGCTCTACGGCACATAAAAATGCCTTAGAATCGTTTCACAGGGCAGCACGCCGGCCCCCACCGCTGCCCGCCTACCTATACAGGAGTCAACTTGATTGTCTCGTCACTGCGTTGGAAGTACTGGATACCCGCCCTGCTGAGTGCAGCCCTGCTGAGCGCCTGCGGCGGCGGCGATAACGGCGGCAAGACGTCGCTGAACACCTCGACCCAGGCCGGGCAGCTGACACAGGAGCCGGGCGCTCCCGTCCTCAGCAACAATATCGCCACCGATGGTTTCAACTGGATCAATTACCGGCGCAGCCAGATCGGCCTGGCGCCGTTGGTGCGCAATAGCCAGATCGACAACGCGGCACTCGGCCACTCCAATTATCTGAACAGCAATAATGTGGTGGTGCACAATCAAGTCAAAGGCAAGCCCGGCTTTACCGGCGAAACACTGTATGACCGTCTGAGCGCGTCCGGCTATGGCGTCACTTCCGTCTGGGGCGAAGTCATCGCGGGCATGGCGACCAATTCCGGTTTCTACATGGCGGAAAACCTGATCACGGCCGTGTATCACCGCTTCCTCATCTTTGAACCGGTCTTCAAGGAAGGCGGCGCCGGTGCGGCCGTCAACAACAGCGGCTACGCGTATTTCACCACCGACCTGGCGGGCAACAGCCGCTACGGTCCCGGCTTGCCGGCCGGACAGATCGTCAGCTACCCGTTCGACGGACAGACCAAGGTCGCCACCAGTTTCGCCAGCAATGAAGAGGAACCCGATCCCGTGCCCAACCAGGACGTGGTCGGCTACCCCATCAGCGTCCATGCGAATTTCGACGCCACCCTCAGCGTGACGGCGTTCACCGTGCGCCAGCGTGGCGCCGGCGCGGACCTGGCGGTACGCCTGCTCAGCAAGGAAACTGATGCCGTCAATACATCGCGCTCGGTGGCCGCCATCATCCCGCTGGCCCCCCTGCTGGCGGCCACCACCTATGACGTGAGTTTCATCGGCAAAGTCAATGGCGCGAGCGTCACGCGCAGCTGGTCATTCACGACGCGTTAGTCTGGCAGCGTCTGCCAAGCGGACGCAGTAGCGAGGGCAACTGGATGTAAAATGATAGATATTGCGTGAATGCAATTGACAAGTTTTGGGGCCCTCTGCACACCAGGCATGATGAAACCACACGCCACTTGCGATGATGATGCCGCCCTCGCGGCATCCGACATGGTCCGGATTCTCGATGTCGAGAACGGACTGGGCCGCATCATGGGCGACCGCATCCTGTACCTGAAAATCCTGCGCCGCTTCCTGCATGACCACGGCACCACGCCGTGCCAGATCCGCGCCGAATTCGACACGGGCAACTATGCCTCTGCGCGCCTGAAGGCGCATACCTTGAAGGGCGCCGCCGGCATGATCGGTGCGCACCACGTGCACGGCCTGGCGGAGACGCTGGAATCGGCACTGCGCGCGCAGGCGCCCGACCTGGCCCGGCAGATGCTGCAGCTGGAACTGGCGCAGGATCAATTGCTGGGCGCGGTCAGCAGCATGCTGGGCACGCCGGAGGCGACCCACACGGCGGCGCAGGACGTGGCGCCCGATCCGGCCGCACCTGCCATCCAGCTGCTGCTGGCGCGCCTGGCCAGCCACCTGCGCGAAGGCGACGGCGCGGCCATCGACATCCTGGAAAACTCGGCCAGCCTGCTGGCGGCCAGCCTGGGCGTGCACGTCTACCAGGAAGTGGCGGCTGCCGCGCATGAGTTCGACTACGACGGCGCGCTGGCGGCGCTGCTGCGGCGCCGCTAATTACCGAACTCAAGGGTGGTATTGCGCCTCTTCCGCGTAAGCCATGCCACAGCTCTTGCCGCAAAAGCGGCGCACGGCGTCGAGCGGCTTGTCGCAGTACCAGCACGCGCCTTTCGGCGGCAAGGTGGCGATCAATTCCGGCATGGCGGGCAATCGTCGCGCCACGACCTCATCCCCGCATTCCACGACATCCGGCTGTTTGCTGTCCATGGCGCTTCCTTTCCTAGCGGCACTTCAAGGCCGCTCAGCAAGATTACGTCAGCGCAGTTTGAAGCCCATGACATTTCTCAACGGCGGCCACGCTTGCCCCATCGGCGCCTTGAAATTTCCAAACGACAACGTTGTCACTTCACACTACAATCGGTGTTCCGTTCACTTGCGCGCCTGCCATGAAACACATCCCCCTGCTGCTCTCCTGCTTGCTGCTCAGCGCCTGCGCCACGCGCACGCCCACCGCCTACACCCTCAATTCGGGCGCCGAACGCACGCCGGAACAATTGGCGGTGGTGTTCGAACACGCCGACCTGACCTTGCGCATCGACCCGGCCAGCCGCAGCATCGCCGGCGACGCGCGCCTGACCTTCCTGGCGACGCAGCCGATCTCGCGCTTCGCGCTGGACCTGGACCGCAACCTGCCCGTCGATGCCATCGAAATCGACGGCAAGGCGCTGCGGCCGCAAGACTACGCCAACCCGGACGGGCGCCTGAGCATGACCTTGCCGGCCACTCTCGCGGCCGGCGCGCGCACCACCATCCGCGTCGTCTACCACGGCGTGCCGCACGTTGCCGTGAAGGCGCCGTGGGATGGCGGCATGGTGTGGTCGAGCACGGCCGATGGCGCGCCGTGGATCGCCAGCGCCGTGCAAGGCGAAGGCTGCGACCTGTTCTGGCCCTGCATCGACCACCCGATGGGCAAGGCCCAACTGATCGACCAGCACATCCAGGTGCCGGCGCCGCTGGTCGCGGCCGGCAACGGCATCGCGCTTGGCATGGATGAGGCCGATGGCTGGCGCACCTGGCACTGGCGCGCCAAGCACCCGAGCACGTATGGCATCGCCCTCAACGTGGCGCCCTACCGCAGCCTGCAGGGCGAGTACGCCAGCCGCTACGGCAACCGCATCCCCCTGCAATTCTGGTATCTGCCGGAAAGCGAAGCCAAGGCGGGCGCCCTGTTCGCGGAATTGCCGCCCATGCTAGATTTTTTTGAAAGCGTCATCGGCCCCTACCCGTTTGGCGATGAAAAGGTCGGCATCGCCGAAACGCCGCACAAAGGCATGGAACACCAGACCATCAATGCCTATGGCAACAAATTCGCCAAGACCAGCTATGGCTACGACGAGCTGCTGCAGCATGAATTTGCGCACGAATGGTTCGGCAACCAGCTCACCAACAGCAACTGGGACGACATGTGGCTGCACGAAGGTTTCGGCACCTACATGCAACCGCTGTACATGCAATATCTGCGGGGGGAGCAGGAATATTTTGCTGCGTTGCAGCAAATGCGCGCCGGCATCGTCAACAAGGCGCCCATGGTCTCGGGCAAGCCGAAAAGCGAGGAAGAGGTCTACGACCTGAAAAAGGGCGGACCGGGCGGCGACATTTATGTGAAAGGGGCGCTGGTGCTGCACACCTTGCGCGGCCTGATCGGCGACGACGCCTTCTTCCGCGCCGTGCGCCTGCTCGTCTACGGCACGGAACAGCCGCAGCCGGGCCAGTTCCAGCCCCGCTATGGCAGCACGCAGGAATTCATGGCCATCGTCAACAAAGTCACGGGCAGCAATTACGACTGGTTCTTCCAGACCTATCTGTACCAGGCCGCGCTGCCGGAGTTGTCCGCCGTGCGGGACGGCGACACCCTGCGCCTGCTGTGGAAGACGCCTGCCGACCTCGCCTTCCTGATGCCGGTGGAAGTGCGTATCGGCAAGGAAATCCATACCGTTTCCATGGCGCTGGGCTTTGGCGAACTGCCCCTGCCGGCTGGCGCCACGTACACGCTCGACCCGCGCTCGCGCGTGCTGCGGCGGGCCGAGCATATCGAAGCCTTCCAGACATTCAAGGAAGAGCAAGCCAAGCGCAAGAAGAGCTGAGCTGCCGCAAGCCAGGGCGGCCGTTATTTCCGGAAACTGCGCACCGCGTCATTGGCATTGTCGGCAATGACTTTTTCCAGCTTCGGCTGTCCCGCATACTTGGCGGACAGCCGTTTCCACTGCCGCTGCGCCTGGCCGCAAAAAGCGGCCACGGCTTGCGTGATCTCGCGCTGGCGCGCCTTGTCGTTATCATCCCACTCGCCGGCAAAGTGCTCGCACATTTGCGCATGATCAATGAACTGCACCACGTCGCGCGGCAGCTTTTCCTCTGCCTGAGTCAGCAAGGGCAGGCAGCACAGCGCGGCAGCGATCAACATTTTCATCGTGTGCCCTTACTTGCCGATGCAGAAGCGGCTGAAAATCACGCCCAGCAGATCGTCAGGCGAAAACTCGCCCGTGATGCTCGACAGCTGCACCTGCGCCAGGCGCAGTTCTTCCGCAAACAGGTCCAGCGACTGGTCGTCCTGCGCCGCGTGTTCTGCCGCGATGTCCAGGTGCTTGCCGGCCGATTTGAGCGCGATCAAATGGCGTTCGCGCGCCAGGTACAGCGATTCGCCCGTCTGCTGCCAGCCGGCGATGCGCAACAGTTCGGCACGCAGCAAGTCGATGCCGATGTGCTCGTGCGCGGACAGATACACGTGGGTGGCGTCGGGCAGGCTGTCGACGCTGGGCTTGTGGCCCGACAGGTCGATCTTGTTCCACACGCGCACCACCGGCACGCCCTCGGGGAAGGCGGCGACGATGGTTTCATCGGCCAAGGTGGGGCCATGATCTGCGTCAAGCAGGTGCAGGATGACGTCAGCCTTGCCGATCTCGCCCCAGGTGCGTTCGATGCCGATGCGCTCGACGGCGTCGATGGTGTCGCCCGCGCTGCGGATGCCGGCCGTGTCGATGATGTTGAGCGGAATGCCTTCGATCTGGATGGTTTCGCTGACCTTGTCGCGCGTGGTGCCGGCGATCGGCGTGACGATCGCCACGTCGGCGCCCGCCAGCGCGTTCAGCAGCGATGATTTGCCCACGTTCGGCTGGCCCGCCAGCACGACATTGAGACCTTCGCGCAGCAGCGCGCCCTGCGCCGCCTGCGCAAACACTTTATGCAAGGCTGCGATGACGGCCATCAACTGGCCGCGCGCATTCGATTTTTCCAGGAAGTCGATTTCTTCTTCCGGGAAATCCAGGGTCGCCTCGACCAGCATGCGCAAGCCCGTCACCTGTTCGACCAGCGCGTGGATGGTGTTCGAAAACGCGCCCGACAGCGATTGCGAAGCGGACTTGGCGGCCGCCTCCGTGGAGGCGTCGATCAGGTCGGCCACGGCTTCGGCTTGCGCCAGATCAAGCTTGTCATTCAAAAACGCGCGACGCGTGAATTCGCCCGGTTCGGCCAGGCGCAAGCCGCTGTCCTTACCCGCTTCCAGCACGCGCGCCAGCAGCAACTGCAGTACCACGGGGCCGCCGTGGCCCTGCAATTCCAGCACGTCTTCGCCCGTGTACGAATGCGGGCCCTTGAAGTGGATGGCGATGCCCTGGTCGATGATGGCGCCGTCGCTTTCCGTGAATGGCAAATAGGTGGCGTGGCGCGGTTTCAGTTGCTGCGCGCCGAACAGGGCGGCCATCAAAGGGGCGAGATTTTTGCCGGAGGCGCGTACCACGCCGATGCCGCCGCGCCCGGGAGCGGTGGCGATGGCGGCGATAGGGGAAGAGTCGAGTTTCATGGGGATATTGTAGATTATTCGGGGAAGGCTGCGGGAGCCGCGCTATGTTCAGCGACAAACCGGGTGCACATGAAGGGGGTCAGTGGAAAACCGGCAAAACCCACTTTTTTTTTGACATCGTACCCACTGGGTAGGATGTCAAAAAAAAGCCCGCGCGAGGCGGGCTTTCTGTTCGCTGGCCGGACTTACTTGACGGCAGGCGCGTATTTCTTGGTGATCACCCATTGCTGGCCGATCGACAGGACGTTGTTGACGACCCAGTAGAGTACCAAGCCCGACGGGAAGAAGAAGAACATCACCGAGAATGCCAGTGGCATGAACAGCATCATCTTCGCTTGCATCGGATCGGCCGGGGCCGGGTTCAGCTTGGTCGTGATGAACATCGAGATCGCGTACAGCACGGGCAGGATGCACCATGGGTCATGCTGGGCCAGGTCGGTGATCCAGCCGATCCATGGCGCGCCGCGGATTTCCACGGACGCGTTCAAGACCCAGTACAGGGCGATAAAGACGGGCATCTGGATCAGGATCGGCAGGCAGCCGCCCAGCGGATTGATCTTTTCCGTCTTGTACAGCTCCATCGTGGCCTGGTTCATCTTTTGCGGATCGCCCTTGAAGCGTTCGCGGATCGCTTGCATCTTCGGCGTGACCAGTTTCATCTTGGCCATGCTGCGGTAGCCGGCGGCCGACAGCGGGAAGAACAGCAGCTTGATCAGGATCGTGAAGGCGATGATGGTCCAGCCCCAGTTGCCCAGCACGCTGTGGATCTGTTCCATGACCCAGAACATCGGCTTGGCGATGATGGTCAGCCAGCCATAATCCTTGACCAGTTCCAGGCCAGGCGAGACGTTTTCCAGCAGGTGCGCGATTTGCGGACCCGAGTACAGCTTGCTGTCCATGCTGGCCGAGGCGCCTGGCGCCAGGGTAGGCAGGGGCAGCACGTTGCCGATGGCGTACAGGTTGGGGCCGACCTTCTTCGTGAAGATGTCGCGCTTGGCGTTCTCAGGCGGAACGAAAGCGGACACGAAGAAGTGTTGCGAAATCGCAAACCAGCCGCCATTCGCCGTCGCCGGATGCAGGCCCTTCATGGCGTTGTCGTTGCCCTTCTTCTCGTCTTCCAAGGCCGCTTTTTCGATTTTCTCGAACGTCAGCTTCTGGTACTTGTCTTGCGGCGTGTACAGGGTCGGGCCCGTGAAGCTGCTGTTGAAGAAGGAGTCGCCGACCGGCTTGTTGCCGTCATGCGTCAGTTGCAGATACAACTGCGGCGTGACAGGGGCCGCGCCCACGTTGGACACGTCATGGCGCACGTCGATGACGTAATCGCCGCGCTTGAAGGTAAACGTCTTGGTCAGCTTGACGCCGCCTTCGACCGCTTCCATCACCAGTTGAATTTGCTTGCCATCGGCCAAGGTACGCACGCCAGGCTGCACGGTGAAACCGCTCGCATGGGTAGGGAAGGGACCGCCGACCAGGCCCGATTGCGCCAGGTAGGTGTGGTTCGCGCCTTCGTCGAACAGCACTTCGTTTTGCTTGCCGTCGTCCGGCTGGCATACCTTGAACAGGCCGAAGCAGCCGCCAAACCAGCCCGGATTACCCGCGCCCTTGAATTTCAGCAATTCCAGACGCTTGACCTGGCCGCCCAGGGTGTCGATATCGACCTTGATGACGTCGGTGGTGATGGTAATCACTTCGCGCTTGAACGCGGCGGGATCGACAGCGTCACCCGGCAGGGCAGGCACGCCTGCCGCGGCTGGCAAGGCAGCCGTCTTGGCAGGGGTCGCAGGCGCCTTGGCGGTTTGTTCCGTGTTCGCGGAGAACATCGACGGCTTGCCGTTCGAGATCATCCATTCGTTCCAGAGAATTACCAGCGAGACGGAAAACACGATCCACAGGATGGTACGTTTATTGATATCCATTAGGGTATTTGTCAGGAGTGGTTGCAACCGCAAGCGGTCGTTGAAGATTGTTTGCAATCGGCCGGCGGCACCGGGTCGACGCCCCCTTCATTCCAGGGGTGGCAACGGCACAGGCGCTTGGCAGCCAGCAGGCTGCCCTTGGCAGTACCGTGCACGCGCAGCGCTTCCATCGCGTAATGCGAACAGCTCGGATAGAAACGGCAATTCTGTCCCAGCATGGGGCTGATCAGCAACTGATAAGCGCGCAGCAGGAACAGCAGCAGGGTTTTCATGGCGCGGATGGTGGTGGCGCAGCAACAGAACGGGCCTGGGCGGCGATTTGCGCCGCGAACAGGCGGCTCAATTCCTCGCGCAGCTCGGCTTTGAGCTGCGTCGTGGTGGCCGGGCCATCCTTGCTGTTGACGGCGCGCGACAAACGCACCACGCAGTCGACCGGCGGCATCGCGCTGTTGCGAAACAGCTCGCGCGTGACGCGCTTGATCGTGTTGCGGGTCGCCGCGCGCGGCGCGAAACGCTTGGCCACAACGACGCCCAGCCGCGCATGCGGCAATTGATTGTGTCGGGTGTACAGCACAAAATGCGCTGTTTTTTGCGAAGGGCGCAAACGAAAAACGGATGAAAATTCATCCGTTTTAACGATACGCCGAAAGCGCGCGAAGTCGTGTGAACCTTCGCGTTGATTGCCGACTGGAGTACAGCTAGCCACGCGATCAGCTGTCAACGACAAGCCTAGACGGCCAGACGTTTGCGGCCCTTTGCGCGACGTGCGTTGAGCACATCACGGCCACCACGGGTAGCCATACGAGCGCGGAAGCCGTGCGTACGCTTGCGGCGAACGACGGAAGGTTGGTAAGTACGTTTCATGTTGGTCTCGCTAAAAACAAAAAAAATGCAAAATCGGGTCTGACGTCCCGTCAGTTTTTGGTGCCAATGACAATCGCGCACTTATGCCAAGGCACAAGCTGGCCAATCTCATCGCCCGCTTAATCCACGCTTAGTCCATATTGTCGTTCCAAATGAATAAACACGGAATACGGGCGGGGAACCCTGAATTATTCAGCATATGCCCCCCTCTTGTCAAGGATTGCCGTGATCACCTGGAAATTTGCGCGCCGCCCCCCATCTGCCGGCAAGGCCCCGCCACAGGCCGCGCCAGCACTGCCTGTGACGGGATAACCGGGGGATAAGTCGCCTCTTATGCACACGGCGCCCCACCCCGCCACACAAAAATAACAGCCGTGCCTGTGGATAACTTTCGCAGTCGGGAGTAGAATAGCGCGTTACGTGTGGCGAGCCCTCGCGCGACGCCGGCCTTGCAACACGGTGAACGCAGGGCAGAATCGATACGCCCTCCCACACCTTTTCACATAGACATACATGGATAATTTCTGGCAGGCCTGTTCCGCGCAGTTGGAACTGGAGCTGACACCGCAACAATTCAGTGCGTGGATCAAACCGCTTATCCCTCTCGATTACGAAGAGGGCAAGCTGCGCATTGCTGCGCCCAATCGCTTCAAGCTCGATTGGGTCAAGACCCAGTTCGCCAGCCGCATCACTGCCCTGGCCATTCAGTACTTCGAAGCGCCGACGGAAGTGCAGTTCGTGCTCGACCCGCGCCTGGCCTTGCCGAAGAAACCCGTCACCGCCAGCACCCCGGCCAGCGATCCGAATGGCGGCGCGCCCAGCGCGCGCGCCGCGGAGCCGCAGCCGAGCGTGCCGGAACTGAGCATCGGCGCCGCGCCGCGCCGCGAGCAGAGCCGCATCAACACCGACCTGACCTTCGACAGCTTCGTGACGGGCAAGGCCAACCAGCTGGCGCGCGCCGCCGCCATCCAGGTGGCGAACAATCCGGGCGTGTCGTACAACCCGCTGTTCTTCTACGGCGGCGTCGGCCTGGGCAAGACCCACTTGATCCACGCCATCGGCAACCAGGTGATGGCCGACAATCCGGGCGCGAAGATCCGCTACATCCACGCAGAACAGTACGTTCGCGACGTAGTGACCGCTTACCAGCGCAAGGGTTTCGACGACTTCAAGCATTACTATCACTCGCTCGACATGCTGCTGATCGATGATATCCAGTTCTTTGGCGGCAAGAGCCGCACGCAGGAAGAGTTCTTCTATGCATTCGAGGCATTAATTGCCGCAAAGAAACAGATCATCATCACCTCGGATACGTATCCGAAGGAAATCACGGGCATGGACGACCGCCTGATCTCGCGCTTCGACTCGGGCCTGACGGTGGCCATCGAACCGCCGGAACTGGAAATGCGCGTGGCGATTCTGTTGAAAAAAGCCAAGCAGGAAGGCGTGACCTTCTCCGACGACGTGGCCTTCTTTGTCGCCAAGCACTTGCGTTCGAACGTGCGCGAGCTGGAAGGCGCGCTGCGCAAGATCCTCGCGTATTCGCGTTTCCATGGCAAAGATATCACCATCGATATCGTCAAGGAAGCGCTGAAGGACTTGCTGTCGGTGCAGAATCGCCAGATTTCCGTGGAAAACATCCAGAAAACGGTGGCCGACTTCTTCAATATCAAGGTTGCCGACATGTATTCGAAGCGCCGCCCCGCGAATATCGCCCGGCCGCGCCAGATCGCCATGTACCTGGCCAAGGAATTGACACAGAAGAGCCTGCCGGAAATCGGCGAGCTGTTCGGCGGCCGCGACCACACCACGGTGCTGCATGCCGTGCGCAAGATCGCGCTGGACCGCACCAAGAACCCGGAATGCAACCATGAATTGCATGTGCTGGAACAAACGTTAAAAGGCTAAGCGCCGCTTGGGCAAGGCTGGCTCAAAACGTGCTTTACCCTTATTATCTGGGAGAGCGCCGCAGCCGGCCTGCCGGGGCTCCCCTTGCAATGATTGTTAAATTACTACGTTAAACTTCATACCTATACATTGAGGATAAATATGCAATTGGTCAAAACCACCCGAGATACCCTTCTCCGGCCACTGCAGATCGTGAGCGGTATTGTCGAGCGTCGGCACACTATGCCGATTCTGGCCAATATCCTCATCCGCAAAGACGGTGAAAATGTCTCCTTCCTGTCGACCGACACCGAAGTGCAGATCACCACGCACGCGGAAATCGGTTCCGGCGCGGACGTCACCGGCACCACCGTGGCCGCGCGCAAGCTGCTGGACATCCTGCGCGCCCTGCCCGAATCGGGCGACGTCACGATGACCCTGCTGAACAAGCGCCTGACCGTGCAAACGGGCAAGTCGCGCTTCGCCCTGCAAACGCTGGCGGCGGAAGAGTTTCCAACCGTGCAACAAGCGGAAAGCTACAACGCGTCCGTCACCCTGCCCCAGAAAACCTTGAAGCACCTGTTCAACATGGTGCATTTCTCGATGGCGCAGCAAGACATCCGCTACTACCTGAACGGCTTGCTGCTGGTTCTGGATGGCAATAATGTCATCGCCGTGGCCACCGACGGCCACCGCCTGGCGTTTTGCCAGGTGGCTACCGAGCAGACGTTTGCGCGCCAGGAAGTGATTATTCCGCGCAAGACCATCATCGAACTGCAGCGCCTGCTGGAAGAGAACGATGAGCCGGTGCAGCTGGACATCGCCGCCAACCAGGTGAAACTGACCTTTGCCGACATCGAGCTGATCTCGAAGCTGGTGGAAGGCAAGTTCCCCGACTACACGCGCGTGATTCCTAAAGGCTACAAAAACGACTTCACCATCGGCCGCGATGAACTGCTGCGCTCGCTGCAACGTGCCGCCATCATGACCAGTGACAAGTTCAAGGGCGTGCGCTGCATCATCACCCCGGGCAGCATGAAGATCAGCTCGACCAATGCGGACCAGGAAGAAGCCGTCGAAGAGCTGGAAATCGATTACGGCGGCGACTCCGTCGACATCGGCTTCAACGTGACGTATCTGCTGGACGTGCTGAACAACCTGAAATGCGAATACGTCAACATCGCGCTGGGCGACTCGAACTCGTCCGCCCTGATCTCCATCCCTGACAACGCGGACTTCAAGTACGTTGTCATGCCGATGCGCATTTAAGCGTAACCCAATGCAAAACTGGGGTCTGATCCGACAGGGTCAGGCCCCGCAATCAGCAATCGTTATTTGAGAAAGCAGTCCATGTCCGAGAATCCACAAGACACCCCGATCCAGGCCAAAACGGAAGAATACGGCGCCGCCTCCATCCAGATCCTGGAAGGCCTGGAAGCCGTACGCAAACGCCCGGGCATGTACATTGGCGACACCTCGGACGGCACCGGCTTGCACCATCTGGTATTCGAAGTGCTGGACAACTCGATCGATGAATCGCTGGCCGGCCACTGCACGGAAATCCACGTCACCATCCACAGCGACAATTCGATCTCGATCACAGACAATGGCCGCGGCGTGCCGACCGGCCTGAAAATGGACGACAAGCACGATCCGAAGCGTTCGGCGGCGGAAATCGTCATGACCGAACTGCACGCGGGCGGCAAGTTCGACCAGAACTCGTACAAAGTATCGGGCGGTTTGCATGGCGTGGGTGTGTCCTGCGTCAATGGTCTGTCGAAATTGCTGAAACTGACCATCCGCCGCGACGGCAAAGTGCATCACATGGAATTCGTGCGCGGCGTGCCGCAAGACCGCCAGATCGTCATGGTGGGCGACATCGCCACCTCGCCGATCAAGGTCATCGGCGAAACGGACAAGCGCGGCACCGACGTGCATTTCTGGGCCGACGAAGAGATTTTCACGCACGTGGAATTCCACTACGAAATCCTGGCCAAGCGCATCCGTGAACTGTCCTTCCTGAACAATGGCGTCAACATCAAGTTGTCGGACCAGCGCACGGGCAAGGAAGAAGTCTTCGCCTTCGAAGGCGGCACGCGCGGCTTCGTCGAGTACATCAACAAGGCCAAGTCGGTCTTGCACCCGACCATTTTCCAGGCCACGGGCGAGCGCATGTCGGACCAGAACACGAATATCTCGGTCGACGTGTCGATGCAGTGGAACGATGCCTACAATGAACAGGTGCTGTGCTTCACGAATAACATCCCGCAACGCGACGGCGGCACCCACCTGACGGGCTTGCGCGCGGCGATGACGCGCGTGATCAACAAATACATCGATGAACACGAGTTCGCCAAAAAGGCGAAAGTGGAAATCAACGGCGACGACATGCGCGAAGGCTTGACCTGCGTCCTGTCCGTGAAAGTGCCGGAACCGAAATTCTCGTCGCAGACGAAAGACAAGCTAGTGTCGTCGGAAGTGCGCGGCCCGGTCGAAGAAATCGTCGCCAAGACCCTGGCTGATTACCTGCAAGAAAAACCGAACGACGCCAAGATCATTTGCGGCAAGATCGTCGAAGCGGCGCGCGCCCGTGAAGCGGCCCGCAAGGCCCGCGACTTGACGCGCCGCAAAGGCATCATGGACGGCCTGGGCCTGTCGGCCAAGCTGGCCGACTGCCAGGAAAAAGACCCCGCCCTGTGCGAACTGTACATCGTCGAGGGTGACTCGGCAGGTGGCTCGGCAAAACAAGGGCGCGACCGCAAGTTCCAGGCGATCCTGCCGCTGCGCGGTAAAGTCTTGAACGTGGAAAAAGCCCGTTTCGAGAAAATGCTGTCGTCCGAGCAGATCACCACCCTGATCGCCACGCTCGGCACCTCGATCGGACCGGACGAATTCAACGTCGAGAAACTGCGCTACCACCGCATCATCATCATGACCGATGCGGACGTCGACGGCGCCCACATCCGTACCCTGCTGCTGACCCTGTTCTACCGCCAGATGCCGCAACTGGTCGAGCGCGGCCACATCTACATCGCGCAACCGCCGCTGTACAAGGTGAAGGCGGGCCGCGACGAGCGCTATCTGAAAGATGACGCCGAGGAAGCGAGCTACATGATGACCGTGGCGCTGAACACGGCCGTGCTGGTGCCGCGCGAAGGCGCGGAAGGCATTTCCGGCGAAACGCTGACGGAACTGGTGCGCAAATTCAACCTGTCGAACACCATCATGACGCGTTTGACACGCGTCATCGACCGCGCCGCCCTGACGGCCATCATGACGGGCGTGCAGCTGGACCTGTCGACCCTGGACCTGGCGGAAACCTCCGCCCTGGCCCTGCAGACGGCCATCAACGACAACGCCGTGCGCGTGCATGTGCGTTCCGACGACTTGTCGGAAAAACACAAGCTGCACATCGAGCGCATGTACCACGGTAACGTCAAAGTGACGGCCATCGACGCCGACTTCGTGCAAGGTCCGGACTACGCCGTGCTGAGCAGCGGCGCCGCCACCTTCGAAGGCTTGATCGGCGAAGGCGCGTTCGTGCGCCGCGGCGAAGGCGAGCGCATCAAGGAAATCGCCGTGGTCGACTTCCACCAGGCCATGCAATGGCTGCGCGACGAAGCCGAACGCACCGTCTCGAAACAGCGCTACAAAGGTCTGGGCGAAATGAACCCGGATCAACTGTGGGAAACGACGATGGACCCGACCGTGCGCCGCTTGTTGAAAGTGCAGATCGAAGACGCCATTGCGGCAGATCAAATCTTCACGACCTTGATGGGCGACGACGTGGAACCACGCCGCGCCTTCATCGAAAACAACGCGCTGCGCGCAGGCAATATCGACGTGTAACTTTATCTAGTTATATAAACTCGACAAGTTTGAACTATAGTGAAATATCCACAATATTAATTACAAAAAAGCCAACCGTGGAGGTTGGCTTTTTTTCACCATAATATTCTGTGTCTTTACGCTCTGACTAACAGGATTACCACTCTTAAGACAGTCCTCATTTGCTGATATAATTTTCACCGCCTTCGTGAAACATTATCACAAAATTAACAACATCAAACGTGGCTTAAACTAAAAGTTACTCTGAAATTATTACCCTGTCATTAATAACTTTGGTAATTCAAAATCTCTTGCCAATCGATGGGGCGCAGGGCTATAGTATTGGTATATATTTTATTTCGAATTCGAAACATACCCAATACCAACATGAGTATCCCAAATTTTCTCTCTGTCAAGAATGTGGCTGAACAACTTGGCGTATCACAACAGTACGTTCGCTCGCTTCTCAGATCATGCCAACTTGAAGGCCAGCAAGTCGGTAAACAGTGGTTAGTGTCCCCAACTTCGCTGGAGTCTTACGTAAATAGTGAAGGTGTAGAGCCAAAAGATCATGTGGCGCGACGCACCGGCCCGCTTCCCAAGTTGAAAGCCCTCTCCTTTTTCTCTGGAGCGATGGGACTTGATCTCGGATTGGAGAAAACCGGAATTCACGTTCTCCTCACCTGCGAAGTTGATAAACATTGCCGTAAAACAATCGCCACCAATCGCCCCGATGTCGCGCTTCTTGGTGATGTCTGGCAGTATTCTGCACAAGATATTCGGCAGGCTGCAGGCCTATCCGATACAGATGATATTGACGTGATCGTGGGTGGCCCTCCTTGCCAAGCCTTTTCGACCGCGGGATCTCGCAGAGGATTCCAAGATGTTCGCGGCAACGTCTTTCTGAAATTTATTGACCTTCTCCTCGAACTGAAGCCGAAATATGCAGTCATTGAAAACGTTCGCGGCCTGCTCTCTGCTCCACTCGCACATCGCCCTCACGCCGAGCGCGGGGAGGAGTGGGCACCCGGTTTTGAGGAAAAACCGGGAGGAGCCCTACTTCACATCATTCAAACACTGAGGGCTGGCGGCTATGGTGTCTCCTTTAATCTCTACAACGCCGCAAATTTCGGCGTCCCGCAAAGCCGCGAACGTGTAGTCTTGATCTGCTCCCGCGATGGGAATAAGCTTCCGCATTTAAAGCCAACACATAGTCAGAATGAAACCTTTGGCCTTCCAAAATGGAAGACCTTCCGCGAAGCCGTTGAGGGCATCGAAACTCTTGGCTGCGATCATGTCAACTTTCCTGAAGATCGGCTCCGCTATTACCGGCTTCTTGGACCGGGACAGTATTGGAAACATTTGCCCGAGAATCTTCAAAAGGAAGCTCTAGGTAAAAGCTATTATTCCGGAGGTGGCAAGACCGGCTTCCTTCGCCGTATGGGCTGGGATAAACCTGCCTGTACTTTGGTTACCTCGCCCAATATGCCTGCCACAGATATTTGTCATCCAGTCGAGGATCGACCGCTCTCCATTCAAGAATACAAGCGTCTTCAAATGTTTCCAGACGACTGGCAACTTGGTGGCAAACTCGTCGATCAGTATCGACAGGTCGGCAATGCCGTCCCCGGCGGTTTGGGTGAAGCTGTAGGACGCGCAATTCTTGCTCACATGGCGGGTCATGATATCCAGCCACCTCCTGGCTTCCAATTCTCCCGCTACAGGGACACGGATGAAGTAAGTTGGGAGGCTGCAACGCGGAAGATCCTTGGGCTCGACCCTGTAGATATCAAGCCAACAAAGATCAAGCCGAAGGTCAAAAAGATTGTTGTTGAGGCACCGCAAATGCAACTCTTCGAGAAAGAACCCACGTAACGGATGCTCATAATTGCAAATTCTACTTTAATGCTTCGAGATATTCCTTTACAAATTTTTTGAAGCCAACTTCTGAGACAAGTGGACGTATTTCCTCATCCGGGAATGCTTCCCAATTGGCTCCCCGTCTTTTAGAAAAGGTACGAAACCATTTTTTGATGTCAGTTCCATTCCGAATCGCTGAGCTCGAAGAGTTCTCGGAGTTATCACGATTTTTAACTTGAAGAAGTGTCCAGACATCCTCAAGGCCGGTAGGCGGCTTGATCAGATCAACGGCTTTCACCGTCGAACCTGAACACCAAATCCAGCCTCGAGGTTCCATGATGCTTGCCAAATAACGTTCTAACAAGTCGCCAACGAGATTTTCTGCGCCCATCGAAAGAAGATGGTCGTTCTTGGCTTGTACCAGATTTTCTTCGGGAACATTAAAATAGGTATGTAGGATAAAGCTAACCATTTCGTCAGGAACAGTAGCCGGAGGTGCCGGGGCCGTTGGGACGCGACTGGCCGAAAAATTAGAAGCCTGCGCCCGGATGTAGGCTTCAGTACCAATATCTGGAGGATTTTTCCCGCGCATTTTTGACGCTGCGCCTGGATTTATCATCAGTAGTTTGATTAGGTTTACGTATTTGTCCGCCAGAGGTGGGTTGATCGCCGCCATCGCAGCTCTTGCAAACGCCTCTGAATTTGCACTAAATGCCATTTTTTTCCTTTTTCTAAAGAGAAAGACTGTAACTGCTTCTTAGGGTTAACGACTATCAAAAAAGTCACGAAATATAGCATTCCGCACTTTTAACTTGGAATGTGTACATTTAACAACCTTCACAATTGATCCCGCTGTACTGGTTTACGGGTACCAACCCTGATCGTATTAGTAGCCCAATGAGTGTCATAATTTAGCTCAAGCACAATCTGATATCTTTCTGTCCCCTATCGATGCGGATACAATCCTCAGTAGCTCCCAAAGAGATCTGCAGATATCTTTACTTCCCCACCACTACCCCCAAGAAACCAGTACACTAGTTCCTGAGCGCAACTAATTTTGTGCGCGCGCCATGCCGCCTGCCGTTGCCGGGAGGCGTCCCTGCCGCAAGGCGTGTTGTCTGCCTGGACAAATGCAATGTTCACTTCGCGCAGCCTGTCTCCTGCCTTCTATTACCTGTTCTTTTCAGGAGAACGGGAGCAGCAGCAGCGCTTTTTCAAGGAACTGCATTTCATTTCGATAGCCATCCTGACGTTTGGCCTGGCGTGCTGGCTGGTCACGTTCAGCCTGACCTTGCCGCGCGCTTCGCTCGATCATGCGCAGGCGGCGCTGGGCTTGACGGGCATGCTGGTCGGGCTGCTGCTGACCGTATATGCGAAGTCCTTGCAAGCCATCATCGCCAGCGGCACCATCAGCGTGCTGTTCATCGCTTTCAGCTTTCGCGTGCTGATGCTGGGCACGGAAGATCCCGCTTTCTGGGTCTTGCCGCTGGGCGTGATGATCACCCTGACGACGGCGCCCATCTTCAGCGGCATCGCGTATTACCTGGGCGTATCGCTGTGCGTGTGGGCCATCCTGGGGCTGGGGCAATTTCCCGTGCATGCGGGCCAGGCCGACCAGCATTGGCCCGTGCTGGCCGTCACCATCAGCGTGATCATCGGCCTGGCGCTGAATATCTATTTTCTCGTCTTGCGCATCAACAACTATCGCGCCCAGCGCGAACTGGCGACCATGGCCTACAAGGATGGCTTGACCGGGCTCAACAACCGACGCATGTTTACGCAAAGCGCCCGTACCTTGCAGCGCACGGCGCATACGCCCGCGTATTTTTTAATGATCGACATCGACGACTTCAAGCAGATCAACGACGTGTACGGCCATGACGTGGGCGACGAGGTGCTGAAAAAGATCGCCGAGGTGATCGGTGAACTGTCGGGCGAGCACCTGTGCGGCCGCCTGGGCGGCGAGGAGTTTGCCGTCATTTACCTGGGTGAAAAGAATGCCGCCTGCGCCTTTGCCGCGCAGCTGGTCGACAGCGTCGAGGCAGCCTTCGTGCCGGAACGCAAGGTGTCCGTCAGCATCGGCATGGCGGAACTGATCAAGGAAGCCGACTTGTCGCACAGCTACCGGCGTGCCGATGAATCCTTGTACCAGGCCAAGAAAAGCGGCAAGAACCGCTACGTGCTCAACGCCGCCTGAGCGCCACCGTCCGGCACCGCATCGAGCAGCGCCAGCAAGGCTTGCGGCGAAATCTTCCAGGGATCGCGCCGCTCGGGGTCCACCTCATACCAGCTATCCTGGCCACCGATCTTGAGGATGGTCAAGGGAATGTCCTTGCTCTCAAAGAACACCAGCATGCGGCGGATCAAACGGCTCACCTTGGCGTGCTCGTCCGTATACAAGGAGCCCGTATAGAAACAGCCCTTCTCGCCCATGCGCAACATCCTGGCCGAGCCGAGGCGCGAGCGGCCCAGGTACTTGTGCAGGAACTCGGTCACAGCCGCATCGTCGACGGGAATACTGCAGGAAATAGTGATCTGGGCCATGACAACGGGGGACAGTGATTCAATAGCCAAGCTTAGCAGAAAGAGATTCATTCCTGAAATGCTAAGATCGCGGCCCGCGCATGCCGGCAAGCCCTCCGGCATGGCGTCTCGACAAGGATAGTCATTGAATACCCCCGGAAAAATCACTGTTCGCATGCTGTCGCTGTGCGCCGCCCTATGCCTGCCGCTTGCCAGCATGGCGCAAGCCATTCCTGCCGAGGATGCGGCCTTCGTGGCCGCCACCGTGCCCGTGCCCTCGCCGCCGCTGCGCCTGAGCGCGCATCCTGAAATCCGCGCCGATGTCTTGAAACTGCTGGGCTACGCGCGCGGCAGCTATACGCAGGGCAACACCCTGATCGCGCGTCAGGTGCTCGACAGCATGCAGTCGCTCGACGACATCACGCGCACCATGTTGCCCGACGGACGCTCCGTGCTGGCCTCCATCGATGCCAGCACGCACGGTGCATGGCGCGCCGCCATGCTGTTCGATCCGCAACGCAAGCTGCTGGCCCTGGGCCTCGTCAACGGCCATTGCCGGGCCGCCATCGGCGACGCCGCTCCAGCCTGCCTGCCGTCCACGCACGCCGTGCTGACGGTGTTCCTGCCGCCGGGCGCAGAGGACGAGATGGCCGCGCCGCTGCTCGTGTGGGCGCGGCAACTGCCGGCCATGCTGGCACAGGCCGCGCCGGAACGGCGGCAAAGCATTGCTGCGGTGGAATACATCACGACCCGCCCCGGCCAGCCCGGCTGGGAAGCGCGCGACGTGCCGCCCGGCTTTCCCGCCAGCTTGCTGCACCTGCTGCTGCCGAATGCGGAACTCAACGGCAGTTCCAGCGGCGGCAAGCGCATCGCGCCGGCGGGCCTGGCCGGTTTGCCCATGCGCACGCCCACGGAAGCGGCCGAGGCGGGAGACGAGCCCCTGCCCGATGCCGACATCACCCTGCGCAGCTATGCCGATTTCCACTGGGTGCTCAACACCTACGCCACGCTGGCCAAGGGTGCGCAAGTAAAAGGCCATGACGACAAGGTCGTGTTCACGGGCAGCGATGCGAGCGGCCGCTATACGGTGACCTTGCGCGAACCCGACAAGGACGATGGCGTCTTCATCACCGTCGCCAGCTGGCGGGATAAATAGGCCTGAGGGGAGTCCAGACAGGGGAAAGCATTGCCATTACGCACAAGAACATGGCATTTTGGCATTTTGCGGTATGATTTCCGGCCGTGCGGCGCGGCCCGATCCCTGCCTTGCCCACCCTGCCCTTCAAGCCAGTCACGCTTGCGTCGCATCCTGCCCTAAGGAATTCATATGTTCGGTTTTAACTTGCGCGTTGCCAAGATGGTGTGGACGGCTTTCCTCATCGCCTTCCTGCTCTTTCTTACCTACAAGGTCTCGTCGACCCTGATCGTCGTGGTCTTTGCCATTTTCTTCAGCTACCTCGTGTATCCGCTGATCGGCCTGCTGGAACGCCATGGCCCGAAGCGCTTGCCGCGCACGGCTGCCATCGGCATCGTCTTCCTCGTGGTGATCTTGCTGGTGGCAATACTGGGCTCCATCTTCGGCGCCCGCATCGAGGAAGAAGCCAGCAAACTCAGCGCGCAATTGCCGACCCTGCTCAAGGGCAATAATTTTGCCGAGCGGATTCCTTTGCCGGAATTCATGGAACCGTTGCGCGCGCGCCTGCTGTCGTTCATGCAGACGCAGCTGAGCAGCGGTACGGGACAAGCCATGCCGCTGGCGAAGGAACTGGGCTTGACCGTCATGCATGCGGCCAGCAACCTGATCTATCTGGTGCTGGTGCCCGTGCTGAGCTTTTTGCTGATCAAGGAAGGCCCGGACATGCGCGACGGCTTGCTGTCCCTGCTGAACCGTCCCAACAAGAAGTTGTGGGGTGCCATCATCGACGACCTCGACATCTTGCTGTCACGCTATGTGCGCGCCCTGCTGCTGTTGTCGATCGCCACGTTTGTGTCCTACAGCATCGCCTTTTCCCTGATGGGCGTGCCGTACAGCCTGCTGCTGGCCGGCGCGGCCGCCTTGCTGGAATTCATTCCGTTTGCCGGCCCGCTGGCGGCCGCCGTCATCGCCGTGGTCGTGGCCGGTTTCAGCGGTTTCGAGCACGTGTTCTGGCTGATCGGCTTTATCGCCGCCTACCGCTTGTTCCAGGATTACGTGGTCAACCCATACTTGATGAGCGAAGGCGTGGAAGTGAGCCCGCTGATGGTGATCGTCGGCTTGCTGGCCGGCGACCAGCTGGGGGGCGTGGTGGGCATCTTCCTGTCCGTGCCCGTGATGGCGGCCATCAAGATCGTCTTCGTGCGCGCCCGGGCGGCGCTGCAAGCGCGCCATGATGCACTGGAGAAAGCGGAACAGGCGGCAGAGGAAGCGCGCGCCCAGGCCCTGGCCGAGGCGGCGCGCTTGCAGGAACAGGGCAGCAAGGTGGCCCTGGAGCAACAATAATCTAGAATCAACAACGCCTAAAAACCGTAGCGAGCGGCAGCAAGTTGTGGCTGAGAAGCGCAACTGTGCTAGAGCACAGTGAGCATCGCAAGCCGCAAATTGCGACGCGCAGTAGGTTTTTAGGTGTTGTTAAAACTCTTCCCACTCGCCGCTGTTATCCGCGGCAGGCTTGGCCGGACGTGGTTTGGCGGCAGCGGCCGGTGCGGCAGCGGCACCGGCCGGCGCCAGGCGCAGCGCCGGGCGTTTCAAGGCCGTGCTGGCGGCGGCCACGACAGGCTTGCGCAAGGCAGGCTTGGCCGCTGCCGGACCGCTATGGTTGGCGTCGAGCTTGAAAATGCTGACCATTTCGGCCAGCGCCGCCGCCTGTTCCTGCATCGATTCCGAGGCCGCCGCCGCTTCTTCCACCAGCGCCGCATTCTGTTGCGTCACGGTATCCATTTCCGCCACGGCTTGATTGATCTGGCCAATGCCCAGTTCCTGCTCGCGGCCGGCGGCGCTGATTTCGCCCATGATGTCCGTCACGCGGCGGATGCTGGAAACGATTTCATCCATCGTCGTGCCCGTCTGGCTGACGAGCGCGCTGCCCGCGCCCACGTTCTGCACCGACGCTTCGATGAGCACTTTAATATCCTTGGCGGCGCTGGCCGAGCGGTGCGCCAGGTTGCGCACTTCCGTGGCGACGACGGCAAAGCCACGGCCTTGCTCGCCGGCACGGGCCGCTTCCACGGCCGCGTTCAGGGCCAGGATATTCGTCTGGAAGGCGATGCCATCGATCACGCCGATGATGTCGGCGATCTTTTTCGACGATTCGCTGATGGTGCCCATGGTATCGACCACTTGCGCCACCAGTGCTCCACCCTTGACGGCCACGTCCGATGCGGAGACGGCCAGCTGGTTCGCCTGGCGCGCATTGTCGGAATTCTGCTTGACGGTCGAGGTCAGCTCTTCCAGCGAGGATGCCGTTTCTTCCAGGCTCGACGCTTGCTGCTCCGTGCGGCTCGACAGATCCAGGTTGCCCGAGGCGATTTCATTGCTGGCCGTGGCGATGGCGCCGCTGCCGTCGCGCACGCCGCGCACGGTGCTCGACAGGCGTTCCTGCATTTTCTGCAAGCCCGTCAGCAAGGCGCCCATCTCGTCGTGGCGCGTGATGACGATGTCGTTGGCCAGGTTACCGTCGGAAATGGCGCCGAAATGGCGCAGGGCCTGGTCCAGCGGGCCGAAGATGGCACGCAGCAGCAGGATGCTGGAAATGATGGTCAGCAAGGCGCCGACGATCATGCCGCCGATGGCCATGGTCACCTGCGTGTGGTAGCTGGACTGGCTTTCCGCATACATCGCGGCGGCCGACGTGGCCTGGTATTGCGTCAATGTTTCGGCGGCCTGGTCCAGGGTGCGGTACAGCGGCG
Source organism: Janthinobacterium kumbetense (assembly GCF_023703445.1). NCBI lineage: Bacteria > Pseudomonadati > Pseudomonadota > Betaproteobacteria > Burkholderiales > Oxalobacteraceae > Janthinobacterium > Janthinobacterium kumbetense. The sequence goes on from NZ_JAMQGR010000014.1 coordinate 47,457, forward strand.
TCAGCCCCTTCATCATCAAGCCGTCCGCTTGCTCGATGTTGCCTTCACGCAAAGCCTTGCTCATGACCAGCACGCCATTGTTGATATAGTCGCTGCGCTTCTTGTCCATATCGTCGGACAGGCGCTTTTCGTCCGCGCTTTGCGGCAAGCCCAGGTACACCTTCCAGGACTTGTTGGACGCTTCCAGGAATTGTTCCGCGCGGGCCAGGGTATCCTTGGCATCCGGCGCATCCGGGTGCACCATCACGCGATCCATCGTGAAACGGGCGCGGCCCAGGGCAATTTGCGATTCCCCGATCGCTTGCGTCGATGCCAGCTGATTGCTGTAGACCTCGTTGAGGCTGTTGTTGGCCGATTTCAGGCTGATGATACTCATGACGCCCAGTACGGCGATCAGCAAGCCCAGCACACTCATGGTGGCGATCAGGCGCATTTTTATTGTTATGTTCGACAACATGCAGTTTCCTTGGTAAGGGCGCAACCATGCCTGCGCATGCCGGACGAGATAGCGGCAAACGCCAGATGGGCGGGTCACGTGAATTGTTCAGGACAGGTCGATACGGCGTGTGCGGCAGCAGGGGGGAAGGCGGCCCGCGCATATCGTCAGGAGTGCAATACAGGGCAACGAGGTTGAGGTTTCCCGTACTTTTAATTTCCTGACTGCAAGATACAGGGAAAGATTACCAGTAGCAACATCCAGCATGGATTTTCACGATTTGTAACAAGTGGATGATGTTTTTTGCGCAGAACTGGCATTCCGCTGTCGTGCGCGGTCGCGGCGGAATGCCATTTATGTTAAGTAACCCCCAATAAATTATTGTGATTTCTGACCTTCATAACCGGCGCTCTGCGGCGTTACCTACTGCTAGCAGTGCTCGCACTGCGTCGCAGCAGGCGCCTTGCATAGCATCCGGTTCTGTTCGTCATAAATTCACAATAATTTCCTGAGGATTACTTAGTCAACAAGTTAATACATGGTTTCTTCGATCAGCTGGCCATCGTCGCGGAAATACTGGAAGCGGCCCGTTTTCTTGCCCATGTCGTAGGCGCCGATCTGCTTCGGTTTTCCGTTCTGGAAATTCTCGATGTTGACGCCATGCAACACGCCCTGCTGCCAGTTGCGGTGAAATTGCGGCAATTCGCCATCGGGATAAAACAGGGTTTCTGCGCCATCGCGCTCGCCGTCGACAAACGCCCCCTGGTAGCGCCGCTTGCCATCCGGATAAAAACTCTCCATCGGCCCCTCCAGCTTGCCCAGGCGGTAATGTTCGACCAGTTCCAGCTGGCCATTGGCCCCGTATTGTTCCAGCTTGCCTTCCGGTTTGCCATCGAGCATGGTCAGCACTTGCCAGCCGCCGTCCGGCGTCGCCTTCTTCCACGGCCCCTGCTTGACGTCGTCGACATAACGGCCGCCACCGCCAGGTTCCACCCACTGGCCCTGCTTCTTGCCGTTCACATAATTGCCCTGCCATTGCACCACACCATCGATGCGGCGCTCGCTGGGGCCGTCCAGGCGATCTTTCACGAAATGGTCGTAACCGGTGAAGCTGTGCATGTCCGCTTCGCGCCATTCGGCCACGCCAGGACTCACTTCCCAACGGCCCGTGCGCTGGCCCTTGAGCATCTGTCCCGTCGTCGTTTCATCGCCGCTTTCATACGTCCATGGTCCTTCCGCTTTGTCGTCGACAAAGGCGCCAGACGAGCGGATGGTGTTCGGCTCTTCGTAGTGCCATACGCCGGTACGCTTGCCGTGCGCATACTGGCCGCGGGCAAACACGCTGCCGACGCAGCAATTCACGTCATATTCGATAAACAAGCCATCCTGGCTGGCGGCAAAATGCTGCGGCTGCGTTTCCCAGGTGATCCACTTGGCGTGATAACTGGGCGCACGCCCCCCTTGCCAGCCCTTGCCCAGCAAATAGGTGACCGTGAGGAAATGACCATCCTTTTCCTGGAAAGTCTTTTTATAGGCAAACGCGGGCTTATCGGCCGGCTTGCCTGGCAATAACTCGCCATCGATATTGAAATAGCCGACCAGCGTGCCATGGCCATGCTCGATGGCGTCGAACTCGGCCACGCCCGTGGGCGCGTAATCGATGCTGTAGTCGATCAGCTGCAAACGGCCCAGCGCGGCGCGCACCCGCGCTTCATCCATGACCTTGGCGCCGCGCACGAGGGCGTCCAGGGTGGGCTGCAGGGCGGCGACCTTGAACATCTTGCCGCCGCTGGATTCGTAGCGGTAGGCATGCAAACCATACGCCGTGCCACTGCCAGCGCTGCGGCTAAGCACGAACGTCGTTTCGCCTTCGCTGTCGAGGTCGACCTGGAACACGGCCGCGATGCTGGCCTTGCCATACTTGTCCAGATTCATGCGCTTGTCGCTGATGCCACTGCACTGGCAATAGTAGCCGTTGACTTCGCCGTTTTCCCGCAGGAAAGCCAGCACCACGCCGCCGTCGCGGCGCTCGACAACCTTGGCGGTGGCCATGGGGACGCCTTCATAGAAACGCGCCCCCTGCGCCGGCGCCGCATTTCCCAGCGCCAGCAGCGCCGCCATCGTGCTCATCCAAAATGTTTGCCGCATGTCAACTCCACTGCCGAAAAAACGCCATTATGCATGGCCGTTCAGGCAAGACCGGACACGCGAGGACGCTGGCGCCACAGGGGCCGCTGCACCGTCTGCGCCAGCAGCACGCCCAGCAGCGAAATCCCGCCGCCGACCAGGTGGTACACATGCATGCTTTCGTGCAACCAGACGATGGCCAGCAAGGCCGTCAGCAAAGGCAGCAGGTTGACGTAAATGCTGCAGCGGTTCGGCCCCAGCAGTTTTACGCCTTCGATCCACAGGTAGGACAGCACGATGGACGAACCGATGCCCGCATAGCCGATCAGGGGCAAGGTGGTGGCGTCCAGCCTGGCGCTGCCGGGCGGCAACAGCAGGAACAGCGGCAGCATGCAGGCCAGCGCCGCCAGCGCCTGGCAATAAATGGCTTGCCAGGCGGGAATCGATAAACGCCAGCGGCGCAGCAGCACGCCGTACAAAGCGAAGACCAAGCAAGCCAGCAGCATCAGTGCATCGCCCGCATGCACGCCCTGCTGCAGCAAGGCCAGCACGTCGCCGCGCCCCACCAGGTACAGCAAGCCGCCAAACGACAGCACGCCGCCGGCCGCCATGCCCAGCGTCAGGCGTTCGCCCAGCAGCAGCACGCTGAGCAGGGCCGTCATCAAGGGCGCCAGCGCCGTGACGATGGCCATATTCGTCGCCGTCGTCGATTCGGCGGCGCGGTAGGACAGGCTCTGGAACAGGGCCATCGACATCACGCCGCACAGGGCCAGTTGCCACCACTGGCGGCGCAGGGCGGCGCGGTTGCGCCACAGGGGGCGGGCGATAAACGGCGTCATCACCAGCAAGACCAGCACCAGGCGGTAAAAAGTGATGGCCGTGGGGGCGATGCTGGACGCGGCCAGCTTCGAGACGACGACGTTGCCGGCCCACAGCAGCATGGCCAGGAACGGGTACAGATAGGCGCGCACGGGCATGTGTTACTCCGGGAATAGTTGCGGGGGAACCATCATGCCGCAGGCGCGCGGCGCCTTCTCGCGCTAAGATGTCTCTATCTATCGCAAAACTGACCCTCTTTCATGGATTGTTCCTCCGCCGCCTTTCAGGAATTGCTGCCCGTCACGGCGCGCGCCATGGCGCTGGCCGTCGACTATGCGCATGGCCACGTGATTTCCGTGCACCGCCACACGCATGCGCAATTGCTGTACGCCATCGAAGGGGTGATGACCATCGAAGCGCAGGGCGGGCGCTGGGTGGTGCCGCCCACGCGCGGCGTGTGGCTGCAGCCCGGCATCGCGCACCAGGTGCGCATGAGCGGCGCCGTGAAAATGCGCACCGTCTTCATCGATTGCGCCAGCTCGCCATTGCTGCCGCGCCATAGTTGCGTGCTCGACATCAGCCCCCTGCTGCGGCAACTGATCGTGGCGGCCGTCGACATCGCGCCCGATTTCACGGAAGGCAGCCGCGACTGGCATCTGCTGCAATTGCTGTTGCACGAGCTCGACAGCCTGCCCGTGCTGCCCCTGTACCTGCCGCTGCCCATCGATGCGCGCCTGCGCGGCATTTGCGCGCGGCTGATGGAGCAACCGGGCGAACAGCAGACGGTGGCGTACTGGGCGCAGGAATTGGCGATCACCGAGCGCAGCCTGCACCGCTTGTTCCAGAAACAGACGGGCATGCGCTTTGGCCAGTGGCGCCAGCAGGCGCGCTTGCTGCGGGCGCTGGAACAATTGGCGCACGGCAGCAAGGTCATCGACGTGGCCATGGACAATGGCTACACGAGCCAAAGTGCGTTCACCGCCATGTTCAGGAAGCACTTCGGCACCACGCCCACCGCGTTTTACCAGGCAAAAGTCATCGCTGCGTAAAAAAAATGCTGCTATGCATCAATAATCATGGGCGATAGCCGCCGCTCTTGTTATCATCGCAAGCCTTATCGCACCGCGCCCATCCTGGCAGCGGTGTTGACCTCAATCACACCACCATGACACAGAATTTCTTCCAGACTTTTATCCTGCTCTTGCTCGTCACCGATCCGTTCGGCAACGTTTCCCTGTTCGTCAATGCCCTCAAGCGTGTGCCGGTCGAGCGGCGCTGGAAAGTCGTGGTGCGCGAGTGCATGATCGCCTTCGGCATCTTGCTGCTGTTTATGTTCTTCGGCCGCCATTTCCTGAATGCCTTGCAATTGTCGGAAGTGGCTCTGCGCATCGGCGGTGGCGTGATCCTGTTCCTGATCGCCATGCGCATGGTGTTTCCGCAGCCCAACGCCGGCAATAGCGACCACGAGATGGGCGGCGAACCGTTCATCGTGCCGCTGGCCATCCCCGCGCTGGCCGGCCCGTCGGCCCTGGCGACCGTCTTGCTGTTTTCCTCGCATGAAATGAACGACGTCATCGCCCACGTGGCGGGCTTGACGGCCGTGGCCGCCGTCTGGCTGGCCGTCTTCCTGTGCGCGGAACGCTTGCAACGGGCGCTCGGTCCAAGGGTCATGACGGCGTTCGAGCGCCTGATGGGCTTGATCCTGACGGCGATGGCCATTGAAATGTTGCTCGCCGGCATACGGGCGTTCCTGAAATCCGTTTAACATAGTCATTCATCCACTGAAGGAGTCCAGCATGAGCCGTTGCGCCCACCTTTGTCTGATGGCCGATTACAACCAGTGGATGAATGCCAAGGTCTACGCGGCGGCGGCCAGCCTGCCGCCCGAAGAGATCAGCCGCGAACGGGGCGCCTTCTTCGGCTCCCTGCTGGCCACCCTGAACCACGTGATGGTGGGCGACACCCTGTGGCTGCAGCGCTATGCGAAGCACCCGGCCGGTTTCCCCCTGCTCGACCCCATCCGCGCCATCACGCCGCCCGCGTCGCTCACGCACCCGCTGTTCGCAGCCGAAGATTTTGCCGCCATGCACGCGCACCGGCAATGGCTGGACCGGCTCATCGTCGACTGGGCCGCCTCCATCCGGGAAGAAGACCTGGACCACTTGCTCGATTATCGCAACAGCAAGGGGCCGAACCGGCGCGAATTTTTCAGCCTGCTCATGCATTTCTTCAATCACCAGACCCATCACCGGGGCCAGGCCAGCACCCTGCTGTCGCAGGCGGGCGTGGACATCGGCGACACGGATCTACTGTTTCGCATCCCCAACCATATTCAAGACTGACGATGGGCGGTAGCGCCACGCCTTGAGCAAGATCAAGCCCAGCGCCAGCGCACCGAACAGCCCGCCGCAAGCCATCGCCCCCTGCATACCGTAGCGGGCGATGGCCACGCCGCCCGCCAGCGCGCCCATCGTCACGCCCAGGTTGATGGCGGCGATATACACGCCGATGGCAAACGCGGGCGCCTCGCGCGCTTCGCTGCTGAGCCACACTTGCGTGACGATCAGTCCGCTCGTGTGCGCCGCGCCCCAGAACAGCAGCAAGACGGCCAGCAGCGCCCAGCCGAGACCAGCTCCCGCATGGCGGTACAGCAGCCAGTACGCCAGCCCCAGCAGCAGTGGCTGCAGCACGACCGTGCGCAGCACATGCGTGCCCAGCTGGCGCCCCGCGAACAGATTGCCCGCCACGCCGCCCACGCCAAACACCACCAGCGCCAGCCCCGTCTGGCGCGCCGACAAGCCCGCCACCTGCTGCAGGTAAGCGGCCGCATACGCATACACGGCAAACATGGCGGCAAACACCAGCACGGCGGCGGCAATGGTGAACCACAGGGCGGGTTTGCGCAGCACGGCCAGCTGGCGGCCATACGCCATCGGCGCCTCGCGCGGCGTGTCCGGCAAGAACAAGAACAGCCCCAGCGCGGCCAGCGCGTTGACGAAGGCGCAGGCAAGGAACGATGCCTCATAGCCATACTGCGCGGCGATCCAGGTGGTGAGCGGGATGCCCAGCACCATGCCCATGCTGGTGCCCGTGAACGCATGCGCGCCGGCCCGCGCCGCATCGCGTGGCGGATACAGGGCGGCAGCCGCCACCATGGCCAGCGAGAAATACACGGGATGGAACAGGGCCGGCACGATGCGCAGCGCCAGCAACAGTTCGAAGCGGGGCGCATAGGCCGAGGCCACGCTGGCCAGCGCGAACACGAGCAGGGAAACGATCAGGACGTTCTTGCGGCGCCAGCGCGTGGCCAGCAGCACGAGGAAGGGACCGCCCACGGCGATCACCAGGGCGAACAGGCTCACCAGCGAGCCCGCCTGCGCGGCCGTCACGGCATAGCGCCGCATGATCATCGGCAAGATACCGACCACGCCAAACTCGATGCAATACACGCCGAACAAGCCCAACGCGAGGAAGACGATGGGATGCGGGCGGGTCATTGCCCCTGCTCCACGCCATACACTGCCTGGCACAGCTCCGTCACGAACGGCCCCGCCATGCCCTCCAATGCCGTATTCGTGAACGCCACCACGGACAATTCTTGCGCAGGGTCAACAAACCACGAATGGCCATACGTGCCGCCCATGCGCCAGCTGCCAGCCGACTCGGGCGTGGCGGCCAGTTGCGGGTCCGTCAGCACGGTAAAACCCAGGCCGAAGCCGCGGCCGGGCCAGAACGGCAAGTCGAAATCCCCCGTCTGGCTTTCGCCCAGCTGGCGCACCAAGTCGGGTGGCAACAGCGGCGCGCCGCCCAGCCGCAAGGTTTCCAGCAAACGCATGAAGTCGGGGGCGGAACCGACCATGCCGGCGCCGCCGGACGGGTAGGCGTGCGCATCGCGGGCGCGCGCCGGCGACAAGGTAAAACCTGCCATGCCATCGAGAAACGGCAGATGGTCTTCCCCCGCGTCCAGCAAACGGCGCGGCCGGGATTCTCCCGCTGCGCGGTCCGCATAGGCGACGGCCAGGCGCGCCGGATCCATCGCCAGGAAACCCGTGTCGCGCATGGCCAGCGGCGCCGTCACCAGATATTCCACGGCGTGCGCCAGCGGCAAGCCCGTCACCGCTTCGATCACGGCGCCCAGCACGTCGGTGGCGATCGAATACCCCCAGCGCTCGCCCGGCGCATACGCGAGCGGCACGGTGGCCAGGCGGCGCAGGTTGCCCTCCAGGGAAATACGGGACGCATCCATGCCGTCCGACACCCCGGCCTGCGCATACTCGCCGCCCGGCGGCTGGAAGAAACCGTAGTCGAGGCCAGCCATGTGCGTGAGCAAGTGCCGCACGGTCATCGCCGCCACGGCGCCGTCCGGCTGGCACGGCGCAAAATACGGCAGCCAGCGCGCCACCAGGTCGTCCAGCCCCAGGCGCTGCTGCCCCACCAGCGCCAGCGCGGCCGTCGAGACGATGGGTTTGCTGACGGACGCCAGGCGGAAGATGGCGTCCTCAACCATGGGCGTGCCCGCCTCGCGGTCCAGGTGGCCGGCCGCGCGGCGATACACGTCCTGGCCACGGTGGCGCACGAGCACCACGGCGCCCGCCAGGCGCTGCTGCTGCAAAACAAGGTTCAACAAGGCATCGATGCGGCCGGACATGGCCGCGGGAGAGAAGTTGTACATCATGGCTGAGCCTTTCAAATGATCAGGCTGCCAAGGTAAGCCAGGCGCGATCAAAGAAAAACAGGCTATAGTTTCTGTCTGTGCGGACGTTGGCATCCGCAATCAACGGTGATGAAACGGACACGACATGGATAACCTGGCGGGATTCACGGCCTTCGTGCAGGCGGCCGAAACGCGCAGTTTCGTGGCGGCGGGCCGGGTGCTGGGCATTTCCGCCTCGGCCGTAGGGAAAAGCATCGCGCGGCTGGAACAGCGCCTGGACGTGCGCCTGTTTCACCGCAGCACGCGCAGCATCGCGCTGACGAGCGAAGGCACGGTGTTTCTCGAACGCTGCCGGCGCATCCTGGGCGAGATCGAGGCGGCCGAGCTGGAGTTGTCGAACAGCAAGAGCGCGCCGCAAGGCCGGCTGCGCGTCAGCCTGCCGCAAGTGGGCAGCCTGCTCAATCCCGTGCTGGCGGCCTTTGCGCGCGTCTATCCGCTGGTGGAACTCGACCTCGATTTCAGCGACCGCCGGGTCGACGTCATCGAGGAAGGCTACGACGCCGTCGTGCGCGCGGGCGAAAGCGCCGACAGCCGTTTGATGAGCCGCCAGCTGGGCCAGTTCCAGCTGCAGCTGGTGGCCGCGCCCGCCTATCTGGCGCAGCACGGCACGCCGGAGCTGCCCGCCGACCTGGCGCAGCACACTTGTTTGCTGTACAAGTTTCCCAGCAGCGGCAAGGTCGAGGCCTGGCCTTTGGCCGAATGGCCCGCCTTGCACGCGGCGGGCTTGCCGGCGCTACTGAACTGCAACAATGTCGAAACCCTGCTGCACTTTGCCGAAAGCGGCCTGGGCATCGCCGCCCTGCCCGACTTTGCCGTGCGCGCGGCGCTCGCTAGCGGCCGCTTGCAGCCGGTGCTGGACGCGCACCGCCGGCACGACGGGACCTTTCGCATCCTGTGGCCCAGCAGCCGCCACCTGACGCCGAAACTGCGCGCCTTCATCGACTTCCTGGCCACGCACGTGTTTCCGGAAAGCTAAGTCCGCGTCCGGCGCCGCGCTCGTTGTTTCCACACGACAACTTATTTAATTTGCTACCAATTTTTAAACTTTTCGGGGACTTGATACAAGTTTTTGTATTGCAGTGCGGAATTTTGAGGAACAATTACAGGCTGGTCGCCCTTACGTATAAACCCGTAGCCCTGGCCTGTCGACGTTTTCCTTCACTTCCGCAACACGAAAGCAATCATGTCACTCACACAATTCAAAATCGGCACCCGGCTCGGGATCGGGTTTGCTGTCGTCCTCGGCCTGCTGGTGGCCGTCTTGCTCGTCGGCCTGTATTCCATGGGGCAACTGAGCGCGCGCACGCACGACATCGTGGCCGACAAGAACGTCAAGATGGCGGCCGCCAATACCATGAGCGACAATGTGCGCAACATTACCTTGGCGATCACGAGCATTGTGGTGGCGCCGACGGAAGCGCTGGTACAGGCGGAACTGGCGAAGATCGGCGAAGCGCGCAAGAAATACGGCGCCGCCAAGGAAACCTTGCAAAAGAAGATTTCGACGGACAAGGAAACGGCGCTGATGGCCGAACTGGACGCGGCCCTGAAATCGGGTGCGCCGCTGAATAACAAGGTCATCGAGCTGCGCAATGCGGGCCAGACGGAAGAAGCGATCGCCTTTTTGACGCAGCAGGCGGCACCGAGCCTGAAGATCGTGCTGGGCGCGCTCGACAGCCTGGTCGCGTATGAAGCGCAGCAGGCGGCGCAGGCGGCGACGGACGCCGAAACGCTGAGCACGAGCGCGCGCGCTTCCATGATAGCCCTGGGCAGCGTGGCCGTGCTGCTGGGCGCCTTCGTTGCCTGGATCATCACGCGCTCGATCACCCAGCCCATCAATGCGGCCGTCAGCGTGGCAGAAACCGTGGCCTCGGGCGACCTGTCGTCGCACATCGTCGTCAATTCCAGCGATGAAACGGGCCGCCTGCTGGGCGCCCTGAAAGCCATGAACACGAGCTTGCTGGGCGTGGTGGCGCAAGTGCGCCACGGCACGGAGGCGATTTCCACGGCGTCGAGCGAAATTGCCGCCGGCAACCTCGACCTGTCGTCACGCACGGAAGAGCAAGCCAGTTCGCTGGAAGAAACGGCGTCGGCCATGGAAGAGCTGACCTCGACCGTGAAACAGAACGCGGACAATGCGCGCCAGGCGAACCAGCTGGCGAAAAGCGCATCGGAAGTGGCCGTGCGCGGCGGCAGCATCGTTTCGCAAGTGGTCGACACCATGGGCACCATCAATGCATCGTCGCGCAAGATCGTCGACATCATCGGCGTCATCGACGGCATCGCCTTCCAGACCAACATCCTGGCCTTAAACGCGGCCGTGGAAGCGGCGCGCGCGGGCGAACAGGGACGCGGCTTCGCCGTCGTGGCCACGGAAGTGCGCAACCTGGCCCACCGTTCGGCCTCGGCCGCCAAGGAAATCAAGGAATTGATCGCCGCGTCCGTCGCCAACGTGGACACGGGTTCGCGCCTCGTCAATGAAGCAGGCCAGACCATGGGCGACATCGTCGACAGCATCGTGCGCGTCACCGACATCATGGGCGAAATCACTTCCGCCACGCACGAGCAGACCATCGGCATCGAACAGATCAACATGGCCATTGCCCAGATGGATGAAGTGACGCAGCAAAACGCGGCCCTGGTGGAAGAAGCGGCCGCCGCTTCGCAAAGCATGCAGGAACAGGCGGGCGAGCTGGCGCACGTCGTGGGCTTCTTTAAAACCGGCAACCATGTCGCCAGCGCACCCAGGCTGACGCCGGTGCGCGCCACGCCGGCAGCGCCAGCCATTGCACGCCCCGCGGCCCGGCCCGCGCCCGCGCGCAAGGCCGTGGCGGCCGCGCCGGCACGCCGCAGCAATGCCGGCGCCGAGAGCGAATGGGAAGAGTTTTAACCAATAGCAACATCCTCACCACGGGAAAGCCAGGCAGGAAGTTGCTGCCTGGCTTTTTTTCGTCCGCAATCATCACTTTTTTTGCGGCAAAGCCCGCGCAATAGACAAAAGTGCAAAACGTGCACCGCGCATACGCTTTACAATCCTCGCTCGCTTTACAAAATATTGGTCATCATGAATCAGGCAGAACAGCAGCGCCTCCTGGCTATCCTGGAGTATTGGCACAAGATCGAATTCTTTATCCCGTTTGACCTGAATCAAATCACGGACGTTGAAGACCCGTCCACCATGCGCCTCCTGCAGCGCGAACAGCTGGCGCAATTGCCGCCGCAGTTCGCCACGCAATGGCAAGTGCCGTCCGACCGCGAGATCGACGGCTTCAGCCTGTTCCTCGGCGTGTTCGACAAGGCCGAAATCAACAAGGCTTGTCCGCCGGCCAACGGCCCGGAAAACATGGCCGAAACAGAAAAAACAGAACTGCTGGGACGCTCGTGCTTTGCCCGCCTGAACCTCAATGCGCTGGGCGAGCCGCAGTTCGATCCCGTGTCCGTGTCGACCTTGCCGTGGGCCCTGGGCCGCGCCCGCACGCCGGACTGGTCCGGCCTGAGCCTGGACGCCTTCAGCGACAGCCAGCTGGCGCTGCAAGACAGCCTGCGCAACTTCGCGGCAAGCCGCGCGCCGCAGCCCGTGACGGACGAGGCGGGCAATGTCTCGTCGCCCCTGTCCGGCATGGAAATCGCGGCCCTGGCCGACCTGCTGATGGACTGGGCCGGTTTCCGCCCGTCCGCCGGCCAGCCGCTGGCCGTGCTGGAATTGCGCACGCGCAAGAAACGCGTGGCCGCGACGGACGCCGATACGCTGGAGGCCAGCCAGAACCGCACCTTGGACTTCGGCGACGCGGTGGAACCCTCGATCGATATCCTCAACAGTTTTTACCTGGACGACCTGGAACAAATCATCCGCGCCTTGCGTGGCGGCAAGCTGCCCGCGACGGTCGCCGCCTATTTGACGCCGCTGGCACAGGATGAACGCATCGACCTGTACAGCCCGGCCGGACGCCAGGCGCTGGCCGCCATGCTCAATCCGGCCAACATGAACCGCGGGCACTGGCTGGAAGACGCCAGCTACGCCATGAGCCTGATGCAGCAGTTCGCCATCCATGGCGCGCGCACGGGCTTGCACGAGCGGGGCATCTTTTCCGTCAACGGCCCGCCGGGCACGGGCAAGACGACCTTGTTGCGTGAATTGTTCGCCGACAACATCGTGCGCCGCGCCGCCGTGCTGTCTTGCCTGGACCGCGCCGGCGACGCCTTCATCGGCAAGGTAGCCGTCGCCTTCGAAGGCGTGCGCGACCCCATCACGATAGCCCGCTTGCGCCCGGAACTGACGGGCTTTGAAATGGTCGTCGCCTCGTCGAACAATGCGGCCGTGGAAAACATTTCCGGCGATTTACCTAAACCCAAGCAGCTGGGCAAGGAATGGGCGCGCACGCGCTATTTCGAAAGCGTGGCGCGCCGGGTCGTGGCGGACGGCAATGGCGCCAACCGCGCCCTGGGCGAGGCGGAAGCGCCCTGGGGTTTGATGTCCTGTGCGCTGGGCAACAACGCGAACCGCCGCCGCTTCGTCAGCAATTTCTATGACGACGACTGGGACAAGACCACGGCGCGCAAGACGCCGAACGCGCAGAATATCCGCCAGTGGCTGGCCAGCTACCAGGGCGTGAGCTTCGCCCAGGCCGCGCGCGAATTTCGCGAGACGGAACACGTGGTGGAAAAGGCCCTGGCCGAGCACGCCCAATACGCGGCCCTGTGGCAAGCCGTGGGCACCTGCACGGAAGCCGATTTCATCGAGGCCAGCCAGCACGCGCTGATTGCCGCGGAACAAGAAATGGATGCGGCCAACGGCGCCCTGTCCGGCGCGCTGGCGCAGCAGGATACCTTGCTCGCCAGCAAGAAGGATTTGCTGGAAGAGGAACGCCTGGTGGCGCTGACGCAGCCCGGCTTCTTTGCCCGATTGTTCCGCACGGCCCCGGCGCGTGCATACAAGGATGCCGTCGTGGCCAATGCCGAAGCGCAACGCCAGGCCGCGCGCGACGTGTCCGCCATCAAGCTGCTGCTGAAGGGCGAACTGGAGCCGCGCTGCGAGCGCGCCCGCAACAGCTTGCACATCGCCCTGCGCACGGCGCAGTCGCGCCAGCGCGAATGGGATGACAGCACGGAACTGCTGCGCCGCGCGCGCATGCGTTTCCCCACCATCATCGCGCCGGCCACCTTGGACGAGCTGGACGGCGACGCCCTGCAAATTGGCGGCCTGTGGCATGAACCGGCGCTGGCCCGCCTGCGCTCGCGCCTGTTCGCCAAGGCCCTGGCCCTGCATGAAGCGTGGCTGGCCGAGGTGGCGAAGAAGGGCGGACCCGGCTTCGGCGGCAACTTGCTGGCCGTCTCCAAATTGCTGAAAAACAAGCGCGCCTACGACCAGTCGCATATCGCCATGGTGTGGCACAGCCTGTTCATGGTGGTGCCCGTCGTGTCGACCACGTTTGCCTCGTTCGCGCGCCAGTTCCAGGGCATGGGTCCCGAATCGCTGGGCTGGCTGTTCATCGATGAAGCGGGCCAGGCCGTGCCGCAAGCGGCGCTGGGCAGCCTGTGGCGCGCCAAGCGCGCCGTCGTCGTGGGCGACCCGCTGCAGATCGAACCCGTGTTCACGGTGCCGGGCCGCCTCGTGCAAACGTTATCCGCCCTGTCGCCGCACACGCGCGATGGCAGCTATGCGCCAACGTCCGTGTCCGTGCAGACCCTGGCCGACAAGGCCAACCGCTATGGCGCCGTCGTCGGCGCCGGCAGCGCACAGCCGCTGTGGATAGGCAGCCCCCTGCGCGTGCACCGCCGCTGCGTGGAACCGATGTTTTCGCTGGCCAACAGCATCGCCTACGAAGACAAGATGGTCTACGGGCTGGCCGAGCGCACGCCGCCTGCCGGCGCACGGGGCCTGACGCGTGGCCCGAGCCGCTGGATCGACGCCGTCGGCCCCGTCAACTACAAGCAGGTGGTACCCGTACAGCTCGATTTCGTGCTGGAAGTGCTGTTGAAGCTGTATCGCCGCGACGGCAAGCTGCCGGACATGTATGTGATCACGCCGTTCAAGGCCGTGCGCAACGAATTGCGTTCGCGCATCGTCGACATGGACTGGGACCGCCGCCTCGGCTATGGCAAGGCGCCGACGGCGCGCGAATTGCGCCAGTGGAGCAGCCAGATGGTGGGCACCGTGCACACATTCCAGGGCAAGGAACAAAGCGTGGTGATGCTGGTCCTCGGCGCCGACGACAGCACGGCCGGCGCCGCCCAATGGGCGGCGGCCACGCCGAACCTGCTCAACGTGGCCCTGACGCGCGCGCAACACCATGTGTACATCGTCGGCAACCCGCTGCTGTGGGGGCAGTTGCCGCACTTTGCGCCGGCGTGTGCGCAATTGCCGCATACGGGCATGCATGAGTTTTTGGTGGAAATGGGGTAAAACACCTGAGCAAACCTGCTGCGCATCGCGATTTGCCGCCACCGATGCTCACTGCCTCGGGGGAGCCGAACCTCTCTTGTGCTCGCTACGGTTTTATCAGGCGTTCTCAACGGGGAAAACAAGGGTAAACGTCGTGGCGGCCGCGTCGGACGCCACGCTCGCGCTGCCGCCATGCAACTGCATGATGGCCGTGACGATGGCCAATCCTAAGCCTGTGGAAGCGGCCGAATCGCTGCGGGCCGGGTCGGCGCGGTAAAAGCGCTCGAACAGGTGCGGCAGGTGGCGCGCGGGGATGGCGGGACCGAGGTTGCTCACGCTCAATTCCACACCCTCGTTCGTCGCGTGCGAACGCAGCAGTATCGTGCTGCCGGGCGCCGCATGGCGGATGGCGTTCGACAGCAAATTGCCCAACGCGCGGCGCAGCAGTTGCGGCTCGGCCGTCACCGCGCCGCTGCCGTGGCAAGCCAGCGCCAGCTCGCGCTCTTCGGCCAAGCCTTCAAAGAAATCAGCCAGCCTTAAAAACTCGTCCTGCACGGGCAAGACTTGCTTGACGAGCACCATTTCATCCTGCTGCGCCCGCGCCAGGAACAGCATGCTGTCGATCATGCGCGACAGCCGCTCCAGCTCTTCCACATTCGACGACACCAGCTGTTCATACTCGTGCGCACTGCGGGGGCGGGCCAGCATCACCTGGCTTTGCCCCAGCAGATTGGTGACGGGCGTGCGGAATTCATGCGCGAGATCGGCGGAAAACTGCGACAGCTGCGCATAGCCTTCCTGCAGCCGCGCCAGCATGGCGTTCAGCGCCTGGATCAAGGGCAAGAGCTCCGTCGGCGCCCCGCGCGCATCGAGTTGCTGCTCCAGCTTGCCCGGCCGCACAAGAGCCGCATGCGCGGCGATATTGCGCAGCGGCCGCAATCCCCGCAACAACATCACGCTAGCCAGCAAGGCCGCCACCAGCGCGCTGACGGCCACCGATACGACGATCTGCCAGCGGTAGGCGGCAAACATGGCCGTGCGGTCGCCATAGACCCGGGCGACGGAAATGTCGGCCATCTGCGCGGGATCGCCGATGCGCGCGCTGGCCGCCACGACCCTGGCCGGATAACCGTCGCGGCTGATCCAGCTGACGATGTCGCCGGCCGTCACGGGCACATCGACGGCCACGGGAACAGCATGCGCCACCGTCTCGCCGTGCGGGTTGACATCGATCAAACGCGTGCCATCGGCGCGCACGATGCGCACCAGGGAATTCTCTTGCCCGCTCATGGTGTCGCGGAAATACTGGGGCCGCTCGCGGATGATATCGAGGGTGCCCGCATTGCCCAGCAATTGCTGGATTTGCCGCAGCTTTCCCAATAATAAAATATCGTCGCGGCGCTCGATTTCCGCCACAAATGAACGGTACAGATGCATGCCCAGCCCGGCCGACACGAGCGCCACGATCAGCACGAACACGAGCGTGACGCGCAGGGTCAGCGAGCGGCGCAGTTGCGAGAATTTCATGCGCCGGCGCCGTTGTCGGATACGGTCGGCGCGCGCAATTCGCAGACATAGCCCATGCCCCGCAAGGTGTGGATCAGCTTGGGTTCGAACGGATCGTCGAGCTTGCTGCGCAGGCGGCGGATGGCCGCGTCGATGACGTTGGTGTCGCTCTCGAAATTGATGTCCCACACTTGCGAGGCGATGATGGAGCGCGACAGCACTTCGCCCTGGCGCCGCGCCAGCAGGTGCAGCAAACCGAATTCCTTGGCCGTCAGGGTGATGCGCTGGCCTTGTCGGCTGACCTTGCGTTTCATCACATCGATTTCCATGTCGCCGATGCGGATGACGTCGTCTTCACGGGGCGGCCCGCGCCGCAACAGGGTGCGGATGCGCGCCACCAGTTCAGCAAAGGCAAACGGTTTCACCAGGTAATCGTCGGCGCCCAGTTCCAGCCCTTTCACGCGGTCCTGCACCTCGTCGCGCGCCGTGAGGAAAATCACGGGCACGTCGGCGCCGCCCTCCTGCAGCCGCAGCGCGCGCAAGACTTGCCAGCCATCCATGATGGGCAGCATGACGTCGAGCACGATCAGATCGGGCGCCTCGCTGCCGGCCATGTGCAGGCCGTCGCGGCCGTTGCGCGCCAGGCTCACCGTAAAGCCGGACTCGGCCAGGCCGCGCAGCAGGTAGTCGCCCGTCTTCGGTTCGTCTTCAATGACCAGGATGCGCATGGCGGCTTTCTAATGGGAATATGAAACCATTTTACGCCGCACGCACGCCGCCGCGGATGATAAAAATGTCATGCGGCGATCATCTTCGCGTAGGGCAAGCCTGGCCATACTGGCGCCATCTTGTTTCCCGGACGCCACATGAAAACCCTTATTTTTGGCAGTACTCTGCTGTGCCTGCTGGCCAGTCCCGCCTACGCGCAATTGCGCAATATCAATGACCTGGCGCTGGCGGCGGCCAACAAGCTGGCCAGCGCGGCCGTGGCCGCGTGCCAGGCGCAGGGCCGGCACATCGTCGTCACCATACTGGACCATGGCGGCAATGTCGTCGCCGTGCAGCGCGCCGATGGCGTCGGTCCCCACAACACGGAAGCCAGCCGGCGCAAGGCGTACACGGCCTTGTCCACCAAAAGCGATACCTATGCGCTGGCCGCGGCGGCCCGCAACAATCCGGACATGAGCAATTTGACCACCGTGCCGGAACTGTTGCTGCTGGGCGGCGGCTTGCCGTTGAGGGCACAGGGGCAAGTGGTTGGCGCCATCGGCGTCGCCGGTGGCGGTGGCGCCCTGCAAGACCGTGCCTGCGCCCAGGCGGCGCTGGCCGCCCTCCCCGAACTCGATTCCACCCCACCTTGAAAGCAACAACGATGACTTGTCTGAAAAAAATCACCGCCGCCCTGACCTTCGCCAGCCTGTCCAGCACGGCCCTGGCCGCCGCCAATCCCTTGAGCGTGCACATCCTCGACTTGCAAAGCGGCCAGCCGACGGCGGGCGTGACGGTGACCCTGGAGCACAAGAAGGGAGATGACTGGAAGCAATTGAGCAGCGCCGTGACGAATGCGCAGGGGCGCATCGCGGCCATGTATCCGGCCAATACGCCCCTGCAGGCGGGCGATTACCGCATCGTGTTTAAGACAGGCGAGCACTATGCGCGCCTGAAACAGGAAACTTTTTTCCCGGAAATCCCCGTGCAATTTCACGTGGAAAAGACCGACCAGCACTATCACATTCCCTTGCTGCTCAGTCCTTTCGGTTTTTCCACTTACCGAGGAAACTGACCATCGATCACGCCACCGTCTTCGCCGTCTGTCCGAACAGCACGCTTTTCGCGTCGCCGCTGACGGTGGGCTGCACATTGATTTCGGCCGCCCGCGCATAAGCGCGCACGGTGGCGGGACGGGCGGCGATGGCCGCGAACCAGCGCGCCAGGTGCGGGAAATCTTCCAGCTTCTGGCGCTGGCGGGCGTGCGGCACGATCCACGGGTAGATCGCCATGTCGGCGATGGAATAGTTGTCGCCGGCCACGAATGCACGGTCCGCCAGGCGCTTGTTCAGCACGCCGTACAGCCGGTTCGTTTCATTCACGTAGCGCGTGATGGCGTACTCGATGGGTTCCGGCGCATATTGCACGAAATGGTGGTTTTGCCCAGCCATGGGGCCAAGGCCGCCCATTTGCCAGAACAGCCACTGCATGACTTCGGCGCGTCCCCGCACGTCGTCCGGCAGGAATTGCCCGCTTTTCTCGGCCAGGTATTGCAAAATGGCGCCCGACTCGAACAGGGACAGCGGTGCGCCGCCATCTGCCGGCGCCTGGTCGACGATGGCGGGGATGCGGTTGTTCGGCGCGATGGCGAGAAACTCGGGCTGGAACTGTTCGCCCTTGCCGATATGCACGGGAATAATGTTGTAGGGGATGCCCGCTTCTTCCAGGAACATCGTCACTTTGTGCCCGTTGGGCGTGGTCCAGTAATACAGGTCGATCATCGTGGTCTTTCCAGGTAGATAAGTAGGGCAGGCGGCCTCCGCATCACTATTGTCGCGCCGCAACTGATATGCATGGATATAATGCCACGTAAGCGAAAAACAAGACGGCGCCCAAGCGAGGCAAGCGCCCACTCGCGCCGTCACGCAGGCATCCCGACATTCCAGAGCACAAACAAAGAAAGCCGACCATGCGCAAACTCCTGATCGTCACGCTGTCCGTCCTGCTGTCAGGCTGTGTCCAGGACTTCGCCATCTACATGTTCGATGGGCAAGACCATTCCCTGACCGTGCGCCGCCAGCAACGTTATTTTTGGCAAGATACCGTGGAAGTGCAGCTGATGGCGACCAATTTGCCGCAATGCCAGCGCCTGCATACCCTGTCGACGGATGCGCCGGCCGACATCACCGTCGAGCTGTTTGCGGCCGGCGACGGCATATGGAATATCCGCATGGGCAAGCAGCTGTGGCAGGCGGAAACGAATACCTGCAATGAGCTGACGGAAATGGAAAACGACCCGAAAGCCGACCTGGGCCAGCCGATCGGGCAATTCGTAGTCGTCGATGACAAGCTGGAATTCGAACCGGCGCCGCAAGCGGCGGCGCCAGCCCAGTAAGTCCTGAACGAAACCCCTAGCGCGCTGCCAGGCTGCGCAGCGGCTTTTTCGCCACGACGCGTGGCGCGCCAGCCGAGCTTGCCGCCAGGCGCGGCGCCGTCCCCGATTCCTGCGCCGACAGCTTGAAGCGCGCCACCAGTTGCGCCAGCACGGCCGCCTGGTCTTGCATGCTCGACGCCGCTGCCGCCGCCTCTTCCACCAGTGCCGCATTTTGCTGCGTCACGCTATCCATCTCCGTGATCGCCTGGTTGACGTGGCCGATGCCCGTGCTTTGCTCGTGCGAGGCGGCCGTGATGTCGGCCATGATGTCGGTCACGCGCGAAACGGAAGCGACCACCTGATCCATGGTCGTGCCCGCCTGCGCGACGAGCGTGCTGCCGGCCGCGATGCTGTCGACGGAAGCGCCGATCAATTCCTTGATTTCCTTCGCCGCGCCGGCCGAGCGTTGCGCCAGATTGCGCACTTCCGACGCCACCACGGCAAAGCCGCGTCCCTGCTCGCCCGCGCGCGCCGCTTCCACGGCCGCGTTCAGGGCCAGGATATTCGTCTGGAAGGCGATGCCGTCGATGACGCCGATGATGTCGACGATCTTGCGCGACGAAGCGTTGATGGTGTCCATGGTGCCGATCACTTGCGCCACCACGGCGCCGCCCTGGCGCGCCACGGCGGAAGCGGACTGCGCCAATTCATTTGCCTGCACGGCGTTGCCCGCGTTTTGCGTCACGGTCGACGTCAATTCCTCCATCGAGGCGGCCGTTTCTTCCAGCGAACTGGCTTGCATTTCCGTGCGCGCCGACAAGTCCATATTGCCGCTGGCAATCTCGCTCGATGCCGTGGCAATCGTCTCGGCGCTGTGGCGGATTTCGCTGATCGCATCGACCAGGTTGGTCTGCATGGTTTTCATCGCGTACAGCACGCTGTGGCGGTCATTGGCATGCGTGCGCACGACGCCGCTCAAATCGTTATTCGCGATCTTTTCCGCCACGTCGGCCGCATACTCGGGATCGCCGCCCAGCGCATGGCGCAGGCTGCGGTTGATCACCACGACGACGGCCGCCAGCAAGCCGCATACCAGTACCAGCACGCCCAGCGAGGTGAGCAGCGACTGGCGGAAGGCCGCATCGATATCATCCATGTACACGCCCACCACCAGGGTCCAGGCCCATGGCTTGTAAGCCACCACGCGGCTCATCTTCGGTTCGGGGGTTTTCTGGCCGGGACGGGGGAAATAGTAATGGACGAAGCCCTTGCCCGCATCGCTCTTGCCGACGGTAACGATGTCGCGGTACAGATAAGTACCGTTGGCATCTTTAAAATCCGACATGTTCTTGCCGTTCGTTTGCGGCGCGGCGGGATTCATCACGACGACGGCATCGAGGTTGATAATGGACAAATAACCGGTCTCGCCGAAACGCATGCTCTTGATGACGGCCGTGGCCTGCTTCTGCGCTTCTTCCTTCGTCAGGGCACCGCTGGCGGCCAGGTCGCCGAACATCTTGACGGCGCCCAGGCCCAGGTCGGCGGCATTGCTCAGGTCGGCGCTGCGCTCTTCGATGCGGATCTTGCGCACTTCCAGGGCGTTATAGACAAAAATAACGGTGATGCACAACAGGCTGCAAATCAGGGGAATCCATAACTTTTGCTGGAACGTCAATTTCTTCATGCTGTGTCTCCAACTATCTATTTGCGGCAAAGGGGCGTGGCCCGCTTCCAGCTCGGCTGGCCAGGAATGCGGCGGCGACGGTGCTCTGGCGGCACCGTTCAGACTGCTTCAGCATACGCTCGAACGACCGATATTTACAATGCCGGGAAGCAATGAATTTTGCCCAGTGTTGTTAATGCGTTGCGACAATTGATGAGAATTGATGGTGCGTTGCAATAAAATTGGGGCCAGCGGCCGCCGTTCTTTTGCGCTACAGTCACTCCCATTCCCCACCGCGCAAGGAGTTCCATGTCCACCACCATGAGTTGGCAAGGCTTTGCCATCCTGTCGGCCGTGTTCGCGGCCCTGACGGCCATCCTGGGCAAGCTGGGCGTGGCCCACCTGAACAGCAACATGGCCACCTTGATACGCACGGGCGTCATCCTGCTGGTGACGGCGGCCATCATCTCGCTGCGCGCGGAGTGGCAGCGCCCCGCCGGCGGCAACTGGGTGGGCTGGACTTGCCTGATCGCCTCGGGCGTGGCCACGGGCTTGTCGTGGCTATGCTATTTCCGCGCGCTGCAGTTGGGGCCCGTCTCGCTGGTGGCGCCCGTCGACAAGCTCAGCGTGGCGCTGGTGATGCTGGCCGGCTGGCTGGTGCTGGGCGAACCGTTCACGCTGAAAGGGGCCCTCGGTGGCGGCTTGATCGTGCTCGGCTCGCTGATTTTGCTGCTGTGACGCATTCCACGGCACGCGGCGGCGCGCCTGTGTCAGAATGCACGCCGCATAGATCGAATCACGAAAGAACAGCATGACCAAGAATGAAGCCATGAAACGCATCAACGACCGCCTGGGCAAACCCACCCTGACGGACAAGAACACGCACTTTGCCAGCGTCGCCAGCTATGGCACGGACGAAGGCTGGTGGCTGAAGATCCCCTTCCTGACGTTCAAGCAGGAATTGCACTTCATCCTCAACAATGAAAAAACGAAAAGCTTCCAGCACCTGAAGATCGGTGCCAACCAGATCCTCAGCCCCGGCATGAAGTTCCGCAGCACGGGCGGCGCGGCCGACGCCTTCATGTCGGCCTCGGCGCCGAAACGCCTGATCGACTTGCTCGACGGCGGCAGCAAGTACAACTTCACCAAGCATTTTATTAATGACTACCGCTACTGATGCGCAGCCGTGCTGCCGCCGCCCGGCGGCAGTTGCGGCGGCAGCCACACCCTGAGCAAATGCTGGGCGATGTCGAGCGCGTCGTCGCGGCTGGTGCCGAAATGCAGGGGATAGCCCCAGAACTTGCCAAATAAGACGGCAAAAGCCTTGCCGGCCAGGCGCTTGGCGGCGCTCGGTTCGATCAGCACCATGCCCTGGATATACGCGCGGATGGCGGCCTTGTTCTGCTTCATCCACAGCGATGCGCGCTTGCGCTCCGCCTGCGGGTGTTCATGCCCGTCTTCATCAAAACCTTCTTCGCTGAGGATGACAAACGCCTGCCGGCGCGCCAGCAGCGCGTCGAACTGGGCAAACAGCACATCGGCCTGGGTATCTGCCGCGCCGTCGCGGCGCATCCAGACGAGGGGGAATGTGGAAAAATCGAGTTGCATGGGATGACTCCTTCAAGGGGGTTGCCGTTCCTCCTCACCTTCATCAGAACACTGGCGGCGGCGGTTGCCGTGGAAGCGGGGCTGCGGATGCCCATACGATAGCGTTGGCAGTGCTGCGCGTCATTGCATAAAATAGCCACAATATTATTCAATCCAGCCAAAGTCTTCCCATGCCCCATCCCCTTTTGCCCAGCATGCTGACGGCCCGCCTGGGCCTGGACGACGACGCCTCCATCCTCGATTTCGATGTCGATGGCGTGCTGCGTCCCTTGCTGGCCGTGGGCCTGGCCAGCGTGCCCGAGGATGCGGAACAGGCGCCGCACCAGCACCGCAAGGGGCAGTTGCTGTATGCCACGCGGGGCGTGATTCATTGCGAGGTGGAAAGCGGCGTGTGGATCGTGCCGCCCCAGTGCGCCGTGTGGATACCGGGCGGCCTGATGCACGCGGCGCAGGGCGTGGGCGAGGCGCAATGTTATTGCCTGTTTGTCGAGCCAGGCATGGCGCCGGCCTTGCCCGCCGTCTGCTGCACCGTGGCCGTCTCGCCATTGCTGCGCGAACTGATCGCCAAGGCGGCCGGTTTTCCCACCCTGGCCGCGCTGCAGGGCGCGCAGGAACGCCTGGTGCTCACCCTGCTCGATGAACTGGCGGCCGCGCCCGTGGAAGACTTGCATTTGCCGATGCCGCGCGATGCGCGGCTGCGCCGCCTGGCCGCCCTGCTGCTGGCGCACCCTGCGGATAAACGCACGCTGGCCGAGTGGGCCAGCCGCATCGGCATGAGCGAGCGCAGCATGACCCGGCAATCCCTGGAGGAAATGGGCATGAGCGTGGGCCGCTGGCGCCGGCAATTGCACGTCATCCTGGCCTTGCAACGGCTGGCGCAAGGGCGCAGCGTGAAAGCGGTGGCGCTGGAACTCGGCTATGAAAATACCAGCGGTTTTGTCACCATGTTCCGCAAGGCGGTGGGCAAGCCGCCGGCCCGCTACCTGGCGGAACGGGAATCCAGGAGAATATAAAGAAGCATAAAAAAAGGCGGCATGTGCCGCCTTCGTCCTGCATCATCGCTTAAATCATCACACTTCGCGCGCCAGCGCCAGGAACTCCGTGCGCAGCGCCAGGTTCGGCTGCATCTCGCCCAGCATGGCCGAGGTGATGGTTTCTTCGCCCGGCGTGCGGATGCCGCGGCTTTCCATGCACAGGTGGCGGCAGCGTACGACCACGCCCACCGATTTCGGTTCCAGCACTTCCATCAAGGCATTGGCGATCTGCATCGTCATGCGTTCCTGCACTTGCAGACGCTTGGAGAAGCAATCGACGAGGCGCGTCAGTTTCGACAGGCCGACGATCTTGCCGTTAGGCACATAACCGATGGTGGCCTTGCCGAAGAACGGCGCCAGATGGTGTTCGCAATGGCTGTAGACGGGGATGCCGCGCACGACGATCAGCTCGTTGTACTGTTCCGCGCCATCTTCAAAGGCTTTCAACAAATCGACCGGGTCCTGGCCATAGCCAGAGGTCCAATGTTTCCAGGCTTTTGCCACGCGCGCCGGCGTTTCCAGCAAGCCAGGACGCTGCGGATCTTCACCAAAGCTGCTGATGAGCCGGCGCCAGTCGTTTTCGGAGAATTCTTGAGACATGCTAAACCACCCTAAAATTTGCAATTGCCGCCAGTATATAGAAAATGCGGCAAGCTGCCTGAGCAGCCCCCGCTTTACGGCACTGCCGGCGGGCGGTGCGCCTGCACCAGCAGCGCGGAAATCGACACGCTGGAACTCGCTTCCGGCCAGGCATCGCCGGGGCCGAACCAGCGCGCCTCGGCGATCTCGTTCTCGTCGAGGCGGATCTCGCCATCGAGGTAATCGGCCGTAAACGCGATCATCAGCGAATGGGGAAACGGCCAGGATTGGCTCATGAAGTACTGCAGGTTATGCACGCGCAAGCCCACCTCTTCCATCACTTCCCGGTGCACGGCTTCCTCGATCGATTCGCCCGCCTCCAGGAAACCGGCCAGGGGACTGAAGCGCTGCGATGGCGAATGCTTGTGCATGGCCAGCAGCACTTGCTCGCCCTTGCGGATGAGTACCATCATGGCGGGCGAAATGCGCGGATACGCGAGCATGCCGCAGGCGGCGCAGGTAAAACAGCGTTCGCCGCGCGTGCGCTGCATGGGCGTGGCGCACACGCCGCAATGACGGTGCGTGCGCGCCCACTCGGCCAGCTGCGCGGCGCGGCTGGCCAGGCCCAGGAAAGCATCGTCGACGGCATGGAACAGCGAGCGCATGCCGTGCCAGACCAGGGGGCCGGCGGCGGGCAAGGCCTCGTCATCCGTCCAGACTGTCTGGCAATAGCGGCCCTGCCACAAGCCCACGGGCTGGGCGCGGCTCAGGTCGATATCGAGCGCGGCCGCCTCGGCGGCAGTGGGCAGGGTCAGCTCGGGCGTGCGCAACAATAAACGCCCGCGGTGAAAGACGAATGTGAGCGTGTCGGCTGCCGCCGGGGCCGGTTCGGGAACATCGATCAGGGGGACGAAGGCATCGGGTGTCTGCAGCATGCTTGGCGGAAATTTGTAAAGGTTGCTCATCATACTCCCGCTGCCGGACGCCTGCGCGCGTAGCAGCGGTCATGCAGCAAAGCAAGCATTCATGGGCCATGACAGTGTTTTTTTTACGGCACACCCAATCCGTTGCGTAAACGAGACTGATAACGATTCTCATTTACGAATTAGCGCCCAATAATTACAATGTCTGCCTACCCGTCCATCGCCAGCCACTTGCCCGCTTGCCACAGCACAGCGTCGCGCAGCCAGCCAGGAACCACTACCTGACCTTATCGAGAGAGCAAGATGGCAATCAAGAGCCGCAAACACGTCCAATCCCGTTTCAACCAGCACATCGGCGCCGCCCTGGCCGTGATGCTGCTGCCCGTTGCCGCCCAGGCCGCCGATCCGGCCGGTCAGAGCGCGCCCGCATCGCAGCAAACCCTGAACGAAGTCAAGGTCATTGGTTCCAAGGAAAATGATTTCAAGGCCGAAAAAGCCTCGTCGCCGAAATACACGGAAGAGCTGGTCAACACGCCGCAAACCATCGTCGTGATCAAGAAGGAATTGATCGAACAGCAAGGCGCGCTGACCCTGACGGACGCGCTGCGCAACACGCCGGGCGTGGGCACTTTCTTCCTCGGTGAAAACGGCAACACGAACACGGGCGACGCCGTCTACATGCGCGGTTTCGATTCGTCGGGCAGCATCTATGTCGATGGCGTGCGCGACGTGGGTTCCATCTCGCGCGACGTCTTCAACATCGAACAGATCGACGTCTTGAAGGGCCCGGCGGGCACCGACAGCGGCCGCGGTTCGCCGACCGGCTCGATCAATCTGGTCAGCAAGACGGCCACCATGGAAAACAAATTCAATTCGCTGCTGACGGCGGGCAGCGGCAAGCAGAAACGCGCCACGGCCGACTGGAACCGCATCCTCGACAGCGATACGGGCACGGCCTTGCGCCTGAACCTGATGACGCAGGACAGCGGCAACCCGGCACGCGATGAAGTCAAGAACAAGCGCTGGGCCTTCGCGCCCACCGTCACCTTCGGCATCGGCAAGCCGACGCGCATCACGGCCAGCTACCTGCACGTGGATCAAAACAACGTGCCCGACGGCGGCGTGCCGACCATCGGCTTGCCCGGCTACTCGACACCGGACGTTCCAACGAAGGATCAACCGGTCATCCGCAGCTTCCTGAACAGCGCCGCCAGGGTCGATCCGAAGAATTTCTACGGTTCTACCTCGGACTACGACAAGATCAAGGCCGACATGGGCACCTTGCGCATCGACCATGATTTCTCGCCCAACGTGCAGATCCAGAACACCACGCGCTACGGCAAGACCCAGCAGGACTACCTGCTGACGGCCTTCATGGGCAGCATGGGCAACCTGAAGACACCGGTCACCACCGATCCGTCGACCTGGACGCTGGAGCGCTCGCTGCGCACCGTGAAGGACCAGGAAAACACGATCCTGACCAACCAGACCGTGGTCAGCGCGCAATTTGACACGGGCGTGCTGAAGCACTCCGTGGTGGCCGGCGCCGAGTTCACCAGCGAAAAACAGACCAACTACAGCTATGTGCCCGCCAGCCTGGGCACCTTGCCGGCAGCGAACCTGTACCACCCGAACCCGCGCGACACCGTCACCGGCCACAACCCCGTGCGCAGCGGCGCCTTCACCGAAGGCGAAGTCAACACGCAAAGCCTGTATGTGTTCGACACCATCAAGTTCGGCGACAAGTGGCTGTTCAACGGCGGCGTGCGTTTCGACCATTTCAACACCACGTATGACGCCGTCGCCCTGCAAGCGGCCGTGGCCAAGGACCAGGTGCAAAAACTGCCGGTCGGTACGCCAATTCCCACCCACCTGACCCTGGGCGACACCTTGGCCAACGGCAAGATCTCGGCCATGTACAAGCCGACGCCGGACAGCAGCGTGTACGCCTTGCTGGCCACGTCGAAAGCACCGCCAGGCACCAATTTTGCCCTGAGCACCGCCGCCAGCAGCGCGCAAAACCTGAACTATGACCCACAGGAAACCATCACCAAGGAAATCGGCACCAAGTGGGACTTTCTGAAGCAAAAACTGTCGCTCTCGGCCGCCGTCTACCAGACCACCGTCAAGAATGAAGTGGAGCAAGATCCTGTCATCTCGACCATTTATTACCAGACCGGCAAGAAACGCGTGCAGGGCCTGGAACTGGGCGTGGTGGGCGAGATCATGCCGAACTGGCTGGTCAGCGCCGGCTATACCCGCATGAATACCAAGGTCGAGTCGAACAAGGTCTTCACGGCCAGCGGCGACAAGAGCCTCACCTACACGCCAAAACAGGCGTTCACCAGCTGGACTTCGTACACCCTGCCGTTTGGCCTGAAGATCGGCGGCGGCGCGCGTTACGTGGGTGAAATGCTGCGCGGCACCGACGGCGCCGTCGGCACGCCGGCCCGCGTGGATGCCTACTGGGTCTTCGACGCCATGGCAACCTATACCGTCAACAAGAACCTCGACGTGCAGTTGAACGCCTACAACCTGGCCGACAAGACCTATGTGGCGGCCATCAACAAATCCGGCTTCCGCTACACCCCGGGCCAGCCACGTTCGTTCAGCCTGACGGCGAATATCAAGTTCTAACGTCAAGAGAACACGCATTGCGCCACATCAAGCCCCTCTTCGGAGGGGCTTTTTTATTGTCCTGATAATCTTGCCTTTTTGGCGCACCGCCGCCCTGCCGCGACTAGCGTATGAAAAGTCATACAGCGATATCCCATCGCGTCCAATATTTCGCGCAAGCACGCCAAGTTGCGACATCTAAACAACAAAAAAGCTTCCTTAAATCAACAACTTAAGAAGTTAGGTTCCAAATTCCCATTTCAGGCATATCCTTTGCTATGTACAGGTTTTGCTGCAAATAATCGCTGGCACGCAAGGGCTTGTTTTTGAGAAATATTGACTCCAAGCTTGAGTTGCTCGCTATCAATAATCCGCTCACAGCGGCGTTTCACCGGAGGAGTCAAAATGAAAAAGAAACGGCCATTAACCCTGTACATCCTGATTGCCATGATCCTCGGCATTGCCGTGGGCTATGGATGCAACACCGCTTTCCCTGATGCCAAGCTCAGCGCTCAAATCGCTGGCAATATTTCCATCGTCACCGACGTCTTCCTGCGCCTGATCAAGATGATCATTGCGCTGCTGGTGTTCTCCACCCTGACCGTCGGTATCGCCCACATGGGCGACGGCAAGACGGCGGGCCGCATCGGCCTGAAAGCCATGTGCTGGTTCGTGGTGGCCTCGCTGGTGTCGCTGGCGCTGGGCATGGTGCTGTCGAACCTGATGCAGCTGGGAACCAACCTCGGTTTGCCATTGCCGGACATCCACGCGTCGACCAATCTGAAAACGGCCGCCTTCACCTTGAAAGATTTCTTCACGCACCTGGTGCCGAAGTCGCCGATCGAGGCCATGGCCAACAATGAAATCCTGCAAGTGCTGGTGTTCTCGATCTTCTTCGGCGGCGCACTGGCCGGCCTGGGCGAATCGGGCAAGACCCTGACGGCCGTCGTCGACCAGCTGGCGCAAGTCATGCTGCGCATCACCGGCACCATCATGAACCTGGCCCCGCTGGCCGTGTTCGCCGCGATGGCTTCCGTCATCACCACCCACGGCCTGGGCGTGCTGGTCACGTTTGCCAAGTTCATGGGCGGTTTCTACGTAGGCCTGCTGTGCCTGTGGGCCCTGCTGATCGGCGCCGGCTTCGTCGTCATCGGCCCGCGCATCTTCAAACTGGTCGGCCTGATCCGCGAACCGTTCCTGTTGGCATTCTCGACGGCCAGCTCGGAAGCGGCCTATCCAAAACTGCTGACGGCGCTCGACCAGTTCGGCGTCGACCGCAAGATTTCCAGTTTTGTGTTGCCAATGGGCTACTCCTTCAACCTCGACGGTTCGATGATGTACTGCACCTTTGCCGTGCTGTTCATCGCGCAAGCCTACGGCATCGACCTGTCGATCGGCACCCAGATCACCATGCTGCTGCTGCTGATGCTGACCTCGAAAGGCATGGCCGGCGTGCCGCGCGCCTCGCTGGTGGTGATTGCCGCTACCCTGAACCAGTTCAATATTCCGGAAGCGGGCTTGCTGCTGCTGATGGGCGTCGACCAATTCCTCGACATGGGCCGTTCGGCCACCAACGCGGTCGGCAATGCCGTCGCCACGGCCGTCGTCGCCAAGTGGGAAGGTGGCCTGGCCACCGAGGAAGAAGCCGCCGCGGCCAATGCGGCCAGCCTGAACACGGAAAGCCATTGGGGCGAAGCGGATCACGCTAGCAAAGCCTGATAGCGCCATGGCCCGCCACAAGCGGGCCATTTATTTGTTGTCGATGTTAAGTAACAAGCAGTCAGGTAGTGCGATCAGTAGTCATTCCAACTTATTAGAGAGATTTTCATGAAAAAAGTCCTGTTTACCCTGCTGACCCTCGGCGCAGCCTCCACTGGCGCCATGGCCCAATCGAGCGTGACCATCTACGGTGTGGCTGACGCCGGCCTGGTGTTCGACAAGGATGCGGCTGGAGACCGCCTGAACCGCGTCGCTTCCGGCGTCGCTTCCGGCTCGCGCATCGGCTTCAAGGGCAAGGAAGACCTGGGCGGCGGCCTGGCCGCTACCTTCGTGCTGGAAAGCGGTTTCAATATCGACACCGGCACCTCGGGCCAGGGCGGCCTGCTGTTCGGCCGCCAGGCATATGTCGGCCTGACCGGCAGCGCCGGCGCCGTCACCCTGGGCCGCCAATATTCCCCGTACTACCTGGCCCTGCGCGACGTGGCCGATCCGTTCGTCATCGGCCTGGCCGGCACGGCATCGAACCTGATGGTGACGAATATCCGCGTCGATAACATGGTGCAATACACCACGCCGACCTGGAGCAAGCTGTCGGCCGACCTGGCGTATGGCTTTGGCGAAGTGGCCGGCGACAATGCGAAAAACCGCAGCATGGGCGGCGCCGTCCATTACATCGACGGTCCGCTGAACGTGACCCTGACGCACCACCGCAAGGAAAATGCGCTGGCGACCCAGCAAACGCGCAACACCCTGCTGGCCACGCGCTACGACTTTGGCGTGCTGCAAGGCAACTTCGGCTACGCCGACAACCGCGCCCTCGACAACAGCAAGAGCAACGACATCCTGGTCGGCTTCAGCGCACCGTTCGGCGCCACCAAGCTGGTCGCGTCCTACATCCGTCACAACGACAAGAGCAATGCCAACCGTGACGCCCAGCAATGGGCCATCGGCGCGTTCTACGCCCTGTCCAAGCGCAGCGACCTGTACACCGGTTACGGCCACATCAGCAACAAGAACGGCGCCACTTTCGTCGTCGGCAATGCCACGGACAATGGCACCGGTAACAGCGGCTTTAACCTGGGCATGCGCCATACCTTCTAAGGACCTCGAGCTGTCCGTGACATAGAAGTGTGAGCCGCCGGATGCATATCCGGCGGCTTTTTCTTTTTACGCAATATTTAAATGCGATACTGTGGGTTCTTGCAAGTTAGCAGCTGATTTTATGAATAGCAGTACTACAAAACCCTCCCTTTTCTGGCGCCAGCGCCTGTCGCAACGGTCGGGCCGCGAAACGCTGGCCTGGGGCGTGGTGCTGGCCGCCTGTCTGGCCACCGTCTGGCTCGTGTATTTCTGGACCGAACGCATCGCCATCGGTAAGCTGCAGGCCAGCGGCGCGCAGCGCCTCGAGGTATATGTCAGCAGCCTGGAAAATGCGCTGGAGAAATACGACTTCCTGCCCAAGACGCTGGAACTGAACCGCGACGTCATCCGCCTGCTGCAGCATCCGGAAGACCCGGTGCTGGTCGATACGGTCAACCATTACCTCGAGCAAATGAATGCTCAGGCGAAATCATCGACCATTTTCATCAGCAACCTCGACGGCAACACGCGGGCCGCCAGCAACTGGCAGCAGCCCGACAGCTTTATTGGCGACAATATCTCGTTCCGCCCCTACGCCCAGGACGCGCTGCGCGGCACGCCGGGCCGCTTCTATGGCGTGGGCACGACGCGGCTCGAACCCGGCTATTTCTTTGCCCACGGCATCTACCAGAATGGCCACATGCTGGGCCTGGCAACGGTGAAGGTGAACCTGGAAAACCTGGAAAAACGCTGGGTGCAGGGCGCCGACAAGGTCATGCTGGCCGACGAGCACGGCGTGATCTTCCTCAGCTCCATGGCGGACTGGAAATACAAGACCCTGGCACCGCTGTCGCCCGCCATCGTCGAAGAACTCAACCGCACGCGCCAGTATTATTCGAAGCAGCTGGCAGCCATCCCCTTCGTTTCCGACCGCCAGCTGGGCAATGGCGCCCGCGTGATCAGCGTGCGCGAGCAGGAACACGCCGACACGCCGCCGAAGATCAGCTCCAGCGTCATGACGCAGATCAAGCTCAAGTCCCCGCAAGGCTGGACGTTTATTTACCTGTCCGACCTGGCGCAGGCCAAGGCCAGCGCACGCGCGGCGGCCGCCTTCTCTTGCGTGCTGCTGGGCTTTTTCATGCTGCTGTTCTTTTACCTGCGCCAGCGCCGCGCGGCCGTGGCGCAAAAATTGCGCGCCCGCGAAGATCTGCAACATGCGTACGACAACCTGGAAGCCATGGTCGAGGAACGCACGTCGGAACTCAATGCCATGACGCAAAGTCTGAGCCAGGAAATCGACGTGCGCAGCAAGGCCGAGCAAAAACTCCACATCACGCAAAACGAACTGTTTCAAGCCGGCAAGATGGCCGTGCTGGGACAGATGTCCGCCAGCATCACGCATGAACTCAACCAGCCGCTGACGGCGCTGCGCACCATGTCCGACAATGCCGTCATCCTGCTGGAACGGGGACGGCTCGACGACGCGCGGCGCAACCTGGCGAAGATCTCGCAAATTGCCGCCAGGATGGGGACCATTACGGGTCAATTGAAGATTTTTGCGCGCAAGTCGACCACCAGCCTGACCTCCGTCTCGATCCCCACGGCGATCAGCAACGCCCTGTTCCTCGTCGAACGCCGGCTGCAGGTGGAAAATGTGCGTTTTACTTTGCAATTGCCGCCCGAAGACATCTTCGCCATGTGCGAAAGCAACCGCCTGGAACAGGTGCTGGTGAACCTGTACGCCAACGCGCTCGACGCCATGAATGGCAGCGAGGTGCGCAGCCTGCGCGTGGCCGTCGAATGCACGCCCGAGCACGTGCTGATCCACGTGGCCGACACGGGACCTGGCCTGTCGACGGAAGTGTGCGAACACCTGTTCGAACCGTTCTTCACGACCAAGCCGCAAGGCCTGGGACTGGGACTGGGGCTGGCCATTTCCGAACAGATCACGCGCCAGTTCGGCGGCGTGCTGCGCGCCGAAAACGCCCCCGGCGGCGGCGCCATCTTCACCATCGAACTACAGATTGCAACGCAGGAGGAAAAACATGTTTGACGGCTTGAAGGTCTTGCTGGTCGAGGACGACCCCACCGTACGCGAAGGCAGCGAGCAGGCACTGCAACTGGCCGGCCTGGACGTGCTGGCGTTTCACTCGGCCGAGCTGGCCTATAAACTGCTGACGCCGGATTTCCCCGGCATCGTCGTCAGCGACGTGCGCCTGCCCGGCATGAGCGGCCTGGAATTGCTGCAGGCGGTCAAGACGCTGGACGCCAACCTGCCCGTGATCCTCGTCACGGGCCACGGCGACATCACGATGGCCGTGCACGCCATGCGCACGGGCGCCTACGATTTCATCGAAAAACCGTATTCGTCCGAGCAACTGGTCGACGTCATCCTGCGCGCGCTGGAAACGCGGCGCCTGACCCTGGAAGTGCACAGCCTGCGCCGCCAGCTCGAGGACGGTGGCGGCATCGAAGCGCGCCTGCTGGGAAATTCCGTGGCGATGCGCGACATACGGCGCCTGATACTCGACGTAGCAGACGAACCGGCCGACGTGCTGATCTATGGCGACACGGGCACGGGCAAGGAAATGGTGGCGCGCTGCCTGCATGACTTCAGCCACCGCCGCAAGCACAACTTCGTCGCCGTCAACTGCGGCGCAATTCCCGAAAGCATTTTTGAAAGCGAAGTCTTCGGCCACGAACCGGGCGCATTCACGGGCGCAGCCAAGCGGCAGGTGGGCAAGATCGAGCACGCGGATCAAGGTACTTTCTTCCTCGACGAAATCGAATCGCTGCCCCTGTCCCTGCAAGTCAAATTGCTACGCGTGTTGCAGGAACGCTATATCGAGCGCCTGGGCTCGAACGTGCCCACGCCCGTCGACGTGCGCGTCATCGCGGCGGCCAAGCTGGACCTGGAAGACTTGTCGCAGCAACAGAAATTCCGCAGCGACCTGTACTACCGCCTGAATCTGATCGTGCTGCATCTGCCGCCGCTGCGCGAACGGCGCGAGGATATTCCCATCCTGTTCGAACACTTCGTGCTGGCCGCCGCCGCCCGCTACAACCGCGCCGCGCCCGTCGTCTCCAGCGCGCAGATGCGCAACCTGATGGCCCATTCCTGGCCCGGCAATGTGCGCGAGCTGCGCAATATCGCCGACCGCTTCGTGCTGGGCATCGCCGGCGGCGCCTCGAGCTTGCTGGCAGCCGGACTGGCCAGTCCCCTGTCGCTGGCGGAGCAGGTCAACGGCTTCGAACGCGCACTGATCGAACAGGAACTGCGCGCATATTCCGGCAACGTCAGCGAAGTAAGCGCAGTGCTCGGCTTGCCGAAGCAAACCTTGTACCACAAGATGCAGAAGTACAACCTGGTAGCCGAAGAGTTCCGCTGATCAGCCGACCCGGCCCGTGCGCAAGGGCGTAACCCAGTCGGGCCGCCCGTTCGCCAGCGCCAGCCGGGCCGCCTTTTCCCAGTCATATGCCACGGCGTGCAACTGCGCCGTCCAGGCGCCATCGGCACCCTGTTCGGCGATGGCATAGCGCGCATGCGGCGTGCCGTTTTCCATCACGTGCGGATAACCATGGTCGTCGTCGTAGGCTTGCAAGCCCACGCTGCCCGGATTGACGACCAGCCGGCCATCGGGCAAGCGCACCTGGCGCGGCATGTGCGTGTGGCCGCACAGGATCAGGGCCGCGTCCGTCGTCCCCGCGCGCTCGGCCACCTCGTCCGGCGTGGCGGCGCGGCTGCCTTGCGGCGTGACGCTGTCGAGAAAATACACGAGATCGCTTTGCGGCGTGCCATGCACGAGCAGCACATCCTTGCGCAAGCGCAAGGTGGCAGGCAGGGCATTGATCCACGCGAGTTGTTCAGGCAACAGTTGCGCGCGCGCAAAAGCATCCGACACGCCCATGCGGGCCGGGTCGCCGAACAATTGCCGCTCGTGGTTGCCGCGGATGGTGGGCAAGTCCAGCCCCATCAGGCGCGCCGCCGTGGCGCGCGGCTGCAGATGGCCCGAGACGATATCGCCCAGGTTGACGATCATGTCCACGCCACGCAGGGCGATGTCGGCCAGCACGGCTTCGAGCGCATCGAGGTTGCCGTGGATATCGGAAATGGCGGCGATTTTCATGATGTGACTCCCTCACGTGCGCACCATTCTGCGCGCGTCAGCCGATACAGGCAATGCGTGCGCAAACGGTGGCCAGGCGGCAGGGCCGGATGCTCGAACGTGGCCGCATCGCGATGCATGCCCAGGCGCGCCATCAGCGCGCTCGATCGCACGTTGGGCAAGGCGGTGAACGAGACGATTTCCGGCAATTGCAAATGGGTAAAACCCGCCTGCAAGGCGGCCTGCGCCGCTTCCTGCGCGTAGCCTTTTCCCCAGTAATCGAAGGCCAGGCGCCAGCCGATTTCCACGCATGGCGAGCACGGCAATTGCGCGTCGGGAATATGCAGTCCCGTCATGCCGATGAAGGTATTGTTTTCGCGCAAGGACACAGCCCACCATCCCCAACCCCGCTCGGCGATGAGGCCGCGGCAACGCTGCGCCACGGCGTCGCTGGCCTCGCGCGACAGGGTAGCGGGAAAGCAGGCCATCACGCGAGGGTCCCCATTCAGGGCCGCAAATGGCGGCAGGTCGCTGTCGCGCCATTGGCGCAGCAGCAAGCGCGGCGTCGTCAGTTCGATGATCTGTTGCATGTTTTTTCCTCTCTTGACTAATGGTGACATCGGGTAGGACAAGTCCGACGGCCAGTTGCGTCGTGCGGCTACGTGATCCAAAAGTAACAATTGCTACCATTTCCTCATTGCATTACCGCATCACGCCAGCCGCCCCGACGTCGCGGCCCGTTCACTTTATTTTGAGGAGTAGCCCCATGTTTGCCACGCCCGTCCCCGCCCGCCTGACCCCGCCACGTTTGCGCCATCTTGCCTTGCGCAGCACCATGATGCTGGGCGTGCTGGGCGTCGCCACGGCCGCCGCCACGGCGCGGGCGGAACCGTCGCCCGCGCTGGATCGCGTCAGTATCTCGGTAGGGGCGTTTTCCGCCGATCCGCGCATCAATATCGGCGCCGACACGCAGTTTGGCCGCATCGATGCGCCCGAATCGAAGCAAAGCCACACGACCATCCCCCGCATCAAGGCGGACTTGCTGATCGGCGACCGCCATGGCCTGGCATTCGACTACTACCGTTACGACAAATCCTACACGCCAAGCCTGACAGGCGACACCATCATCAATGGCCAGCCCGTCACGGGCACGGCCACGGCGAATGCCGATTTAAAACTGGACCTGGCCAAGCTGGCCTATAAATGGTGGCTGGGCAGCGGCAACGATACCTTCGGCATCGGCCTGGGCGCCGCCTACTAC
This sequence comes from Janthinobacterium kumbetense, assembly GCF_023703445.1. NCBI lineage: Bacteria > Pseudomonadati > Pseudomonadota > Betaproteobacteria > Burkholderiales > Oxalobacteraceae > Janthinobacterium > Janthinobacterium kumbetense. The sequence continues at coordinate 83,112 of NZ_JAMQGR010000014.1, forward strand.
CACGCCAGCCTGAACGGCACGGCCACCGGCATCGTCAATGGCGAGACGGCCACGGCGCGCGATTCCATCGGCGAGCACGCGTTTGCGCCACTGCTGGAAGTGGGCTGGCGCCATGCGTTTACACCGGACTTGCGCATGTACGCGGAAGCGTCGGGCATCAAGAAAAACGGCGGGCGCATCAACGGCCACATCTACGGCGGCAATATCGGCGTGGAATGGTTTCCGTTTAAAAATATCGGTTTCGTGGCCGACTACGGCATCTCGAAAATCAAGCTGCACCGCGACAGCGAACGCGATGCCGACCTGAACGTGCGCCTGACGGGGCCGTCGGCGTATGTGAAAGTACGCTTCTAAACGCGCTCAAGCCGCCGGTTTCAGCAAGGTCAGCTGGAACTGCGGCAAGGCAGGGTCGTCATACGCCTCGACACTGGCAAACGGCAGGCGCGCAAACGCCTGCTGCCAGAACGCGCAGGCAGCGGCATCGTCGCGAAACGTCGCCACCAGCCACGTCTGCGCGCTGTCCAGCAGCACCCTGCGTACCACTTCCAGCGCCACGCCCCGGCGCCGGTATTTCTTCAGGATAAAAAAGTCGCTGAACTCCTGCACCGGCAGCTCACCCGCCATGCCAGGTTCCGTGAGGAAAAAGCCGGCCAGTTCGCCATCGACCTCGATCCAGCTGGCCGTGTGGCCGGCTGCGTGCACATACGACGCCAGTCCTGCGTCGCACACGTCATAGCGGCCATCGGCCAGCAGCGCCTCGCCGCTCCAACTAGCATTGTCGTAACAATACAGCTGGAACAGCCGGGCCAGCGCTGCCTCTTCGCCAGGCACGATGGCGCGCAAAGTCATGTTTCCCGGCGTTGCATGCATACCCTCATCCTTTCCGCACCATGGCGTCATTGAAGCTGGCGAGTGTAGCACCGGGGCATTCATCCCGCCCCTCCGGTATTTCATCCCTGCATTTCCTTCCTTGGTCACAAAACCGTTTTTTCCATCAAGTTGCCTATATACCATCCCCTTTCATTAACGTCCGCCATCGCGGTTGATAAAGACAAGGGTGATCCCCTTTCACAGGCCGGCAGGCACGCCTCTGCCGGCGTTTAGACCCACGTCCTGGAGAGTGCTGCATGCTAAAGATCAAACAGTTGAACAAAACGTATGCGAATGGCGTCAAGGCCATCAACAATGTCAGCCTGGAAATTCCCAACGGAATGTTCGGCTTGCTGGGGCCTAACGGCGCGGGCAAGTCCTCGCTGATGCGCACCATTGCGACATTGCAAGATCCCGATAGCGGCAGCATCCATTTCGATGGCATCGATGTGCTGCAGGACAAGGCCGGCCTGCGCCGCCAGCTCGGCTATCTGCCGCAGGATTTCGGCGTGTATCCGAAGGTCAGCGCGGAAACCCTGCTCAACCACTTTGCCGTCTTGAAAGGCTTGACGGAGAAGGGGCCGCGCAAGGAAGCCGTGGAAGCCCTGTTGCAGCAAACCAATCTGTGGGAAGCGCGCAAGCGCAACCTGGGCACGTATTCGGGCGGCATGCGCCAGCGCTTCGGCATCGCCCAGGCGCTGCTGGGCGCGCCGCGCCTGGTGATCGTCGATGAGCCGACGGCCGGCCTGGACCCGGACGAACGCAACCGTTTCCTGAACCTGCTGGCGAAGATCGGCGAGCAGGTGGTGGTGATCCTGTCGACGCACATCGTCGACGACGTGACGGATCTGTGCCCGCGCATGGCCATGATCGTCAAGGGGCAAGTGCTGGTGCAAGGCGAGCCGCAGGCGGCCATCGACACCCTGCTCGGCAAGGTGTGGCGCCGCAGCGTCGGCATGGACGAGCTGGCGCAGTACCAGCAGTCGCACAATGTACTGTCGACGCGCCTGGTGGGCGGCAAGCCGCAAATCAATGTGTATGCCGACAGCCAGCCCGACAGCGGCTTCGTGCAGATCGCCCCGGACTTGGAAGACGTGTACTTCTTGCATGTGCGCAACGCTGCCCGCAACGGCGCCGCCGTTCCCGCTGCGGCACCGTCCGCCGTCGCGGCGTAAGGAGCGCGCCATGTGGAAGGAATTTTTCAAGTTTGACCTCGGCTATCAGCTGAAACAGCCGCTGCTGTGGGTATTTGCCGTCATCCTGGCCTTGCTGGCCTTTGGCGCCAGCAGCAGCGATTCGATCCAGATCGGCGGCGCCATCGGCAACATCAACCGCAATACGCCCACCGTGGTGGCGCAGCTGCTGACGATGTTCAGCCTGCTGTCGATGTTGCTCATCACCATCTTCATCGCCGGCGCCGTGCTGCGCGACAGCGAAGTGGGCATGGCCGACATGCTGTTCGCCACGCCCATGCGTAAATGGGATTACCTGTTCGGCCGCTTCGCCGCCGGCTTTGTCGCCTGCCTGGTCATCTTCGCCTGCATCGCCTTCGGCACCATGCTCGGCCCCCTCATGCCCTGGGTCGATGCGCAGCGCGTGGGCGCGTTCCCGCTGCAGGCGTATGCGTGGAGCTTCGCCGTGATGGTGATCCCCAACCTGCTCTTCATCGGCGCCCTGCTGATGCTGCTGGCGGCCACCACGCGCTCGATGATGCTGGTCTACGTGGGCGTGCTGGGCTTTTTCGTGCTGTGGGGCACGGCCGGCGCCTTTACGCGCGACATCAACAACGAATGGATCGCCGTCCTGCTCGACCCGTTCGGCATGCGCGCCCTGGGCCGCATGACGCGCTACTTCACGTCCGCCGAAGCGAACGCGGGGTTGCCGCCGTTTGCCGGCTTCCTGCTGGCCAACCGCCTGCTGTGGCTGGGTATCACGGCGGTGCTGTTCGCCGCCACCGTGATCCTGTTCAAGCCGCAGCGCACGGGGACGGGAAAACGCCTGTTCGGCAAGCACAAGGCCGAAACGAGCGGCCCCGCCGTCACGGCGCCACGGGACCTGCCGCGCAGCGTCCCCACCTTGACGGCCGCGACAGCCTGGCGCCAGTGGTGGCAAATCCTGCGCTTCGACGCCGTCGGCGTCTTCAAGAGCCTGCCCTTCCTCGTCATGCTGCTGTTCGGCATGATCAACCTGATCGCAGCCGCCAATGTCGGCAAGAACATGTATGGCACGGCCGTGTATCCGATGACACATTTGCTGTTGCAGCAGATTAGCAACAGCTTCAGTTTCCTCCTGATCATCATCGTCACCTTCTATGCGGGCGAACTGATCTTCAAGGAACGGCAAGCGCGGATCGCCGACGTCAGCGACGCCATGCCCGTGCCCGACTGGGTTCCCCTGCTGGCCAAATGCACGGCCCTGATCGGCGTCATCGCCGGCTACCTGCTGGCGGGCGTCCTCACGGCCATCGGCTTCCAGCTCGTCAAGGGCGGCGCGCCCGTGGAACTGGGGCTGTACCTGAAAGGCACCCTGCTGGGCGCCCTCTTCTTCGTGCTGATGGGCTTGTGCACCCTCACCCTGCAAGTGTTGTCGAATAACAAGTTCATCGGCTACCTGCTGGTGATCCTGCTGATGGTGGCGCAAGCCGTGCAGGGCATGCTGCACTTCGAACACAATCTGTACGCGTTTGGCGGCACGCCGGCCATCCCGTATTCGGACATGAATGGCTATGGCCACTTCTTGACGGGCTGGGCCTGGTTCGCGCTGTACTGGAGCCTGTTTACCGTGGCCCTCGTCATGCTGGCGCAGGCGTTCTGGGTGCGCGGCCTGCCGAACGGCTGGCGCGCGCGCCTGGGCCTGGCCCGGCAGCGCCTGCAAGGCCGTGCAGGCGCCGCGCTGGCCGTGGTGCTGCTGTGTTGGGCAGGCACGGGCGGCTGGATCTTCTACAACACGAACGTGCTGAACAAGTACGAGACGTCGAACATCCGCATGGACAAGCAGGCGCGCTACGAAAAACGGTACCAGCGCTACCAGCACTTGCCACAGCCGAAGATCACGGAAGTCCAGGCCAATGTGGATATTTATCCTGAGCAACGTAAAGTCTTGATCAAGGGCCATTATGTGCTGCAAAACAAGACGGCGCAGCCGCTCGATACCTTGCGCATCCAGCTCGACCCGCAACTGAAGACGACGTGGTTGAACTTGCCCGCGCACAAGGTCGCACTCGACGACAAGGAGCTCGGTTTCAGCATCCTCAAGCTGGCGCAAGCGCTGGCGCCCGGCGCCACCCTGCCGCTGGACTTCACGGTGGCCGTCACGCACCAGGGCTTCACCAACAGCGGCGCGCCGGACCAGGTCAACCTGAACGGCAGCTTCTTCAACAACCAGGCTTATTTCCCCCACTTCGGCTATGCGAAGGAAATGGAATTGCTTGACCGCAATGAACGCCGCAAGCGGGGCCTGGGCGAACCGCAGCGCATGGCCAAACTGGAAGACACGTCCGCGTATGGCAACACGGTGCTGGGCGGCGATGCCGACTGGATCCATTTCGACACGACGGTGTCCACCAGCGGCGAGCAGATCGCCCTGGCGCCCGGCTATCTGCAAGGCAGCTGGGAAAAGGATGGCCGCCGCTATTACCGCTACAAGATGGACCAGCCGATGCTGCCGTTCTTTGCCTACCTGTCGGCGCGCTGGGAAGTCAAGAAAGGCGAGTGGCATGGCTTGCCGATCGAAGTTTATTTCGACAAAAAGCATGGCTACAACACGGACCGCATGATCACTTCCGTGCAAAAGTCGCTCGACTATTACAGCACCGAGTTCACGCCCTACCAGCATAAGCAGGTGCGCATCCTGGAATTTCCCGGCTACCAGAGCTTCGCGCAGTCGTTTGCCAATACGATTCCGTATTCGGAAGGCATCGGCTTCATCGCCGACCTGCGCAACAAGGAAGACATCGACTATGTGTTCTACGTCACGGCGCATGAGATGGCGCACCAGTGGTGGGGCCACCAGGTGATCGGCGCCAATGTGCAGGGCGCCAGCATGCTGATGGAATCGCTGGCGCAATACTCGGCGCTGATGGTGATGGAAAAGGAATACGGCCGCGACAAGATGCGCCGCTTCCTGCGCTATGAACTGGACCGCTACCTGAGCGGACGCGGCGGCGAAGCCATCGAGGAATTGCCGCTGGCGCGTGTTGAGGGACAGCAATACATCCACTACAACAAGGGCAGCCTGGTGTTCTACCGCCTGCGCGACGAGCTCGGCGAAGCCGCCCTGAACCGTGCCCTGAAACGCTATCTGCAAGACAAGGGTTACCAGCAGGCGCCGTTCACCACGTCGTCGGAATTGCTGGCCTATATCCGCGCCGAAGCACCGCAGGACAAGCAAGCCCTGATCACGGACCTGTTCGAGAAAATCGTGTTCTACGATAACCGCGTCACGCAAGCGACGGCCGTCAAGCGCCCGGATGGCCAGTGGGATGTCACCATGCAACTGCACCTGGCCAAGCTGGAGTCCGACGGCAAGGGCAAGGAAAGCCCGCGCGCCTACGACGAACCGGTGGAGATCGCCATCTTCGCGCGCGCGCCGGGCGCCGGGGAAAAAGACGAAAGAATCTTGTTCACCGACAAGCGCATGTTGTCGGGCAGCGACCCCGTGCTCACCATCACGGTGAAGGAAAAACCATTTGACGTGGGTGTCGATCCGTACAACAAGATGATCGACCGGGTCTCGCGCGATAACCGCAAGGAAGTCAGCGTGAATTAAGGCTGCAATGAAACCTTGATGCAACGCAAACAGGCCGCCCTATCCGTGATAGCGCGGCCTGTTTTTTTACGGCGGGCCCGGTACTTTTTCAGGCCAGAAAAAAGATCTGGCGCAGCGCACAGCCCACCTGTACCACACAGAACACCATAGCAAGGAGCAAGAGCCCCAGATGGATTTTTAAAAAGATATCCAGTCGTTCCCGGCCGGCCACGGGCGGCACGGCGGCCGTTTTAAAACGCAGCCCTTTTCCGGCCAGTAGCAACAACACTATGCTGACTGGAAAAGATTGCAGAAAAATACGTCCTGGATACAAAGTCCACGCCAGTCCGATCAGGATGGAAATCAATGCCAGCACATCGCACAAGAGAAATAGATATTTTCTTTTTTGAAAATTCGCCAGCGATGCAAGCAGCCATCCCTTTTCCTTGCCGAATATGCGTTCCAGAACCAGCCATTGCGAACCTGATGAATCGACAGCTATATGCATTGCAAGATTTTTCTTCAATTGAGCCAGTGACATTATCTGCGCACCGATAGCCGCAATATACGCACAGCATATTGCGGCCACGTTACGAGCAGCGGTATCCATCAAGCGGGCATGTTCAACCCGCCATTATCTGTCCGCTTATGCCGAACAATAGGAATTATAGGCATACATCACGCCCGCGCCAATCAAGATGCCGCCACCGAGCGCCTGGCCGCCTGGCACGGTAGCCACGCCCGCACCGACAGTGCCGACACCGCCCCAGAAACCTGCCGTGGCGGTATATTCGCTCGACGACATGCTATCCGAACAAAATGCACGACCGCCCGAGATGTCTTGAATTTCCATTTCCGATAAAACTTGCATTCTTACTCCATTAATTACATCAGCATGGAAAATGTCCATGCGCCACGTCTGCAGAAAACACGATATCGGTAAATAGCATGTCTTCCATCAGATTCGTATTCATTGCATGCGTGAATTACATGCAATGCAGCCCTCCGATAAAATTTATTCAGAGAAACATTGCAAACAATATACCATCGCATAAACAATCGCCAAAATAACTTTATTGGTGAAATAAACAATGGCAAAGCGATTATTCTCCTTATGCGAAAATATCATAAGAATATTTGTATTTCGTCTTATTCAAACCGGGGTTTGAAGAGAAGCGCAATCCGCACCATGCGATGGAAATGCGGATGGCGCTGCGGTACAGGCAAAGCCTGGCGTAAGATGGACGGTATCGTCGGCGAGTGCGCCGGCACCACGTTCAAGGGGAATTGCCTATGCTGCATCGTCACCTGCCCATCCGCGCCAGCCTGCTGCTGGCGGCCCTCGTTTTCACGACGCCCGCCTGGAGCGCCGATGCCATCCACAAGGAAACAGTAGAACTGACGGCAGGCCAGGCTGCGCTCAGCGTGAAAGGCAAGATCAAGGGCTATGCCACGGCCGAATACACGCTGGCAGGCAAGGCGGGCCAGACTCTCGGCGTCAAGCTCAAGACCAATCAACGGTCGAATTATTTCAACCTCCGTCAAGCCGGGCAGGAGGACGCCCTGTTCATCGGCTCGAGCGGCGGCAACAGTTACGAGGCAACGCTGCCGGCCGATGGCGAGTACACGGTGCAAGTGTATTTGATGCGCAATGCGGCGCGCAGGAATGCCGTGGCCAGCTACAGCCTGGAGATGCGGCTGCGCAATTGAGTCTCCGCGGCCATGACAGCGCAAGAGGCGCATTCGCCACCACATGCTCCCCATTGCAAGGGGCCAATAAGATGCGGGAGCGCCGCCCCTGTCTTATCTGGCCGGATGCGCGGCCTGGCGTCGGGAGGTCACGAACGATTCCAGCACCAGGCCCGTCATCACGGCCAGGACCGGCATCATGGGTTCACGGTATCGGAAGATCACGTAAAACAGCATGTGAACGCCCGTGTAGCACGCAAGCGCCAGCCAGAGCAGGGCGACCTGCCGATTCCTGAGCCTGGGCATCAGCACAGTCCCGATAGCACCGGCAATCAGGAGCAGGAACTGTATCGCCCACAGCAGACGCACAAGCTTTTCTGCCGGCGACTGGTTGCCTTTTCCCGCATGCAGGGGAGGCGTCCAGAAGTACGCCGCTTTTTTCGCTGCCAATGCCAGGAACGCTGCCGGGTGGGCCTTCACCCAGGATATAGCCTCCTGTTTCAAGGTCTCGGAAGCCTGGACTTCCCCCGTTTTCCGAAGGGCATCCCAGGTGGAGCCGCGTGGAGTTTCCGAGATGGAAATGAACATGCCTGTCGCTGCCGGGTTGTTACCTAAATACAGATTGAAGCCGCCATTGGTGTTCAAGACAGGTGCGCCTATCACTTGCATGTTCCGGAGCAGCCATGGGCCGGAAATCACCAGCGCCACGGACAGCGCGAGCATGGCCAGGCTTGCCCGCCGAACCGTCGATGCGGGAGACAGCAGCAACGCCCATGCAAGGACTGCAAGCAGTGACAAGGCGGCATTGCCCGTCAGTGCCAACAGACCGAAGAGTACTCCGCACCCGGCCGCCACGGTCTTCGAGGGCTGGCGTGCCAGTCTCAGCGCACACCACATGACACCCAGCATCAGGGGAATCATCAGGTTTTCCTTCGCCAGGTAGATCCCGTAGATGCCGCTTGGCAGATAGAGCGCCCAGGCAGCCGCGGCGATGAGACGCCCCGACCGGCCTGCGCCAGCCTCTTTGGCCACCAGGTAGCACAGCATGATTGCCGCGCCTCCCAGGCACATGTTCACCAGGCGAACCGCCAGGAGGTCGTCGCCAAAGAGAAAAAAGACGGGCGCGAGTATCAACAGGGGATAGCCCACGTTATACATCGCGCGGTTGCCCATGCTGTCGACGATGCCATTCCCGCCAAGCAAGTTGAGCGCCATGCTCCTGTAGGCAAGTTCATCGCCTTCCGGCACATGCTGGAAGCCCGCAATCACCGCCGCCCTCAGGGCGAGGCCGATGCCGGCGATAATTGCCAGCCACAGCCAATCTCGCTGTTGTTGGGCATCATGCTTGTCATTCATCAACTCCTCCCCACCAAAAACACCCCCGCACAAATCAGCGCCACGCCCATCACACGGGACAGGCTGACCTGCTCGCCCAGCAGGCAGGCGATTGGCAGGGTGAGCACGAATCCCAGGCCTGCCAGGGGATAGGCCTTGCTCACCTCCCATTGCGACAGTACGCCTAGCCAGGCCACCGCTCCCAGGCCATACAGGAGGAATCCCCCCAGCACATACTTGTCCATGAGGATATGCATGAGGGTCATGAAGGACTTGGGCTGCGCCATCATCGCCTGTACCCCGTCACCGGACATGCCGGTCTTCAATGAGAACTGCGCCATGACGGATAGCGCGATGCTCAGGATGGCAATGCAGAACGTGTTCATGGGTAAGTACCCAACACCAGAAAATACGCCCCCAGCATGACGGCCACCATGGCGCAGACGGTCATGCGGCTGCCGTGGTCCTTGAGGGCGTAAATCACCGGGTCATCGTGCATTTCACCTCGGGAAGTTTTCACCCACAGGCGCGCAAGCCAGTAAATCAATCCCAGGGCGACCAGCCACAGCATCTGCGGGGTGCCGTAGCGCCCCTGCGTTTCCGGTGCACTGATGAACAGCCCGAACACCACCACGGCGGAGAGTGCCGCCCCGCCCCCCAGAGGCCACAACACGGCCAGGTCGCTCACCCGGTAATCGCGTCCACGCGTGGCTGCCTTGCCATTCCCTTCCAGGGTGACCAGCTCCGCACAGCGCTTCACGAGGGCGAGGCTGAGGAACATGAAGACCGAGAAAGCCAGCAGCCAGGAACTCGTGGCAGTGCCAATGGCAACGGAACCGGCCAGGATGCGCAAGGTGTACAGCAGGGACAGCATGAGCACATCGATCAGCACGTATTCCTTGAGCACCCAGCTATACGCACTGCTCAGCACCAGGTAAAGCAGGAGCATCAGGAGGAAGGCATTCGACACGGACCAGGCCAGAACGAGGGCCAGGAGCAAGGCCCCCGCAGCCACGACCAGGCCCTTCAGAATCGGCAGGCGGCCGCTGGCAAAAGGGCGAAGCCGCTTGCGGGGGTGCGCCCTGTCGCTTTCCAGGTCCCACAGGTCGTTGACCATGTAGGTGGCGGAAGCCGCCAAGGAGAACGCCAGGAAGGCCACGGCCATGGTGCTCATCTTGCCCAGGTCGAGGAAGGAGAATGCCGTCAGCAGGGGTACGAACAGCAGCAGATTCTTTAACCACTGGTGGACACGCAGGGCTTTGAGGCACACGCCAAGCCCGCCGCTCGCTCCGGGAAACTCGCGTTCGATCGGGACGTGCCGCCGCACGGCTTGGGCCGTATTCCAGGCGACATCCACCAGCACCGCCGCCTCGGCGGCTTGCCAGATGGGAATATCTGCCTTGCTGTCGCCGGCATACACAAAGCATGGCCCGACCTGCTCCCGGATGGCTTGCAGCTTGGCCTTGCCCTTGAGGTTGCGACCGTCCTGCGTCGCCAGCACCTTGTCGAACAGGCCCAGGTGCCCGGCCACGTTGCAGGCGATCGAATGGTGGGCCGCCGTCGCCAGGACAATCATGCGGCCCTTGCGCTTTTCCTCGCGCAGGTAATCCAGCAGGGACGCGCGGTAAGGGAGGTGTTCGCCCGAGATGCCGGCATGCGCGGCAATGGCTTCCTTGAAGCCCGCCCGCCCTCGCATGAGCCAGAACGGCATGCGGAGCACATTGAGCGGGGAGTGCTTCACCACCTGGATGACGGATTCCAGCAGGGTATCGGTTGGCGTCAGCGTTCCGTCAAGATCGACAACCAGGGGCGCTTTGGTCGAAATAGCCACCATTTTCTCCCGATTCTGGTGTGGCATGGCAGATGGAGTGCTGAAAGCAGTGATTAAATTATAGGGGGAGCCACGATGGCGATGACCCACATATATCAAGGAAGTGAGCGGTTATCTGCTTGAGCTGAACGCCCGTCGCACCTGAAAGAGACCCGCAAAAAAAGAGACCCGCAACAACAAATAAAAACGCCTCGCAAATCCAGGATTTGCGAGGCGTTATGCAGCAATGAGCCGTAGTGCGTCTTAGAACGGAATATCGTCATCCATGTCCGAGAAGTTCGGCGCCGGCTTCGGTGCCGGACGTGGCGCCGGGGCTGGTGCCGGACGCGGGGCCGGTGCCTGGCGTGGGGCCGGGGCTTCGTAGCCGCCGCCACCGCCGTAGCTGTCATCGCCACCGCCGGCGTCGCCGCCCATGCCGGAACGGCCGCCCAGCATTTGCATCTGTTCCGCGATGATGTCGGTTGCGTACTTCTCGACGCCGTCCTTGTCCGTGTATTTACGGGTTTGCAGGCGGCCTTCCACGTAGACGGACGAACCTTTTTTCAGGTATTGGCCGACGATTTCCGCCAGGCGGCCGAAGAACGAGATACGGTGCCACTCTGTCAATTCTTTTTGTTCGCCCGTGTTGCGGTCCTTCGATTTGTACGAAGTGGCCACGGCGATGTTGGCGATCGCGTCGCCGCTAGGCATGTAGCGGATTTCTGGGTCACGGCCCAGATTGCCGACGATGATGACTTTGTTGACTGATGCCATGAATAACTCCTGATGAACTGCAGCGGGAGCCGGTGTCCCGCGCGTTAGTTTAGTGTACTAAACGAGGATTATAAGCGACCACGCGGCGCAAAGCACCCGCTTTCTGGCGGACGCCCTCTCCCGTGCGGCAGCACGTTTTTTTCACGGCAGGTGAAAACAAGAAACTTGAATACTGGTATTATATACAGTGTTTAAACGTCTGCACGCATCTGTATCAAACTTTGTCAGGGCACGTTCGCCTGGCGGCGCAATCCGCCCGTGGCTGCCTCAGGCATGCAGAGCAAAACCCGGCTATAGTAACAGGTTGACCCGTTGTGGCTCCTCATCTGCACCCAGGCACAATGCGCCGGCCGCACCACTCACTGAAAGCAAGGCAATCACATGGAACAGATCCGCATTCGCGGCGCTCGCACGCATAACCTCAAGAATATCAATCTCGATTTGCCGCGCAATAAGCTGATCGTGATTACCGGCTTGTCCGGCTCCGGCAAGTCTTCGCTGGCCTTCGACACCCTGTATGCGGAAGGCCAGCGCCGCTATGTCGAGTCGCTGTCGGCGTATGCGCGCCAGTTCCTGCAGCTGATGGAAAAACCGGATGTCGACCTGATCGAGGGATTATCTCCCGCCATCTCCATCGAACAGAAGGCAACGTCGCACAATCCGCGCTCGACGGTGGGTACCGTGACGGAAATCCACGATTATTTGCGCCTGCTGTATGCGCGCGTCGGCACGCCCTACTGCCCCGACCACCCGGAAAACGCGCTGGCCGCCCAGTCCGTCTCGCAAATGGTCGACGCCGTACTGGCCATGCCGGAAGACACCAAGCTGATGATCCTGGCGCCCGTCGTCGCCAACCGCAAGGGCGAACACGTGGACCTGTTCGAGCAGATGCAGGCGCAGGGCTTCGTGCGTTTTCGCGTGCAAAGCGGCACGCACGCGGCGAAAATCTATGAAGTCGATGACCTCCCGAAATTAAAGAAAACGGAAAAACACACGATCGACGTCGTCATCGACCGCGTCAAGGTGAACCAGGAGATCAAGCAACGCCTGGCGGAAAGTTTCGAAACGGCCCTGCGCCTGGCCGACGGCCGCGCCATTGCCTACGAAATGGATACGGCCCAGGAACACGTGTACTCCAACAAGTTCGCCTGCAATGTGTGTGGCTATTCCCTGCAGGAACTGGAACCGCGGTTGTTCTCGTTCAACAACCCCATGGGCGCCTGCCCCGAATGCGACGGCCTGGGACACATTGAATTCTTTGACCCGAAACGCATCGTCGCGTTCCCGAACCTGTCGCTCGCCTCGGGCGCCGTCAAGGGCTGGGACCGCCGCAACCAGTTTTACTTCCAGATGCTGTCGAACCTGGCCGCATATTACGAGTTCGACCTGGACATGCCGTTCGAACAGCTGGCACTGAATGCCCAGCAAGCCGTGTTGTACGGTTCCGGCAAGCAAGTGATTCCGTTTACCTATGTCAACGAACGGGGCCGCACCGTCATCAAGGAACACACGTTCGAAGGCGTGGTCAACAATCTGCAGCGCCGCTACCGCGAAACGGACTCGATGGCCGTCAAGGAAGAGCTGGCCAAGTTCATCAATGAAAAATGCTGCCCCTCATGCGATGGCGCGCGCCTGCGCGTGGAGGCGCGCTTCGTCAAGGTCGGCACGGGCAAGCAGCAGCGGGCCATCTATGAAGTGGCGGAAAAACCGCTGCGCGAGACGCTGGAATTCTTTGAGAAGCTGAAACTGACGGGCGCCAAGAAAGAGATCGCCGACCGCGTGGTCAAGGAAATCATTTCTCGCCTGAAATTCCTCAACAATGTGGGCCTCGATTACCTGTCGCTGGACCGCAGCGCCGACACGCTGTCCGGCGGCGAAGCACAACGCATCCGCCTGGCGTCGCAGATCGGCTCCGGTTTGACGGGCGTCATGTATGTGCTCGATGAACCGTCGATCGGCTTGCATCAGCGCGATAATGACCGCTTGATCGAAACCTTGAAACACTTGCGCGACATCGGCAACAGCGTGCTGGTGGTCGAGCATGACGAAGACGCCATCCGCACGGCCGACTATATCGTCGACATGGGCATCGGCGCGGGCGTGCACGGCGGCGAAATCATCGCCGAAGGCACCTTGCCCGAGATCTTGAAGAACAAGAAATCGCTGACGGCGCAATACCTGAACGGCAAGCTGAAAATCGCCGTGCCGGCCAAGCGCCACGCCAGCAATCCGGAAAAGCAGTTGCTCATTACTGGCGCGACGGGCAACAACCTGAAGAAAGTGTCGCTGAGCTTGCCGGTAGGCTTGATGACGTGCGTCACGGGCGTGTCCGGCTCGGGCAAGTCGTCGCTCGTCAACGATACCTTGTATCCTGCCCTGTCGCGCCATTTGTATGGTTCGCAGACGGAACCGGCGCCGCACGACTCGATCAGCGGACTGGAACACTTCGACAAGGTTATTTCCGTCGACCAGGCGCCGATCGGCCGCACGCCGCGCTCGAATCCCGCCACGTACACGGGCTTGTTTACGCCGATCCGCGACCTGTTCTCCACCGTGCCGACGGCCAAGGAACGCGGTTACAGCGCGGGCCGCTTCTCGTTCAACGTGAAGGGCGGACGCTGCGAAGCGTGCCAGGGCGATGGCGTGATCAAGGTCGAGATGCATTTCTTGCCCGACGTCTACGTGCCATGCGACGTGTGCCACGGCAAGCGCTACAACCGCGAAACGCTGGAAGTGCAATACAAGGGCAAGAACATCACGGAAGTGCTGGGCATGACGGTGGAAGAGGCGCATGAATTCTTCAAACCGGTCCCCTTGATCGCGCGCAAGCTGCAAACCCTGCTCGACGTGGGCCTGGGCTACATCAAGCTGGGGCAAAGCGCCACCACCCTGTCCGGCGGCGAGGCGCAGCGCGTGAAACTGTCGCTGGAATTGTCCAAGCGCGACACGGGCCGCACCCTGTACATCCTCGATGAACCGACGACGGGCTTGCACTTCCACGACATCGACTTGCTGTTAAAGGTCATCCACCGCCTGCGCGACCAGGGCAACACCCTCGTCATCATCGAGCACAACCTGGACGTCATCAAGACGGCCGACTGGATCGTCGACCTGGGCCCCGAAGGCGGCGCCGGCGGCGGACAAATCATCGCCACGGGCACGCCGGAAGACGTGGCCCTGAATCCGGCCAGCGTGACGGGTAAATACCTGGGGCCGCTGCTCAAGCAATAAGCCGCACCTCCCGCTCGATCCCCCGGCCAATGATCTTGCCCGGGGGATTTTTCTATGGGAAACTATTTTCTCTGGTCACAGCACCGGCTTTCAGAGAAAACATGCCGCACTTCCCTTCACGTTTATCCAGCTGGGTTCGCCATTGCGTAACCACATCATGGTTGCTGTCGTCCAGCGTGGCGGTGGCGTGTTCCTGCATGCAGGGGATATCCGGCGAGTTCCTCCATGCGGCACCGGCCGCATCCGGCAAGCCGGCCGTGGTCACGGTGCCTGCCAATGCACGCGGCATCCTGTTTCTTCCAAATCAATCTCCCGATTTCCTGCTCAGGGATCAGGATGGCCATATCCTTGTCGGCCCGCCAGTCCCCCTTTCCACCAAGCGGTTTCGTATTATCGAGCGCGGTACGGGGCGCAAGCTGACACCGGTGGCGGTACGATTGCGCGTGGAAAAACAGATGGGAGTACAGCCCTATATTTACTATCTGGCCAGCCCGGAAATGCAGCAATGCGCCGAAGAGAAGAACGCGTCCATGCCGATATGCCGCAGAGTGAAAGCCATGGAACGGAGCTGGGACAAACCGGAACCGGAGGGGCCGAGCGATGCCGTCAAGCGCTTCGCCATGCAGCAGGGCTTGCGTGAGGTCAGCGAGGAAATCGATGCCTCCTATGGCTTATACAGGATCGAGGCGCGCGAAGGCTTCAAGCCTGGCAAGCTGTACGACATCAGCTATCGCTCTACAGGGCGCAAGCTAACAGCGGTGCTGCGCATGGGCACCACACCCTTGCGCATCAATGCCCCAGGCCAATTTTCCATTCGCACAGACGGCGCACCGCGGCGTGAGCGTTTGCAGATGGCGCAGGGTGGCACTTGCTCCAGGACCGCCAAGCTGGCCAGCCAGCCCTTGCAACTGGCTTGGCCACCAGCCTACGACGCGTATGAGTCGCTTGTGATGTACTTCATGCGGCACAAATTACATCAGGAAGACAGGCAGCAAACCGCGCCGCCAGGACGCTTTTTTTCATTCCAATACTGGCCGTCCCTGTGTACCGACATCGCCCATGGCAGCAGCTTTCATGGCAATGGCCGCGAACTGGCGGTCGGCGATTGCCAGGCGCCTGCCGCACGCGAGGTCAAGGCCTACGCAGGCGTGCTGGAAGTGGAGGACCGCTTGCATGAGACAGCGCCCCTGTCCGTCACATTTCCAAAGGCAAAGCCGGATGAATGTCCAGCAATGATGGACGAGGTCTATCCGATTTATTTCGTGTCGGCCCAGACAGGCTAGACGCCTCGAACGCGCCATAAAAAACGGCGCGGATTGCTCATGCAATCCGCGCCGTTTCTCTTTTTGCTAGCACCCCAGTCATTGCCGGCGTGTCATTTATCTCACGCCAGTCTTTGCCAGCGTGTTTCTCCCCCACTACAACTCTTCACACCTGACAAGCTTGTCAGGCGCCGCTTGACGCTAACTTACGCACCCAGCCGCTTTTCCAGCGCAGCCTTGTGACCTGCCAATTCCTGCGGCAGATGATACGCGAGTTTTTCAAACAACTCCGTATGCAATTTCAATTCTTCCACCCACGCGGCCTTGTCGATCGAGGTGATGGTGTCGAACTGTTCTTGCGTGAATGGCAAGCCATCCCAGTTCAGGTCGCCATACTGCGGCGTCGTGCCGAACAGGTTTTCCACGCCGCCCGCCTTGCCTTCGATACGCTCCAGCATCCATTTGAGCACGCGCATGTTGTCGCCAAAGCCAGGCCAGACGAATTTGCCAGCCTCGTCCGTACGGAACCAGTTGACGCAATAGATCTTCGGCAGGGCAGCCGGGTTGACCTTGCCCACCTTGACGCCCATGTCCAGCCAGTGCTGGAAGTAATCGCTCATGTTATAGCCGATAAACGGCAACATGGCAAATGGATCGCGGCGCACGACGCCCATCTGGCCCACGGCCGCGGCCGTCGTTTCCGAGCCCATGGTGGCCGCCATGTAAACGCCCTCGACCCAGTTGCGCGCTTCGGTGACGAGCGGCACGGTGGTGGAGCGGCGGCCGCCGAAGATGAAGGCCGAGATCGGCACGCCGGCAGGATCGTCCCAGGCAGCGTCGATCACTGGGTTTTGCGTTGCCGCAACCGTGAAGCGCGCGTTCGGGTGCGCCGCCTTGGTGCCGGACGCTGGCGTCCAGTCCTTGCCCTGCCAGTCGATCAGGTGGCTTGGTGCTTCTTTCGTCAAGCCTTCCCACCAGACGTCGCCGTCGTCCGTCAGCGCCACGTTGGTGAAGATCGTGTTGTCGCGCATGGACGCCATGCAGTTGTAATTGGTTTTTTCGTTGGTGCCCGGCGCCACGCCAAAATAACCGGCTTCCGGGTTGATGGCGTACAAACGGCCGTCGGCGCCCGGCTTGATCCAGGCGATATCGTCGCCGATGGTGGTCACTTTCCAGCCGTTAAAACTTGCCGGCGGAATCAGCATGGCGAAGTTGGTCTTGCCGCAAGCGGATGGGAACGCTGCCGCCACGTAGTGTTTCTTGCCTTCCGGCGATTCCACGCCGAGGATCAGCATGTGTTCGGCCAGCCAGCCCGGATTGCTGTCCGATGCTTGCGCTTCCTGGTAACCCATGTTCGAGGCGATGCGCAGGGCGAAACATTTCTTGCCCAGCAAGGCGTTGCCGCCGTAACCCGAACCGAAGGACCAGATTTCGCGCGTTTCCGGGAAATGTACGATGTATTTGGTGCTGTTGCACGGCCATTTCACGTCGGCCTGGCCGGCGGCCAGCGGTGCGCCCACGCTGTGTACGCACGGCACGAACTCGCCATCCGTGCCCAGCACGTCGTACACGGCACGGCCCATGCGGGTCATGATCTTCATGTTGACGGCGACATAGGGCGAATCGGACAGTTCCACGCCGATGTGCGCGATCGGCGAACCCAACGGGCCCATCGAGAAGGGCACGACGTACATGGTGCGGCCGCGCATGCAGCCATCGAACAGGCCGTTCAAGGTGTGGCGCATTTCGCCGGGCTCGGTCCAGTTATTCGTCGGGCCGGCCGCTTCTTTCGTTGCCGAGCAGATATACGTGCGGTCTTCGACGCGGGCCACGTCGCTCGGATCGGAGCAGGCCAGGTAGGAATTCGGGCGCTTTTGCGCATTCAGTTTTTTCATGGTGCCGCTGGCAACCATTTCAGCGCACAGGCGCTCATACTCTTCTTGCGAACCATCGCACCAGTAAATACGCTCTGGCTTGGTCAGCGCAGCAATGTCGGCCACCCAGTTGATCAGTTTCTGTTGTTTAATATAAGCTGGGACGTTGAGTGCGGCGACGCCACCCATGACGGGCTGATTCATATTACCTCCAATACCAATAAAAGAAATTCTGGTCATTCCGGCAAGACAGGCAGCATCGTTGAGAGGTGGCTGCGGCTCACTGCGGGCGGTGTGCTCACGCGGGCAGGGCTCTGGTGTCGTTTACCTGGATCATGCACCCAGGCTGCAGGAACAGTTTGCGCTATAACTATAATCAGGAAGCTTCAAAAGTGCCGGCGATTGTACACCCGCGTAACGGCTATTCTCGCAAAAATGTAGGAGAATAGCTTGACTAATGTAGTAGGCTATTCAGCATTTCCCGTATCCTGTTATTTCCCTACCAAATCCTCACTCAAATCGGCCATCCACCATGAAAATTGCCATACTCGATGATTACCAGGATGCCGTGCGCGGCCTCGATTGCTTCCAGTTGCTCGATGGCCACGAGGTCAAGGTCTTCAGCAACACGGCGCGGGGCCTGGGCCAGCTGGCGATCCGCCTGGCGCCATACGACGCGCTGGTGCTGATCCGCGAACGCAGCAGTTTCAACCGCGCCTTGCTGTCGAAATTGCCGAACCTGAAACTGATTTCGCAAACGGGCAAGGTCAGCGGGCACATCGACGTGCCGGCCGCCACCGAGCTGGGCATCGCCATCGCGGAAGGCATCGGCTCGCCCACGGCGCCGGCCGAACTGACGTGGGCGCTGATCATGGCGGCGCAGCGCAAGATCGTGCCGTACGCGCAACATTTACAGGAAGGGCTGTGGCAGACGTCGTCGCTGGAGCCACAGCGCAATACGCTCGGCACGGTATTGAAAGGGCGCACCCTGGCGATCTGGGGCTACGGCAAGATCGGGCAATTGATCGCCGGCTATGGCCGCGCCTTCGGCATGACCATCCTCGTGTGGGGCAGTGAAGCGAGCCGCGCGGCGGCCGTGGCGGCCGGCGATACGGCGGCCACGTCGCGGGAAGCCTTCTTTGAACAGGCCGACGTCTTGACCCTGCACCTGCGCCTGTCCGATGCGACGCGTGGCCTGGTAACAGCCGAGGACCTGGCGCGCATGAAGCCGACGTCCCTGTTCGTCAACACGAGCCGCGCCGAGCTGGTGATGGAGGGCGCGCTGGAAGCGGCGCTGCCGCAGGGTCGCCCGGGCGCCGCGGCGCTGGACGTATTTACGGACGAGCCGCTGCCGCCAGGCTCGCCATTGCTGCTGCTGCCGAACGTGCTGGCTACGCCACACCTGGGCTACGTCGAGCGTGACAGCTATGAACTGTATTTCCGCTACGCCTTGCAAAACATCGTCGATTTTGCGCAAGGTCAATGCACGCGCCTGCTCAATCCCGAGGCGCTGGCGCATGCGCGGCAAGCTCCTCAGGAACGCTGAAAGCCCTTCAGCAGGTCCGGCTCGCCCGTGATGCGGATGGCTGGCGCGGGCAGCACATGCCGGCCGCGCCACAGGCCGGCCCAGCCGGGCGGCCAGGCGATGTCCGGTCCGGCGTACGGCGCCACGCCGGCGCGCACGGCAACGACCGGCACGGGCGGCATGTCGGGCAAGGGCTCGCCTGGCGTGCGCTGCATGTCCAGGCTGTACATGTAATCGGGCAATAACGCATCGCAGACGCGGCCAAACCAGTCGCTATGGTCATCGTCGCGTCCCAGCGCTTGCGCCAGGCCCTGCGGGTCGAAACGGGCCAGGGCATCGATCAGCTCGCCAGTGGTGGCGCCCGGCGTATCGCCCCAGCCCATCACGGGGTTGACGTTGTAGTCGGCGCCCGAACCGTACCAGCCTTCGCGCCAGGGCCGCTGCATCCAGTCGCGCGGCCCCGTAAACAAATGCCAGCGCCAGTGCAGGCCGGACGGCTTGGGCCAGGAATACAGATACAGCTTCTGATAGCCGGCCTGGTGCAGTTCGCGCACCATGGCCATCAGGCGCGCATGCGGCATGCGGTCCGGTGGCGCGCGGCGAAACAGGATCGCTTCGCCATCGGCAAACTGCACGTCGTCGGTCGACAGGTTCAGGTCCAGGGTCCGCGCTTCGCTGCCGAAACGGGCGGCGATCCAGCCCGTCAGCAAATTGACGGACGTGATCACCCCGTAACCGCGGTGGCGGTGAAAAATGACGGTGCCGGGAGCGAGCGCTTTCATACGGAGTCGGGGTGGCAGGCAAACAAAGAAACCAGTGTACTCACAGATGGCCAAATTTTCCAGATGCGGCGCGGTAGCGGGGCGCAGGCACGCTGGCCCATCTGCGGCAGCATTCACGCAACGCTGCCAATCCACGCTATCATGCGCGTCATTCTCCACTGACATCGTGACCACATCATGACTTTGCGCATACTCGCCACTGGCGGCACTTTCGACAAACACTACAACGAATTGAACGGTACCCTGGGCTTTTCCGACAGTCATTTGCCGGCAGCGATTGCCCGCGCGCGCATGACGGCGCCCGTGGCGCTGGAGCAATTGCCCCTGCTCGATTCGCTCGACATGCAGGATGCGGACCGCCAGCGCGTGCTGGCCTCGTGCCGCGCGGCACAGGAAAAAGCCATCGTCATCATCCACGGCACCGACACCATGCGCGAAACGGCGCAGGTGCTGGGCGCGGCGAACCTGCAGCAAACGGTCATTTTGACGGGCGCCATGATTCCCTACGAAATCGACAACTCCGACGCCCTGTTCAACCTGGGCTTTGCCTGCGGCGTGGCGCAAACCTTGCCAGCCGGCGTGTACGTGGCCATGAATGGCCAGATCTTCGCCTGGGACAATGTGCAAAAGAACCGCGCCGCCGGCGTGTTCCAGCCCTTGTAAGCCGATGGCAGGACAGGGGGTAAAAGCAGACCGGCCCACGGCCTGACTGGCCCTCTGTCACAATTCGATCAGCCCGTTTTCAACGGGCTTTTTTTATGTTTTTTTGCCTTTCACAAATTCTGCAAAATCACAGAATTCGTCGAATTATTGCAGGTAAAACATCAAATTGCCAATATAATAATTTTGTGTTGTAAAAAAACGCCATTGATCATTTTTAAAAACACCGATATCATTAAATATAAAACTGCAATTTAACAATTAGATTAAATATTCTTCTGTATCCATAATTTATTGCCAAATCCGACACGGTTGATATGCATTTTTTCTTGCTGAGACGACATAATGTTCGCCTCGACAAGTCAAAAGTGCATTTATAACAATATTGCGCTAAGTAGTCTTCCACCTCCCACCGACGTGGTTCCGCCTACCGTACACGAGCACCGCTGGCCATCTACCCGATGGCCAGAGCGGTGCTCGTGTACTGCTTGTCGTTATTAAAACTACTACGGAGTAATTGTTACAATGGCATTTAAAGAAAAAATTGGCGTGCGCAGCGTACGCCTGGCCCTGACCGTTCTGGCAGGTAGCGTCTTGTTCTCTGGCCAATCCATGGCGGACGAAGCAATTCAAAAAGTTGAAATTACCGGTTCGAGTATCAAGCGTATCGCTGTCGAAGGCGCCTTGCCTGTGCAGCGCCTGACGCAAGAAGCGATCGCCAAATCGGGCGCCACTTCGGTAGCCGACCTGATCCAGGCCCTGCCAGCCATGCAAGGCTTCACCATCGGCGCAGTCGCAGCAGGTTCCGACTCGGGTGGCAATACCAGTGCTTCGCTGCACGGTATCGGCGAGTCCTACACCCTGGTACTGCTGAATGGCCGCCGCATCGCGCCGCAAGGCTCCGGCACCACGGTCAACCTGAACGCCATTCCGATGAGCGCCGTTGAGCGCGTCGAAATCCTGACCGACGGCGCTTCGGCCCTGTACGGCTCGGACGCCATCGCCGGCGTACTGAACTTCATCCTGAAGAAAAACCAGCAAGGCGCCACCCTGGAAGCCACCTACGGCGGTCCGGAAGACAAGGGCGGCAACGCCTGGAACACCAGCGTCACCTACGGTTTCGGCGACCTGGACGAAGACCGTTTCAACGTGCTGGTATCGTACCGCCACGATGAGCAGTCGAAACTGATCGCGACCGACCGCGATTTCGCCAATACCTCTTTCCTGAAATTCAAACGCGGCGGCAACAACTACATCTGGGACCGCACCAGCACCTCGGCATCGCCAGCAGGCGCCACCGTAGCCTACAAAACGAAGAACAGCGCATCGACTTCCTTCACGCCTTACTTGCGTCAAAACGGAAATTGCCCTGACGATTCCTTCGTCACGACCGGCAATTCACGCGCTTGCGGCTTCGACACGGGTTCCACCGTGGAAATCGTGCCACAATCGAAACGCGACAGCCTGTTTTCCAAAGCAACGTACAAGCTCAATGACAGCCTGAACGCGTTCGCCGAACTGGCCTACTCGCGCTACGACCTGACGGCGCGTATCGCCGCCAACCCGATCCCCATCTCGATCGCGCAAACGGTAAAGAACCCTAAAACCAACCTTGACGAGCTGGTGTTCAACAATCCAGCTGCCTACGCGAAATACGTGCAACCTTACCTGACGCCAGCGCAACAGGGCGATCTCAAATCGGTCACGGCCAACTACCGCAGCACCGACTTCGGTTTGCGCGCAAGCCAGACCATTACCCAAACCAAACACATGGTGGTTGGCGTGGAAGGCGAACTGGGCGCGTGGAACTTCGAAAGCGGCCTGACCTGGTCGCAAAACTCGATCGACGAGCGTTACACGGGCGGCTACGCGACAAATCAGGGCTTCAATGCGATCCTGGCCAATCCGGATTTCGATGCGTTCGCGTTGGGCCAAAAGCCATCCGTGCAAGCGCAAGTCGCCGGCGCGCAGTTCGTCGGCTCCGTGCGTACCGCATCGACCACGATGCGCGGCGTCGACACGCACGGTTCGCGTGAACTGTTCTCCTTGCCAGGCGGCAAGGCCAGCCTGGGTATCGGCGGCGACTACCGCACCTACCGCTATGAGCAGTCGCCAGGCGCCACCGGTGACGATATCTACAGCTTCAACACGAAAGCTTCCTACGACATGAGCCGCGACACCTACGGCGCGTTCGTCGAGTTGCTGGCTCCTCTGACCAAGTCGTTCGAAATGACCGTCGGTGGCCGTTACGATGCTGTCAAGGCGATCGATGACAAGCTGAACAGCAAAACTGTCGGTAAAAAAGACAGCGCCAATACCTACAAGGTATCGGCACGCTGGCAGCCGGTACAAACCGTGCTGATCCGCGGCTCCTACGGCACGGGCTTCAAGGCGCCAAGCATGCTGGACATCGCTCAGCCACTGGTCAATGCCGGCTTTACCGCCAAGAAATTTACCTGCCCATACCCAGGTACCGAGTTCTGCCGCGGCGAACCAATTCAATACAACGCCGTATCGGAAGGCAATCCAGAACTGCAGTCGGAAAAATCGAAACAGTTCACCCTGGGCTTCCGTGTTGAGCCTAGCTCGGCCTTCTCGTTCGGCGCCGACCTGTGGGATGTGAAACTGCGCAATGCCGTCTCGGAAATCACCGAAGATCAGGCATTTGGCGATCCGGTCAAGTATGCGACAAGCTTCGATTACTACAAGGAGCCATCGACCGGCAATACCTACTACGCGTTCAAGAAACTGTCGGTCAACGTCGGCAAGAAGGAATACCGTGGTATCGACTGGGATCTGTCGGCCAACCACAAGTTTTCCTTCGGTAAGCTGACTGCTCAATTGAGCGGTACGCACATGTTGCACGCGAACTACACCAAGGCAGGCAGCAACAACGTGTTCACCAGCAACATGAACTTCTTCGGCGACACCAACGAAGTCACGTTCCGCAACCTGATGAAGCTGACGACGACCCTGGATACGGGCCGCCTGAGCAACACGGTAACGGTCAACTACCGTAACGGCTACACCGATGCGGCAGCAAGCGTGTACAACGAGGACACCAAAACCAAAATAGACGACTTCCGCCTGCAAGTACCGTCGTACACGACGTTCGACTGGCAAGCACGTTTCGCCTTTGACAAGCAAACCACGATCCGCGCAGGCATCAAAAACCTGTTCGACCGTGCACCGCCGCTGTCGCTGCGCGCTTCGTCGGGCCACCAGGTTGGTTTCGACCCACGCTACGCCGATCCAATGATGCGTTCGTTCTACATCACCGGCAACTACAAGTTCTAATTTGACGTTGTGAATTAGCTTGTCCGAAAGCGCCTTACACTTCACCGTGCAAGGCGCTTTTTTTTATCTTTTCGCAATCCACAGGCGAAAAAAAAGGAGCCGCAGCTCCTTTTTCGTACCGGCATGGCTGCGCTTATGCAGTCGCTTCGCCGCCCAGGGCTTCGACCACGTCGGCCATCAGCTTGCTCAACTCGCCCGTCATCAGCATCACGTCGCCGTCGAAACGCTCTTCGTCGTTCTTCGTGCTCGATTCCGTTTCCTTGATCACGTCCAGCGGCTTGACGCTCTTGATGGCCAGCGATTCCGTCAGCACGAACGAAATCTTGTCGTTCCACGTCATGGCCAGGCGCGTGCACTGCTTGCCGGCCGCGATGTGGCGGCGCACGTCGTCCGCTTCCAGGGTGTGGCGCACGTAGCGCACGGTGGCCTTGCTCTCGCCCGTGGCGCGCAATTCCGTATCCATGTCGACCGTGAAGCCGGCCGGCGCATCGTCCGCCTGCAGCCATTCCGTCATCACCGCCACGGGCGAGCGCTGCACGCGCAGGCTTTCCAGCGGCAATTTATCCACGGCCTTGAGCAGCAGCTTGATGACTTCATCGGCCTTTGCCGGGCTGGCGGCATCGACCACCAGCCAGCCATTGACGGGGTCGATCCACGTCCAGACATTGCTGCGGATGCTGAAGGCGCGCGGCAGCAACTCGTCGGCCACGCGTTCCTTCAATTCCTTCATGGCTTTCTTGCCTGGTGCAAAGCCTTGCGCTTCTTCCATCTCGGCAGCGCGGGCCTTGGCCACCTGGTTGATGACGGTGGCTGGCAACAGTTTCTTTTCCGTGCCCAGCAAGATCAGCATCTGCTTGTTGACCACGTGGACCAGGCCGCCGTTCGGGCGTGGCGTATCCCAGCCCTGGCGCATCAGATCCATGCTGGTCGCCGGCGTAAATTTGTTCGAGGACAAGGCCTCTTCCAGTTGTTCTGGCGTATAGGCCCATGGTGCGGGCAGGCGGTAAATCTGAAGATTCTTGAACCACATAGTTTTTGTCTTCCGTTTGTTTCAGTAGTGCCAGGGGAACGCCATTCTACACTTTCGACACGGGAATGCCGTCAAAAGCGCGGACTGGCGCGGTGTTGTTGATGCGTGGGGAATGCCGCTACAGGGCGGGAAACAGCTCCGCCTGGGCCGGCGCCTGCCGCATCACGATGGCCGGATCGGACAAGGTCGAGATGCGCACGCCCAGCAGGCGGATTTTCTTTTCAAATGGCACGCGCCGCAAGCAATCGCGGCTGGCCCGCAGGATGGCGGCGGCGTCCGCCGTGGCGCTGGGCAAGGTGATGTCGCGCGTGACGGTGCTGAAATCCTCGAAACGCAGCTTGATGCCCACCGTACGCCCCGCCAGCGACTGTTTATCCAGGTCGCCCGCCACCCGCGTGCACAGGCTTTCCAGCTTTTCCGACAGCGTGGCGCGGTCGCGCACCACCTGCAAGTCGCGCTCGAACGTCGTTTCGCGGCTGACGGACTTGGTTTCCCGGCTCGTCTGCACGGGCCGCTCGTCGATGCCCAGCGCCGCCTGGCGCAGCCAGCCCGTGTACAGGTCGCCAAACTGCGTGCGCAGCATGGCCAGGTCGGCCTGCGCCAGCTCGCCGATGGTGATGATGCCCAGGGCTTCCAGCTTGGCCGTCGCCTTCGGGCCGATGCCGTTGATCTTTTTCGCCGGCAAGGGCCACACGCGCGTGGCGATATCCTCGGGCGACAAAATGGTGAGCCCGTCGGGTTTTTCCAGGTCGGAACAGATTTTCGCCAGCAATTTGTTGGGCGCCAGGCCAATCGAGCACGACAGGCCCGTCGCCTCGAACACGGCCGCCTTCAGGCGCGCCGCCATGGCCGGCGCCTGCGCGCCGTGTTCCGTCAGGTCGACATAGATTTCATCGATGCCCACGTTCTGGATGATGGGGCACAACTGGGCCACGGCTTGCTTGAAGCGGGCCGAATACTCGCGGTAGGCCTCGAAATCGGCCGGCAGCAGGATGCTGTCGGGCGCCAGCCTGGCCGCCTTCATGATGCCCATGGCGGAAAACACGCCAAACGCGCGCGCCGCGTAGGTCGACGTGGTGACGACGCCGCGCCCCACGTAGTCGCGCATGCGCGCAAATTGCCGCGTGCCGTCAATCTGCAGCACGGGCTGCTGCAGGCGCCCGCCGCCGATGACGACGGCTTCGCCGCGCAATTCCGGATATTTCAACAGTTCCACGGACGCGAAGAAGGCATCCATGTCCAGGTGGGCGATCCAGCGGCGCGCGGCGGGTGCTTCGGCAAGTGTGGGGGCAGATGGAATCAAAAAACACCTCGCGGCGGATCGGCTTGCCTTCATTGCGGCAAGATACTGTGCATGCATACAGTATTACCGGAAATGGGCCGGGATGCAAGTTGAAACGCACGGGACCCGATGGCGACGATCAGCGGTTGCTTTTCCCAATAGCAAGATTACAATCCTGACACAACTATTCAAAGGAGTTGCCTTGTCTACAGCACATCATGCCTTGCGTCGCCGGTCCGTCTGGTCATCCATCCTGCCGGCCCTGCTACTGTCCACGCTGGCGCCATCCGC
The DNA here is from genome assembly GCF_023703445.1 of Janthinobacterium kumbetense. NCBI lineage: Bacteria > Pseudomonadati > Pseudomonadota > Betaproteobacteria > Burkholderiales > Oxalobacteraceae > Janthinobacterium > Janthinobacterium kumbetense. The sequence continues at coordinate 109,570 of NZ_JAMQGR010000014.1, forward strand.
GCTGGCAGCCGACACCACCACCACCATCGCCACGGCCGTCGCACCCGTCGCCGCCAAGACAGCCTGGCAAGAAACGCGCCACGGCACGGTCGTGACGGACGACTACCGCTGGCTGCAAAAGAAAGCCGATCCTGCCGTGATCGACTACCTGAATGCGGAAAACGCCTACACGGCCGCCGTCACGGCGCCGATCCAGCCGCTGGCCGACAAGGTAACGGCGGAAGTCAAGGGACGCATGCAGGAAGTGGACTTGTCCGTGCCTGCGCGCCAGGGCAATTTCTACTATTACACGCGCATGGAAGCGGGCAAGCAATATCCGATTCACTGCCGCCGCCCCGTCGGCGCCAGCGGCGCCTATGATGCGCAGGCGGCAGAGGAAGTCTTGCTGGACCAGAATCAATTGGCCGAAGGCCACAAATTCTTTGCCGTGCGCGCCTTCAGCATCAGCCCGAATGAACAGTTGCTGGCCTACACCACCGACACGACGGGTTTCCGCCAGTACGAGCTGCACGTCAAGGATTTGAAAACGGGCAAGTTGCTGGGCGACAGCATGCCGCGCGTGACATCGCTGGCCTGGGCGGCGGATAACGCCACCCTGATGCTGGCGCAGGAAGATGCCACCACCAAGCGCTCGGACCGCTTGTTCCGCCTGGCCCTGGGCGGTGCGCCGCAACAGGTCTACCACGAGCCTGTGGAGCAGTTCGCCATCAACGTGGGCCGCACGCGCGACAAGCAATTCTTCGTGCTCACCTCGGGCAGCACGGACACGAGCGAAGTGCTGCTGCTGCCAACGAGCAAGCCGCAAGGCACGTTCCAATCCGTGCTGAAACGTGAAAAAGGCCACCGCTACGGCATCGAGCACCGCGACGGCCAGTTGTATATTCTGACCAACAAGGGGGCGAAGAATTTCCGTGTCGTCAGCGCGCCGCTGTCTGCGCCGCAGCCGAAGAACTGGAAGCCCGTCGTGCCGCATAACAAGGATGCCGTGATCCAGTCCATCGACGTCTTCCAGGGTTACCTGGTGGTGATGGAAAAGGCACGCGCCCTGAACCGCGCCCGCATCTTTGATTTTGCGCAAAAGAACTGGAAGGCAGTGCAATTCGACGACCCCGTCTACCTGGCCACGGCGGCCGGCACGCCGGAGTTTTCCGCCACGCAATTTCGCATGTCCTACCAGTCGCCCGTCACGCCGCCCACCGTCATCGACGTCAGCATGCAGGACGGCAAGCGCACGGTGCTGAAGCAGCAGGAAATCGTCGGCGGCTTCGACAGCAGCCGCTACACCACGCAGCGCTTGTGGGTGAAGGCGCGCGATGGCGTGCAAGTGCCGCTGTGGGTCGTCTACAAGAAAGGCGTCAAGCTCGACGGTTCAGCGCCGCTGCTGCTGTACTCGTACGGCTCCTACGGTATTTCCACGGAAGCCACTTTTTCCATCAGCCGCATCAGCCTGCTGGAACGGGGTGTCATCTATGCGCAAGCGCATATCCGCGGCGGCACCGACATGGGCGAAGCCTGGCATGAAGACGGCATGTTGATGAAGAAGAAAAACACCTTCAATGACTTCATCGACAGCGCCGACTACCTGGTGCGCGAAAAATGGACCAGCCCGAACCGCCTCATCATCCAGGGCGGCAGCGCGGGCGGCTTGCTGATGGGCGCCGTCGTCAACATGCGCCCCGACCTGTTCCACGCCGTGCACGCGGCCGTACCGTTTGTCGACGTGATGAACACCATGATGGACGCCAGCCTGCCCCTGACGACGGGCGAGTACCTGGAATGGGGCGACCCGAACCAGAAGGCCGCGTACGACTACATGCTCAGCTACTCGCCGTACGACAACATTGCGCGCAAGAACTATCCCGCCATGCTGGTGACGACGGGTCTGAACGACAGCCAGGTCATGTACTGGGAACCGGCAAAATATGTGGCCAAGCTGCGCGCCTATAAAACGGACGGCAATCCCCTGCTGCTGAAAACGAATATGGGTGCCGGCCACGGCGGCGCGTCGGGCCGCTATAACGCCATCGCCGAGAATGCGTTCAATATGGCGTGGATGCTGTCGCAATGGGGCATCACGGAATAGGAGCCCTGAGAAAAAGCCCATGGCAGCGTTACATTGCCTCGCCGTACTATCCGTACTGTCTTCGGCAATGCGCCTTGCCCTGCACTTTTTTCAGATGCTCCCAACCGCATTCGGGCAATAATCTGAAAAAAGCGCTTGCAGAAGGATTTTACCCGTCCTATAATAGCGCCTCTTCCAGACGTGGTGACAAACGTCGGGATGGTTTTCTGAGACAAGCAACGGGTGCTTAGCTCAGTTGGTAGAGCGGCGCCCTTACAAGGCGTAGGTCGGGAGTTCGAGCCT
>NZ_JAMQGR010000015.1:0-108851 GCF_023703445.1 Janthinobacterium kumbetense
CCAGCACAAGATCGGTACGCGTCTGCTGTTCGCCGGCAACCTGACGCGCCAGCCGTACATGATCGGGCGTAACTACCGTGTCTCGGGCGAGCTGACGAATACCGACCGCATCATGCACGACACGCTGTGGATCGGCGTCTTCCCAGGCCTGACCCGCGAAATGATGGATTTCTCGATCAGCAAGATCGAAGAATTCTTTGGTGTGAATTTCTAAATCATATTATGAAACTACTGAAAGAACTCCTTCCCGCCTGTTTTTTGCTTGAGCCTAGCCACTTTGAAGATGCGCGAGGCACTTTTGTTAAAACCTATCATGAAGGCATCTGTAAAAGTTTAGGCGCCAATCTGGATATCCAGGAGGAGTTCTATTCTATTTCACGCAAGGACGTCATTCGCGGCATGCACTTTCAGCTGCCGCCGCACGATCACGACAAGCTGGTTTACTGTACCCGCGGCGCCGTCCGCGATGTACTGTTAGACCTGCGAAAAGGACCCGGCTACGGCAAAGTGGCATCCGTCGACCTGTCTGGAGAAAATGGGCTGATGGTCTTTATTCCCAAGGGAGTAGCTCATGGTTTTGTTGCGCTGACAGAGGAAGCGTTGATGCTGTACAAGACCAGCACGGTGCACACGCCGTCTGCCGACTGCGGCATACGCTGGGACAGCTTCGGGTTCGATTGGCAAGTGACAGCACCGATCATGTCGGTGCGCGATGAGCAGCACGGCGCCTTTGCCGATTTCATTTCTCCGTTTTAGTAGGATATATTCCGTGAAAGTATTTCTTACTGGCGCTACCGGTTTTATAGGCAGTCAGCTGGTCAAACGTCTGCTCGCCGATAATCACGAGGTTGCCATCCTGGTACGCCAGCATTCCGATCTCAGCGTATTGCAGGATGCCTTGCCAAAGATTAGCGTGCATATCCATGATGGCAGCTATTCCACCTTATATGCGGCATTGGAGCAAACTCGGCCAGACGTAGTGTGCCACGTTGCCTCCTTGTTCCTGGCACAGCACAAGCCGGAAGATGTGAACCGCCTGATCGAGTCAAATCTCGGCATGCCGACGCAGTTGCTTGAGGCTATGCAACAGTTGGGCTTGCGTCGCCTGATTAATACCGGCACGTCCTGGCAGCACTTCGAGGACGCGGCATACAATCCCGTTAACCTGTATGCGGCCACCAAGCAAGCATTCGAGGACTTGCTGGCCTACTATGTATCCGCGCACGGTTTTCAAGCCATCACACTGAAGCTGTTCGACACTTACGGCCCCGGCGATACTCGTGCGAAACTGTTCAGCTTGTTGCGCAAGACAGCCCGCAGCGGCGTCAACCTGCGCATGTCGCCGGGAGAGCAACTGCTCGACCTCGTGTACATCGATGACGTACTCGATGCCTACCTCCTGGCCATGCAGCGCCTGCCCTCAATTGGCGCAGCGGAATGCTATGCCGTCAGCAACCCCGCTCGTCTGACCTTGAAAGATCTGGTGCGGGTCTATGGCGCCGTCGTAGGCAAAGACCTGCAGATCGAATGGGGCGGCCTTCCCTACCGTCCACGTGAAACCATGCAACCAAGTACGCGCCAACCTCACCTGCCAGGCTGGCAGCCGCAAATTACGTTGCAACAGGGGATCGCGCGCATGGAAGCCGACACGCTCATCGACGGCTTGCTTGCCGGACCAGGTAAATGAAAAAAGACATGCTCTGGGGCTATCTGTCTCAGTTTTTGCAGTATGGAGCAGCTTTGCTGGTTCTGCCACTATTGCTGAGAAAACTGAGCAGTGCCGAGCTGGGCATCTGGTACGTCTTCATGACGATATCGGCGCTGGTGACGATGCTCGACCTCGGATTCACGCCCACGCTGGCGCGCAATGTCAGTTATGTCCTGGGCGGCGCGAAACGCCTGCTCAAGGATGGTTTCGAAGTGCTGAGCACACCATCCCCAGTCGACTATAGCCTGTTCAATGCCATCATTCATGCGGCACGGCGCATCTTCATGGTACTGGCCGGCTGCGCCTTCCTGTTGCTGGCCACCCTGGGTAGCTGGTACATCGTGCATGTATCGCAAGGGCAGATCGCCACGCAAGCGGTATTGCTTGCCTGGGGTGTGTTTGTTGTCGCTACGGTTATCAATCTGTATTACAAATACTATACGCCATTACTGCAAGGACGCGGCCTGTATGCCGCCTTCTATAAATCGAGTGCCCTGTCCAATCTCGGTTTCGTGATTGTGACAGCCATACTCTTGCAATGCGGACTGACCTTACTGGCAGTGGCGCTGGGATACCTTGCTTCGGCACTCATTGGACGCTGGCTCAGCTGGTATTATTTTCACGACCAGTCTTTCCAGGCAGCCCTGCGTCAGGCGCCGCATTCCAGCATCTCCACACGGGATATTTTCGGTATTCTCTGGCATAACGCATGGCGCATGGGCCTGGGGGTCATCGGCGCCTTCCTGATACTAAGGGCCAATACGCTGCTGTCGTCCGCTTATCTGGGCCTGGCCACCACCGCCGCTTATGCACTGACGCTGCAGGTCTATTCCGTCTTGCAAAACATGTCGATGGTTCTATTCAATATCCAGCAACCCAAACTTGCGCAATACCGTGTCGCGAATGAACCAGGGCGCCTGCGTCACACCATACAGCTCGGCATCGGTTGTGCACTCGGGATCTTTCTCTGTGGCGCGATCATCCTGGTGTGTTTTGGCCCGACCATGATCAAATGGATCGGCGGTCAAACCGGGCTGCTGGCATTGCCACTGCTGATTTGGGTCGGGATCATGGTCCTGCTGGAATTGAACCACTCGCTGGCAGCCAGCGTCATTGTCACAGGTAACCGTGTGCCATTTGTCAAACCAGCGCTCGTTTCCGGGCTGGCTATTGTCACGCTCTCATGGCTAGGCCTGCGTTTGGGAGGGATGGGCCTGACGTGGCTCATAGCAAGTCAATTTACGGTACAACTCGTCTATAACAATTGGAAATGGCCATACATGGTCTGGCTCGAACTGTATCGCAATAAAGCGTCGCCTGCCGCCTCCTCGCCCCATCAAATGAAAGTGTAACGTTTGAACATTCTCGATATTGAAGACCAGTTTGCCATTTGTGCAGATCGTCCTTCGTCACTCATCATTGATGGTGGCAAGCGCCTCATGCCGACACTGTCCATCATGATCCCGACCTATCGCCGCCCGGACATGCTGGCGCAGGCGATTCGCTCGGTACTGGCCCAGGCAAGCGATATTGACTTCGAAATCGTCGTCGTGGATAACGACCATTCGATGAGCGAACAAGTTGACGAACTGATTCGTCAATTTGCAGATGATCGCCTGCGCCTGTTCCGCAACAGCGAAAATCTGGGCATGTTCGGCAATTGGAACCGCTGTATTGAACTGGCGCGCAGTGAATGGATTTCCATTTTGAATGACGATGATTTACTGCATCCGGATTTTGTCGCTGAAATGTTCTCGGTGCTGAAAAAAGATCCTTCGATCAGCCTGCTATACTGCCGCTCCATTTTTATGGATGCCCGTGGCAGTCTTAACCAGCAGCTCAAAAACAGAATCAAACAAGGTCTGAAAAATATCAAGAATACATGGTTTTTGCCGCATTTGAGCCGCATCCCGATTTCCCACGTCTATATGGATGCGCCATCGAGCGCCCTTGGCCTGATTTTCAAACGTAGTCACGCCATGCAAATTGGTGGCTACAAGGCGTCTGCCTTTCCCAGTTCAGACTATGTATTTTTCACGATGTATTTCCTGAATTTCGGCGCAAGCAGACTGAACAAGACCCTGGCGTATTATCGCATTCACGAAAACGAAACCGCCAATCCCGCTACCGGCGAAGGGTTTATTGCAAAAAACATACAATTGCGTAGAGCGCTGGAAAAACACGTCGATGTACCACCATCGCTGCTACGTCAGTATGCTCAGTTCTATGCATTGGTCACGATAAAACAATATAAAAACTTCTGGAATATAGACCTTGATCTCCCCCGTCTGCGCCGGGAACATGGCTTGAGCAAACTGCCAGCCACGCCATTTTTTCACCTAAGCAGACTTGTATTGCGCCTGTGCTTTCTCTTTTCTCGGAAAAAATAATTGAATTTGAATTCGAATTCAACAACATGATTCAATAATATTTTTATGACAAAAATAAATACACCGAAGAAGAAGATACTCATTGCCGCGTACGCCATCTCACCGTATTCAGGCTCCGAATTTGGCGTAGGATGGAATTTCGTTTCCAAGCTGAGCGCGTTTTACGACATTACCGTGCTGTACGGAACGTCCGGTGTCTGCATGGGAAATCATGAGGCGATGCTTCAATATCGCCAAAACAATCCAGACGATGGCGTCAACTATGTGTATGTCGAGCCGAACCGATTAGTGCGTTTGTTCGACTGGATGAACCGTTCGATCACCCCCCTGTTCTTTTCATTTTCTTACATGTTGTGGCAACGCCAGGTCCTAGCCACCGCAAGAAAAATGCAGGCAAATGAAAATTACAGCCTCGTGCACCAACTGAACACGATAGGATTTCGGCATCCGGGTTTTCTGTGGAAACTCGATCTCCCCTTTGTCTGGGGGCCGGTCGGTGGAAGTTCGAACTTGAACGATATATTTTTCCCTATATTAGGCAAAGGAAACTTTCTTCGGCACAAGTTGAGAAACTGGACAAATAGCTACTTCCTGCAATACTCGGCACGCGTCAAAAATGCGGCAATGGCAGCAAAGGCAATTTTTTCGGCCACCTCGGCTGATCGCGATAATCTCCAGCATTTTCTGCATGTGGATTGCCAGATCATTCGTGAAAACTCGCTCTTGAATCTACGGGAGACGATCAAGCCGACAGGTGCAGAGGTGCAATTTGTCTGGGCTGGCCGCATCGACGAACTCAAGGCTCTGAACCTCGTGCTGAGCGCCTTGGCGCACTTGTCCGGACGACAGGATTGGCGCTTGCACGTCATCGGTGACGGACCGTGCAAAGCAGTGCTGCAGGCCCAATCCACGGCGCTGAAACTCGATGAGCGGATCATCTGGCATGGACAGGTGCCGCGCGAGCAGGTGCTCGACATCATGCGTGAAGCCGATGTCCACGTCATGCCGTCTATGATGGACAGCAACCCCACCGTATTGCTGGAAGCGTTTGAAATGGGCTTGCCCAGTATCGCGCTCGACCAGTTTGGCGCACGTGACCTGATAACAGCAGAAACTGGCTTCAAGGTAACGCTCAACACTGTAGAGGGCATCATTGAGCAGATGGCGGACCACATGGCATTTTGTCTGAACAATCATGCAGCGCTCGACCACATGAAAACCAATGTCCTGCAGCGCCAGGCGGAACTGCACTGGGATGTGACAATACGTCAGGTGCGCGACATTTATGAAAAGGTGACGCATGAGTGATTTTTTTTCAACGCTGGCGTCACGCGCAAGAAAAGAGAAATTCGCCATCGATCCGGACGTTCCCAAGGCCTATCTGCTGCGTTTTTTCGCTGGCAAGGTCATTGACCTCTTGCGCGGCATTCTCGTGTTTCGACGCCTGAACGCGCGCATTTTTGTCGGCAGGAAGACAGCGATTTTGTGTACCTCGAAAATCCGTACCGGCCGCTTCATCAAATTTGCATCCGAATGCCATGTGGATGCCCTGTCGCGCGATGGAATTCATCTGGGGAATAATTTTTCCCTGGGACGTGGTGCATCCATTGAATGCACAGGATCGCTGGCAACCCTGGGCAAGGGGTTTTCTGCAGGAAATAATGTCGGAATTGGTTCCTTCAGCTTCCTGGGCTGTGCGGGCGGCATCAGCATCGGTGATGACACCATACTGGGTAATTTTGTCAGCATGCATTCTGAAAATCACAATTTTGAGGACAGCGGCGTCCCCATCCGTCTGCAAGGCGTCACTCAGCAAGGCATACGCGTAGGGAGCAACTGCTGGATCGGCGCCAAGGCCACCATCCTGGACGGTGCCGAGATTGGCGACAATACCGTGATTGCCGCCGGTGCGGTCGTCACTGCGGGGAAGTATGAAGGCAACGCCGTATATGGCGGCATTCCGGCACGTAAATTAAAATCACTTATCGCATGACGCACATACCTCCCGTCTCCTCAGCGGAGTCCGTAAAAATCGACCTGGTGTTCTGCCATTTGCTCAATGACGCATCCGGCAGTCCGCGGGTACTGCGAGGCACCATCCGGGCATTGGTTGACGATCCCGCTCGCGCGATGCTCTTTGTTGGCTCCCAGGGTCGTGGCGTCCTGGAAACGTGCGGCGTTCCCCTCAGCCGATATTGGTACCACCGTTCGCGGTTGCGTATCATTACTCTCTGCAATCTGTTACTCAGCCAGATATTTCTGCTGTTCTCCTTGCTTTGCCAACGCAACATCGCCAAGGATGCTGTGATTTATGTGAATACCCTGCTGCCTTTCGGTGGGGCGCTATATGGCAAGCTCACCGGGCGCAAGGTCATCTATCATGTCCATGAAATATCCATAGAACCCAAGCCCTTGCGTCTGTTGCTCTGCACGATCGCGCGCATGTGCTCGGCCTACAATATTTATGTGTCGAAGTCGCACGCGGAAGCCTTGCCTATCGCCGACGTGCCGGCCGTGCAAATCTACAATACGCTCGACGCGGACTTCACGGCGGTCGCGGCGCAAGCCAGCTATCAACCGCGTCACGATGGCATCTTTACGATACTGATGCTGGCATCGCTGCGCGATTACAAGGGTGTGCCGGAAATGGTGGCGCTGGCCGCCGCGCTGGCCGACCGCAAAGACGTGCAATTTGAATTGGTGGTCAACGACGACCAGGCGGCCATCACGCAATATTTTGCCCATATGCCGATAACGCCCAATCTGCGCGTATATCCGCGCACCGACAATCCCGCCATGTTTTATCAGCGCGCTGGCATGCTGCTCAACCTCTCGCGCGTGGATAGCTGGATTGAAACCTTCGGACTCACGGTGCTGGAAGGCATGGCTTTTGGCCTACCCGTGCTTGTACCACCATTGGGCGGGCCGGCAGAGCTGGTAAACGACATGCAGGAAGGATTTCTGGTCGACTCACGTGACTTTGCACTGTTAAAACAAAGAACGCTGGCCCTTGCAGACGATACCGCCCTGTGCCATGCCATGTCGAAAGCGGCACGCGCCAGGGCCGAGAACTTTTCACAAGAGAAGTTTTCCCAGGCGCTCAGGGGGCTCGTGGGGATGCTGAGATGATGCGACCAATACACTTGCCTTCACTGTAAAGACGTGCTCCATCCAATATCACGGGAAATAGTTTGTTAATCGGTAAAATAATCCACACGCCACGTCAGATCGGTGCACCCTCGCAACTACTGTTCTGGGGCCTCCTGCTATCTGTACTTGCTCTCTTCTTCAGTTCCAACTATCTCAAACTGGGCAGCCTATTTTTGACGGCGCTGTATATCGCGCTACCGGTAAAAAAAGTATGGCGCTATCGCGGTGAGAAGCTGGAACTCTACTTGTTACTACCATGCATCATTGGCCTGCTCTTTGCATGGAAAAACCAGCTGGCCGATACGGTTCGGGATATTCTATTCTTTCTGATTCCGTACATTTACTTCATGGCAGGGAAAAGATTTTTCAAGCAAGGTGGGAATATCCGCCAGCTGATTTTTGGTTATTCGAAAATATACTGCGTCATATTTTTTCTGCTGCTGGGTTTCTTCTGGTTTGAGATGGGTTTTATCGGGGTGCTGCAAATACGTGATTTTGTCAGCCCCGGCAGCTTCCTGCTGGTTTACTGCATTGTCATGCTGTATGAAAAACGAAAGTCCTGGAAACAAGTATTGCACAACCCCTGGTTTATCGCGGTACATGCCGTTTTTCTCGCTCAGTTTTCGCGCACCTATGTTCTCATCCTGGCGGCTTTTTTTCTTCTCTCCGGCAGAAAAATCATCGACGCCAAAATAATGTGGCGCGCCTTGGCCCTTTTCATTCTTGCCGCTGCCGTTGCAGGCGCCTTTGGCCTGTATGATTTGATCGGTGAAACACTGCACAAGGCAATCTCAGAACTGCATTTTAATGAAGAATGGACTCAGGAGGACATCGGCACCAGCTATCGCGCCTACGAAATTTTTGCGTCATTTCGCGAATTCAAGAACTATCCCGTCCTTAACGAGATTTTTGGCGGCGGATTCGGCGCATTAGTGCATCTCGATTTTCCAGTTCCATTGGGCGGTGCCGAATATTCGGAAATTCCATGGATGCACAATGGCTATCTGTACATTCTCGTCAAGAGCGGCCTGGCTGGCCTGCTGTGTTATTTCATTTTTTTGCTGAAAATGTTCAGGCGTGCCAAACACTGCACGGCCCCCCATGGCAGGATGATGATACTCGGCAGCATCGCGGGACTGTTGCTGTCCAACATGGTCATCTGCGGCATCTTCAGCAATGAATCCGTATTTTGTTACATCGTGTTAGGTTATTTCTCAAGTTTTCTTGCAACAAAAAAAACAGGTTCACATTAATATGAAAAAAATCGCTATCGTAGGTTCCGTCGGATTACCAGCCAAATATGGAGGATGGGAAACACTTGTCGACCACCTGACGGCGCACTTGTCCACTTCCTTCGATTTCACCGTGTATTGCTGTGCTGAAAAATACCCGGAGAAGCTGGCAACCTATAATGGCGCCAAACTGGTCTACATCAACCTCGATGCCAACGGCATGCAAAGCATCATCTATGACCTGTGGTCGATGTTGAAAGCCATCCGTTATGCCGATACGATCGTGGTCTTGGGCGTTTCCGGCTGCGTCTTCATGCCTGTGCTGAAGCTCATATCGCGCAAAAAATTTGTCATCAATATTGATGGCCTCGAGTGGCGCAGGGCCAAATGGAGCGGCTTTGCCAAATGGTTCCTGAAACTATCGGAATCGGCCGCCGTACGCTATGCCGACCAGGTCGTGACGGACAACAAAGCGATCCAGGACTATGTCAAAACGCAATATGGACGCGATAGCGCACTGATCGCCTATGGTGGCGACCATGCTGTACGTCCACAGCGGGATGATGCCATATTGGCAAAATATGAGCTCGATCGCGTGAAGTACGCATTTAAAGTATGCCGCATCGAGCCTGAAAACAATATCGACATGATCATCGAGGCATTCGCCAGCGCACCCACGATGGATCTTGTCATCGTGGGCAACTGGGACAATAGCGAATATGGCAAGCAATTACGGCAAAAATATGCCGGAATTGCCCATTTGCATTTGCTCGACCCCATCTACGATCACACTATCCTGAATCAGCTACGCGCTGCCTGCCAAGTGTATGTCCACGGCCACAGCGCTGGCGGAACCAATCCTTCGCTGGTCGAAGCGATGAGCCTGGGCTTGCCGGTGCTTGCCTATGGCTGCATCTTCAACCGCGAAACCACCAACCAGCAGGCTTACTTTTTTGACACGTCTGCAGAATTAACTGAACTGCTGAACAGCCTGACCGAGGCCAAGTTGACGCTCTTAGGACATCAGATGAAACAATTGGCGGATCAATTGTATACATGGAACAGAATTTCGAGCGGCTATGCAGACATCTTTTAACCCCCGCAGTTTTCTCGTGACGGGCGCCTCGGGCTTTGTCGGCCGGGCGCTGACACAGCATCTTGGCATCCAGGCCGGGACGCGCGTGGTGTGCGCAGCCCGTAGCCACATCCCATGCGCGGCGCCAAACATGACGTTCTTCCAGTGCGACGATGCGCTTGAAACACAGGATTGGCGCGCGGCGCTCGATGGTGTGGAGGTGGTCGTTCATCTTGCGGCCAGGGTCCACGTCATGCGCGACACGGCAGCGTCTCCTGCGGACGAATTTCGTCGTATCAACGTGCAAGGCAGCATCAATCTGGCCCGCCAGGCAGCGGATGCCGGCATCCGCAGATTCATCTTCATCAGTTCGTTAAAGGTGAATGGCGAGCAAACGCTTCCTGGTCGCCCGTTCCAGGCCAGTGATGCAGCGAATCCACAAGACCCCTACGGCACGTCCAAACACGAAGCCGAACAGGCCCTGCTGGCCATTGGTCGCGAAACGGGCATGGAAATCGTTATACTGCGTCCACCGCTGATCTACGGGCCTGGCGTACGCGCAAATTTTGAACGATTGATGCGTTTGGTACAGCGCGGTGTACCATTGCCACTCGGCGCCGTACACAATGTCCGCAGTATGGTTGCACTGGATAATTTTGTTGATTTGATTACGCTCAGCACATGGCATGCACAGGCACCGGGGAAAATATTCCTTGTATCAGATGACCACGATGTCAGCATTGCACAGTTACTGCGCATGTTGGCAAGCGGCATGAAAAAACATATTTGGCTGATACCCGTTCCTCCCTGCCTGCTTGTGGCGTTGGCGCGCCTGGCAGGAAAATCGATGGATGCGAACCGCTTGCTTGACTCATTGCAAGTAGATATTAGCGAGACCAAACGCATGCTGAACTGGCAGCCCCCCCATGCAATGCAGGACGCCATCAACAAGACGGTGACTTCTTTTACTTCAAAACAATAAAAATACTCCAATGAAAAGATTATTTGATTTCGCCCTTTCTTCCGTAGTGCTGCTGGCCTTTGCCATCCCGATTCTCATCGTCGCCATACTTGTCAAGCTCACCTCCCCAGGGCCTGCCATTTACTGGTCGGACCGGGTCGGGGTGCGCAACAAGATTTTCCGCATGCCAAAGTTCCGTACGATGCGTATAGACACACCGGCCGTGGCAACGCACTTGCTCACGAATCCCGGGCAGTTCCTCACGCCGATAGGCTCCTTCCTGCGCAAGTCCAGCCTTGACGAGTTACCGCAATTATGGAGCATCCTGCGCGGCGACATGAGCTTTGTCGGGCCCCGTCCCGCCCTGTTCAACCAGCAGGATTTGATCGCGCTGCGGACGGAATACGGCGTCGACCGCATACTGCCAGGCCTGACCGGCTGGGCGCAGATCAATGGCCGCGATGAATTGCCGATTCCGGAAAAGGTCAAACTCGATCTGGTCTACATGCAGCAGCAATCGTTCTTCTTCGACTTGAAAATTATCCTCCTGACGGCGCTCAAGGTAGTACGCCGCGATGGCGTCACGCATTGATGAGTTTTACATTGGAAACAGTATTGTTTTTGCGATATTCCAACGGTTTGCAGCAAAGCCAACGCTGCCCTTATCCTTTCTAAAGTAATTATTCGTCAAAATGAAACTAATTATTGATTTATCACGATTCAAGAAACAGCTCATTGCTGTTACTGCTGATTTGATATTCTTGCCATTGACCTTTTGTCTGGCGATTATTTTGCGCTACGATGTCGTTAACCTGAACTTGTTCCTCAGCTATTTCTGGATCATCGTTGCGGCCCCCATCGTCGCCATCCCCATCTTTATCAAAATTGGTCTGTACCGCGCCGTCATCCGCTTCATCGATCAGAAAATCGTGTATGTGGTCGTCTTCGGTGTCACGCTGTCGGTCGCTGTTTTACTGGCACTGGCGGGGCTATTGACGCATATGGCCGGAGTCTCGCGCGGCGTATTCGGCATTTATTGGGTAAGTGCCTTGACCTACGTGGTGGCCAGCCGCTTTCTCGCACGGGGCGTGCTACTGCACCAGATGGGACGTCGCTATACGCGCGTCGCCATCTATGGCGCGGGCAAAGCGGGCGTGCAACTGGCCAGCGCCTTGCGCGCAGGCCGCGAGTACATGCCAGTGGCGTTCATCGACGATATGAAAGAATTGCGCGATGCAACTATTTCTGGCATTAAAGTCCATCCGTCCAATGCGCTGGCCGACGTGATCGAGAAATATGGGGTAAACGAGATACTGCTGGCCATGCCTGCCTTGAACAAAGGCGAACAGAAAAAAATCCTCAATAGCCTTGAACACCTGAAAATCAAGATCAAGGTTACCCCGCCGGTGGAAAGCCTGGTCAGTGGCGAGTTACGCGTGCAAGATGTCCGCGACATCGAAATTGAAGATTTGCTGGGCCGTGACCAGGTATCGCCCGATCTGTCGCTGATATCCAGTTGCATTATTGGCAAATCCGTCATGGTCACGGGCGCTGGCGGCTCGATCGGTTCCGAACTGTGTCGCCAGATCATCCGATTGAAACCTGCCCGCCTCGTCTTGCTGGACATGTCCGAATTTGCCCTGTATTCCATCAAGCAGGAGTTAAAAGGCATCAATGAAGGATATGAGCTGGGCGTCGACATCCTGCCCTTCCTCGGCAGCGTGCTCGATACCGAAAAATGTCAGCGCATCTTGCAATCCTTCTCGGTGGAGACGCTGTATCATGCGGCAGCCTACAAACACGTGCCGTTGGTGGAGCATAACCCCGTAGAGGGGGTACGCAACAATGTCTTCGGCACGCTCAGCATTGCCAAGGCGGCAATGGCAGCCCATGTCAAATATTTTGTCCTGATTTCCACGGACAAGGCGGTACGGCCGACCAATGTGATGGGCACGACCAAGCGCCTCGCGGAATTGATTTTGCAGGCATTTACACGCGAACAGAGCCACACGCGCTTTTGCATGGTTCGTTTTGGCAATGTCCTGGGCTCGTCTGGTTCGGTCGTTCCCCTGTTCCGCCGACAGATCGAGGCCGGTGGTCCGATCACCCTGACACATCCGGAAATCACACGCTATTTCATGACCATTCCCGAGGCCGCCCAACTTGTGCTGCAAGCCGGCGCCATGGGCACGGGCGGCGATGTGTTCGTTCTTGACATGGGCGAGCCCGTGAAGATCATGGATCTGGCTGAACGCATGATCCATTTGAGTGGCCTGGAAGTGAAGAGCAAGTCGGCACCGGACGGAATTGAAATACAGCATGTAGGTCTGCGCCCCGGAGAAAAGCTCTATGAAGAGCTATTGATTGGGGGCAATGTGGAAGGCACCGAACATCCCCTCATCATGCGGGCAGAGGAATCGGAAGTGCCTTGGCAAGATTTGAAAAAGATCTTGGAGGAAATGGATCTTGCATGCAATGACTTCAATTTCGAGGCGCTACGCAATCTGCTGCTGCGGGCAGTTCACGAATATGTACCGCAATGTGGTATCGAAGACCTGATCTGGTCGGAGCAGCGGCGTCGACAGGCTACCGCGGAAGATAAGTCGCCACCGCTCAAGGATAGTAATTTTTTGACATGATCCGGGCGACCGACTGAAGCCTGCCTCAAATAACAATGGGGCGGGGAATATATGGGTAACGAGACAAGAAAGCTAACAAATTGTAACAAATGCCTATTTTCACGTCTCCCATTATTCCCCTATAATATTTTGTGAAAAAATCTGCTCTCCGAAAAATGAAGCTCGCAATCAATATAAGAACCAACATCGATTATTGTCCTTGGCACATTTTTTCACTCAATAGCAATCAAATTGTTCCTCAAGAATAACCGTAGAGAACTCATGCCCCTCAGGTAATGCATATCGCAAAATCATATTCGCCCGGCATCCTCAGGCAGGACTGAGCGACATGGCAGACTAGCCCTTTGAAACATCCTCGCCACTTTTATCTTGAAAATGGCGAGCTGGAAAATTAAAAAAGAGAACTTATGGAAAAGCATGACGAATTGAATGAATCGGAAGTTTACGTTGAAGATGATGACTTCAATTTGACAAATTTCCTCACTATCTTATGGCAGTCGCGTGGCGTTATTCTGGCGGGAACCGCCTTGGTGGCGATACTCGGCACATCCAGCGCCTTATTCCTTGGCAAATACCAAAGTGAAGGTTTTTTACAGTTCGGCGGCGCCATTCCCGAGAAAAAAATAGAGAAAGATGGAAAGGAAGTCAAAGAACAGGCGCCCGGTATCGCTTTGGCTGACTACAAGCGCTTTTCATCGCCATTAAACACCAGCGAACGCTTTAATGAATTTGTCAGGCAAAACAATATAGAGAATGACCCTACTGTCATCGCGTTGAGCCAGACATTTGCCGCGCGCGGGGGGATTGCCAAGGTGATCGAACCGATCTTTCCGTTCACCAAGCTTGATGCCAAAGAATTGATGAGCAGCACCAAGGATGCTGACAACAATGTCATCGCCGTTTCCATCAACTACGCGGCCAAGACACCGGAAAGCGCGCAACAAGCAGTGAGCTTGCTTGGCCGATATACAGTCGACACCATTGTCTACATGATTTATACGGATATTTTACGCTTTAAAAATTCCGAAATTTCCGCTGCCATTACCAAGCTGGATAATAAAATCATTGAAAACAAAGAAAAAATCGACTCGTATCAGCGCAAAGGCGTCAGGCTCAAGCAAATCGTGACGCGCTATCCGGACGCTGCCAGCCAGGCTTCCCGCCAGCTTGTATCAATCACCGAAGATACGGCGCGCTACCTGTCGCCGCTCAGCCAGCTGATGACCAGCGAAGTCGAGATTACTGAAGCGAATGAAGCCATCTACAAGGCAAAGCGGGAACAAAAGCAGTATATGATACTCGCAGAGTATTATGATCGCGCGAAAGCATTGGCCGAGAGCACAAAATCTGGCGAAGCCATTCTGCGAGGACTGGAACCAATCAAGAAAACCGTCTTTAGCGGCAAGGATATGGAAGACGAAACGATCAAGGAAGTCTATAACAAGATCAGTGTCGATAATAGTTCCGCCATTAGTCTCTATCTGGAAAAAACACGCTTTATTGCTGGCCCCAGCTTGCCCAAGAATCGGACAACCCGTACCTCAGTTGCCCTGCTAGGCAGCCTGCTGGCAGGCTTGAGCATCTCCATCTTGTTCGTGCTGGGGCGTCGTTGGTGGCAGAATAACCGTCAACAGCTGCAAGGCTGATTGCGGTAGTACAACACGCACGCCGGCGCCACCAACTGGTTCGACAGCCGTCAATATCCGGCGGCCACGACCATCTCAAGGCCGGCGGTAGCGTCTCCGCCTCTTCATCATAAAAAAACCCAAAAAGTGCGCATTGAACTTTTTGGGTTTCATTCATCAATTCAGGCACTGTTGCTACCCGAACGACCATGGGTAGCAGTCAGTCGCGACAGTCAGCTCTTCAACAAGCCACCCAGCAACGCGGCCACCTTCTGCTTCGGCTTGGCCGCGGCAGGCGCCATGCTGGCGGCAGCCGGGGCTGCTGCCTTGGCGGGCTCATACGGCTTCAGGAACCAGGGATCGGCCTTTTCGCGGCGGGCGCCGGGACCAAAGGCGGGACGCGCACCGCGCTCGGCGGAGCGGCTGTCGCGACTCTCGCCCACATGGCGGCTCTCGGGTGCGCGCGCAGGACGCGCCTCGCCGCCTTCGCTGCGGCGCGGCGGACGGCGCTCGCTGTCGCTGCTGCGGGCAGGAGCCGGATTGAAGCCCGTCAATTCACCGCGCTTGATGCTTTGCTTGATGAGTTTCTCGATATCGGCCAGCAAGCGCTCGTCCTTATCCGAGTAGATCGAAATGGCGTCGCCCGAAGCGCCGGCGCGGCCCGTGCGGCCGATACGGTGCACATAGTCTTCCGCGTTGTACGGCAAGTCGAAGTTGATGACGCAAGGCAAATCGGAAATATCCAGGCCGCGCGCCGCCACGTCGGTTGCCACCAGCACGTCGATCTCGCCCTTCTTGAACGCTTCCAGCGCCGCCATGCGTTCCTGCTGGCTCTTGTCGCCATGAATCGCCGTGGCGCTCATGCCTTCCTGTTCCAGCACGCGGGCCAGGCGCGAGGCGCCGATCTTGGTATTCGAGAATACGATGACCTGCTTCAGGTCGCGCTGGCGCAGCAGATGGGCGACCAGGGCATGCTTCTGGTCTTCCGTCACCTTGTACACCACCTGCGTGACCTTGTCGGCCGTCTGGTTGCTGCGCGCCACTTCGATCGTCAGCGGATCGTTGAGGAACGTGGCAGCCAGCTTCTTGATTTCTGGCGAGAACGTGGCCGAGAACATCAGGTTCTGGCGCTGTTTCGGCAGCAAGTTGATGATGCGTTGCAAGTCCGGCAAGAAGCCCATATCCAGCATGCGATCGGCTTCATCCATGACCAGCATCTGCACCTGGCTCAGGCTGATGTTCTTTTGCTCGATATGGTCGAGCAAGCGGCCCGGCGTGGCGATGACGATTTCCACGCCACCACGCAGGATGACGGTTTGCGGCTTCATGTCCATGCCGCCGAAGACGACGGTCGAACGCAGCGGCGTATGCTTGGCGTAAGCCTTGACATTTTCGGCCACCTGCACCGCCAGTTCACGCGTTGGCGTCAGGATCAGCGCGCGCACCGGGTGGCGTGCCGGCGACATGCTGCTGCTGGCATGCGCCATCAGCAACTGGATGATCGGCAAGGAAAAACCCGCTGTCTTGCCGGTACCCGTCTGCGCGGCACCCATCACATCGCGGCCTTGCAGCACTACAGGGATCGCTTGTTCCTGGATCGGTGTCGGATGGGTGTAGCCTTGATCGGTCAGTGCGCGCTGGATTTCAGGCGCGAGGCCAAAGTCGGCAAAAGTCAGGCTGGGAGCAGCGGATGCGGCAGGTGCTGGTGCAGGCGCAGCGGCAACGGGCGCCGCTTCAGGGGCAATCGCCGGGCTGGGCGTAGGAGTCGATTCGGTTTCAGACATAAATTTTCTGGTGTGCCTCCGCACTGCGGAAGCCATGCTTTCTCAATAAACAACATTTCGGGGCACAGGCAGCTCCGTCTTGCAAGCCATGGATCATTGTTCTTGCGGCACCTCCGTGCTCCGGGACATGCTGTAGGGCGTATGCGGGAGCGTCGAAGAGATGTGCTGCGATGGCGGCGGAGATCGCGCCGGCGGAACATCGCGCGCAGAAGATACAATATCAGTGCTGTAAACGATACCCTAATTCACCGCAACTGTACACGGAAACCGTGATTTTTGAGCAAAAAGCGTTCCAGCAAAGGCCCGCCGGGATGCCGTATGATGGCAACTTCAATGCCAGCTCCGATGCCTCTTCCGCCGCCCCCTGCCCTCACCATGCCCACCCCGCCTCTGCCCCACGATCCGCCACCGCAAGCGCCCAGCAAACCGGGCAATGACGAGTGCTGCCACAGCGGCTGCACCTTTTGCATTCTGGAAATGTACCAGGAAGACCTGGCCGCCTACGAAGAGGCCCTGAGGGCGTGGCAACAGCGTCAGCAAGCCGCGGCCGCACCCGCCACCCAGGGCGTCAGGAAAGCGCGCAAGCGCGCTTAATTTATTAATTAAAAGCTTTCCCACTCATCCACTGGCGCAGTACGTCGCGCCGTGCTGGCCAGTTGATGCGGCGCCGCTGGCGGCACCGCGGCTGCCGGCGCCTTGACGGCGGCGGGCGCGCGCGGCCCGGTTGCAAAGGTGCTGGCCGCGTCGAGCTTGAAGATGCTGACCACGGCGCTCAGGCTGGCGGCCTGCTCCTGCATCGATTCGGCCGCTGCCGCCGCCTCTTCCACCAGGGCCGCATTTTGCTGCGTCACCTGGTCCATCTGGGCGATGGCCTGGTTCACCTGCTCGATACCGGCGCTCTGCTCGCTGCTGGCGGCTGTGATCTCGCTCATGATGTCCGTCACGCGGGTGATGCTGGCAACGATGTCATCCATCGTGCGGCCCGCCTGGTCCACCAGTTTCGATCCCGCCTCGACTTTCTCGACCGAATCGCCGATCAGGACCTTGATATCCTTGGCCGCGGCGGCCGAGCGTTGCGCGAGGTTGCGCACTTCCGTGGCGACGACGGCAAAGCCGCGCCCCTGTTCGCCCGCGCGCGCCGCCTCGACGGCCGCATTCAGGGCCAGGATATTGGTTTGGAAAGCAATGCCGTCGATGACGGCGATGATGTCGACAATCTTGCGCGATGAAGCATTGATCGACGCCATCGTGCCCACCACTTCGCCGACCACCTTGCCGCCCTCGATGGCGATGCTCGACGAGGTCAGCGCCATGGTGTTGGCCTGGCGCGCATTGTCCGCATTCTGCTTCACGGTCGACGTCAACTCTTCCATCGACGAGGCTGTTTCTTCCAGCGAACTGGCCTGCTCTTCCGTACGCGACGACAAATCCTGGTTGCCGGCGGCAATCTGGCTCGACGCCGTGGCGATGGTATCGGTGCCGCTGCGCACCTGGCCCACCAGCGTCTGCAGGCTGGCATTCATGTCTTTCAGGGCCTGCATCAATTGCCCCGTTTCGTCTTGCGATTGCACAACGATGTGCGCCGTCAAATCGCCGGCCGCCACCTGGCGCGCCACACCGACGGCCGCGATCAAAGGACGCGCCACGCTGCGCGCCACCCACAGCGCCAGCAGCATGCCGATGACGACGATGCCCACCAGCAAACCGATCAGGCTGGCGCGCGAGGCCGCATAGGTTGCGTCGGCGCTGGCGCTCGAGCGCACGCCGCCATCCGTATTGATCGACACCAGTTTATCGAGGACCGTCATCATGTCCGTCATGACCTGGGCAGACGGCCCCACGGCCAGGGCGCGCGCCTCTTCCTTTTTCATCTCGCGCGACAGGCTCAGCATGGTTGCGTGCAGGCGCATGAATTCATCGTTGAGCGCCAGGAAGCGCTCGAACACTTCCTTCTCGCCCGGCTCCGAGATCAGGCTGCGGTACTTGTCGCCGTCCACCTTCAGCTTGGCCTGGGTTTCCGTCATGCGCGTTTCATTCTGCGCCATGTCGGCATCCTGTGCGGCCAGCATGTGCGCCAGTTCCCAGCGGCGGAAATCGCTGACGTCGCTGCGCATGGACATGGCCGCCAGCACGCTGGGCATCCAATTATCAGACAGATCCGTCGACGCGGTATTGATGCGCGCCATGGAAAAGATCGCCGACACGCCCAGCGCGGCCGTCAACAGCAGCACGGCGCCAAACGACAAGATCAGCTTGGTGGCAATTTTCAAATCAAAAAACCATTTCATGCGTTGCTTTCCTTCATAAACGGGTAAACGGGACAAGACCGCGGGACAAGACAGCCGCGCGCTGGCAAAGGCACGGCGCGCGCAGTGAGGGCAGGCTGCGGGAAAGGGAGCAGTGATGGAGAGCAAGTGCAGCAACTCATACCGGCACAAACCAAATTTCCGCAGTGCAACATTTTATCACCGTCGCACCAGACGCAGAGTGGTTTGATCGCGGCATGCGGCCAAAGTTCGCGGATAGCGTGGCGTATTTTTGCCCAAGTGCGGCTGTTTCCACAGGGAAAAATGCAGGAACAGGCGTAGGAGTCGGATGACACGAGGCAATGTTCCTAGCCTACATAAGCGCGTCGGCTCATCCGATGCCCGTCCGCAGCCCCCGGTTCTATAGTGGATACAAGATTCAGCACAACGCTAGCAAGCCAGAAAAGCAGCGCCATCCAACAAAATCAGAAGACGAGGCCCTACCATGTACAAAGCTTATAGCAACCTGACACCAGCAACGAATACCCACGCCGCCGTCCAGCACAACTGGCAAGCCGCTCCCGCCACGCCCATGATCAGCATCACGGGCGCGCAACAGAACGAATTGCTGCGCGCCTTGTCGCGCGCCGATCTGGAGCGCCTGTTTTGCCAACTGGAATTGGTCGCCCTGCCTGCCGGCAAGCACCTGTTCGACTGTGGCGGCAAGATTGAATACACGTACTTCCCCACCAACGCCATCGTTTCCCTGCTGTATGTGATGGAAGACGGCGCCACCACCGAGATCGCCGTCATCGGCCGCGAAGGCGTGGCCGGCGTGGTGCTGTACGAAGCCGAGCGCGCCACCTGCACGGCCATCGTGCAAACGGCCGGCTACGGTTACCGCCTGAAAACAGCCTTCCTGCGGGAAGTGTTCAATGAAGGCGGCGCGCTGGCGCAATTGCTGATGCGCTATACCAGCGCCATGTTTGCGCAAATGGCACAGAACGTGGTGGGCGGCCGTCATTGCAGCATCGAGCAAAAGCTGTGCCGCTGGCTGCTCGACCGCCTCGACCGTTCGCTGTCGAACGAGCTGAAGGTGACGCAAGACACCATGGCCAACATGCTGGGCGTGCGCCGCGAAAGCGTCACCGTCACGGCCCGCAAGCTGCAGGACGAAGGCTTGATCCAGTACCGCCGCGGCACGGTCGAAGTGCTCGACCGCGAAGGCCTGGAAGCGGCCGCCGGCAATTGCTACAAGGCAGCCCGCGCCGGTTTCGAACAATTCCGCAGCGGCATCAGCGCACACAATTAAGCACGACGCTGGCCAGCGGGCAGGCAAGCGGGTATCGTAGATACTCCTGACTACCCCGGAGACTGGCCATGAAACTGATCGGTATGCTCGACTCGCCCTATGTGCGCAGGGTCGCCATCTGTTTGCAACTGCAGGGAATTTCCTACGAGCACTTGCCGCTCTCCGTGTTCCGCAACATGGATGCCGTGCGCGAGATCAACCCCGTCATCAAGGTACCGACCCTGGTACTGGACGACGGGCAAGTGCTGATGGATTCCACCTTGATCCTGCAATATCTGTCGCTGCTGCGTCCGGACACCGTCGTCCCCGCCCTCACCCTCACCGACAGCGTGCGCGCGCTGCGCCTGACGGGCCTGGCCCTGGCCGCCTATGAAAAAGCCGTGCAGATCGTCTACGAACGCAAGCTGCGTCCGCTCGACAAGCAACACGCGCCGTGGCTGGAACGGGTCAGCATGCAACTGCATGCCGCCTGGAACGCGCTGGAACAGGAATGCGCGCACCTGCCCCTGCCTGGCGAGACGGGCAATATCGACCAGGCGGGCGTGACCATCGCCGTCGGCTGGAGCTTCGCCCAGCTGGAAACGTCCGATATCGTCAAGCCCAGCGATTACCCGGCCATCCACGCCTACACGCGCTCGGCGGAAACCCTGCCCGCCTTCCTGGCCACGCCGCCAGTCTGACGCGCTGGGGGCTATTTGCCTGCGCCGCCCGGCCCGGGGACAGCGGCGGCCGGATCGAAGTGCCACCAGAGCGGCCTGACATCGTCAAACGCGTGATAGTCGGGCGCAAAGGCCGCCCGGGCAGGATCATCAAAGCTGCCCACCAGCAAGGCCACCGTCGGCGCATTGTCGATGGCGCCGATGGAACTGCCGCACGCGGCGCAAAAGGCCCGGCTGGAATACTCGGAAGAACGGTATGTTGCCGGTGCACCGGCCGAACCCGTCCAACGCACTTGATCGCGCGCAAACTCCATCCACGCCACCGTCGGCGCGCCCGTATGCTGCTGGCAATTGCGGCAGGAACAGCTGTGCGGATTGCTGCCCTCGCCGGTCACTTCAAAGCGCACCGCGCCACATAGACAGCCGCCTGTTTGCACCACATTCTCCATCGCTTCTCCTCGTTTGCACCGTTGCGTGCCCTGCCAGCAGATACGTACCCGGTACAATATTGCCATAATCCCCCCTGGCGCAGCCCAAAGTACGCGGCGCCGGCACTATGAAAGAATAAATGGAAGACATCAATTGCGAAGGCTTGCCGCACATCCGCGTACTGGCAGGCGAAAACACCAGCGGTCCCGTCTATGAAACCCTGCCGGCGCGCCAGATCGACGAGCACGTCTACGAACTGCTGGCCTCGCCCGGCCTGACCCTGAACCTGGCGCGCGGCGACATCGTCAACATCGCCGACCCGCTCGCCCCCGCCGAAGTACTGAAGCGCGGTGGCAACTTCTGCATCCATATCTACGACGCCGACGAGGTGTCGCAAGAGGCAGTGGACCAGCTCGAGCGCGACGTGCAAAACCAGCTGGGCGGCACCCTGGATGGCCAGTACAAGGGCAACCTCACCTTCAGCGTGCCGGGCCACCATGGCATCTACAACGTCAACGGTCCCTTTGACGCCTTCCGCGAAGCGACGGGCGTGGAATGGTACTTCGCCAATATCTACGTCAACCTCGATGACGACGATGATGAAACCTTGCTCAACTGGTGGGTGGATATGTAAGGTTGTCCGTGCACCAGGCGGAGCCATGACACATGTCAATGTTCTGTATTGCTCTGGCACACATCAAGCTGCTTGCCCGCGCCTTGCATACGCTCTCTCTATCGTCAACCACAGAGAGCAACGATATGCCCTACATTGCGCGCGCCGACTATGCGAAGCAAAAAGAAATCGTGGGAAATGGCGAGTGTGTCACGCTGGCAAGGCGCCTCACCGGCGCCCGTGCCTCTTCGCTTTGGCGCGAAGGTGACAAAGTGCCGGACCTGCTGGAACACGGCGGCATCGCGAAAGGCACGCTGATTGCCACCTTCGTCAATGGCCGCTATCAGAATCTGCGGCAGGGCAATCATGCGGCGCTGTTCATCCGCCAGGTACCTGGCGGCATAGAAATTTTCGACCAGTGGCGTCACCACAAGCCCAGCGCCCGCGTGATCTACTTTGGGCGTTCGGCGGCCGGGGCATCGAATCGTCCCGAACTCTATTCGGTAGTGGAATGAAGCTGCTCGCACTGTTGGCATTGACCATCGCTGCCGCGGCGATGCGGCCAGCTGCCGCAGTCCCCCTTTCTTGCCCGCAAGCACCTCCCTCAAGCTGGAACCTGCCGGCCAGCAAACTCGATGGCGTACGCGTGCTGTCCTATCCGTCGGATCAGCCGCCAGCAGCTGGCGAAGCCTTGCCTATCCTGGCCCCGGACAAGGAATGGACACGCAACGGCACCTTGCATCAACGCTGGGACATCAATTTTGATGCGCCCGAGTATCTGTTTCAGGTGGACTGCCTGTATGCGGGTACCGAACGCTACCTGCGCATGGCATTGCCAGGCGTCAAACAGTGCGTCGCAGCCATTGCACAGCGAACGAAAATGGTCAGGTTTCAGTGCAATTAGACAACGCGCCTGGCATTCAGCGCAGTCGATACCGCTACCGAATGGACGCATGAGTCTATCGTTCCGGTTAAACGGACTGCAGCTTGTCCTCGCCACCCGCCAGCGCCCCATGCGGCCGGCACCAGACGAACTTGCCGGTCACTGGCTGGTACAGCAAGGGACTTTCATCGGAAATGGCCAGCAAGCAAGGCCAGCATGCGGCAAGCGCGGCGGGTGTCAGCGCATAGGCGCGCTCCCGGCTGACCATGAACAGGACGGGGGCCGCCCCGGCAGCGTGAAAGTGGGAAGCGAGAAAGGCGGCCACGCGTCCCGATTGCGCCGGGTGCTCGCTGGAAACGGCATCAAACTCGGCCAGCCAGTCCGGCCCCGATACCGTTGGCTGCAGGCGGTGTCCATCGCGCAACTGCATCGGGTGCGTTTCAGCGGGCTGGGCCGACACATGGCGCGTCCACAACTGCGCCGCGGCGTGGGGCGTCAGCGCTTGCACTTGCGCCAGCATCTGTGCCGACATGGAAAAATCGGCATCGAAGAACGGCCAGTCCGCTTCAGGTTGCAGCGGCCGGCCAGCATCGTCCTCCAAGACTCCTACGATTGACATATCTCAAGGTAGCGGCCCAGCACCTTGTCCATGCCCTGCTCGATGCACTCGACCACCAACGCGTGGCCGATCGACACTTCCAGGATGCCGGGAATGTCCAGGAAACGCGCCAGATTGTGCAGATCGAGATCATGCCCGGCATTCACGCCCAGTCCCAGCGCCTGCGCCCGCCGCGCCGCCTGCAGATAGGTATCGAATACGGCATCGCCGTGCTCGCTGCCATGGCTTTCGGCAAACCGCTCCGTGTACAGCTCGACCCGCGCCGCGCCCACTTCGCGCGCCCATTCCAGCGCCGGGTAGTCGGCATCGACAAACAGGCTGACGCGGATGCCCAGGTCATTCAATTCCGCAATGACGGGACGCAACAGCGCTGCGTGCTGCTCGATGTCCCAGCCGTGATCGGACGTCAATTGCCCCGGCATGTCCGGCACCAGGGTGCATTGCGCCGGGCGTGCACTTTTCACTATTTCCAGAAATTCCGCCGTCGGATACCCCTCCACATTCAGCTCGCGCCCCCGCTCCGCGCACAGGCGCTGCAAGGGGGCAACATCGTCGTAGCGGGCATGGCGCTGGTCTGGGCGCGGATGCAAGGTGATGCCGGCGGCGCCCAGGTCGAGAAAGCGCGCGGAAAATGCGAGCAGGTCCGGGAAGTTACGGCCGCGCGAATTGCGCAGCAAGGCGATTTTATTGACGTTGACGGAGAGCTGGGTCATGTGCGGGAATGGAATGAAGGTAACAGGTGTGGCAGCGATTGTAGCGGATCGCCCGCGCAGGGCACGTCCAACCGAACTCAGCGCTACGTGCTACGATGCAAGATAGATTTCCACGCTTTCAACAACACACCATGAAATACAAATTATTCCTGTTTGACCTGGACGATACCCTGCTCGACTTCCGGGCGTCCGAAAAACGCTCGTTCCTGCACACCATGCACGAACTGGGCTTGCGCGACGGCATCGACGGCTTGTTTTCCCAATACCAGGCGATCAACGTCGACCTGTGGAAACGTTTCGAAACGGGTGACGTGAGCAAGGATTTCCTGAAGGTGGAGCGCTTCCGCAAGACGTTTGCACTGAACGGCATCGCCATCGACCCGGAACTGGCCAGCCGGCTGTATCTGGATTCCCTGCCGGACACGGTCGTGCTCATCGATGGCGCCAAACAGGTGTGCGAAACCTTGTCGCGCATCGGCGAAGTGGGCATCATCACCAACGGCGTCGAGTCCATCCAGAACCGCCGCATCGCCGCCTCCGGCCTGGGCGACTACATTTCCTTCGTCGCCACCTCCGAAGCGTGCGGCCACGCCAAGCCGGATGTGCGTTTCTTCGAATACGCGGCCAACATGGCGCGCGCATGCAGCAAGGACACGACCATCATCATCGGCGACCGGCTGGACGCCGACATCCTGGGCGCCAACCGCTACGGCATCGACAGTTGCTGGTTCAACCCGGACAGCATGGCCAATACGTCGGCCGCCACCCCTACCTATGAAGTGGCCAGCCTGCAAGACATCGTGCCGGCGCTGGACGTGATGCAGATCAACTTGAAACAGGCTTGATCTTCAACAAAGGCTGCACCTGAAATACGCCGGCAGCGGCACGAAAACACGCTGCAGTTCGCGTACCATCAGGATTCGTCCATCCTGATGCCTGCCCATGCCTTCCTACACCGTCCTGCTCGCCATCGCGGCCTTGCTCCTGCTCTTTGCCATGCTGGCCGTGCGCGGAAACGCGAAGTCCCGTGCGCCGCTGCGGCTGCACAGAAAACCCGTCATGACGGCGCGCGAGCAGCAGATGTATCACCTGCTGCAAACGGCATTGCCGGAATGCACGGTGCTGGCGCAAGTGGCGTTTTCCGCGCTGGTGACGGCGAAGGGATGGGCGAACAGAAACCGTTTCGACCGCAAGGTGGCCGATTTTGTATTGTGCAGCCAGCAACTGCACGTCATCGCCGTGATCGAGCTCGACGACAGCAGCCACAACGGCCGCGAACGCCAGGACAGGGAGCGCGACGCCATGCTCAGGCTGGCCGGCTATGTGACCTTGCGCTATGCCACCTTCCCCACGCAGCAGGCGCTGCGCGCCGATGTCGAGCAACTGCTGCTGAAAAAAGCCGGCGTCGTATCGGCCTGATGACACCATCGCGTATCAATCGCGCGTCAGCACTTCCAGCAACTCGATCTCGAAGACCAAATTGGAGTTTGGCGGAATCAAGCCCACCTGCCGCTCGCCATACGCCAGCGCCGCCGGTACCCACAGCTTGCGCTTGCCGCCCACCTGCATGCCATGCAAACCCAGAATCCAGCCCTGGATCACCTTGTTATTGCTCAACACGCAGCGAAAAGGCTCACCCCGCTTGTGCGACGAGTCAAACTCCGTGCCATCCTCCAGCCAGCCCCGGTAGTGGGCCGTGATCAGTGCACCCCGCGCCGCCGCCTTGCCGTCACCCACCACGATATCTTCCATCTTCACTTCCGCCGTCATCTCGTTTCACCCTAGATAAATCGCAATGCCGCGATTGTACGACAGCACGAAAAAAGCCCCGGCAGTGGCCTGCCGGGGCTCGTTCTATTGCTGCTCAATTCTGGTGGGCCTCCCGTGAGTCGAACACGGCACCAACGGATTATGAGTCCGCTGCTCTAACCAAGCATGAGCTAGAGGCCCAGGGGACTGCGGCGTGGCGGCGCTGTTGAAACCCGCCTCGCGCGGCCGTTTTAGAAACGGACACGCGAGGATAGGGGTATCAGGGGCGCACGTCAAGCCCTATTGGCTTCTAGTTGCCTTCCAAGAAGCTTTTCAGCTTGTCGGAGCGCGATGGGTGGCGCAGCTTGCGCAGCGCCTTGGCTTCGATCTGGCGGATGCGCTCGCGCGTCACGTCAAATTGCTTGCCCACTTCTTCCAGCGTGTGGTCGGTGGACATCTCGATGCCGAAACGCATGCGCAGCACTTTCGCTTCGCGCGGCGTCAGGGAATCGAGCACGTCCTTGACCACGCCCCGCATGGACGCGTGCAGGGCCGCATCGGCCGGCGCCAGGGTGTTGTTGTCCTCGATGAAGTCGCCCAGGTGGGAATCGTCGTCGTCGCCGATCGGCGTTTCCATCGAGATCGGTTCCTTGGCGATTTTCATGATCTTGCGGATCTTGTCCTCGGGCATTTCCATCTTGATCGCCAGGGTGGCCGGATCGGGTTCCGCACCCGTTTCCTGCAGAATCTGGCGGGAAATCCGGTTCATCTTGTTGATCGTCTCGATCATGTGCACGGGAATACGAATCGTGCGCGCCTGGTCGGCGATCGAGCGCGTGATGGCCTGGCGAATCCACCAGGTCGCATACGTGGAGAACTTGTAGCCGCGGCGGTACTCGAACTTGTCGACGGCCTTCATCAGGCCGATATTGCCTTCCTGAATCAAATCGAGGAATTGCAGGCCGCGGTTCGTGTATTTCTTGGCGATCGAAATGACCAGGCGCAAGTTGGCCTCCGTCATTTCGCGTTTGGCCTTGCGCGCCTTCATTTCACCGGCCGCCATCTGGCGGTTGATGTTGCGCAAGTCCGGCAGCGGCAGCACGACCCTCGCCTGCAAGTCGATCAGGCGCTGCTGCAGTTCCTTGACGGTCGGAATGTTGCGGCCCAGGATGGCGCTGTACGCGTGTCCTGCGTTGACTTCGCCATCGACCCAGTCCAGGTTGGTTTCATTGCCCGGGAAGACCTTGATGAAGTGAGCGCGCGGCATGCCGCAGCGGTTCACGGCCACGTCGAGGATTTGCTTCTCGATATGGCGCACTTCGTCGACCTGGCCGCGCAGGGTATCGCACAGCTTTTCCACGACCTTGGCCGTGAAGCGGATGCCCAGCAATTCTTGCGAAATGGCTTCCTGCGCCTTGGCGTACGGTTTCGAGTTGTAGCCTTCTTTTTCGAAGGCGCGGCGCATCTTGTCGAACTGCTGCGAAATGACGGCGAATTTTTCCAGCGCCGTGCGTTTCAGGGTTTCCAGCTGCTCCGCGGAGAAACCGGCGGCGCCCGACGCGCTCGCTTCTTCTTCCTCTTCTTCTTCCTCTTCTTCCGCTTCGCCTTCTTCCTCGTCTTCTTCGACGGGGGCGGCGACGACAGGCGCGGCGGCGACCGGTTCGTTTTCATCGACGAGTCCGTCGACGATTTCGTCGATCTTGATCTCTTCGTTGGCGATGCGGTCGGCGGCGGCGATGATTTCGGCAATCGTCACGGGACAGGCGGAAATGGCCTGGATCATGTCTTTCAAGCCATCTTCGATGCGTTTGGCGATCTCGATCTCGCCTTCGCGCGTCAGCAGCTCGACCGAACCCATTTCGCGCATATACATGCGCACGGGGTCGGTGGTGCGGCCGAAATCGGAGTCGACGGTCGACAATGCGGCCTCGGCCGCTGCTTCCGCCTCGTCATCGCTGGTGACGACGGCAACGTTATCGGACAGCAACAACGTTTCCGCATCGGGCGCGTGCTCGTAGACGGCGATGCCCATGTCATTGAAGGTACCGATGATGCCTTCGATGGCTTCCGGATCGACTATGTTTTCAGGCAAGTGATCGTTGATTTCCGCATACGTCAGGAAACCGCGTTCCTTGCCGAACTTGATCAGGGTCTTGAGTTTCTGGCGCCGGCGCTCGAGTTCTTCCTCGCTCGCTTCCGTATCGGACGAGAACGCGTCTTTCAGCAGCGCGCGCTCCTTCGCCTTGCGGTCCTTGGCCTTGGCCTTGTCGACGGCCTTCAGTTCGGCCCGCTCGACGGCGTTCAGGGCGGCGACTTCATCATTTTCTGGCTGGAATTCTTTTGGCTTGCGGCCGCGGCGGCCTGGCACTTTTACCGACGGCAAGACATAACCGGACGTATCGATGGCTGCCAGGGTGGCAGCGTCGGTGGTCTGGCTGACCACGGGCGCGCTGGTAACGCGCGCTTCTGGCCGGTCGAGCGCCTTTTCGGCTTTCGTGGTAACTTTAGTGGGCTTTGCAGCCGCTTTGGATTCGGGTTTCTTGATTGGCACAGGCGCTTTCGATTACACAACGACTTGCTTTACGGTGGATTAGGATAAAGTTTGCTGCCAGTTCCCTGTCTACCTGCGGGAACCACCATCTTCGAACCTGCCGACTACGCAAATTCGACACTGTTACGTTACTTACACCTCATCGGCCACGATCCGCGGGAAGCGCAGCAATTCCTGTCCACCGGCTGTTGCCAGCCGCCTCGGCAAAAATTCCTGCATCGACCGCGTTGGGAGCGAGAGCCTGGCGCGGCTTGCCAGCGTCTGCGAGCCTTGCCCGCAACGCCGAAAACGCCAGTTGGCCCTGGCTGCCGACACGATCCACCGCGCCGATCAAGAGCCTAACTTACTGAAAACAAATACTATTTACGAAACAGAACTAGCTTGCCAAAGCACACAATACTTAGCATTTAATTATAGCACGCGAAAAATGTTTTTCCAGTGCGCGCCATACCCTCAAGGCAAGGTTAGCGATTCACCAACTCGGCATCGCGCTCGCGTTCCAGCGCCCCCTGCTCCTGCATGATTTCGCGGTAGCGTACACCAATTTTCTCGGATGGCAAACCCGACGCAAACAATTGCTGCAATTCCGCCTTCAAGGCATTCAATTTGATCTCGCGGATGGTGCTCACCAGCCACGACAATTCGCTGTCGTAATCGGATTCCGTACCGGCCGCGATCTCGCCGATGATCTCGTCATACTCGCTGCCCAGCTCCTTCAACTGCTGCGCCAGCGCGGCAAAGCTGCCGTGCTCGCCCAGCGCCTGGCCCACGGCCACCAGTTGCCCCAGGCTGTGCGCCGCATCCGGCCCCAGGTGCTGGAAGGCGGCCAGGGCGGCCTCGTCGATGCGCATCGTCAGCGGCGGATGCGCCACCAGCATGCGCATGATCTTCAATTCCAGGCCGACAGGCACGGGGCGGCCCGATTTCGGCGGCGCGCGATGCGCCACGGCAACGGGTTTCGCCAGCTCGAACAGGGCTTCAATCTCGGCCGGCGTGGACTGCGTCAGCTGCGCCAGTCCCCGCACGATCTGCAGGCGCAGGGACGACGGCGCCATCAGCTGCAGCAGCGGCTTGGCGTCGAACTGCACGCGGGCGCGCCCTTCCGGCTCCGACAGATCATGCTCGCCCGACACTTCTTTCAGCAAAAATTGCGACAGCGGCATGGCTTCATGCACTTGCTGCTCGAAGCCCTCGGCGCCGAATTCGCGGATGTAGCTGTCCGGATCGTGTTCCGACGGCAAGAACAGGAATTTGATGGTTTTATTGTCCGACACGTGGGCCAGGCTCGCTTCCAGCGCGCGGCGCGCGGCGCGGCGGCCGGCCTTGTCGCCGTCGAAGCTGAAAATCACGTTATCCGTCTGGCGCAGCAGTTTTTGCACGTGCGTGGGCGTGCACGCCGTGCCCAGAGTCGCCACGGCTTGCGGGAAACCCATTTGCGCCAAGGCAACGACGTCCATATAGCCTTCCGTCACCAGCACATAGCCGGCGTCGCGGATGGCCTGGCGCGCCTCGAACAAGCCATACAGTTCGAAACCCTTGGAAAACAAGGGGGTTTCCGGCGAGTTCAGGTATTTCGGTTCGCCATGGTCGAGCACGCGGCCGCCAAAGGCGATGACTTGCCCCTTGGTATTGCGAATCGGAAACATGATGCGTTCGCGGAAACGGTCGTAACGCTTGCGATTGTTGCCCTCTTCATCGACCTTGTCGATCACGAGACCGGCCTCGGCCAGTGCCACCACGTCGTAGTCGGGGAAGACGGAGCGCAGGTTGTCCCAGCCGCCGGGCGCGAAGCCCATGCCGAAGCGAGCGGCCACTTCGCCCGTCAAACCCCGGTTTTTGAGGTAGGCGATGGCTTCCGGCGCGTGGCGCAATTGTCCGCGGTAATAATCGCACGCCTGCGTCATGGCGTCGGACAGGGCCAGGCTCTGCGCCTGGATCTGCGCGCGCTGGGCTGGCGGAATTTTATCGTCCGCTTCCGGCACGACCATGCCCACGTTCTGCGCCAGGTCCTTGACGGCGTCGACAAAGCCCATGCCCGAGTACTCGATCAGGAAGCCGATCGAGGTGCCATGCGCACCACAGCCGAAGCAGTGATAGAACTGCTTGGTGGGGCTGACGGTAAAGCTGGGCGATTTTTCACTGTGGAACGGGCACAAGCCCATGAAATTGGCGCCACCTTTTTTCAGT
This sequence comes from Janthinobacterium kumbetense, assembly GCF_023703445.1. Lineage (NCBI taxonomy): Bacteria > Pseudomonadati > Pseudomonadota > Betaproteobacteria > Burkholderiales > Oxalobacteraceae > Janthinobacterium > Janthinobacterium kumbetense. The sequence goes on from NZ_JAMQGR010000015.1 coordinate 30,526, forward strand.
TGCACATAGCGCCCCACGACATCGACGATATCGACGCGGTTGAGCAAATCGGAAATGAAGGATTGAGGTATCACTGGCTAGGGCGGGTCTTGTTATAGGTCAGACTATACTACCGCACGCGGCCTGAGGTTGAGCCAGGTCAACGTGTGGGCTATTAACAGGCTGCCAGCGCGACGACTGGCAGCCCTTGCTACTATTGTATGCTTACGCTGCCGACGTCAAGGCTTTCTTGACCAGGGCGGACACCACCGTCATGTCGGCGCGGCCAGCCAGCTTCGGCTTGACGATGGCCATGACCTTGCCCATGTCTTGCGGACCGGCGGCGCCCGAGGCGGCCACGGCGGCAGCCACTTCGGCCGCCACTTCTTCTTCCGACAGGCCCGCAGGCATGTAGCCGATCAGGTGCACCAGCTCGGCTTTTTCAATGTCGGCCAGGTCGGCACGGCCACCGGCTTCGAACTGGGTGATCGAATCCTTGCGCTGCTTGATCATCTTTTCCACGATGGCCGTCACGTGGGCATCCGTCAATTCGATGCGCTCGTCGACTTCCTTGCGCTTGATTTCCGCCAGCAACAGGCGAATCGTGCCCAGCTTGCCCGCTTCCTTGGCGCGCATGGCGTTTTTCATGTCTTCGGTAATTTGTTCTTTCAAGCTCATGGCAATCCTCGTGTTGGTAAGTGGGGCTCGATGCTGATCTGTGTACTCCAAGCAGGCAGCCACAAAAGCGAAAACCCGCTGCGGCGAACCGGAGCGGGTATGCGACTCATCTGAAGTATCACTTCAGGCGAATCAAAACAAAACCCGTGGCGAACAATGCGCCGAACTACCCGGGTTGGTTCTGACTGAACAGTCTTAGAATAATTTTTTCGGCAGTTGTTGGCTGCGGATGCGTTTGTAATGACGCTTGACAGCAGCTGCCAGCTTGCGCTTGCGCTCAGCTGTTGGCTTTTCGTAGAATTCGCGTGCGCGCAATTCGGTCAGCAGACCCGTTTTTTCGATGGTGCGTTTGAAGCGACGCATTGCGACTTCGAACGGCTCGTTTTCTTTAAGGCGAATAGTGGTCATGTAAAATTCAAACCGTTGAGGTGGTGTATAGGAAGAGATAGATAGTAGCAGCTTTTATTCGGAAAGGGAAGCCCCTCCCCCACTTGCGTGCGGCATGCAGCCTGCGGTCGCTGCCGGAATGTGGCGTAAACCACGCACCGGGGTCGGCGCACCGGGCGCCAGAACCCCATCCTACAGACTTGCTTACTGCAAGGCAATACCTGCCGCCACGCCGGAAGCCCAGGCCCACTGGAAGTTGTAACCGCCCAGCCAGCCCGTCACATCGACCGATTCGCCGATGAAATACAGGCCCGGCACCTTATTCGCCATCATGGTCTGCTGCGACAGTTCGCGCGTGTCGATGCCGCCACGCGTCACTTCGGCCTTGCGGTAGCCTTCGGAACCGTTCGGCACGATGGACCAGGCATTGATGGCCTGGCCCAGCTTGCGCAGCAGCGCGTCGGGCATGTCGGCGATGCGCGCGTCCGGCGCCAGGCCGTTGACGGCCAACAAGCAGTCCGCCAGGCGCTGCGGCAGCCATTGCGCGACGATATTGCCCAGCTGCTTCTTCAAGGTGCCCTTGCCTTCAATCAAGGTCTGCGCCACATCCACTTCCGGCAACAGGTTGACGACGATGGGCTCGCCCGGCAACCAGTAGCTGGAAATCTGCAGAATCGCCGGGCCCGACAAGCCGCGGTGGGTGAACAGCAAATCTTCGCGGAAACGCGCGCCCGTGGCCTTGCGGCCTTTCAGACTGCCCGTTTCCACATCCACTTCCAGCGCGATGCCGGACAGTTCCGCGAACGGCGCCCAGCTGGCCGGGTCGAACGTCAGCGGCACCAGGGCCGGACGGGGTTCGACCATCATCAAATCGAATTGCTTGGCGATGCGGTAGGCGAAATCCGTGGCGCCGATCTTCGGGATCGACAGTCCGCCCGTGGCGATGACGATGCTGGCCGTCTCGATGTCGCCGCTATCCGTCTGCAGCACGAAGCCGCCATCTTCCTGCTGCACAACATTGTCGATCTTGCACGGCATGCGCCAATGCACGCCGCCAGCGGCGCACTCGTCCTTGAGCATGTCGATGATCTGTTCGGCCGATTCATTGCAGAATTGCTGGCCCTTGTGCTTTTCGTGGTAGCCGATCCGGTATTTTTTCACCAGCGCGAGGAAATCCTGCGGCGTGTAGCGCGACAGCGCGCTCTTGCAGAAATGCGGGTTTTCCGAGAGGAAATTTTGTGGCGTGGCGTTAATATTGGTGAAATTACACCGTCCACCACCCGAGATGCGGATCTTTTCGGCCAGCTTGGCCGCGTGATCGATCAACACCACGCGCTTGCCTTGCTGGGCGGCAACAGCCGCACACATCATGCCGGCCGCGCCCGCGCCGATCACTGCCACATCAAATTGTTTTGCCATAAGAATTCCGGTCACCGCTGATTACAAAGACGCCATTGTAAACTGCGGCGGCGCGGCTAGCGCGGCCGTGCTGCAATCTGCCGCGATGCCATCAGGCATTGCTCCACCTGCCCGGCGATCGACGGCGGCACGGGCACCTCGCCGCGCAGCACGGCGGCGATCCAGGCGGCCGTGGTGGCTGCATCGCGCTCGGCCGGCAAGTGCGGCAACTCTTCCACCAGCAACTGTTTTTCCACCAGCACCGTACGTTCGCTCCCGTGAAACCAGTCGATCTGCTGCGCCTTGTTGGCGTTGGCCACCGTTTCTCCCTCCGTGCCGCGCATCAGGAAAGCGTCGCCGCGCGCAGGATCTGATGCAGTCAGGAAATATTCACCGAGCATTTCCAGGTATTCCGGGTGCGTGTACGACACCAGGCGCAGGGCGGGACCGGCGAACGGCTGCATGATTTTCACCAGGGTGTGCGTGGAATTGCGCACGCCCAGCACGCGCCGCAGGGACAGCATGTGCGCCAGGCGCGGCGCCAGCGCAGCGATGGGCAGGAAGGCGGCTTCCCCCCGCGCCATGGCGGCCTCGGCCTGCGCATGGTCCGGCGAGGCGGGCACACCCAGCGCGGCCAGCACTTCGGCCGTCGTGATGCGGCCCGGGTCGCCCGTCACGCCATGCACGAGCACGGGCGCCCCCGCGCGCGCCAGCAGCAGCGCCAGCAAGGCCGTCAGGTTGGCCATCTTGCGGGCGCCGTTGTAGCTGGGAATGATGATGGGCGCGAATTCGCCGGCCGGCGCGGCCAGCGGGACGAATGACGCTTCGGCCGCGTCGAGGAAGCCGGCTATCTCGTCCACGGACTCGCCTTTGATGCGCATCGACAACAAAATGCCGCCCAATTCCAGGTCCGACACGCGGCCCTCGAGCATGGCGCGGTACAGGGCGCGGGCGTCATCGCGCGTCATGCTGCGCGCGCCGTTCTTGCCGCGTCCTATTTCCTTGATGAAACGTGCTGCTGGGAATGGCTCGCCGGCCACATCGGTATGGGGGATGGAAACAGTCGTCATGGCGCCAGTTTACACGGATTCTCCCCCTTGCAGACGGGCTGGAAGAGGCCATGGACGCCAATGCAACAGTCTTTCAAGCTATTTCTTGGATGGAACTGCATCCAAACGCGCCACCGCTGCGTATAAGACTGCACAGGAGGACTCATCATGGAACACGCAAGCAAACAGGAAACGGCCTTCGTCGGCATCGAAACGAGCAAGCTGCTGCTGAAAGCCGTGCTGCTCTCGGGCGGCGAAGTGCTGTGCAAGGTGCTGGAAAACGACGTGGCCGGCTACCGCTGGCTGCGCAGCTGGCTGCAAAGGAACGACGTGTCCGTCATGGGCTTGCGCGTCTGTATGCGCGTGAACGAGCCGCACAGCGAGGCGGCCGCCAGCGCGCTGGCCGGCATGGGCATGCTGGTCTGCGATGTCGAGCCCGGCCGGCTGGAAGCGTATGCGCGCGGCTGCGGCTTGCCCGGCGGCGCGGTGCGCGGCGCCGTGGTGCTGGCCAAGTATTGCGCGGCGGCACGCCCCGTCCCCTGGACGCCGCCTTCACCCGCCTACGTGGAGCTGCGCCAGTGGCTGCGCCGCCTGCAAGCCGTGCGGCAGCTGCGCCAGCAGGAAATGGCGCGCCTGGAAACCCATTTCCATGCGGGCCAGATTGCGCTGCATCAATTGCTGCGCCAGCAGATCGCCTGCCTCGATACGCAGATACGCCAGCACGAAAGCGCCATTCTTGCGCATGTGCGGCGCCATCCCGGCCTGTCCCGGCCACCCGAGCTGGCCGGCAACTATCCGCGCATCGCCCGCTACAGCGTTGGCGCCAGCCTGGCCGGCGGCCATTGAGCGCCCCGGAGCAAGGGGCCGGCGGCGTGCCGGCCCTGCCATAAAAACAACTCAGCCATTCCCGTTTTGGCCCCATCCCCGCCGCCAGGCCGCATTTCCGCTACACTATTGCCTCTTAAAGAACGCAATAGCGAAAGCCGAGCCAGAATCATGAATACGCCAGACATCGAAAATATCAACGTCACCTCTTTCGCGCCCATGCCGACACCGGCCGAACTGCACGCCAAGCTGCCCCTGTCGGAAAGCGCCTTCGACACCGTCAGCCGCGGCCGCGAAGCGCTGCGCAACATCATCGACCGCAAGGACCAGCGCCTGTTCGTCGTCGTCGGCCCGTGCTCGATCCACGACCCCGTCGCCGGCCTCGATTACGCGCGCCGCCTGAAAGCGCTGCAAGAGGAAGTCAAGGACACGATGCTGCTGGTGATGCGCGTGTATTTCGAAAAACCGCGTACCACCACGGGCTGGAAGGGCTATATCAACGATCCGTACATGGACGACTCGTTCAAGGTCAACGAAGGCATGGAAAAGGCGCGCCAGTTCCTGCTCGACGTGTGCGAACTGGGCCTGCCCACCGCCACCGAAGCGCTGGACCCCATCTCGCCGCAATATCTGGGCGACCTGATCGCCTGGACGGCCATCGGCGCGCGCACCACGGAATCGCAGACGCACCGCGAAATGTCGTCCGGCCTGTCGACGCCCGTCGGCTTCAAGAACGGCACCGATGGCGACATCAGCATCGCCGTCAACGCCATCCTGTCGTCGGCGCACCCGCACTCCTTCCTGGGCATTAACGGCGAAGGCAACGTCGCCATCGTGCGCACGCGCGGCAACGCGTACGGCCACGTCGTGCTGCGCGGCGGCGACGGCCGCCCGAACTACGATTCCGTGTCGATCGCCATCGCCGAACAGGCGCTGGCCAAGGCCAAGCTGCCCGCCAACCTGGTGGTCGACTGCTCGCACGCGAACAGCTACAAGAAGCCGGAACTGCAACCGCTGGTGATGGCCGACGTGGTCAACCAGATCCGCCAGGGCAACCGCTCGCTGGTAGGCGTGATGATCGAATCGAACATCGTCGGCGGCAACCAGAAGATCCCGCAAGACCTGTCGCAACTGACCTACGGCTGCTCCGTCACCGACGGCTGCATCGACTGGGACACGACGGCGACCATGCTGCGCGACGCGCATGCGCACTTGTTGAACCGCCCGGCGTAAGCCTCTCGCGGAGACGAAAAACGGCGCCCTGTGCGCCGTTTTTTTTCACACTGCCATCTGCACATGCGGCAGCACGGCGAACGATCCCGCCAGCGCCTGTTCCGCCTTGCTGGCCGGGATATTGAGTTCATTGACGTCCAGGTAGATGCGCCCGTCCAGGATGCGCACGGCGTACGTGCGCGCCATGCCCTGCACGGGCGCCACCAGGCGGCCCGAATCGAGCTCGATGATCCAGCTGTTCTTCGGCCCCATCAGGTTTTTCTCCATCAGCACCCCGTGCGCCAGCGGGCCGCCCAGGCAAGGCACCGTGTCGAGCAGCGCGTACACCGTGTCATCCAGGGCGCGAAACAGCGCCACGCCCGGCAAATCCTGCCACGCCAGGCCCCGCTGCACCATGCGCGCGCCCGCCAGCGGCATATCCTTCAGGCGGCAAATCATTTTCCATTGTTCCGACATCGCTAGCTCCCTCGAGAAAGGCACACGCCTGTCTAAGCAAGAGCGGTGCCAGTGCCGCACGGGCGAAAAATGGCCAACATGCGGGGAAAAACCCCAGCGCGGCGCACTGCGCAAGTGCACACTGCCGCCGAAATGGTGCGCCCGCCGCACGGTGGACCAGCCGGCTTTCCTTTACAATGGCGGATTACTCCTCCCTATTCAGTACCTTCATGATTGTTCTTGGCGTCGAATCCTCCTGTGACGAAACCGGCCTGGCCTTGTACGACACGCAACGCGGCCTGCTGTCGCACGCCCTCTACTCGCAAGTAGCCATGCACGAGCAATATGGCGGCGTGGTGCCGGAACTGGCGTCGCGCGACCATATCCGCCGCGCCATCCCGCTGCTCGATGAAACCCTGGCCAAGGCCGGCATCACCCTGCCCGAGATCGACGCCATCGCCTATACGCAGGGTCCCGGCCTGGCCGGCGCGCTGCTGGTCGGGTCATCCGTGGCCTGCAGCCTGGGCCTGGCCATCAACAAGCCGGTGCTGGGCATCCACCACCTGGAAGGCCATCTGCTGTCGCCGCTGCTGGCGTCCGAGCCGCCGGAATTCCCCTTCATCGCCCTGCTGGTGTCGGGCGGCCACACGCAGCTGATGCGCGTCGATGGCGTGGGCCAGTACACGATGCTGGGCGAAACGCTCGATGATGCGGCCGGCGAAGCGTTCGACAAATCGGCCAAGCTGCTGGGACTGGGCTATCCGGGCGGCCCCGCCATTTCGCGCCTGGCCGAATTCGGCGACCCGCTGGCCTATAAACTGCCGCGCCCGATGCTGCACTCGAAGGATTTCAATTTCAGTTTCTCCGGTTTGAAGACGGCCGTGCTGACGGTGGTCAAGAACCATGAAGAAAAAGTCATCGCGAATATCTGCGAACAGGACAAGGCGAATATCGCGCGCGGCTTCGTCGACGCCATCGTCGACGTGCTGACGGCCAAATGCGTGGCGGCCCTCAAGCACACGGGCTTGAAACGCCTGGTGATCGCCGGCGGCGTGGGCGCCAACGCGCAATTGCGCGCCTCGCTCAACGCGGCCGCCGCCAAGAAGCGCTTCAAGGTGTATTACCCGGAGCTGGAATTCTGTACCGATAACGGCGCCATGATCGCCTTTGCCGGCGCCATGCGCCTGCAAATCAACCCGCAGGCGGCCAAGCACGATTACTCGTTCAACGTGCGCCCGCGCTGGCCGCTGGACGAAATCCGCGAAGTCTGATCACTCCAGCAGGAAATTGCGCGCGCCCGCCAGGGCCGCGCCTTCCGCCACCGTTTCATCCTTCAAGCCCACGCCCGACAGCTGCCGGCTGAACGCCTGCGACAGCAGATAATGCAGCCGGTACGCCGCCTGCGCATACGCCAGCCCTTCCGGGCGCACGTTCGAGATGCAGTTGCGGCGCTCGTCCAGCAAGCCTGTTTTTGGCGCCCACGTCAGGTACAGGCCCAGACTGTCCGGGGAACTCAATCCCGGCCGCTCGCCGATCAGCACCAGCACGGCGCGCGCCTTCAGCAACTCCCCTATTTCGTCGCCGATGGCCACCCGTCCCTGCGCCACGATGTGCAGCGGCGACAGCGTCCAGGCTTCCAGCGCCAGCCGTGCGCGCAAGGCGGCCAGGAAGGGCGCCACGTGGCGCTGCACGGCCAGCGCCGACAGGCCATCGGCCGCCACCAGCGCCAGGTCGACTCCCCTGGTGCCGGCCGCCAGCCGCGCGCGTGAAGCATCGTCGAGCCGGCGGCCCAGGTCGGGCCGCTGCAGGTAGTCGGCACGCGTGGCGGCGGCGCTGTGCAGCTGCACGCAGGCCAGCCCCTGTTCTGTCAGCGCCTGCGCCAGGGCGCCGCCATCGAGCGCCAGGTGCACGGCGTCGCGCGCCTGCGCGTGGGCCAGCTGGAACGCCAGCTGCGCGCTGGTCGGCACGCTCACGCCGCGACGCCCCAGCGCGATGCGCGCCGCCGTATGCGCGCGCAGCGCCTGCCACGGGCTTTTCTCGTCCATGTATCCTCCCTAGCCGTTCAGGCGCAGCAGGGCCGCCTGGAAGGCGGGCGCCAGCGCCGTGTTCAGACGACCCTGCGCATCCGTGATCCGCATGCGCGCCAGCCAGGCCGCGAATTCGGGCGCGGGACGCAGGCCCAGCACGCGGCGCGCATACAGGGCGTCGTGGAACGAGGTGCTCTGGTAGCCGAGCATGATGTCGTCCGCGCCCGGCACGCCCATGATGAAATTGCAGCCGGCCACGCCCAGCATGGTCAGCAAGGCATCCATGTCGTCCTGGTCCGCTTCCGCGTGGTTGGTGTAGCACACGTCGCAGCCCATGGGCAGCCCAAGCAGCTTGGCACAGAAATGGTCTTCCAGTCCCGCGCGCATGATCTGCTTGCCGTCGTACAGGTATTCCGGGCCGATGAAGCCCACCACGGAATTGACCAGCAGCGGCTGGAAGGCGCGCGCCACCGCATACGCTCGCGCCTCGCACGTCTGCTGGTCCATGCCGTGGTGGGCGCCGGCCGACAGGGCGCTGCCCTGCCCCGTCTCGAAATACATGACGTTGTTGCCCACCGTGCCGCGCCCCAGCGACAGGGCCGCCGCCTGGCCCTCGGCCAGCAGCGACAAGTCGATGCCGAAGCTGCGGTTGGCCGCCTGCGTGCCCGCCACCGACTGGAATACCAGGTCGACGGGCGCGCCGCGACGTATCGCCTCGAGCGTATTGGTGATGTGCGTGAGCACGCACGACTGCGTGGGAATCTGATATTGATCAATGACGGCGTCGAGCAGGTGCAGCAGCGCGACCACCTGCGCCACATTGTCGGTGGCCGGATTGATGCCGATCACGGCGTCGCCGCTGCCCAGCAGCAGGCCATCGAGGATGGAGGCGGCAATCCCCGTGGCGTCGTCCGTCGGGTGGTTCGGCTGCAAGCGCGTGGACAGGCGGCCTTCCAGGCCCAGGGTATTGCGAAAGGCCGTGACGACCTTGCACTTGCGGGCCACCAGCACCAGGTCCTGCAGGCGCATGATTTTTGAGACGGCGGCCGCCATTTCCGGCGTGATGCCGGCGGCGACCTGGGACAGCGTTGGCGTATCCGTCGCGTCGTCCAGCAGCCAGTCGCGGAAATCGCCCACGCACAGGTGGGAAATCGGCGCCAGGGCGGCGCGCTCGTGGGTGTCGATGATCAGGCGCGTGACTTCATCGTCTTCGTACGGCACCAGCGCCTCATTGAGAAAGGTCAACAAGGGCACGTCCGCCAGCGCCAGCTGCGCCGCCACCCGTTCGCGCGCGCTGGCTGCCGCCACGCCGGCCAGCACATCGCCCGAACGGGGCGGCGTGGCCTTCGCCAGCAGCTCCTTCAGGCTGGCGAAGGCATAGGTATGGCTGTCTATCGTATGGCTGAAACGGGGCATGGTTCGGTTCCTCCCATCCCCATCTTACGCCAACTTATAAACTGCGCAGCGCCCCTTCCAGCTGTGGGTAGCGGAAGGCAAAGCCTTCGCCCAGCAGCCGGCGCGGCGCGACCCGCTGGCCTTCCACCAGCAAGTCGGCCTGCTCGCCCAGCATGGCGCGCATGACGAAGGCCGGCGTGGGCAGGAAGCTGGGGCGGTGCAGCACGGCGCCCGCCACTTGGGCGAAGCGGCGCTGCTCGATGGCTTCCGGCGCGCAGAAGTTGTAGGCGCCGCTGACGGTGGCATCTTCGCTGCGGCGCGCCAGGTGGGCGATGCCGCGGATCACGTCGCGCACGTGCACCCACGTGACCCACTGCTTGCCGCTGCCCAGCGGGCCGCCCACGCCAAAGCGGATCGGCAGCAGCATCTGCGGCAGCGAACCCTGGTGGCCGAAGACGAGGCCAAAGCGCATGCAGCCCACCTGCACGCCAAATGCCTCCGCCTGGCGCGCGGCCGCTTCCCATTCCTGGCACAGCTGCGACATGAAGATGGCTTGCGGCGCGCTCTCCTCCGTCAACTCCGTCGCGTCGCCCTGCGGCTGCACGCCGTAATAGCCGATGGCCGATGCCGACAGCAGTACGCGCGGCTTGTGCTGCGCGCGGGCGATCCACGCCACCAGTTCCTGCGTCAGCGCCACCCGGCTGCGGCGCAGCGCCGCCTTGCGCGCCTCCGTCCAGCGCCGCCCGACGATGCGCGCGCCGGCCAGGTTGACCACCATGTCGATGCACTGCGCATCCGCCAATGCGTCCAGCGAGTCGATGCAGCGCACCTGGCCATCGAAGGTCCACGCGGCCTGTTTCGGCTGGCGCGTCAGCACCGTCACCGCGTGGCCATCGGCCAGCAGGGCGCTGACCAGTTGCTGGCCGATGAAACCCGTGGCGCCCGTCACCAGCACGGACTGCGGCGCGGCGGCAAAGCGCAGGTGCTCTTCCTGCTCTTGCTTTTCCTGCACCTTGCGCCGGCCCAGCTGCCACACGGCATACGCGTCGCGCAGGCCGGACAAGCCCACGCCCACGCCGCACAGGGCGAGGAAGACGCTGAGCCAGCCATACGGCTGCCACACGAGAGCCGTCGGCAACGTGGCCCACTCGCTGCTGTTCAGGGCCAGCAAGGCGATGAAGGCGCCCGCGTTAATCGCCAGCACAGTATGCGTGACCCGCTCCGTGGCGGGCAAGAGACGGGTCTGGTCTTCCACGACGAAATCCCACAGGGTCAGCACGATTTCCACGCCAAAGACGATGACCAGCACCCAGGCCCAGGCGCCATGCCACTCCCAGGCGGCCAGGCCCACGAACAGCAGGCTGTAGATCAGGGCGCGCGTCGCATGGATGGTCAATTCCAGCCTTGCGGAGGCCTTTTGCGGCAGCGCCTCCGTGATTTCATGGTGGTAGATGGTGTCGAAGGCGCCCAGGCAGCCTTGCGCCGCCATCAGTTGCAGGGCCAGCAGATGCGTATTCATGGTGTTTCCTTCATTTCCGGTGCGGCGGACTCGCGGAACACGCCAGCCTGGGTGAACGTGGTGCCGAACAGCGCGTGGCGAATCTCGATGCGGATGTTGAACTGCTGCGGCGTCTCGTTGCGGTGGCACAGATAGGTCTTGCCGGGCGTGAGCACGCCCGGCAGCGGCATGCGCCAGCCGAACAGGTCCCAAAAATAGCCGTCGCTGGTGAAATGCAGGTTGCCATCCTCGACGTGGAGCAGCAGCTTCATGCCCAGCCCCATGCCCACGTATTCGAGCACTTCGCCCTTTGCGCTTTCGGCCATATAGGAGGTGAAGCGGATCGGCGCGCGCCCGTGCAGGCGGTAGGTGCGCTGCTTGAAGATGAAGGGGCAGCCGGGGCGCGAATAGACTTCGATATCCACGGGGAAGTCGTGGTCGTCATGCGGAATCAGGGCGCCATCGATGAAGGGGCGCGTCAGCCAGCCGAGGCATTTTCCCAGGCGCGAGCTGGTAAGCTCACTGAGTTCACCGCGGTAGTACAGGGGCTGGCCCGGCGCGGGATTTTTCTCGAAGCGGCGGCGGATGTCCGGGTGCAGGGTCAGCCACTGCTCGCCCATCACCTTCTTGAACAGTTCTCCTTCCGAGGGGCCGTTCATGATTCCCCGCGCTTGCCCGGTTTGTCTTCCGGGCTGAGGAACTTGGCCACCTTGCCGCCCATCGACAGCATGCGCTGCAGGGTCGCCGGCGGCAGGTTCTTATAGTCGCTGTAGGTGCTGCTGAGCATTTCCAGAAACGCCAGCACTTCACCCATGCGTTCGAGCGTCGCCGGCGGTATCGCCGCATCGTGCTCGCCCTCGATCGCGCATTCGCGCAGCACCGTCAGGGTGGGGTCGATCTCGCGCCGCTTGCGCTCTTCCATGATGACGCGGAAGATTTCCCACACATCCTGCAATGCCACGAAATGGTCGCGCCGATCCCCCATCACGTGCGTGATGCGCGCCAGGCCCCAGCTTTGCAATTCCTTCAGGCTGTTGCTGACGTTGGACCTGGCCACATTCAGGCTGGCCGCGATGTCTTCCGCCGTCAAGGGTTCGTTGGCCAGGAACAGCAGCGCGTGGATTTGCGCCACCGTGCGGTTGACGCCCCAGCGCGTACCCATTTCCCCCCAATGGAGAATGTATTTTTGCGTGGTCGGACTCAGAACGCCTACCATAATCTACTCCGCGTCGCGCTTTGCGGTCTGCGATGCTCACTGTGCTCAAGCACAGCTGCGCTTCTCGGCCACAAATCACTGCCGCTCGCTACGGTTCTGTCAGGCGTTCTTGATTTCATGATTTTCTCTTATTTCTGTCGTTACAGAAATGTAAGACGGAACGGAAACCGAGTCAAGTGCGATTCGTTACAGGTCCCTGCCGGCGGGCGGCTGACCCATGGCGCGCAGGAATTGCTGCTGCGACGCGTGCAGCTGGCCGTAACCGAGTTCGCGGTACACGAGACCGTGGCGCGGCGCCAGTTCGGCCAGGATGCGCGCCAGCGCTGGGTAGTGGCGGTGGTTCCAGGTGGGGAACAAGTGGTGCGTCAGGTGCAGATTCAAGCCACCGAGCCAATAACCGAGCCAACGCAGGCGGCGCGGCTGCGGCGTCCAGTCGCAAGCCGTGTAAAACGTGTGCTGGTACCAGTCGTGCGGCAGCGTACCGTCCGCGCCAGGCTGGAAAAACTCGACTTCGGCCCAGTGCGTGCCCAGGATCAGCGCCACCAGCGCGCACGAGGCGATCATCTGGCCCACGAAATACGCCCCCAGCACCACGCCCCAGCCGATGCCGTGCTGCTGCAGCACCCACATGGGCAGCGCCAGCACCAGCGCCACATGGCCCAGCTTCCAGCCCAGGAACGACAGCCAGCCGCGCCAGCCCTGCAGCCGGCTGTGCGCCGCCACGGGCGTCTTGCCGAAGCGGTCCAGCCAGTCACCATACCAGTTCAAATAGGGCAGCGACAGGGCCGCCACCACGGGCCAGTACAGGTATTGATAGCGGTACTGCGGCGACCAGCGTTGGAACGGCGTCTGGCGCAAAAACGGATTCGGTTCCGTGTCGAGGTCATAGCCTTCCACGTTCGCATACGTGTGATGGAAATGCACGTGGCGGATGGTCCAGAAATCCGTATCCACGCCCACGGGCAAGCCCACCAGGCGGATCAGCACGCGGTTCCAGGCCCTCTGGCGGAAGATGGCGCTGTGGGCCGCATCGTGCAGGGTATTCATGGCCAAGGTCATGGCCGCGACCAGGCAAGCCACGTAGCTGGCGACAAACGGCCAGGTGCTTTCGGCGCGCAGCGCCAGCGCATACAGCCCCACCGTCAGCGCGGCCAGGAACACGGTTTTCGCATGCAGGCGCGCGTCGCCGAAGCGGTGTTTTCCTTCGTCCGCCAGGTAGGCGTCGGCGCGCGCGCGCAATTCGCGGCGGAAGGCGGAATCGCGTGCGGGCTGGAAGCGCAGCGGCGGCAGCGAAGGTACAGGCTGCGTCACGCGCGCGTCCCCGCCGCTGCCGGCCACCACAGGCGGCGCGCGCCGTCGAGGCCATGCGCCAGCAGCGCGGCCAGGAAAACCACGCCCCACGCATCGCGCGCGCCATACCAGCCCAGATACAGGGCCGGCATGGCCAGCGCGATGGCGACCCAGGCGATGGCGCCCCAGCGGCGCGCATCCGACAAGCCGCCCAGCGCCAGGGTGCCGCCGAAGATCAGCGCGAACAGGATGGCTTGCTGCGCGCCCGCCAGCAGCGCTTCATGGTTGACGTAATAGATCACCAGGCCAAACAGGATCACGCCGCCGGTGCCGATGAACAGCTCGGGCACGTGGAAAGTGCCGCGCGACTGCCAGTGGGGGAAACGCGCGCGCAGCCACTTGAACAGTTTGCCATTGCTGGCCAACAGCGGGTTGTGCGTGGGTGTCATGCCCTTCACGCCATAACGCATTTCCACGCCCTCGAGTTCGGGCTGGAAGCTGCCGAACAGTTTGTCCCAGATCAACAGCGTGCCGCCGAAATTGCGGTTGATGTAGCGTTTATCCGTGCCGTGGTGCACGCGGTGGTGCGACGGCGTGACCATGAAGCTATCGAGGATGCCGGACTTGTTCACCAGCGCATTGTGGTTGTAGAACTGCACCGTGTAATGCAGGGACGAGACGACGAGGAAGATTTCCAGCGGCACGCCCAGCACGGCCAGGATGGCGATGAAGGGGAAATTCGTCAGCGACGAATACCAGGAATTGCGCACGCCCAGCGACAGGTTGAAATGCTCGCCCTGGTGGTGCACCACGTGCACGGCCCACAGCAGGGGGATTTTGTGATGCAGCCGGTGCATCCAGTAAAAGCACAGGTCCCAGGCAAAGAAGGCGAAGACCCATTGCGCTGCCACGGGCCACTGGTCGACGATATGCAGGTTCGCATGGCGCAGCAGCAGGGCGAACGCCGCCACTTCCACCCCGCGGAACACCCACATCAGGATATGGCCGGAATTGAGGTTGAAGATCACGTCCTTCCACGGCACGGGGGTCTTGCGCACCCATTTGAGGATCAGCAGTTCGGCCAGCACGAAGGCCAGCATGATCAAAAACGACAGGGCAAAGGGATTCATCATGATGCGGTTTTTATGGAAACGGCGCGGCGGGCAGCCAAGGATACCTGCATTTTCGCCAGGATGCCGGCAGCGACGCCAACAAGCAGGCCGGCGGCCAGGTCGATGCTCACGTGCCGGCGCAGGGCGATGATTGCATAGCAGATGGCCACGCCCAGCACCACGGCCAGCGCGGAACGCAGCAGGTGGCGCCTGCCGCACAAGGCCCACACGCACAGCAATGTCAGGGCGCCGTGCAGCGACGGCAGGCAGTTTTGCGCGGAGTCCGCCGCCTGCAGCAGGCGCAACGCCTGCGTGCTCCAGGCACTGCCTTCGCCCACGGGCGGATACGCGAGCGTGGTCGGGTACAGCAGGAAGACCATGCCGCAAGCCAGCGCGGAAAGCGCCATGGCGCGCGCCAGCCAGCGCACCCGCGCCGCATCGGCCGCCAGGTAGGCGTAGGGAATAAGGATGAAGAAGGACAAGTACAGCCAGATGGCAGCGTCCGTGTAGGGAATGGCGCGGTCGATGGCCGTTTCCGGCAGCAGCGCCCCCTGCCCTTGCAGCAGGTCGCTGGAAAAATACACGAGGCCGACGCTGCCCCAGCCGGCCAGCAAATGCAGCAGGCGGCCGCGTACGGTCATGGAAGTAGGGTTCATGCGGTCGCGAGGCGCCGGATGCGGCGCCGTTTCATGGTGGGATCAAAAGGAGGCAGTTCAGCGCTCGTCGTCCATGCCAGGCCGTCGACGGCCACGCCCAGACCGCGCAACACCGTTGCCAGGTGCGCGCGCAGGGCGGCCAGGCCGGCGGCGTCGAGGGCCGCGTGCAGCTGCAGGGCAGATTCGCCTTGCTGCACCAGGCGGTAATCGGCGTCCGGCGGCAAGGCTTGCGCAAACGCGCGCGTCAATACGTCGGCAAACACGGCGACGGGGGCGCCGCCGTTCGCCGATGGCAAGGATGGCAAGAACAGCATGTCGTCGCAGCGCCCTTCGATGCCGTCGATGGCGCGCGTGGCGCGGCCGCACGGGCATGGCGCGGCGCGCGCGAGCAGGATGTCGTCGAGGCGGTAGCGCACGATGGGCTGCGTGATGCGCGTGAAGTCCGTAATCACGGGCACGAAGCGCCGCTGTTCAACGTCCAGCCACTGCGGCTCGATGTGCACGTACTCTTCGTTCAAGTGCAGCACGCCATGCTCGCAGCTGCTGGCGAGGAAACCCTCGGTGGCCTGGTAGATTTCATGCACGGCGCCAAACGCCTGCACGATCAGTGCGCGGTCCTGCGCTTCCAGCACTTCGGCCACCGAGATGACTTTTTTCGGCGCCAGCGCCAGGCTGCCATCGATGACGCGCAAGGCCAGCTGGCGCAGCACCTGGGCCGGCGCGACGATGACCGTTGGTTGATATTGCGCAAGCCGCGCGCACAGGCTGTCGAACGGTTCGAACAAATCGTAGAAGGCAAAGGTCAGCCACGGCGAGCGCACGGCCGTGTACAGATTGCTGTTCGCGCGCAGGAACAGCGCCACTTTTTCGCCGGAAAACAGGCCGTCGGGCAGCGCCTTGGCCAGCATCACGCCCGCCCATTGCGCCTTTTCGCGGGGGCTGACCGTAAACACGGCGCGCCGCGACGAGGTGCCCGACGACAGGCCCACCGTGATGTCGCCCACGGCGGGCGTGAAATCGCGGCTCTGTTCGGCCGCCATGGCCGCGTCCATCGCCTGCGCCAGCGTGATGCCTTGCGTGTTCATGGCGTCGAAATGCTCGAGCATCAGCGCCTTGTTCATCGTCGGCCACTGCGCCAGGGGCAGATCGCGGAACGGCGCAAAGTAGGCGCTGCGCGCGCACAGCACGTCGATGAAGCGCGCCAGTTGCTTGTGCTGGTAGGCGCCCAGCTGCCGGCGGCTTGTGAACCGCAGGCGGCGCGTGCGCCAGTACGACAGCAACAGCCAGACGATACGCTTCACGGGCGGCCCGCCACAGGAACATAGTCCGCCGTGTCTTCATGCGTGATGCGGATCTGCGCATTGCCCGACCGGTGCAACTGGTGCAGCCGGTTCAGGGTGGCGTAGTACGGCGCGCGCTTGTGCTGGATGAGGAACGACAGTTCGGACGGTCCGCGCAGCTGCTGAAAGCTTTCCGGCACCCAGGCCGCATCCGACGCCAGCAAGGTCCAGCCACTATCCTGCAGCACGAAGGCGCCCAGGTGGCCGATGGCATGGCCGGGCAAGTCGACGATGTAGATTTCGCCCGTGCCGCTGACATCGCGCCCGTGCGTAAATGGCAGCAGGGCCGCCGGCAAGGCCGTCTCGGGCACGCTTTCCACGAAATCCAGGCGGTCGGCTATGTCGTTTGGCAGCAACTCGGGCACGAAAGCCTGGCGCACGGCAGCCACGCCGGACAAGCGACGCACGGCATCCCAGCCCGTTTGGGAGGCCATCAGCCGGGCGCGGGGAAAGTCGCGCAGCCCCGCAATATGGTCGGCGTGGAAGTGCGACAGCAGCAAGGTGTGGATGTCGCCGGGCGCCACGCCATGCGCGCGCAACTGGCCCTGCAACGATTCACTGTCATCGAAGGAAATCGGCGTCACCCACGCATACATGCGGTACACGCCCTTCGACGTGGCGGCGCGGAAGTGCTCGGCGTAGCCCGTGTCCCACAGGTACAGGCCCGCGCGCGTCGCTATCAGGTAGGCGCGCGAGGGGAAACAGCGGCTGGCCAGCCCGCTGCCTTTCAAGACCATGCACGAAGGATGGGTGCAGTGGCCGACGCGAAACGCGGTGATGCTAGCCATTGCGCTCCTTGCCCACCTTGTGCGCCGCCGCTTCCTGGCGCATCCACTGCGCCGTCAGGGCGATGCCTTCCTGCAGGCTGACGATGGGACGGTAGCCCAGCACCTTGCGCGCCTTGGCATTATCGAGCGTCATGTCGAAACTGAGCGCGCCGATGCTGTAGGGCGTCAACGACGGTTCGCGGCGGGTAAAGCGCGAGGCGAACTGCATCAGGCGCGCCACCAGCGCCAGCACGCGGTAAGGCACGCTGACGATCTCGAACGGCTGCTGCAGATGGTCGCAGAACAGGGTGCGCAAGATGTCGCACAAGCGCGCCGGTTCGCCATTCGTGATGTTGAAGGCGGCGCCGGAAGCGATGGTCTTGTGCACGGTGGCCAGCCACATCGCGTGCACGACATTGTCGACATAGGTGATGTCGATGGTGGCCGCGCCGCCGTTGGGCAGGGGCAGCTTGCCGCCGCGCTCCTGCAGCACCCGCGCCAGGCGCGGGATCAGGACCTGGTCGTGCGGGCCGAAGATGGCGCGCGGGCGCAGGATCACGCACGTCATGCCGCGGTGGCGGTCGACGCAATCCTGCACCAGCTTTTCCGCCATCGCCTTGCTGCGCGCATACGCGTTGACGAAGGCATCGGGGCGGAAGGTTTCCGGCACGTCGAGGTGGTTGCGATAGTCGAAATAGATGGCCGGGGTGGAGATGTGCACGAAGCGCGCCACGTGCAGGCTGGCGGCCGCGCGCAGCAATTGGCCCGTGGCCGTGACGTTGGCGGCGATGAAGTCGCGTTCCGGCCCCCACGGCGACGACAGCGCGGCGCAGTGCCAGACGGTGTCCATGCCGCGCACCAGTTCATCGACCTGGCGTGGCGATGCCTGCGCCAGGTCGAGCGCGACGAATTGCGCGCCCATGCGTTCCAGTTCGCGGCCGACGGCGGCGTTGCGGCC
Organism: Janthinobacterium kumbetense; assembly: GCF_023703445.1. Classification (NCBI taxonomy): domain Bacteria; kingdom Pseudomonadati; phylum Pseudomonadota; class Betaproteobacteria; order Burkholderiales; family Oxalobacteraceae; genus Janthinobacterium; species Janthinobacterium kumbetense. The sequence goes on from NZ_JAMQGR010000015.1 coordinate 48,769, forward strand.
CGTGGCGCGCACTTCCACGCCCTGCGCCAGCAGGGTGCGCACGGCATTGCGCCCCAAGCCGCCCGTCGCTCCCGTGACCAGTATCCGCCTCATCGCACCACCTTCACAGGTCAAGAATCATGCCGCCGATGGTCAAGCCCGCGGCCGTGCCCATCATCAGCAAACGCTGGCCTGCCACGGCCCGCCCCGTCATCACCGCCTCGTGCAGGGCGGTGGGCAAGGACGCGGCCACCTGGTTGCCATGCGTTTCAAAGATCTTGATGATTTTAGCATCGGGAACGTCGAGGATGCGCGCCGCATGCGCGAGCCCCAGCGGGCTGGCCTGGTGCGGCACGACCACGTCGACTTTTTCCAGTCCCGCGCCCGATTCCTGCATTAGTTCCGTCAGGAAATCCGGCATCACCTTGACGGCCAGGCGGAACACGGCCTTGCCATCCATGCGGAACAGGTAGTCGCCCGGCTCGCAGCCATTGCGCGGGTTGCGCTCGGTGCCGCCGCCACGGATTTCGCAGTAGCGCCGCCCTTCCGGATACGTGCCCATCTTGTAGGCGCGGATGCCGGCGCTGCCATCGCCGCGCTCGACGATGACGGCGGCGGCGCCGTCGCCAAAGATCATCGACGCTTCCGGCTCGCTCCAGTCGACGCCGCGCGAGGCGAGGTCGGACGAAACGATGGCGATGCGCCGGTAGGCGCTGCCCGCCAGCATGGACGCGGCCACGCGGAAGGCGGCCATGAAACTGAGGCAGCTGGCGTTGACGTCGAAGCTTTGCGTGCCTGGCGGCAATCCCGCATGTTCGGCCACGAAGCAAGCCGTATTCGGCAACGCTTGCTCGGGCACGCCGTTGGCGCAGATCAACAAGTCGATGTCGGCCGGACGCAGGCTGGCATTCTTCAGCGCGTCGAGCAGGGCGGCGGCGCCCAGCTGGCTTTGCGATTCATCGGGCGCGGCGACAAAGCGCGACAGCACGCCGCTCTTGCGCAGGGTATAGCCAGCCGGATGGCCCAATGTCAGGTCCAGGCTGGCGGAAGTCACACTCTGCGACGGCACGGCCTTGCCCGTCGCGATCAGGCGAACTGGAATCATGTTGGCCTTAACAAAGTAAATATAGTTATGAATTAATCACGTGCCAGCGGCGGCAATGCAACGCCGCAGTTCTTGCAGAAACTGGCATCGTCATCGAGCCCTTCCTTCAGGCACGTGGGGCAAGTACGCGTGGTGACCAGCTTGGAACTGCGCTGCACCGTCATTTCCGCGCTGATAATGCCGGTAGGCACTGCCAGGATGCCCCAGCCGAGCAACATCATCAGGGAAGCGATGGTGCGCCCGATGTCGGTCCTCGGCGTGATATCGCCGAAACCCACGGTGGTCATGGTGCTGATGGCCCAGTAAATCGACGTGGGGATGCTGCTGTAACCGTTCTCCGGTCCTTCCACCACGTACATCACAGTACCCAACAGAAAGACCACCATCATGACAAAAGACAAGAAAATGAGGATTTTGCGCCGGCTGGCCAGCAAGGCCCTCCCCAGCACCGTGTATTCATGCACATACGACGTGAGCTTGAGGATACGGAACATGCGCAGCAGGCGCAAAATGCGCACGTCGATCAGCACGTGGGCGCCCGGCAGCAGCAAGCCGATGTAGGTGGGCACGATGGCCAGCAAATCGATAATGCCGAAAAAACTCTTGGCATAGCGCACCGGATGCTGCAGGCAAGACAGGCGGGCGAAATATTCGATGGTAAATAAAATGGTGAAAAACCATTCCAGCGCCGTCAGCCAGGTGCCATAGCGCTCGGCCACGGAGGCGACACTGCTGAGCACGACCACCGTCACGCTGATCAGGATGGCGGCGATCAGCAGCAAATCGAAGGCGCGGCCCGTGCGCGTTTCCGCCTCGAAAATGACGGTGTACACCTGCTCGCGCCAGCCCCGCTCGGGCTTGCCATATTTCTGCTGCGTTTCCTGCGCCGCCAGTTGCTGCGGCGTCAAGGGCACCGCTCCGCTCTTCGTCGCGGCTTTCATGTGGGTAATGTGCTCATATACTATTATTGTATAGATAATTTACAAAGCACGGCGACACGCACGGTTGCGCTATAGGTTTCCCCACAACAACACTACGACAGCTTTTTCGCCAGCAGCACGGCATTGCGCCGGTCGCGCTCGGCTTGCACGATGTCCGCCGTGCGCGCTTCCGACAGGCCCACCGTGTGCAGCACGGTGGCCGTCAACTGCAGCGCCGATTCCAGCGCCTCGGGCACGACCAGGGTGGCGCCCGCCTGTATCAGGGCCACGGCATGCGCCTCGTCGCGCGCCCGCGCATACACGGGCAGCTGCGGATATTCGCGGCGGATCGATTTCACGGCATGCAGCACGGACGCCGCATGGTCCATCGTCAGCACCACGGCGGCGGCCCGGTCCGCATTGACCTTTTGCAACAATTCCGCGCGTGACGCATCGCCGAAATACACGGGGAAGCCGCGCGGATGCAGGGTCGTCACCAGGCGCGCATCATTTTCAATCGCCACATACGCGATATCCTGTTCCGTCAGCACCTTGGCCAGCAACTGCCCCACCCGGCCAAACCCGGCGATGATGACGGTGCTGCCCTGCGGCGGCGGCGCGCCGTGCGCCAGGTCGGCCAGCTGATGGTGGTGGCGCTGCTCCCACCAGTTGCCGAAGGCGCGCGCCGCCTTGGCCAGCGCCGGCGTGGCAAACAGGCTCAGGCCCACCACCAGCATGACGAACTGCGCCACCTGCGGGCCGATCAGCTTGGTACCCAGCGCATACGCGACGACGATGAAGGCGAATTCGCCGCCCTGCCCCAGCAGCACGCCCGTTTCCACGGCGCGCCCCCAGTGGAAGCCGCCGATGCGGAAAATCACGCTGATGACGAGGGTTTTCAGCGCAAACAGGCTCAGCACGGCCAACGGTATCAACACCGGCGACTTGAGGATTTCGCGCACGTCGATCTGCATGCCCACGGACATGAAGAACAAGCCCATCAGCAAACCCTTGAAGGGCTCGATCGTCACTTCCACTTCGTGGCGAAATTCCGTTTCCGCCAGCAGCAGGCCGGCCAGCAAGGCGCCCAGCGCCATCGACAGGCCCGCCAGGTAAGTCAAGCCCGCGATGCCCAGGGTGCTGAGCAGGGTCAAGGCCATGAACACGTCGGGCTGGCGTTTCTTGACGAAAAACTGGAACAGCGGACGAATCACGCGGCGCCCCAGCAGATAGATCAGCAGGATGGCGCCGGCCGATTTCACGGCCGCAAAGCTGAGCAGATACGCGAGATCGTCGCTGCGCCCGCTGGCGAACACGTCGATCAGGATGAACAGCGGCACCACCATCAAATCCTGGAACATCAAAATGGAAAAACCCGCCTGGCCGGCCGGCGTCTGCAGGGAGCGCTGGTCGGTCAGCAACTGCATCACGACGGCCGTCGACGACAGCGACAGCACCAGGCCCAGCACGATGGACGCTTCCAGCGACAAACCAAAGTAATACGCGACGCCGCCGATCAGGCAGGCGCTGACGGCCACCTGCCCCACGCCCGCGCCGAATACCCAGCGCCGCAGCGCCCACAGCCGTTCCGTCGACAGTTCCAGGCCGATCATGAACATCAGAAACATCACGCCCAGCTCGGCCAGGCCGCTGACCTGCTCGGCACGCACGAACGAGAAATACGTCAGCCACGTGAAGTCGCCCGCCCACAGGCCGAAGCCGAACGGGCCGAACAGGGCGCCCACGGCCAGGAAACCGAGGACCTGGTTGACCTTCAGGCGTTGCAATAACGGAATAAAAATCCCGGCCAAGGCGAGAAACAGCAGGGTTTCCCGCAAATACGGTAAGGCGTGTTGCTCTTCCAAAATAATCCTAACTAAATATCATTCATGCTGAATTGGTCGTGTCGCATGCGCGGCCATGGCGAAGTAAGTGCACACACGATATTTTGCCACAAGGCAACAAATTCGCTACGGACGCACCGCTTGCGGCGGCGCCAGCATGTCCGCGCGGGGGCGGCCCCAGCCCGGCACGTAGGCGGGACACGGCCGGTTGCGGAACTGCTGCAGTTCGACGGTCGTGAAATTGGGCAGCATGCCGGGGTTGAAACGCACGTCCGTCAGCTTGTCCGCATTCAACCTGGGCATGCGGGCAAAGCGGAACCAGGCGTCGACATAGCAATTGTCTTCCTGCAGCGCGCGCAAGGCGGCCAGGCTGCCCTCCGCCTTGGCCGACACGGCGATGCCGGGCGCCAGTTGCTGGCCTTGCCTACCCGTTTCCACCAGGCCGGCCGGGCAGGCGGCCGGCGCCAGCGCATCCGGCAGCAGGCTCAGGGTGCCGCGCCGCAAGGTGTACACGTCCGTCTTGCTGTCGAGCGAGACATAGATCCAGCACAGCGGATTGCTGGGAAACGCCGTCATCGCCACGTCCCACACGCGCGTGCCGGGATCGAGGCGCTGCACGGCCGCCTCGATGCGCGCACGGCCAAGGGCCGACGCCACACCCTGCGTGCCGATAAACGTGGCGGCCAGCGCGAAGGCCAGCAGCAGCGGTCCGCGCCCCCGCTCGCCGGCCCGCCCCTGCAGCACGGCCAGGAGCACGCCCAGCCCCAGCAGGATGAGCAGCGAGGCGGGCGCCAGATAGGTTTTATGGGTAAAGAAACACAGGGCCGCCGTCAACCCCGCCAGCAGCACGCTTTTGACGATGCCGTAGTGCAAGGACATGATCACGGGCACGCCCAGCAGCACCCAGAACATGGGCTCGACAATGAAGACCATGTCGCCATACAGCCAGCGGCTGTCAAACGGATAGAACGGGTGCAAGCCATAGGAATTGAGGAAATCCATGCCCATGTGCAAGCAAAAGCCCAGCAGCAGGCAAGCGGCCAGGCCGATGCGGGCGGGCACGCTGCTTTTCAGCAGCCGGCGCGCGCCGGGCCACAGCAGCCACAGCAAGGCCAGCAACAGCAGCGCCTGCGGCAAGGCCAGCAGCAAGGTATGCGTGTGGCCGCGGTGGTGCAGCATGTAGCCGAACGGGCGCGGCAACAGCCTGGTCAGCACCAGGTCGAGGTCGGGCGCGTTGCTGGCAAACCATGCCGAAAATAAAAACAGCGCGCGCCGGGTGCGCTGTGCGGGGGCCTGCGGCTCGGGCGGCAGGCTGCGGTGTACCAGTTCGCCGACCCCGAGGCCGATGACCGAATGCGTAATATTATCCATAGGGCAATTTTACAGGATGCCCGCCCTGGCGTGCTCTTGCACGACTGCCTGCGCGTCAAAGCTACAGCTTCTCCAGCTCCGGGCCACGCATGCCCACCAGCAAGGCGCGGCCGTCGGGCAGCACCCGGAACTCGCCATAGCGGGCCTTTTCCCAGCGCGCCGCCTCGCCTTCCTTGAAGAACCAGGCATCGCTGACGAGCACCCAGTTCCCATCCTTCGGCGTCAGTTCGAGCAGGAATTCGCCGGGCGCCAGCGCCTCTTGGGTGTACGGGCGCAGCAATTCCGCCACGCCGCGCGCATCGCGCATCGCCACGACGAGGGGCCGGCCAGGCGCCCGGTCCACGCTGGCCAGGGTGGACAGGACGCCCAGGTTGACGAAATTGAGGCGCATGTAGTCGCCCTGCATCAGCGAGCGGGGATCGACGGGTTCCAGCGCCACGAAGATCGCTTGCCCTTTGGCAATCAGCTGCTCTTTTTGCCAGATGCCGCCATTGGCGACCAGCAACACCAGCAGCAAGCCACCCAGCACGCCCAGGCGCGCGGCGCGGCGTTCAAGCACCACGCCCGCCGGCTTGCTTTCCACCAGGTGCAGCACGGCGCCCCGCGTGGCCAGCCACGACAGGGCGCACAGCAGCGCGCCGGCCATGGCCAGCAGCGCCGCCTTGCTGGCCAGCGGCCAGGCCAGCTGGTAATAAAAGCTGCCGAGTATCCACGCCGCCGCCAGCGCGGCCGCCACGGCCACGCGCGAACGCCCGCTCGTCAAACAATACGCGAGGATCAGCAGCACGGGCCCCAGCGCCGGCATGAACCACGCCAGCACGATCAGCACCAGCGCCACGCCGATGGCGGGCAACTGGCGCAGCGCCGGCCAGCGCCATCCCGTCCAGGCGGCAGCCGCCGTGGCCAGCACGAGCGACACCCCATTCAACACTTGCGCATACCAGGCAACGGCCTGGTGCCGGGTCGCTTCGCGCGCCACGTCGCCGACAATACCGCCGCCCAGCGCACCGCCCAGCATGAAGGTCATGCCGGACCAGAAAACCAGCCCCAGCAAGATTGCCAGGACCCACCCCGTCGACAGCGATTCCAGGAAGGCGGCGATGGACGCGCCGCGGCCATCGTTGAACGCCTGCTTTTGCAGCCAGTGGGCGCCCAGCCAGAGTGCCAGGGCCAGCATCCAGGCGCTGTACAGCTGCGTGGGGTCGTTCTCGAAAATCCAGTCGCGCGTGCTATCGATGATGCCCAGCCCCAGCAAGCCGCAGGCGACCAGTCCCAGCAGCACGCGTAGCCAGTCGCGCGGCAGGGCGGCAGCCGTCAGCAGGCACGCCAGGCACATCAGCAGCGACGCCGTCTGCGTGGCATAGTCGCGGAACAGGGCATAGCCGAGCAGGCTGCCGCCCACCAGCAGGCATGGCACGGCCAGTTGCTCGACAAACAATGCCACGCCGCGCGTGCGGATCAGCAGCACGGCCACCACCAGCACGATGGCGGCCACGACATACGCGCCGGGGCCGTGGCGCACGACGCTTTCCAGTCCCGCGCCCAGTGCCAGGACCAGAGGGATGGCGGCCAGCCAGGCGCCGAGGGCCGTCATCAGTACCAGCGGCCACGGCCGCACATCCTGCACGGGACGGGCGGCGCCGGACGGCAACAGGCCGGCGCGCGTGGCGTCGTCGATCAGGGTGGCGAGCGCATCGGCTCGCTGACTATTGATATGGCTCATGCCGCCTCCCGGCGCGTGCGCCACAAAATGCCTTGCACGGTGAACGCCAGCAGCACGGCCGCGAACAAGCCCAGCATCACCAGCCTGCCGATGCCATCGCCATTGCCGCCGCCATGGAACAGCACGTGCCCCAGCCCCCACACCAGCAAGGTGTTCAGGCCCAGCGCGACGGCGCTCAGGCCGAACACGTCAAAGAACTGGCGCGTGGCCAGCAGGACGCCGGCGACGGCCAGCAAGCCGAGACCGGCCCAGTACGGCGATTCGATCTCGCTGCCGAACAGGGCGCTGACGGCCGTGCCCGTGATGAGGATGGTGGCCAGCACCAGGCCCAGACGCAAGGCCCAGTTGCCCGCGCCCGTCCAGCGCGCCAGCAGGGGCGAGACGAACGCACAGCCAGCCAGCACGGCCAGCCAGCCGCCGATGAAAATGGGCAGATCGGCCGAATCGACGCGCCAGCTGTTGTGCGCATGCGCCTGCATCCACAGGGTGGCGGCCGTCGACAGTATCAGCATCCACGGCGTCCACAGCACGTCGCTGCGCGCCACCAGGCACAGGGGCAAGGCCAGCGTGGCCCACAGGGCGAACAGCTGCCACGGATCGGCGCCCGTCTGGTACGTCTGGCCGAAATACGCGAACAGGCCGCCGATGGCCAGCAAGGCCAGCAGCAGCAAGGGTACGCGCGCTTTCGGCACGGCAAACGCGCCCACGCAGGCGGCGGCCAGCACGCCTTGCAGCAGGGCAAAGCGACCCATGCGGCCCAGGTCTTCCCAGTTGGCGGCCACCCAGCAGATCAAGCCCATGCCCAGCAGCACGGCGCCCAGCACGGCCACGCCACGCGGCAGCCAGTAGGCCAGGCGCGCCGGTTCGCGCTGGAAGCCGGCCACTTCCTGCAACTGCCGGGTTTGTTGGGCATCGAGCGCATAGTCCGAGGCGAGTTGGTACACGGCGAGGCGTAAATCCATCGTCTGCTTTCAGGTTGATTGGTCGTAAGAAAGCGTCAGCGCTCGACGCTGACGCCGCGCCAGAAGGCGACGTGGCCGACAATTTGCTTGGCGGCATCCTTGGGCTGGGGGTAATACCAGGCCGCGTTGGCATTCGTCTGGCCATCGACGACGAGGTCGTAATAGCTGGCCGTGCCCTTCCACGGGCAGATGCTCGTGTGGCTGCTGGGACGCAGGTATTCCTGCGTCACGGTAGCTAAAGGAAAATATACATTGTTTTCAACGACTTGCACCTGCGCATCGGTGGCTTGCGCGATGACGGCGCCATTCCAGCTGGCTGTTGGCATTTGACTATCCTCCTTCTGCGCCGAGTGTAGCGCAAAAAGTCCGCCATGGCGCGCGCCATTGGCGCCCCGCTCAAGCGCCGGCGATGATCTGGCGCAAGGCTTGTTCGAACACTTCGGGAGGTTGGCCGCCGGAAATCAGGTGGCGCTCGTTGATGATGACGGCAGGCACCGAGTTGATGCCGTTCTGCTGGTAGAAACGCTCTTGCGCGCGCACCTCGTCCGCATAGGCACCGGAGGCCAGCACCTCGGCCGCTTTCACGCCATCGAGCCCCACCTTGCCGGCCACGGCCAGCAGCACCGCGTGCGAGGACGGATCCTGTCCCTGCGTGAAATACGCATCGAACAGCGCCATTTTCAATGCCTTCTGGCGCCCTTCCAGTCCGGCCCAGTGCAGCAGACGGTGCGCGTCAAACGTGTTGTAGATGCGGCCGCGCTTGTCCATGGCAAAGGTAAAGCCCAGCTGTTCGCCGCGCGCGCGGATGGCTTCGCGCGATTGCGCCATCTGCTCCGGGGTGGAGCCGTATTTGCGGGCGATGTGTTCGCCGACATCCTCGCCTTCGGGCGGCATGTTGGCGTTCAGCTCGAAGGGCTGGAAGTGGATATCGGCCTGGACGGTGTCTTGCAGCGTGTCCAGCGCCTGCTCCAGCGATTTCAGGCCGACCACGCACCAGGGGCAGGAAACGTCGGAAACGAAATCGATACGGATGGGGGTAGGTGTGGCGGGAGTGGAACTCATGGTGGGCAGCCTTTGCGCGAGTCGGTGGCGGCCGCACCGCGCGGCGCCGCAAGCACAGCATATGCGTGCGGCCCGCGGGAAATCAAGCGCTTACTTTTTCTTGGCGGGCGCCTTGGCCCCATCCTTCTTGCCGCCGATCTTGCTTTCCTTGCCAGAAAGCAAGTTCGCGATGTTCTGGCTGTGGCGGTAAGCGAGCAGCACGCTCATGACGATGACGGCCAGCAAGATGGGATCGACGCCGAACAGCAAGCCATAGTAGAACGGCGCGAACAGGGCCGCCACCAGGGCTGCCAGCGAGGAATAGCGGAAGGCATAGGCGATGATCAGCCAGGTGGCCAGGGTCGCCAGGCCCAGCCAGGGATTGATGCCCAGCAACACGCCGAGGGCCGTGGCCACGCCCTTGCCGCCGACGAAGCGGAAGAACACGGGCCACAGATGGCCGAGGAAGACGGCGATGGCCACCAGGGCCACGGCCGTGTCGCCCACGCCCAGCGCGCTGGCAAAATGGTCGGCCAGGAACACGGCCAGCCAGCCCTTGGCGCCATCGCCCAGCAGGGTCATGATGGCGGCGCCCTTGTTGCCGCTACGCAGCACGTTGGTGGCGCCCGGATTTTTCGAGCCATAAGTGCGCGGATCGGCAATGCCGTAGACCTTGCTCATCACCACGGCAAACGATATCGAGCCGAGCAAGTAAGCGGCCACTGTCATTGCCACGGTTGTGATTACTGGATTCATTTCTTCCCTTTATTGTGTTTATTACACCAGCATCGAGGCTGGCGCAGCAGAATATACACCAGCGCCCCGTCCAGGGACAGGGCGGAGCCCCGCTTTCTTGCTCTCTTAATCCTGCAAGGCGCACTGCACCGGTTTGGCTTGCAACAAATCAACGAGCACCTGCGGCGCCAGCGAGACGAGGAAACCGCGCCGCCCGCCATTGATATAGATGCGTTCGAGCGCCAGGATGGATTGCTCCACGTACACGGGCATGGCCTTCTTCGTGCCGAACGGCGAGGTGCCGCCGATCATGTAGCCGGAATGGCGCTGCGCCACTTCGGGCTTGCACGGCTCGACGGACTTGCAGCCGATGCCACGCGCCAGATTCTTGGTCGACACCTTGCAATCGCCATGCATGAGCACGATCATCGGCTTGGCCGCCTCGTCCTGCATCACCAGGGTCTTGATCACCGCGTGTTCGGGCACGTTCAATTCGCGCGCCGAGACGCTGGTGCCGCCGTGCTCCTCGTAGGGATACGGATGTTCTTCGAAGGAAACTTGATGCTTGCGCAGCAACTGCGTCGCCTGGGTTTCGGAAATATGCTCTTTTTTAGCCATGCGTGATACGCTGATCGTTCAGTGAGGAGTGCTAATTATGCAGGAAGAAATCCGCTTTGCCACATTCAATGTCTGCAACCTTGCCCCCGCCGGGGCGAAATTGTATGACAACCTGGAACCGTTGAGCCCGGCGCAATACGAAGCCAAGGCGGAATGGACGGCGCGGCAAATCGACCTGCTCGACGCCGACGTGATCGGTTTCCAGGAAATTTTCTCGCAGGCGGCCCTGCGCGACGTGCTGTCGCGCACGCGCCATTACCGCGCAGCCACCCTGGCCGGCTACGATGCCATCGATGCCGCCGGACGCATGCTGCCCACGGTGGCGCTCGTGTCGCGCTTGCCGCTGGCCGGCGCCGGTGTTGCCTGGGCGAATTTCCCCGCCGGCGTGAGCGTGCCTGCCGAAGACGATGCTGGCCGCTTCGCCCGCGCGCCGCTGCATGTCCAGGTCATCTTGCCTGGCGGACAACTCACGGACGTGGTCGTGGTGCATTTGAAATCGCGCCGCCCCGACTACCGCCATGGCGACGGCAACGATGCCACCGCCTACGCGCTGGCCAACCTGCGCTCGCTGCAGCGGCGCGGCGCGGAAGCCGTGGCCCTGCGCGTGCTGGCAAGCGAACTGGGCCACAGCGGCCGTCCCCGCATCGTGCTGGGCGACTTCAACGACATCGCCAATGCCGTCACCACGGCCATCGTCATGGGGGCGGGCGCGCCGTGCGAAGCGGGCGCCGAGATGCGCGAACGCCTGTACGACGCCAACGCCATCCAGCAGCGCCAGGACGCCCTGCGCCACGTGGGCTACACGAATATCCACGACAGCGCCTACATGACGATCGACCACATCCTCGTGTCCGAACACTTTCATCCCGCCTCGCCGCGCGCCATCGGCGTGCTGCAGGAAGTGACCTATCTCAACGACCATCTGCTGCTGGGCTTGCGGCACGCCTCCGACCATGGCCAGGTGCTGGCACGCATCAAGCTGCTGGGAAATATTGACTAAATCAGCTGCTAATTAAGCAACTTCGCCAGCGCGCTGCCCTCCACTTGCGCGCTGGCATAGCGCCCCTGGTATTGCTGGCAGCCCTGCCCCCGCAGATACGCCAGTTGCTGCGCCGTCTCCACGCCTTCGGCGATCACCGTCAATTGCAGCTCGCGCGCCATGGCGATGATGGTGGCGGCCACGGCCGTGTCGGACTCGCCCGCCGCGCCGTCCGCGGCGGCGGGCAGGAACGAAGGGTCGATCTTGAGCTTATCCACCGGGTAATGGCGCAGATTGGCCAGGCGCGAATAGCCGGTGCCGAAGTCGTCGATGGCCAGCCTGGCGCCCAGCGCGCGCAGTTGCGCCAGCACGCCGGCCAGGCGCGCGCCGCCCTTCATCAGCAAGGACTCTGTCACTTCCAGTTCCAGGCAGCCGGCAGGCAAGCCCGACACGGCCAGCGCCTCTTGTACGCTGAGCAACAAGTTGTTGTGCAGGCATTGCGCCGGCGACAGATTCACGGCCACGCGCCAGGCATGGCCCGCGTCGTGCCAGGCGCGCGCGCGCAGGCAGGCGTGGCGCAGCACCCAGTTGCCGATCGACACCATCAAGCCGCATTCCTCGGCCACGGCGATGAAGCGCTCGGGCGGCAGCACGCCCAGTTGCGGGTGGCGCCAGCGCAACAGCGCTTCGGCGCCGACGATCTGCCCGCTGGCGACATCGAGCGCAGGCTGGAATTCCAGCACGAATTCCTCGCGACCCAGCGCCTCGCGCAAGCCTTGCTCCAGGCTGGCCCGCTCGACGATCTGCGCATTCATCTCGGCATTGAAAAACTGGAAATTGTTGCGCCCGCTTTCCTTGGCGTGGTACATGGCGATGTCGGCGTTATGCACGAGGCTATCGATGCTGTCGCCATCGCTGGGAAAGATGGCCACGCCGATCGAAGTGGACACATGCAATTCGTATTCGCCCAGCTGATAGGGCTGCGTGACGGCATGCAGCAGGCTGGACGCCACGTGGGCCACCTGGTCGATGCCGCCCACCTCGGCCAGGATGATGACGAACTCGTCGCCACCATGCCGGCTGACCGTGTCGACGCCGCGCACGCAGCGCACCAGGCGCCGCGCCACTTCCTTGAGCAGCAAGTCGCCCACGTGGTGGCCCATGCTGTCGTTGATGTGCTTGAAGTGGTCGAGGTCCAGGTACAAAATGGCCAGCATGCTCAGCTTGCGCCGCGCGGCCGCCAGCGCCAGCGACAGCCGGTCCAGCAACAGCACCCGGTTCGGCAAGTCGGTGAGGAAATCGTGCTCGGCCAGGTGACGCGTGTGCTCCTCGTTTTTCTTGCGCTCGCTGATATCGCTGAGGATGGCCAGGTAATTGCTCAATTGCCCCTGCGAATCGCGGATGGCCGTCAGCGACAGCCAGGCCGGGTAGCGCCCGCCCGCCTTGCGCTGGCCCACGATATCTCCTTGCCAATATCCGTTATCTCCGACTTCGTCCCACACGTGGTCGAAAAACGCCGGCGCGTCCGGTTCCGCGCCGTGCAGGACGAAGGGCTTGCCCAGCATGTCGTCCAGGCTGTAGCCGCTGATCTCGCTATACGCGGGATTCATGCTGACCACGCGCTGCTGCGGATCGAGCACGACGATGGCTTCGCGCGCATGCTCGACCACCTGCGCCGACAGGTACAGGGCGCGCTCGGCAAGTTTGCGCGAGGAAATATCCCGGATCACGGCGTAAAACAGATAGGTGTGGTCGAGCGTGACGGAAGTGAGCAGCACTTCGCCCCAGAACAGCTCGCCCGCGCACGTCTGGTAGCGCCAGTCGTAACGGCAGTTACCGTCCGCGTGGGCCTGCGCCGCCAGTTGCGTGCCGCGCAACGCTGACAATTCGCCATCGGGCTGGCGCAAGGGCGAAAAATCGCTGAGGCGGCGCCCCAGCAGCCGTGGCCGGTCCTCGCATTGAAACAGGACGATGGCGGCGGGATTCGCGTCGGCGATATGTTCGTCACGCAGCAGCAGGATGGCATCGGCGGATTTCTCGTACAACTGGCGGAAATTGTCTCCCATCAACAACAAGGCGCCCTGCGCGGCGCCATCCTGGCCGCTGGCCGTGATGTCGATGTCGATGCAGACCACTTGCCGCACTCGCCCGGACTGGGTGACAGGAAACACGGTGGAACAGATGCAGCGCGGCGCGGCCCCATCGGCGCCGAGCTTCCACAGGCGCGTGCTGCGCGCCTTGCCGCTTTCCCACACGGCCGCCAGTTCGCCGGCAACCTCCTCGGCCAGGGTGGCATCCGGCAGCGAGGCGGCCACCCTGGCCCACGGCTGGCCCAGCGCCAGCTCGGCCGTCACGCCATACAGGCGCGCCGCACCCAAGCTCCAGTAGCGCACGATGCCATCGCGGTCGATGCCGCGCACGGCCAGGCCCGGTGCCTGCTCGACGGCGGCGACGATGATGGACAGCAAATCGAGCGCCTTGCCGGCCGCTCCCGCCTGCGGTTCGGCAGCGGCCAGCAAACGGCCCGGCGACGGGGCGGCTCCGGCAATCCGTTCAGACATCAGCCCCCCGTGGCGCGGCCGCACGGCAACCGGCGGGCGAATGGCCTGTCCGGTGGCGCAACCATCCCCCCATTCTTGCGCGCCGGCGAATCGGCTTCTTGAGGATGCGCAAGCATCGTGACGTGCATGGCATCGATGCCGGCAGTGTCTTTGGTCGCCGTTTTTTGCATTCCAGCCCCGATTTTGTGCAATCTGTCGCACGGCGATGGCGGCCGGGCTGGATTCTTCCTAAAGTGGCAACATGCGCATCGCCGTGAACGGCTGCAGCGGCAGGCGTGTTGTCTGCGGCCGCCACGGTGATGCGCTACCCGAATTCCCCCGGCCAGCGACAGGCCGGGTCCGCACCGAGACCTGGCGCCGAACCCCTGCGCCGCTCCTGACCAAAAATACCTATGAAAAACGAGACCCTGCCCCCCGCCTCTCCTTTTGCAGCCACGCGCCGCCGGCGCTGGCGCACCCCCGTGCTGATCCTGGTCGTGCTGGGCCTGGCCGGCGGCGGCTGGACGGTGATGCAATCGAAGCAACAAGCCGCCAAGGCAGCCGAACTGCAAGCGAGCAAGAAAAAGGAGCAGGCCAAGACGCCCGTGCATGAACTGGCGCAGGGCGACGTGGCCGCCATCGCGGCGCGCGCGCTCAGCATCAGCTTGCCCCTGTCCGGCTCGCTGGCGCCCGTGACCCAGGCCACCATCAAGGCCAAGGTTTCCGGCGTGATCCAGGAAACGACCTTGCAGGAAGGCCAGCAAGTGGCGAATGGGCAAATCCTCGTGCGCCTGGACGCGGCCGACCTGCGCGCCCGCCTGACGCAGCAGCAAGCCATGCTCGACGAAGCGCAGGCGCGCCTGTCGATGGCCAGCAAGAATGAAGCGAACAGCCAGGCCTTGCTCAAGCAAAAATACATCTCGCAGACGGCGTACGACACGACGCAAAACTCGGTCGAGCTGGCGCGCGCCAACGTCAAGTCCGCCGCCGCCATGGTCGATATCGCCCGCATCGCGCTGGCCGATGCGGTGATCCGCGCGCCGATGGCCGGCATCGTCAGCAAGCGCCACCTGCAGGCCGGGGAAAAAGTCTCGCCCGACATGCCCGTCTACACCATCGTCAACCTGGCGCAGCTGACCCTGGAAGCGCCCGTGCCCAGCGCGGAAATCCCCCGCATCAAGCTGGGCCAGGATGTCCACTTCAAGGTCGACGGCTTCGGCGCGCGCGACTTCGCCGGCAAGGTCACGCGCATCAACCCCACCACCGAGAGCGGCTCGCGCGCCATGCTGGTCTACATCGCCGTCGACAATGGCGATGGTGCGCTGCGCGGCGGCATGTTCGCCAAGGGCAGCATCGTCACCGAACGGTCAAACGTGGCGCCGCTGGTGCCGTTGACGGCCGTGCGCAATGAAAAGCAGGGCCCCGTCGTGTATGCGCTGGTGAACAACAAGGTGGTCGCCCAGCCAGTTACCCTGGGCCTGCGCAACGAAGATGAAGGCTATGCGGAAGTCAAATCCGGCCTGGTGCCGGGCGCGAAAGTCATCATCGCCAGGCTCGATGGCGTCAAGCCGGGCCATGGCGTGACCTTCGCCGCAGCGGCCGCCGCCCCTGCCGCGCCGGCAGCCGTGCTGGCTCGGAAGGATTAAGCCATGTGGATGACCAAAGTCAGTATCCAGAACCCCGTCTTCGCCACCATGGTCATGGTGGCGCTGGTGGTGCTGGGCATCTTCTCCTACCGGGGTCTGGGCGTGGAAAGCATGCCCAGCGTGCAGTTCCCGTTCGCCGCCATTGAAGTGAACTATCCGGGCGCCTCGCCCGAAGCCGTGGAAAACGACATCACGCGTCCCATCGAGGACGCCGTCAACACCGTCAGCGGCATCAAGACCATCCGCGCCAACTCGTGGGAAGGACGCGCCGGCGTCTACCTGGAATTCGAGCTGTCGACGAACATGGACAAGGCCATGCAGGACTTGCGCGACAAGGTGGCCCTGGTGCGCCCCCGCTTCCCGAAAGAAGCCAAGGACCCGTTCATCGCCCGCGCAGAAGGCGACAACGAGCGCCCCATCGCCACCATCGTGCTGACCTCCACCGGGCATGACCTGCGTTCGCTGTCGACCATGACGGAGCAGATCATCAGCAAGCGCTTCCAGGGCGTGGCCGGCGTGGGGCAAGTCAAGCTGCGCGGCCTGCGCGCGCGCCAGATCCTTATCAGCATGAAGCCGATCGAACTCAATGCCCAGGGCATCGGCGTCGATGAAGTGATCCGCGCCATCCAGGCCACGAATACCAATTTGCCGGCCGGCTCCATCAGCCATGGCGCGGCCGAACAGCTGGTGCGCGTGGAAGGCAAGATCAAGGATGCGCGCGAATTCGGCAAGATCATCGTCGCGCGCCGCGCAGTCGGCCCCGTCTACCTGGACCAGGTGGCCACCGTCGTCGACGGCGAACAGGAAGAACTGTCGATCTCGCGCATGAACGGCCAGCAAGCCGTGACCATGGAAATCACCAAGGTGCAGGACGCCAACGTGGTCGAAGTGGGCACCGGCATCCTGAAAGTGGCGGCGGACCTGCAAAAGACCCTGCCGCCCGATATCACCCTGCGCGTGCTGGACGACGAATCGGAGCGCGTGCAAAGCCAGCTCGATAACGTCAAGCGCACCATCATCGAAGGCGCCGTGCTGACCATGGTGATCGTCTTCCTGTTCCTGCATTCGTGGCGTTCGACCATCATCACGGGCTTGACCCTGCCGATCTCCGTGCTGGCCAGCTTCATCGCCATGAAGGCCTTCGGCTTCACCCTGAACTTCCTGACCCTGATGGCGCTGTCGCTGTGCATCGGCCTGTTGATCGATGACGCCATCGTCGTGCGCGAAAACATCGTGCGCCACCTGGGCATGGGCAAGAACCACTACAAGGCGGCCAACGACGGCACCAATGAAATCGGCCTGGCCGTGATGGCCACCACGTTCGCCATCGTCGCCGTGTTCGTCCCCGTCGCCTTCATGGACGGCATCATCGGCCGCTTCTTCCTGCAGTTCGGCATCACCGTAGCCGTCGCCGTTCTCGTCTCCCTGTTCGTCAGCTTCACGCTCGACCCCATGCTGTCGTCCGTCTGGCGCGACCCCGTCAAGGACCGCTTCAAGTACGCGCCGTGGCTGGGCCGCTTCATGGCCTGGATCGAGACGGGCATTGACCGCCTGCATGTATGGTATGGCAAGGTGCTGGCTGTCGCTTTGCGCTGGCGCAAGACGACCCTGGCCACGGCCGTCGCCCTGTTCGCGGGCAGCCTGATGCTCGTGCCGATGATCGGCGGCGAGATGTTCCCGGAAACGGACCAGGGCTGGGTCAACCTGCGCTTCAAGACGCCCGTCGGCTCCAGCCTCGAATACACGGATACCAAGGTGCGCCAGATCGAAACGGCCCTGAAGGAATTCCCAGAGATCGACAGCCTGGTGGCCAATGTCGGCACGCAGGACGGGCGCAACACGGCCGAGGTGAACCTGAAGTTGACGGACATCAAGAAGCACAAGCGCCGCTCGCAGCAGGAACTGGAAAAGCTGATCCGCGAACGCCTGGCGCCGATTGCCGGCATCACCCTGTCCGTCGGCCAGCGCCCCATCTTCATCGCCATTTTGGGCACGGATGAAGGCAAGCTCGATGCGGTGGCGCACACCCTGATGGACAAGATGCGCGGCATCAAGGGCCTGGCCGACATGGAATACAGCCAGGAAGGCGCCAATCCGTCGACCACCGTGAAGATCAATAACGAACTGGCCAGCGACCTGGGATTATCGGTGCAGCAGATCGGCAACGCCCTGCGTCCGTTCGTGGCGGGCGACACGGTCAGCCACTGGCTGGCCAGCGACGGGCAAAACTACGACGTCAACGTGCAGCTGCCCAAGTCGGGCCGGCAAAAGGTGGCCGACCTGGCCGACCTGTCGCTGGCCTCGAGCAAGCTTGACGCGAACGGCAAGCCCGTCATGATCCCGCTGCGCCAGGTGGTCGACTTCGTGCCGTCATCGAGCCCGCAGGTGCTGAAGCGCCAGGCCTTGCAGCGCCGGGTCGCCATCTATGCAGGCACGCAGGGCCGCCCTGCCGGCGACGTCGATGCCGACGTGCAGAAAGCCATCAAGTCCATCGACTTGCCGCCCGGCGTGCGCTTCGACGTGGCCGGCAATGCGCAGCAGATGGCCGAAACCATGGGCGGCGCCATGATGGCGCTGGGCATCGCCGTGATCTTCATCTACCTGGTGCTGGCGTCGCAGTTCGGCAGCTTTTTGCAGCCGATCGCCATCATGGTGTCCCTGCCCCTGTCCCTGATCGGCGTGCTGGCCGCCCTGCTCATTACGGGCAGCACCCTGAACATCTTCTCCGTGATCGGCTTCATCATGCTGATGGGCTTAGTCACCAAAAATGCGATCTTGCTGGTGGACTTCACCAACCAGCGCCAGCGCGAAGGCCTGGGCCAGTTCGAGGCGCTGATGGAAGCGGGGCAAGTGCGCTTGCGCCCCATCCTGATGACGACACTGGCCATGGTCTTCGGCATGCTGCCGATGGCCATCGGCATGGGCGACGGCGGCGAATCGCAGGCGCCGATGGGCCGCGCCGTCATCGGGGGCGTGATCACCTCGACCCTGTTGACCTTGGTGGTGGTGCCCGTCGCCTACACCTACCTCGACAGCCTGGGCAAGCGCGCCGCGCGCTTCTTCGGCGGCAGCGGCGAGCACGCCGAATCCGCCGACGACGGCAAAGCACACGCCCACTGATTGACCGGTCGCCTTCACCGTCCCCGCATTGGCGGGGACGACGCGGCGGCTTCCTGAAGAGAGCTTCAGTTGACCAAAGCTGCCCCACTGGCTAGACTGTCCCCGTTATCAATGATATGGAGTGACTCGTGGGTGCTTGTTCCAGTGACAGTAGTCGATTGACCATCGGCGATCGGCCTTAGGCAAGACGCGCGCATTCCGCCCGCCCTGCCCATGGCAAGGTGCGGTTTTATCAGCGGCAGTATTCTCTCGCCGCCACTTCCCTCCTCATCGTTCCACCGTTATCGTCTGCTGCCCCCTTTCGGGGCGAATTGTCTTCGCCCCCGCACTCGCCTGTTCCTCCCCAGCCGGGAGAAACTGATGGTGGTATTTGACTTTGCGCTGCGCGTTGCCGCGGCATTGACCCTGGGCGCCATGATCGGCGCCGAACGCCAGCTGCGCCAGCGCATGGCGGGCCTGCGCACGAACGCGCTGGTCTCCGTCGGCGCCTCGCTGTTCGTGATGGTTTCCGTGCTCGAAGGCGATAGCGCCGGCCATATGCGCATCGCCGCGCAGGTGGTCTCCGGCATCGGATTCCTGGGCGCCGGCGTCATCATGCGCGAAGGCATGACGGTGCGCGGCCTGAATACGGCCGCCACCCTGTGGTGCTCGGCCGCCATCGGCATCCTGTGCGGCCTGGGGTTTGCACTGGAAGCGGCCATCGGCACGGGATTTGTCCTGGTGGCCAACCTGGTACTGCGCCACCTGGCGCAACGCATCAACGCGCACGGCGGCGAAGCGGGCATCGAGACGGAAAGCATCTACCGCGTGACGGCCGTGTGCGAGGCGGAGCAGGAAATCCTCGTGCGCAACCTGATGCTGCGCATGATCAGCGGCATGCCGGCCCTGATGCTGCAATCCTTGCACAGCGAGGATGCCGCGCACGCCGGACGCATCGAAGTGCGGGCCGACCTGCTCACGCCCCTGTCCAGCCTGGGGTTGCTGGAACAGATCGTCAGCCAGGTCAGCCTGGAAGGCAGCGTCTCGGCCGTGCGCTGGGCACTGGTGAACAACGCGGAATTTGTCGCCGAACGGGGAGTGTGATGATGAAAAAATGGATGCTGTGGTTTGTCAAACGTGGTCCGACTGTCGCCACCTACCGCCTGACCGTCACCTGCCCCGCGGCGCAGGCCGACCACGTCGTGCGCCTGCTGCTGGCCGAACTCAAGGGCGCGGGCCTGGCGCCGTCGCAAATGCTGCGCAGCTGGGACGCGGCCAGGCAGGTGGTACAGCTGATCGCCACGGTGCTGTGCCAGGCCGTGCAGCGCGCCGTGCTGGTGCGCTTCGTCAACCGCGCGGGCGCCTGGCCGCAGGTGCGGCAAGTGCGCTGGGAAGGCGTCGCACCTTCAGCTTGAGGCGGGCAGGCGCATGAGGAACAGCGCGCCGCCCTGCGGGCGGTTCTGCGCCTCGATGCTGCCGCCATACGCGTGCACGATGGCTTGCGACAGGGCCAGGCCCAGGCCGAAACCGGGCGCCTCGCCCGCACGCGCCTGGGCGCCCCTGTAAAACCGCTCGAACAGGTGCGGCAAGTCTTCCACGCCGATACCCGGTCCCGCATCGGCCACGCCGACGATCGCATGCGCGCCATCGCGCGCCACGTGCACGCTGATGACGCTGTCGGGCGGCGAAAACTTCACGGCGTTATCCAGCAAATTGGCCAGCACCAGGTCGACCGGGCCGGCCGCCACCCTGGCCTGCACGTCGACACTTGCATCGAAGACGATGCGGATGCCGCGCTGCGCTGCCGCCTTTTCCAGGCGCTGCGCCGCCGCCCGCACGAGCGGATTGAGTGCAATGGTTTCCACCGCATTGCGCTCCTGGCCCACGTCCAGGCGCGTGAGCATCAAGAGCTCTTCCACCAGGGTCGTCAGGCGCTGCACTTCATCGAGGCACGATGCCAGCGCATCGACATACTCGGGCGACTCGCGCGGGCGGCGCAGGGTGATTTCGATTTCCGTGCGCAGGCGCGACAGGGGCGAGCGCAATTCGTGCGAAGCGTCAGCCGTGAAGCGGCGCTGCGCGTCGTAGCCGTGTTCCAGGCGGTCCAGCATGGCGTTCAGGGTATCGACCAGGCGGCCGATCTCGTCCTGCGTGCCGGGATGGGGCAGGCGCTGGTGCAGGCTGGCTTCGCCGATCGAATGCGCCTGGTCCACCACGTCGTCGATGGCGCCCAGCACGCGGCGCGTGAGCATTTCGCCGGCCAGGCCCACGGCCGCCAGCAGCGCCAGCGCCATGGCGCCAAACAGCACGGTGGCCGCGGCCAGCACGTGATTGGTGTCGTCGAGCGAACCGGCCACCTGCACCGCCAGGCGCGCACCGGACGAAGGCACGGGAATCGAGACCATGCGCAGCGGCTCTTCGCCGAACTTCGGCAGGGTCTCGAAAATGGTCTCGCCGGCCGCCAGGCGCGCCAGCAGGGCGGGAGGGGCCGGCAATTGCGCGGCCTCCAGGTTGCGGCTGCGCGCCAGCACGCGGCCTTCGCCATCGATGATCTGCACCAGGCGGTCGAGCCGCGTCAATGACGGCGGCGCCTGGCCCGGCGCCACCTCGTGCACCTGCACGGGCTGGCGCGGCGCGGCGGGCAGCATGGCCATTTCCGTCTCGGCCAGCGCCAGCAGGGCCGCATCGAGCTGGCCGTGCACGGCGCGCGACAGCTCCCAGTAACCGGCCAGCGCCGTGAAGGCGACGATGGCGAGGATGACGGCCAGGTGCACCAGCAGCAATCGCTTGCGAAAGCTAGCCACCATTGTTTTCCGCCAGGCGGAAGCCGCGTCCGCGCACCGTGTGTATCAATGGCGGTAAGCCCGGCGCATCCACTTTCCCCCGCAGGTTGCGCACGTGGACGTCGATCAGGTTGTCAATGCCGATCAGGTCCGCCTGCCAGATCTGCTCGGCCAGGCGCGCGCGGCTGACCACTTCGCCCGCCTGGCGCAGCAGGATCAACAGGATCGCGTATTCCTTGGGCGTGAGCACCAGCGGCACGCCAGCCCGCGTTGCCTGGTGGCTGACGGGATCGAGCGTCAGGTCGGCCAGCGCCAGCACCAGCGGGCGGCTGATGTCGGAGCGGCGCAACAGGGCGCGAATGCGCGCCAGCAGCTCCTCGAATTCGAACGGCTTGGTCAGGTAATCGTCGGCGCCCGTGTTCAGGCCCGCCACCCGGTCGGCCGTGGCGTCGCGCGCCGTGAGCATCAGCACGGGCGTCTGGATGCCGCGCGCGCGCAAGTCGCGGCAAAAATCGATGCCCTGCTTGCCCGGCAACATCCAGTCCAGCACGATTGCGTCGTAGTCGACGGCGTAGCTTTCGTCCTCGCCCTCTTCCGCGCTGTGCGCCACGTCGACGACAAAGCCTTCTTCCTGCAAGCCCCGCGCCAGCAGGCGCGCCGCCTTGCGGTCATCTTCCACCAGGAGGATTCTCATGCCTGCCTTTCGCATTGCGCCGTGTTTTCCATGCTGGCATTTTACCGCGCCGCACCGTGCGCGCACGGAACCTGAAGAATGATTCAGGCGTTCTTGGGCGCTTCTTCAGGACCACATTGCTATGCTTTCCCGGCGCTGTTGTGACGCTGCCTGCGCCACCTGCGCCCCTCTCATTGCCCGCCTGGGCACGGCATCCACGCATGCACCCTCACCATCAATAACAAGGAAACACGGGATGAACACGACCACCCGCAACGCCCTGGGCGCCAGCTGCGCCCTCGCTCTCGCCTGCTCGGCCCTGGCCGGCTGCGCCAAGCCGACGGCGGCAGCCACGCCTGTCGCCCAATCGATGCATCAGGACGACGGCAGCATCGCCGTCGACAAGATGTCGCCGCTGCGCCAGCGCCTGCAGATCGCCGCCGTGCTGGAACAGAACATCGCCACGCAGACGGAGGCGCCGGGCAGCATCGAGGCCATGCCGGAGAAGCTGGTGAAGATCACGCCGCCTCTGGCCGGACGCATCACGCGCTTGCAGCGCGCCCTGGGCGACAGCGTGAAGGCGGGCGATCCGCTGTTCACGCTGGACTCGGCGGAACTGAGCGCCGCCTACGCGGACGACAGCAAAGCCAGGTCCGCCCTGCTGCAGGCACGCCAGGAACTGGAACGCCAGAAAACCCTGTTCGAGGCGGAAATCGCAGCGCGCAAGGAGTACGAAGCGGCGCAGGCCAGTTTTGCGCAAGCCGGCAGCGACGCCCAGGCCAGCGCCGACAAGCTGGCCCAGTACGGAGCAGGAGCGCGCGGGTCGCGCCGCGACTATGTGCTGCGTTCGCCGATCGCCGGCACCGTGATCGCCATGGAAGGCGCCCAGGGCGGCTACTGGAACGATATCAACGCGCCCGTCATGACGGTGGCCGACCTGTCCACCGTCTGGCTGTCGGCCAACGTGGCCGAAAGGGACCTGGCGCAGGTCGCCGTGGGACAAACGACCAGCATCACCGTCGACGCCTGGCCCGGCAAGGCTTTCGAAGGCAAGGTCGCGTATGTGGGCGCCGTGCTCGACCCCGAGACGCGCACGGTGAAGGTGCGCGTGGCCATCGACAACCGCAACGGCGCCTTCAAGCCCGGCATGTTCGCCCACGCGGGGTTCGCCGGCGCCAGCCGCCGCGCCCTCCTCGTGCCAGCGTCCGCCCTGCTGCAAAGCGGCCCCTCGACGCGCGTAATGGTCGAACGCAGCGCGCTGGTGTTCTCGCCGCGCGCGGTGGAAGTGGGCGCCAGCCATGGCGACCAGGTGGAAATCGTCTCCGGCCTGAAGGCGGGCGAACGCATCGTCGTCAAGGAAGGAGTGCTGCTCAATGATTGACCGTTTCATTGCCACCTGCTGCCAGCGGCGCGGCATCGTCTGGCTGGTGCTGCTGTTCGTCGCCGCCTATGGCGTCTACTGCTGGAAGCAGCTGCCCATCGAAGCCTACCCCGACATCGCCGACGTCACCTCGCAAATCGTCACGCAGGTGCCGGGCCTGGGCGCCGAGGAAATCGAACAGCAGATCACCATTCCGCTCGAACGCGCCCTGCTCGGCACGCCCGGCATGCACGTGCTGCGCACGCGCAGCCTGTTCGCGCTGTCGCTGATCACGGTGGTGTTCGAGGATGGCAGCGACGGCTACTTCACGCGCGAGCGGCTGCAGGAACGCCTCGCCAGCGTCAACCTGCCGTATGACGCCAAGCCGGGACTCGATCCCTATACCTCGCCCACGGGCGAAATCTACCGCTACACCTTGGAATCGAAAAGCCGCAGCCTGCGCGAACTGTCCGAGCTGCAGTTCTGGACCGTGATCCCGCGCCTGCAGCAGGTGCGCGGCGTGGCCGATGTGAGCAATTTCGGCGGTTTGACCACGCAATTCATGCTGGAACTCGACCCCGCAAAACTCGACAGCTACGGCTTCTCGCTGGCGCAGGTCAAGGACGCCATCAACGCCAACAACATCAGCGGCGGCGGCAGCGTCATCGACCGCGGCCAGCAATCGTACGTGGTGCGCGGCGTGGGCTTGCTGCATTCGCTGGACGACATGGGCAACGTCGTCGTCAGCAGCAAGAACGGCGTGCCCGTGCTGGTGAAGGACCTGGGCAAGCTCGCCTACGGCAACGTGGAGCGGCGTGGCATCCTGGGCAAGGACGACAATCCCGACACCATCGAAGGCATCACCCTGCTGCTGAAGGACTTCAATCCGTCCGAAGCGCTGGCCGGCATCCATGCAGCCGTGGATGACTTGAATGCCAATGTGCTGCCGAAGGATGTGAAAGTGGTGCCCTACCTGGACCGCAGCTCGCTGATCGACGCCACCTTGCACACGGTCAGTTACACCCTGGGCGAAGGCATGCTGCTCGTCGCCCTCGTGCTGCTGCTGTATCTGGGCAGCCCGCGCGCGGCCGCCATCGTCGCGCTGACGATTCCGCTGGCCCTGCTGATCGCCTTCATCTTCATGCACCATTTTAAAATTCCCGCCAACCTGCTGTCGCTGGGGGCGATCGACTTCGGCATCCTTGTCGACGGTTCCGTGGTGGTGCTGGAAAACATGCTGCGCCGCCGCGAACGGGAACAGGAACGGCCTCTCACCCTGCAGGACGCCATCGATGCGACCCTGCAGGTGGCACGTCCCATCATGTTCGGCATGGCCGTCATCATCGCCGCTTATTTACCCCTGTTCGCCTTCCAGCGCATCGAATACAAGCTGTTCTCGCCGATGGCGTATGCGGTGGGCGCGGCGCTGGTGGGCGCGCTGGTGGTGGCGCTGGTGCTGATCCCGGGCCTGGCCTGGCTGGCCTTGCGCAAGCCGCGCCGCACCTTCCATAACCGCGCGCTGGACAAGCTGGCGGGCGCGTACGGGCGTTTCCTCGAACGCATGGTGGGCAGGAAGCGCTGGGTGGCGATGGTGTGCGCCACCTCGCTGGCGTGCCTGGCGCTGCTGGGCGGCAGCATCGGGCGCGACTTCCTGCCCTACCTCGATGAAGGCTCCTTGTGGTTGCAGGTGCAGATGCCGCCCGGGATCACCCTGGACAAGGCATCCGAGATGGCCAGCGAACTGCGGCGCGCCGCGCTGGAATTTCCCGAAGTATCGACCATCGTCACGCAGACGGGGCGCAACGACGACGGCACCGATTACTGGACGCCGTCGCACATCGAAGCGAGCGTGGGCCTGCATCCATACAAGAGCTGGAAGTCGGGCATGAGCAAGCAGCAGCTGATCGCCAAAATGAACGCGCGCTTCGCCAGCATGCCCGGCGTCACGGTGGCTTTCATGCAGCCGATGATAGACGGCGTGCAGGATAAATTGTCGGGCGCGCACAGCGACCTGACGGTGAAAATCTTCGGCAATGACCTCGACGAGGTACGCGGCATCGCCGGCAAGGTGGCAAATGTCCTGAAGACTATCCCTGGCGCCTCCGACGTGGCGGTGGACGTGGAGCCGCCGCTGCCCAACCTGAAGGTGGAACTGGACAGGGCAAAGGCGGCCCGCTACGGCATCAACACGGCCGACGTGGCCGACCTGATCGCCACCGGCATCGGCGGTGCGCCCATCGGCCAAGTGTACGTGGGCGAGAAAAGCTACGACATCGCCGTGCGCTTCCCGCCGGCCACGCGTTCCAGCCCGGACGCCATCGCCAACTTGAAGCTCAACGCCGCCAACGGCGCGAGGATTCCGCTGGCGCAGGTGGCCACCATCAGCACCACCTCGGGCGAAAGCGTGATCGTGCGCGAAATGGGACGGCGCCACATCATCGTGCGCCTGAATGCCCGCGGGCGCGACCTGGCCAGCTTCCTGGCCGAAGCGCGCCCGCTGGTGGCGCAAGCCGTAGCCGACGAGCACCAGCGCATCAGCGTCGAATGGGGCGGCCAGTTCGAAAACCTGCAGCGCGCGCAAAGCCGTCTGGCGCTGATCCTGCCGATGACCCTGGGCGCCATGTTCCTGCTGCTGTTCGGCCAGTTCCGCAACCTGCGCCAGCCCGCGCTGGTCTTGCTGGCCGTGCCGCTGGCCATGCTCGGTGGCCTGGCCGCGCTGCACCTGCGCGGCATGACCTTGAACGTGTCGAGCGCCGTCGGCTTCATCGCCCTGTTCGGCGTGGCCGTCCTGAATGCCGTCCTGATGCTGGCGCAGATCAACCGCTTGCGCAGCGACGAGGGGAAAAGCCTGCGCGATGCCGTGCTGGAAGGTGCGCGCGACCGCATGCGTCCCGTGCTGATGACGGCCACGGTGGCCGCCCTGGGGCTGACGCCGGCCATGCTGGCGACGGGCCTGGGCAGCGACGTGCAACGCCCGCTGGCTACCGTCGTGGTGGGAGGCCTGGTGACGGCGACCGCACTGACCCTGCTGCTGTTGCCGGCCCTGTATTACCTGATCGAGGCGCACCTGCAAAAACGCCGGACCGACACCGAAGGAGAGACCCATGACACGTTTTAATGTACTGCTGGCGGCCTGGCTGATTGCTCCATGCGCCATTGCCACACCCTTGAGCTTTGAAACCTATCTGTCCGCCGTGGAAAGCCACAGCCTGGAATTGCAGGCGCAGCAGGAAGGCATCACCTCGGCCAAGGCCGGCATCGGCATCGCCGGCCTGCGTCCCGACCCGGAATTCACGCTGGGCGCCACGCGCGAAACCGTGCGCAGCGTCGAACACCGTCCCGTCACGTGGAATCCGGCCATCAGCATGGCCATCGAGACGGGCGGCAAGCGCGCCGCGCGCCTGAAGGCGGCGCACAGCAATGTCGCGCTGGCAGAGGAGACGGTGGCCGGTTTCAGGAGCGAACTGTATGGCACGGCCGCCGCCGCGTTCACGGAAGCTTGCCGCACGCGCGAGGTCCTCGCGCGCAAGGAGCAGACCATGGCGGCCCTGTCGAAGGTAGTCGAGGCGAATACCGTGCGGCGCAAGGCGGGCGACGTGGGCGGCATCGAGCTGCTGCAGTCGCGCGTGGAACGCGACCAGTTCCAGGCCGACCTGGCGCAGGCGCGCAGCGAGGCAGATAGCGCGATGCTGGCCCTGTCGCCGCCGCTGGGGCGCCAGTTCGATGGCCTGTTTCCGCAAGCGCAGCTGGCGTGCGACTTCGCCGCGTACGAGGGCGGCGACGCCGGCGTGCTGGTGCCGCAGGCGCTCGAGGCCCGCAACGACGTGCGCATCGCCCGCGCCACGCTGGACAACCTGCGCGACGGTGCGGCGCTGGTGCGCGCCAACCGCGCCGTCGACCCGACCGTGACCGTAGGCCTGGCCGCCGCGCGCGGCTACCATGACAGCATCGACGCCAGCGGCAATCCCGTCGATGGCGCGCCCCGCTCCCGTGCGCTGTCCATCTCGCTGGCCATCCCGATCCCCCTGTCGCGGCGCGACAAGGGCGACGTGGTGCAAGCCGAAGCAGGGGTCACGCAAGCGATGCTGGCCCTGCGCCAGGCCGAATTACAGGCGGAGACGCAAGTGCGCACGGCGCAGCGGCAGCTGCATGCGGCGCAGGACAGGCTGGCGCGCTACCGCGACGGCGTGCTGGTCGATGCGCAAAAGGTGGTCGACGGCATGCGCCTGTCTTACTTCAGCGGCAATGCCTCGCTGCTGGAATGGCTGGCGGCGCAGCGCTCGGCCGACGAAGCGTACCAGGGCTATGTGCAGGCGCGCGCCGATGCGGCCATGGCCAGCACGCAGCTGCAACTGGCGCTTGGCCAGCGGCCGCACTTGTAGCGGGGGAAGGGGAAACGAGGAGATACCGGCGCGGCGATGCCGCACCGGTCGTCAGGAACGGGGAGTTACTGGGGCTGGGCGGGTGCGTCGCCCTCGGCGGCCGGATCTGCATCGACGTCGGCGTCGTCCGCTTCCGGCTCATCGCCTTCGCCGCCGTCGGCCGGCTTCGGATTGTTCTTCGCTTCCAGCTTGCGTCTGGCTTTTTCCTCGGCTTTCTTCTTCTTTTCCAGCTCTTTTTGCCGTTTTTCGTATTGGAAATTTGTCTTGGCCATTTACTACCTCTTTAGTTTTTTATTGTTACAGATAAGCACATAGGGCACATTATGACGCAGTTGGAGCAAATACAAAATTTTTAGCCGCGCGGATGATGCTGCGCATGCAGCAGTTTCAGCCGTTCGCGGGCCACATGCGTGTAAATCTGCGTGGTGGAAATATCGGAGTGCCCCAGTAACAATTGCACAACACGCAAGTCCGCGCCATGGTTGAGCAAATGCGTGGCGAACGCATGGCGCAAGGTATGCGGCGACAGCGGTGCCGTGATGCCGGCGCTCAGCGCGTGTTTCTTGATGATGACCCAGAACATTTGCCGCGTCATGGCGCCGCCGCGCCGCGTGACGAACAGCGCATCGTCCATCTGCCCATCGAGGATGACGCCGCGCGCTTCCTTCAGGTAGCGCTCAATCCACAGCCGCGCCTGCTCGCCGAACGGCACCAGGCGCGTCTTGCTGCCCTTGCCCGTGATGCGCAGCACGCCATCGTTCAGGCTCAGTTCCACCGATTTCAAGTCCACCAGCTCCGACACGCGCAAGCCGCTCGCATACATGAGCTCCAGCATGGTGCGCTCGCGCAGGCCCAGCGGCGTGCTGACGTCGGGCGCCGCCAGCAAGGCTTCCACTTGCGCTTCGCTCAAGGTGTGCACGAAGCGCGCCGGCTGCTTGGCCGAGACCATCTTCAGGCACGGATCGGCCGCGATATGCTTGTGCCGCAAGGCCAGCTGGTAAAAGCGCTTGAGCACGGACAAGCGCCGGTTCGACGACGTCGCCTTGCTCTCGTCGTGGCGGGCCGCGAAATACGCGTCGATATCAGCCGTGGATACTTCGTACAGGCCCTCGCGCCCGGGCCGGTTCACTTCCAGCCAGCGCGCGAACAGACGCATGTCGCGCCGGTAGGCGTCGAGCGAGTTCTTCGACAAGCCGTCCTCCAGCCACAGGCTGTCGCAAAATTCATCGATCAGGGTAGTGTTGTCGGGCGCCAGCAGGCTGTTCATCATCGTTTGGACCATCCCATGCCCTCGACGCCTTCATGCGCCAGCAGCCAGCGCTTGACGCCCGGGTGGAAGCCCGCCGCATCGTCGTGGTGGGCAAAGCCGCCCAGGCCGCCAGCGGCCGTGACCCGGTGGCACGGTATGACCACGGGAAACCAGTTGGCGCCGCAAGCCTGGCCCACGGCGCGCGGGGCCGAGCCGATCAGACGCGCCACGTCGCCATACGTGCGCACCTGGCCGCGCGGAATGCCGGCAATCGCCGCCCATACGCGCTGCTGGTAGGCGCTGCCCGCGTCTGCCAGTGGCAGGTCGAAGACATAATCGGGATCAAGGAAATAGCGCGCCAGTTGCTGGCACGCCCGCTCGGAGACGGCATCCTGCGCATCTTTTTCCACGAAGTGCGGCGGCAAATACACCAGTTCGCATAACTGGCCCTCCTGCGCGCGCACGCCCATGGCGCCGAACGGCGCGGCCACGATGGCGCTGAACAGTTCACTGCCCTGTTGTTTTTTCATCTGCTGATCAAAGTTCAAGTGTGGCATATATACAACCTGCCGGTGCATCTGGCTGCGCCCTGGTGATTATGCACCGACTTTGGGCGTGCCGGCGGACGTTTCCCCGACACGAAAAAAAAGCGCACCAGTCGGTGCGCTTCAAATATTGCTTCACGTTCCCGGTCGTTTGGGTCCGCCGGTGCCGGCTTGTGGCCGCAGACAGCTATGACTCAACAACTTCTGTGAAACGTGTGTCTCCTCAATATATCCCCGGTATCAATACCGTTTTTATAGACCACTCCCCCACTAACCTTGTTACCAATTCTGTCTTTCAGCCTTGCTACCAGGGCGTATATGCATATACGTGTTTCCCCTTAAGGCTGCCCATCATAGCGCATTTATTCGGCCGGATCGACTTTTTTTGCACCATGACGGGGACAACTGTTTTAGTTGTAAATTAAATTTGGCAACCACAGCGAGATTTGTGGTACGTAGGTAATCAGCACCAGGAAGCCCAGCATCGTCAGCAGCCACGGCATCACGGCCACGGTCAGCTCCGAGATGCCCATCTTCGTGATGCCGGACGCCACGTACAGGTTCAGGCCCACGGGCGGATGGCACATGCCCACTTCCATGTTGACCACGATCAAGATGCCGAAGTGCACAGGGTCGATGCCCAGCTTCATGGCCACGGGGAACAGAATCGGCGCCATGATCAGCACGATGGACGACGGTTCCATGACGTTACCAGCCAACAACAGCAGCACGTTGACCACCAACAAGAAGCTGATCACGCCCAGGCCCTTGCCCGTAATCCATTCAGCCATCGCTTGCGGGATGTTTTCGCTGGTCATCAGGAACGAGAACAGCACGGCATTCGTGATGATGTACAACAGCATCGCCGACATGGCGGCCGAATCGAGCAAGACCTTGCCCACTTGCTTGATCTTCAAGTCCTTGTAGACGAAGACGGCGATGATGAAGGCGTACACGGCGGCCATGGCGGCCGCTTCCGTCGGCGTGAAGGCGCCCGAATAGATGCCGCCCATGACGATGACGATCAGCAACAAGCCCCAGGCGCTTTTCTTGAACGTCACGAAGCGCTCGCCCCAGCTGGCCTTCTGCATGCGCGGATAATTGTGCTTGCGCGCCAAGAACCACGTGGTCAGGCCCAGCAGCATGGCCAGCATCATGCCGGGAATCACACCCGCCATGAACAGTTTGCCAACGGACGTGTTGGTGCTGACGGAATACATCACCATCACGATCGATGGCGGTATCAAGATGCCCAGGGCGCCCGAGGTGGTGATGACGCCGGCGCCGAAACCGCGCGGATAGCCCTGCTTGACCATGGCCGGCAGGATGATGGAACCGATCGCCACCACGGTGGCGGGACTGGAACCGGAGACGGCGGCAAACAGCGCGCACGCCATCACGCCGGCCAGCGCCAGGCCGCCATGCCAGTGGCCCACCATGGAGCTGGCGAAGTTGATCATGCGCCGCGCCACCCCGCCATGCGTGAGGAAGTTGCCCGCCAAAATGAAGAACGGGATGGCCATGATTTCGAATTTTTCGATGCCCGTGAAAATTTTCAGGGCCACCGATTCGATGGGCACGCTGGTCATGGTAAACAGGAACGTCAGTACCGTCAGGCCCAGCGAAATGGAAATGGGCATGCCGGTCAGCATCAGCGCCAGCAGCAATACAAAGATGATCAGCGCGTTCATGCCTTGGCTCCTTTTTCTTCAGCCGTCAATTCGTCTTCCAGCCCCTCGACATGCGAATGGTCGTGTTTCGGCAAGGCGCCCGTCTTGATGAAATGCACCATCACCTGCAGGAAGCGGAAGCACATCAGGTAGGAACCCAGCGGGACGGCCAGGTAAACCAGCCACATCGGCACTTCCATGTCGGCCGACGTCTGGTCCGTGTGGCCGATCGACCACACGAAGCTGGCGCCCAGGGTGCCCACGATGCCCGTAAACAGGGCGCCGGCCCCCAGGCCGAAGACGATGAAACGGTCGCGCCAGCGGGGATTCATGCGGTTGATCAAGACGTCGACGCCCACGTGGATGCCCGTGCGCACGCCGTACGCGGCGCCGAACTTGGCCATCCAGACGAACATGTAGATGCACAGTTCCTGGGCCCAGCTGGTATTGATTTGAATCAGGAAGTCTTGCACGACCGGTATCGGCAAGCCGGCCAGATAGCGGTGCACGACCGCGACGAAGATGATGAAGGTGGCCGCGCCCATCAGGGTCGCGATCAGCCACTCTTCCAGGTGATCCAGAAATTTCATGGTGGACTTTCAAAGAATGCGGGTACACGCACTCCCGCGCAGGACGCGCAGGAGTCGTTCCAACGGACTGGCAGGGTGCCCTGCCTGCCGCGCCAGGCGGCGCGGCGCGCTACAGCCTGCGGCTTACTTCGCGCTTTCCTTGTTGATGGCCGAGATCAGATCTTTGCCGATGCGCGCTTCCATGGCCTTCTGCACGGGCGCCAGCGCCTTGCGCCACTCGGCCTGCTCCTGCACCGTCAGGGTATAGATCTGCGTCCTGCCCGCCTTCTTGATGGCGTCGAGGGCCTGGTCATTGTCGCGCTGGGCGATGGCTTTTTCAAACGTGGTCGCCTCGCGCATGGCTTTTTCCAGCTGGCCGCGGATTTCGGGCGGCAAGCCATCCCAGAATTTCTTGTTGACGATGACGGCATAGCCCAGGTAACCGTGGTTCGACACGGTCACGTGCTTTTGCACTTCATGCATCTTTTGCGTGTACATATTCGATGGCGGATTTTCCGTACCGTCGACCACGCCCGTCTGCAGCGCCTGATACACTTCCGAGAAGGCCAGCACCTGCGGGTTGGCGCCTAGCGCGCGCATCTGCGCGTCGAGCACCTTGGACGACTGGATGCGCATTTTCAGGCCCTTGAAATCGGCCGGCGTATGCAGCGGCTTGTTGGCCGACATCACCTTGAAGCCGTTATCCCAGTAGGCCAGGCCCGTGATACCCTTGGGTTCCAGTTTCTTCAGCAGGCTCTTGCCGATTTCGCCTTCGGTGACGTTGTACAGCGCCGTCTTGGTGGGGAAGATGTAGGGCAGGTCGAACGCTTCGAATTCCTTTACGCCCAGGGGGCCGAACTTGGCCAGCGACGGCGCCAGCATCTGCACGGCGCCCAGCTGCAGGGCTTCGAGTTCTTCCTTGTCCTTGTACAGCTGGCTGTTCGGGTAGAGTTCGACCTTGACCTTGCCATTCGTGGCTTTTTCGGCCAACTGCTTGAAGCGCTCGGCGGCCTGGCCTTTCGGCGTATCGGTGGCCACGACGTGGCTGAATTTGATGACGATGGGCGCTTGCGCGTAGGCGTGGACGCCGGCGGTGGCGCCGATGGCGGCGCACAGCGCGACGAACAGGGTTTTCATTGGCGGCAGTTGCATTTTTGTCTCCTGAGTGGTTTTTTAAAAAACTTTATTTTTTGTCTACTTGGATATTGTGCCAAAGAAACTACTCCGGCTATTGTGGTTAACCACAATAGCCGGCTCCCGATAAGCCGCTACCCTGCCAGCCATGCCGACTTCCCCCACCTTTGCGCGCCGCTTCAAGCTATCGAGCCCGATGCGCTGGCTGCTGCCCGTCATCCTGCTGCTGCTGTTCCTGTCCATCCTGTTCTGGCTGCCCTGGCAGGCGCGCCAAATGGAAAGCAACGAGCGCCAGGAGCAGCTGATCGCCGACACACTGTGGGTCGAGCAAACCATCCGCTTCCAGCTGGCGCGCAACGAGGAAAGCCTGTTCAACCTGGGCGTGGACATCGCCAGCGCCTCGCTGGGCGCAGAAAAAGTGCACGAACGGCTGCAGCAGATGTTGCGCAATGGCCGCGAATTGCAGCGCGTGCTGTGGCTCGACACCAGCGGCAAGGTGCTGGCGACCAGCGACAACAGCCTGCCGCATGCGTTGTCGTTTTCGCCAGCCTCGCTGACGGCGGCCGACAATGCGCGCCGCCTGCACCGGGGCCAATATGCCCAGCCTTCGCAGCAAAGCGGCTTTCCCGACGCGCCGCCGGGCGCCATGCTGATGGATTACCACCAGCCCCTGTTCGACGGCCAGCGCTATGTCGGCAGCCTGGTGGCCACCTACCAGATCAGCAGCCTGCTCGATGAAATGGTGCCGTGGTGGTTCGCCCAGGACAACCAGATTTCGCTGATCGACCGCGACGACAAGGTGCTGGCGCGGCGCGCCGCCGCCGGGCCTGGCCACGGCGTGTACACGCACAAGCGCGCGCTCGACGTGCCCGGCGCCACCATCACCCTGTTTACCGACAGCGTGAAAAGCCAGCCCAAGCTGCTGCCCAATCTGCTGGTCGGCTCCGTCATCGCCCTGTCGCTGGGGCTGCTGTGGAGCTTGCTGGCCCTGTGGCGGCACATCTCGCGCCGCCTGGTGGCCGAAGGCGCGCTGCGCCAGCAGATGCTGTTTCGCACGGCGATGGAAAACTCGCTGGTGACGGGCATGCGCGCACGCGACCTGGAAGGCCGCGTCACGTACGTCAATCCCGCGTTCTGCCAGATCGTCGGCTATCCGCCCGAGGAAATCCTGGGGCGTCTGCCGCCCATGCCCTACTGGGTGCCCGAGGCGCTGGAGGAATACCAGCAGCGCTTCGTCAAGGCCCTGGCTGGCAATCCCACGCCGCAGTTCGAAACCTATTTCCAGCGGCCCGACGGCACGCGCGTGGCCGTGCTGATCTTCGAAGCGCCGCTGGTGGACAAGAACGGCCAGCAGACGGGCTGGATGGGGTCCGTGCTCGACATCTCGGACCGCAAGCGGGTCGAGGAATTGAATCGCCAGCAGCAGGAAAAACTGCAAACGAGCTCGCGCCTGGCCACCATGGGCGAGCTGGCGTCGATGCTGGCGCATGAATTAAATCAGCCGCTGGCGGCCATTTCCAGCTACACGACGGGCGCGCTGAACCTGATCCGCCGCGCCATCGAGCATGACGCCCCCGTCGATCCGGGCACCCTGAAGCCGGCGCTGGAACAGGCCAGCGCGCAGGCGCAGCGGGCCGGCCAGATCATCCGCAGCGTGCACGATTTCGTGCGCAAGAGCGAGCCGCAACGCCAGGATATCGCCATCCGCACCCTGATCGACGGCATCCGCGCGCTGATCGACCTGCAGGCGCGCAAATACTATGTCACCATCCAGGAAGAACTGCCGCCGGACCTGCCGCTGCTGCGCGCCGATCCCGTGATGATCGAGCAAGTGCTGCTGAACCTGACGCGCAACGCCATCGAGGCCATGCAGGATGCGGCGCCGGGACGGCGTATCATGCGCCTGCGGGCCAGCCACGACGCGCAGCAAGGCATGGTGACAGTGGACGTGATCGACCATGGCCACGGCATCCCGCAGGACGTGGCCGAACGGCTGTTTTCGCCGTTTTTCTCGACCAAGTCCGAAGGCATGGGTATGGGCCTGAACATCTGCCGCACCGCCATCGAATTTCACGGCGGCGCGCTGACCTTCGGCGCCAACCCCGCTGGCGGTACGATCTTTACATTCAGCGTGCCGGCCGCGCCGCGCGCGCCGCACTCGCCTTAACGAATAACGCATAACGACAATCCGGAGACACCATGCTGCACATCATTGACGACGAAGAGGTCGTACGCGACTCCCTGTCCTGGCTGGCCGCCTCGCGCAGCATTGAGGCGCGCAACTACGCCAGCGCCCAGCAATTTCTCGATAGCCTGGACGGCAGCTTCGACGCCGCCGGCGACTGCGTGCTGCTCGACGTGCGCATGCCCGACATGAACGGCATCGCCCTGTTCGACCAGCTGGTCAAGCGCGACCTGACGGCGCGCCTGCCTGTGATTTTCCTCACCGGTCACGGCGACGTGCCGATGGCCGTCGACAGCCTGAAACGGGGCGCCTTCGATTTCTTTGAAAAGCCGTTCAACGACAACGACCTGATGGATCGCGTGCAGCAGGGACTGGCCAACTCGCGCCAGGCGGGCGAACTGGCCGCCGTGCACGCGCGCCTGGCCACCCTGTCGACGCGCGAACGCGAAGTGCTGGACCTGATTTTGGCGGGGAAGATGAACAAGGTGGTGGCCGACAAACTGGGCATCAGCATGCGCACCGTGGAAGTCCACCGCGCGCATATCTTCGACAAGATGCAGGTCAAGACGGCGGTGGAGCTTGCGGGGTTGTTGAAGTAGACTGAAATCCGGGGTCAGACCCCGGATCGAGGTTTCAAGTATCTAATCAGTCATCGTGATGCTCATGGTGCTCTTCCACGCCATGCTTCCAGTAGCTGGCCACGTGCAGATGCTGCTTCGGCACCCCGGCGTCGATGAAATGCCCGCGCAGGCCCTGCACCTGCGCATGCTCGCACGCCACCCACACATAGCCATCGCCATCCTGCGGCAAGGCGACCTGCGCCAATTCCTCCAGCAGCAGCGGTCCCTTGCGGCCATGACGCGCCACCCAGCGCACATCCAGCTGCGCCGCGCACTCCAACGCGATCTGTTCGCCGTCTTCGACGATCTCGATCACGGCCGTCGCGCGCGCCGTGGCCGGCAGCTGCTCCAGGCGGCGGGCAATGGCCGGCAAGGCCGTCTGGTCGCCCACCAGCACATACCAGTCGAAATCAAGCGGCACCAGCATCGAGCCGCGCGGTCCGCCCACGCCCAGAGTCTGGCCGGGTGCAGCTTGCGCCGCCCAGCTGGCCGCGGGGCCGTCGCCATGCAGCACGAAGTCGATTTCCAGCTCGCGCCGCGCGGCGTCGTAGCGGCGCGGCGTGTAGTTGCGGGCGATGGGACGCGCGCCTTCCGCGTACTGGATGGGATTCGCGCCATTGCCCAGCACGGGAAACACGGGCACCGTTTCGCCGGGAGCGGGGAAGAACAGCTTCACGTGGTCGTCGTGCGCCGGCGAGACAAAGCCGTCCAGGTCGTCGCCGGCCAGGGTGATGCGGCGCATGTACGGCGTCAACTGCTCGGTGCGCACGACGGTGAGCACGCGCAGTTTCAAGTCGTGGCGCATGCGCTCGATGGCGTGCGGGCGGGGTGCTGCAAGTGATGCAGTAGTCATTGCTTATCCTTGTAAAGTAGGCTCAGTGGCCGTCGACGATGGCGTTAGCCGCCTGTTCCAGCACGGCCGAGACGCGCTCGGCTTCCGCTTCGCTCCAGTTGGTCTTGTTCAGCAACAGCGCATGCTTGAGGGTGTGCATGGCCTGGCGCACGCGCTCGGGCAAGGCGTTGCGCGCCTGGACGCGGGCAAACATGTCGAGGCGCGCCAGGATGCCATCGACCTGCGCACGGTTCTCGTCGAGGTAAGCGCGGCCCAGGTCCGTGATCGTGTAGAGCTTTTTGCCGCTGGCGCTTTCGGAGGACGTCACGTGGTCCTGCTCTTCCAGCAGGGTCAGGGTCGGATACACGGCGCCTGGGCTGGGGGCATAGGCGCCGCCGCAACGCTCTTCGATGGCCTTGATGATTTCATAACCGTGGCGGGGGCTGATTTCGATCAGCGCCAGCACGATCAGCGGCAGGTCGCCGCGGCCAAAGACGCGCTCGGCCCGTTCGCCGCGCCCGCCCCTGCCACCGGGGCCGCCAGGGCCCATGCCGTCGCCGCGCTCGTCGAAGCCGCGCGGACCGCGGCCGTGCATGGCGTATTCACTGCGGTGCTCGTGGCGATGTTCGCCATGGTGATGCTGCTGGCCGCAATGGCCGTGATGATGGTGATGACCGTGATGGCCGTGTTCTGCGTGGTGTGAGTTTCTCATGTTTTCTCTTTAAAGATATATCGTTAGTAGGTATCGCTATTTTATAACGATATATCGATAAGTCAAGGAGAAATTTGTTATGCTCGTCTTTCTTCAATCGACACGTCCCTGCCATGCCTGACAAAACCGCCGCTGACAAAATGTATGTGAAAAATGCCAAAGCCCTGGCCGTGCTCAATGACGGCGGCGAGCACGATGCCCTGCTGGCGCAACTGCCGGCCGAGCGGCGGGTGAGTGAAGGAGAAGGCGCCGACTGGATCGTGCTGTTCGCGCGCAGCCGCGCGGAACTGGAACAGTTCCTGCCGGTGGCGCAGGCGCGCCTGGCGCACGGTGGTGCGGTCTGGGTGGCGTACCGCAAGGGTGGCGTGAGAGCGTGCAGCGACATCCACCGCGACGATATCCGCAATTTTGCGCAAACCATGGGACTCGACAGCGTGGCGATGATCGCCATCGACGCAAACTGGTCGGCGCTGCGCCTGAAGCAGGCTTGATAGGGGGTTAAACGACGCCGTGCAAGGCCAGCGCCCACTCGACGTGCTCCCGCACGATGGCCGACGGGTGCTCGCGGCGCGACAGCAGGGCCGCGACGATGTCGGCCTGGCCCCGGGCCTTGGCGGCCGCGTTGCCCATGCCGACGGCCAGGTTGCGCAGCCAGCGTTCGTGGCCGATGCGGCGAATCGCGCTGCCTTCCATGCGGCGGTTGAATTCTTCTTCCGTCCAGGCGAACAGCTCCACCATGCCGGCGCTGCCCAGGCTGTGGCGCTCGTCGAAGTCGGGCACGACGGCGCGCTGGGCGAACTTGTTCCACGGGCAGACGGTCTGGCAATCGTCGCAGCCGTACACCTTGTTGCCGATCAAAGGCCGCATCTCCACGGGAATGGCGCCCTTCAATTCGATGGTCAGGTAGGAGATGCAGCGGCGCGCGTCGAGCTTGTGCGGCCCCAGGATGGCTTGCGTCGGGCACACCGTGATGCATGCCGAGCACTGGCCGCAGCGCGGCGTTTCCGGCGGGTCGACCGGCAGCGGCACGTCGATGAGGATCTCGCCAAGGAAAAAGAAGGAGCCGCCCTGGCGGTTGATCAGCAAGGTGTGCTTGCCGCGCCAACCCAAGCCGCCCTTTTGCGCCAGCTCGACTTCCATCACGGGCGCCGAATCGCTGAAGACGCGGTAGCCGAAGTCGCCGATTTCGCCCTTGATGCGCTCGGCCAGCTGCTGCAGGCGCGAACGCATCACCTTGTGGTAGTCGCGGCCCCGCGCATACACGGAGATCACGGCCGCCGCGGGATCGGCGTCGCGCGCCGCCTCGCGTTCGCGCCAGCCGGGCCCCAGCGCCGGCGGCAAATAATTCATGCGCGCGCTGATGGCGCGCACCGTGCCCGGCACCAGTTCGGCCGGGCGGGCGCGCTTCATGCCGTGGCTGGCCATGTAATCCATTTCGCCGTGATACCCTGCATCGAGCCAGGCTTGCAAGGGCGCTTCCATGTGCGACAGGTCCACGTCGGCGATGCGCACCTCGGCAAAACCCAGCTCGCGCCCCCATTCTTTAATGGTGCGCGCCAAGGCGGCGAGATCGGTGACGGTGGCGGACATAGGGGACTTTACGGAAAACGGCAGGGGCGCGGGCGGTTACAATGACAGCAGCCTCCATTTTATGCGATACAGAAGATAATGACCGAACACTTCAAAGCCCACCTCCACGACGAAGCCGGCACCGCCGCGCTGGGTGCCGCGCTGGCGCGCGCGCTGGCGCCGGGCCTGGCGATCTACCTGCACGGCGACCTGGGCGCCGGCAAGACGGCCCTCACGCGCGCGCTGCTGCACGCGGCCGGCCATGCTGGACACGTGAAAAGCCCCACCTACACCTTGTCCGAACCGTACACGGTGCAGCTCGATGGCCAGAGCGTCAACGTCATCCACTTCGACCTGTACCGCATGGGCAGCGCCGAGGAATTCCTCGACGCCGGTTTTCGCGAAGACTTCGACGGCCGCAATATCTGCATCGTCGAATGGCCGGAGAAAGCCGAACCGGTGCTGCCGCCGGCGGACCTGAATATTTATTTGAACGTTACGGGTACAGGACGTGATGTAGAATTGCAAGCGTCTTCTGAATTGGGTCTGTCATGCCTTCACCGTCTCAAATTCGCCCCGAACCTTTGATCTCCTCGCCCATCACCCGGCGCACGGTGCTCAAGGCCGGCGGCACCCTGCTGTTGTCCGTGTTCGCGCCCATGTCGGCGATGGCGGCGCAAATTCTCGCCGTGCGCGTCTGGCCGGCCGAGGACTACACCCGCGTCACCCTGGAAAACGACAGCATCCTCAAGGCGACCCACTTCATCGTCAAGGATCCGGAACGGCTGGTGGTCGACATCGAAGGCCTGGAACTCAATCCCACCCTGAAGGGCCTGGTGGCGAAGATCCAGTCGAACGACCCGTATATCAAGCAGGTGCGCGTGGGCCAG
This sequence comes from Janthinobacterium kumbetense, assembly GCF_023703445.1. Lineage (NCBI taxonomy): Bacteria > Pseudomonadati > Pseudomonadota > Betaproteobacteria > Burkholderiales > Oxalobacteraceae > Janthinobacterium > Janthinobacterium kumbetense. The sequence goes on from NZ_JAMQGR010000015.1 coordinate 88,504, forward strand.
AACCGGCCCAACGTCGTGCGCCTGGTGTTCGACCTGAAGGAAGAAGTCACGCCGCAGCTGTTTACCCTGCCGCCGGCCGGCTCCTACAACCACCGTTTGATCTTCGACCTGTATCCCGTGCGCGAGCCGGACCTGATCGCGCAGATGATCGAAAAGGGCGACTGGTCGAGCGACCCGGCCAAGCCGCCCATGGCCGGCACGCATACGCCGCCGCCCGCGCTGCCCCTGCCCGAAAGCGGCAAGCCGCCCGTGGCCGCCGTGGCGCCGCCGGTAGCGCCCATCGTGCCGCCCGTACCCGATATCCGTCCGGAACAGCGCCCCGAAGCGCGCCCGCTGCCGGGCCAGAAAGTGGTGCGTATGATTACCATCGCGCTCGATCCCGGCCACGGCGGCGAAGACCCGGGCGCCATGGGCAGCCGGGGCAGCCGCGAAAAAGACGTGGTACTGGCCATCGCCAAGCGCCTCAAGACCAAGCTGGAACTGCAGCCCAACATGCGCGTCATGCTCACGCGCGACGCCGACTTCTTTGTCCCGCTGGGCATGCGCGTGGAAAAGGCGCGCAAGGTGCAGGCCGACCTGTTCGTCTCCATCCACGCCGACGCCTTCATCCAGCCGACGGCGCGTGGCTCGTCCGTGTTCGTGCTGTCCGAAAAGGGCGCCACCTCGACGGCCGCGCGCTGGCTGGCCAACAAGGAAAACCAGGCCGACCTGATCGGCGGCGTCAACGTGAAGAACCACGACAAGCAGCTGGCCAGCGTGCTGCTCGACCTGTCGACGACGGCGCAGATCAATGACAGCATGAAGCTGGGCAAGGCCGTGCTGCGCGAAATCGGCGGCATCAACCGCCTGCACAAGGGTTCCGTCGAGCAGGCCGGCTTCGCCGTGCTGAAGGCGCCCGACATTCCCTCCATCCTGATCGAGACGGCGTTCATCTCGAACCCGGAAGAAGAAGCCAAGCTGACCGACAACGGCTACCAGGACCAGATGGCCGACGCCATCGTCACGGGCATCAAGAATTACTTTGCCAAGAATCCGCCGCTGGCGAAAAGCCGCCTGACCTGACATGAAAGCCTAGCATGAGCAACAGCACTTTTGGCCTGCTGCCGGCCGTGACCATCCGCGCCGCCGACGGTGCGCAGGCGACCGTCACCCTGTACGGCGGCCACCTGGTCTCGTGGCGGAGCAGCGATGGCCAGGAGCGCCTGTTCTGCAGCCGTGCATCGAGCCTCGATGGCAGCCGCGCCATCCGTGGCGGCGTGCCCGTGATCTTCCCCCAGTTCGGCGCGCGCGGCACGGGCATGCGCCACGGCTTTGCGCGCGTGGCGACGTGGCAGCTGGAATCGACGGGCGACGCCGATGGCGCAGCCTGGGCGCAATTTGTCCTGACCCAGGCTGACTTGCCGGAAGCGATCGCCGCCGCCTGGCCTTATGCCTTCACCCTGCACCTGCGCGTGGCCGTCAAGGCGCAATCGCTGGAACTGCACCTGTCCGTGCACAACACGGGCGAACAGGCGTTTCCGTTCTCGGCCGCCCTGCACAGCTATTTTGCGATTGATCAATTGAGCGAGGCGCGCATTGGCGGCCTGCAACGCGTGCGCTATTCGGACGAGACGCCGCAAGACGCCTTGCAGGCGGAAGAGGTGCTGCAATTCGAGGACAAGCTGGACCGCATCTACTACCAGTTGCCGGGCGCCTTGAGCCTGCAATCCGGCAGCCATACCCTGCGCCTGGAACAGCAGGGCTTTACGGATGCCGTCGTGTGGAACCCCGGTGCGCAAGACGCGGCCGCCCTGTCCGACCTGGCCGACGACGAGTACCAGCGCTTCCTCTGTATCGAGCCAGCGCTGATCCAGCCCGATCTGCTGGCTGCCGGCGCCGAATGGACCGGCCGCCAGCGCCTTGAATTTACATAAGAGTGACTGAAAAAGTCCAGGGCTAGGCGCCTCGCCGAAGGCAGTACGCATGTACGACGAGGCGGGGTAACAACGCCATGGGCTTTTCGCAGGCGCTCTTAATTCGACTCCTTGATGATGCGGCCGTTGGCAGGCTGAATCGGGCGCGCATTCAAGGGATACAAACGGCTGAACAGCGCCATCTGCGCCGGCGAAGCCTGCACCGGCTGCTTCATCACCATCCACAACACGCCTTCGCTGCAAGGCGGCTCCGTCATCGACCCCATGTAGGTGTAGTAATCGCGCCGCGTCGGCAGCATCTCGGCCGGGTCGAGCAGGATGGTCGGCTGCATGGTCTCGAATTTTTCCAGCGGCAGATTGTTCCACACGGTCTGGATGGTCGCCTGCGGCGCGCCCCGTTCCAGCAGCAGCGCCAGCACGGCTTGCCGGCCTTCCGCATCGCGGTGCACCAGGTGCACCACCATCTCGAATGCCTTGCCATTGATGCGCTCTTCGGACGGACGATGGAAATGGAATTGCTGCAGCTCGAACATGCGGTTCTGCACCGTGATGTAATTGCCGCCGCTGACGCCCACCTGCACCGTGTGGCCATTGTCGACCACATTGAACGACGACGGGTGGTAGTCAAAGCTGATCTGCTCGAGTTCCACCTTCATGCCATCGCGGATGTCGATCGGCGACTGGCGGTTGCCATTGCCGCACTTGGCCCAGTCGACATTGATCTTGCTCCAGTTGGACGGGCCGCTGTCGCCCTCGTACGACCAGTGCGTACCGCGCGGCACGGGTGGCGGTGGCGGCGGCGCGGCCTTCACCACGGCGGCGCGCTTGGCGCGGGCGGCGGCGCGGGCCGCCTGGGTGGCGCGCATTTCCGCCAGGCGCGCCGCGATGCGTTCGGACAGGTCGACTTCGGCCGCTTCTTCCTTCTCGCGCGCCGTCGGCGCGACGACGACAGGCGCCTTGGCCTCCTTGCCCTTCACCGATTCGGTCAGGGTTTTCATGGCGGCCGCACGCGCCGACGCCGACATGGGCGCGGATGCAGCGGCGCTCGCCGAAGCGGGGGCATCTTTGGCGCTTGCCATGGCCGCCATCGCGGCAAGGCTGCAAGCTAACAGGGCGCTCAAATGTCGCATGGAAATCCAGAAAGTGAGAATACCCTCTGGTTTACGGCTGGAAAGCAACAAAACTTGAATCAGGGCGGGAGTAAAACAGAAACAAGACAGCGAAAAACGGGATCCGGGGCCGGCTGCGGGCTGTGCCGCAGCGCACTGGCCCCGGATCCATGCGGCCTTACGCCGACTTGCCGACCATACGCTTGTAGAGTTTCCACATGCCGCCCAGTACCACCGGCACGACGGCGGCGCCGACTCCGATCAGCACGATCAAGGTCAGGTGGTCGCGGATCCATGGGATATTGCCGAAGAAGTAACCGGCCGTCACCAGACCGACCACCCACAACAGGGCGCCCGTCACGTTGTACATCTGGAAGCGCGCATGCGTCATGTCGGAAATGCCGGCCACGAACGGCGCGAAGGTGCGCACCACCGGCACGAAACGGGCCAGGATGATGGTCTTGCCGCCGTGCTTTTCAAAGAATTCATGCGTGCGGCGCATGGCATCCTTGTTGATCCAGCGGTAATCGTGGGTAAACACCCTTTGCCCGATTGCCTCGCCTATCCAGTAATTGAGCGTGTTGCCCGTGACGGCGGCCGTCACCAGCAAGGCTATCAGCAAGCCCAAGTGCATCTGTCCCGTCGCGCAAAACGCGCCGGCGATAAACAATAAGGTATCCCCAGGGAAGAAAAACAGCACCACGAGGCCTGTCTCGCAAAAAATAATGGCAAACAGCACCGCATACACGAGGGTACCGTACTGCTCGATCAAGAGACCCAGCGTCTTGTCGACATGCACGATCATGTCGAGGAATTGCACAAAATCCATATATTTTTCCCTAAAGGTAGCGGCGGAATCATACACCACCCGGCCAGCGCAACGGCAGTCCCCGGGCCGATATTTCGTGATTAATTCGGCAGCGCCCGTGGCGGCGTGGCATTTTAAGTAAAGGTTAAGGAAACGCCTTATCGGCAGGCAACTGCCAGGATTGCCATATGCAATGTTTTTCCAACGAAATATTGGCATTCCGGTATACACTTTCTGCACGGCGCAACCCGCGCCGACCAGGAGAAAACATGTATCGACACCCACTGAGCGGCCTGACCATGGCCACCGTACTGGGCCTTGCACATCTGACTGCCCACGCGGCGCCCGTCCAGATCAAGGCGCCCGCCGAACTGCCCGCCAAGGCGACCTTGGCCGACGTGATCAAGGCTTCGAAGCCGTCCGACTGGCGTGCGCTGGACCCGGACAACACCCTGTACCTGGACATTCCCGCCGGCCGCGTGGTGATCGAACTGGCGCCGGACTTCGCGCCGAAACACGTGGCCAACATCAAGGCCCTGGTGGCCGAGCAGTATTACGACGGCCTGGCCATCACGCGCGCGCAGGACAACTGGGTGGCGCAGTGGGGCGATCCGAACGAGAAAAATCCAAAACCGATCCAGCATGCCCAGCGTACCCTGCCCGGCGAATTTACGGTACCTTTGACAAACGTCAAGAGCTTCACGCGCCTGCCGGACGTCGATGGCTATGCGCCGCAGGTCGGCCATTCGAACGGTTTCCCGTCCGCGCGCGATCCGAAAACCGGCACGGCCTGGCTCACGCATTGCTATGCCACCGTGGGCGTGGGGCGCGACAGCGCCAGCGACAGCGGCGGCGGCACGGAGCTGTACGCCGTCATCGGCCAGTCGCCGCGCCACCTGGACCGCGACATCACCGTCGTCGGCAGAGTCGTCTCCGGCATGCCCTTACTGTCGACCCTGCCGCGCGGCACGGGCCCCATGGGCTTTTATGACAGCCCCGAGAAAAACGTGCCGATCAAGGCCATCCGCCTGGCTGCCAGCGTGCCTTTGGCGCAGCGCAGCAACCTGGAAGTGATGCGCACCGACAGCGCCGCCTACCAGGCCGTGCTGGAAGCCCAGCGCCACCGCGGCGGCCCGTGGAGCAAGGTCACGGCCGGCCATGTCGACGTGTGCAATGCGCCGATACCGGTGCGGGAGGTGGCGAAGTAGCCGGTGCCCGGCAATTCGCAACCCGTTATAATCAGGGAATGAACGCTCCCATCACGCCCCACCGCCCGATCCAGGCCCTGCCTGACCAGTTGATTTCGCAAATCGCCGCCGGCGAGGTGGTCGAACGGCCATCCGCCGTCGTCAAGGAGTTGCTGGAAAACGCGCTCGACTCGGGCGCCACGCAGATCACGGTGCGGCTGGAAGAAGGGGGCGTGAAACGCATCGCGATTACCGATAACGGGCGCGGCATTGATAAAGATCAGCTGCCGTTGGCCTTGGCACGCCACGCCACGTCGAAGATCGCGTCCCTGCACGACCTGGAAAACGTGGGTACCCTGGGCTTTCGCGGCGAAGCGCTGGCCTCGATCGCTTCGGTCGCCGCCGTCACCGTGACGTCGCGCACGGCCGACGCGGCCCACGCGTGGGAAATCGTCGGCTCGCACAATGGCAGCGTCTCGCCGTCGTCAGGCGCGCACGGCACCACGGTCGACGTGCAAGACCTGTATTTCAACACGCCCGCGCGGCGCAAATTCCTCAAATCGGAACAGACGGAGTATGGCCACTGCGCCGAAGTCGTGCGCCGCATCGCCCTGGCGCGGCCGGACGTATCGTTCTCGCTGTCGCACAACGGCCGCACCATCGACCAGTGGAATATCAGCGAACTGGCCAAGCGCAGCGCCCACATCCTTGGCAATGACTTCGCCGAAGCCCGCCTGGCGCTGGACGAATCGGCCGGCACCTTGCGCATCCACGGCTTTGCCGGCTTGCCGACGGCGTCCAAGGCGCGCGCCGATGGCCAGTTCTTTTATGTCAACGGGCGCTTCGTGCGCGACAAGCTGCTGGTGCACGCCGTGCGCATGGCCTACCAGGACGTGCTGCATGGCGACCGTTTTCCCTCCTACGTGCTGGCGCTCGACCTCGACCCGGCGCTGGTCGACGTCAACGTGCACCCGTCAAAGATCGAAGTGCGCTTCCGCGACAGCCGCTCCGTGCACCAATTCGTCTTCCACGCCGTGCAGCGCGCGCTGGCGCAAACGTCGGCCACGGCCTTCGGCAGCGTGCCGGCGCCCCTGCCGGCCGCCTCCAGCCTCGGCGGTGATACCGCGGGCGCGGGTTTGGGTGGACCTGGCATCTGGCGCCGCGAACAGACGCAAACCTCGTTCGGCGCGCAGTTTACAAATACCTTCGCGCCCGCCTCGCCCGGCGCTGCCCGCCCCTTCTTTGCCGACGCACCAGGCGTGGCGCAAGACACAGCGTCGTATGGCGCCCTGTTCGGCGGCGGCGCTGCCAGTTCTCCCATCACGCAGGCGGAGCCCTACATCGCCTCGCCCGAAGCGATGGCGCGCGAAGAATATCCGCTGGGTTTTGCCCTGGCCCAGCTGCACGGCATTTATATATTGGCGCAAAATACCAAGGGCCTGGTGCTGGTCGACATGCACGCCGCGCACGAGCGCATCCTCTATGAACAGCTGAAAAACGCGCTGCAGGCGCAAGTCTCGGGCCAGGACATGCAGGTGCAATCCTTGCTGATCCCCGTGACGTTTTATGCGGACGCCATCGAAGTGTCGACGGCGAATGAAAACCAGGACACCTTGAAGGCGCTGGGCTTCGACATCGCCGCCCTGTCGCCCACCACCCTGGCCGTGCGCTCCGTGCCGACGCTGCTGAAAAACGCCGATGCGCAAACGCTGGCGCGCGACGTGCTGCGCGACGTGCGCGAATACGGCGGCTCGCGCGTGTTGATCGAGCGCCAGAATGAATTGCTGGGCACCCTGGCCTGCCACACGGCCGTGCGCGCCAACCGGATTTTATCGGTACAGGAAATGAATGCCCTGCTGCGCCAGATGGAAAGCACGGAACGCGCAGACCAGTGCAACCATGGCCGGCCGACGTGGGTGCAGGTCGAGATCAACGCGCTAGATAAACTGTTCCTGCGCGGCCAATAAAAGAGCCTGAAAAACGTCCATGGCGGCGTTGCACTGCCTCGCCGTACTGGTCGTACTGTCTTCGGCAATGCGCCTTGCCCTGAACGTTTTGCCAGTCTCTTTTGCACCACATCATACAAAACCAACATGCAAAACACTCAACACCTCCCCCTGGCTGTCGCCATCATGGGCCCCACGGCCAGCGGCAAGACGGCCAGTGCGCTGGCCATCGCGCAAGCCATCCCGTCCGAGATCATCTCCGTCGATTCCGCCCTCGTCTACCGGGGCATGGATATCGGCACGGCCAAGCCATCGAAGGAAGAACTGGCCCAGGTACCGCATCATTTGATCGACATCATCGACCCGCTCGACGCGTATTCGGTAGCGCAGTTCCGCAACGATACCCTGCGCCTGGTGGCCGAGATCACGGCGCGCGGCAAGCTGCCGCTGCTCGTCGGCGGCACCATGCTGTACTTCAAGGGCCTGGCCGATGGCCTCGACGACTTGCCCGGCGCCGACCCTGCCTTGCGCGCCCAGCTGGAAGAAGACGCGGCCGCCATCGGCTGGCCCGCCATGCATGCGCGCCTGGCGCAGCAAGACCCCGTCACGGCCGCGCGCCTGGCGCCGCAGGACGCGCAGCGCATCGGCCGCGCGCTGGAAATCATCGCCCTGTCCGGCCAGCCCATGTCGGCCCTGCTGGACCGGCGCGAAAAAACCGTGCTGCCATTTCAATTGCAATCGTTCGCGCTGGAACCGTCGGACCGCGCCGTGCTGCACGCGCGTATCGCCACGCGCTTCGACCTCATGCTGAAAAACGACGCCCTGCTCGATGAAGTGGAGCAGCTGCGCCGCCGCGGCGACCTGCATCCGGGCTTGCCCTCGATGCGCTGCGTGGGCTACCGCCAGGCCTGGGATTACCTGGACGGCCGCATCGACCGCGCCGCCTTGCGCGAGACGGGCATCATCGCCACGCGCCAGCTGGCCAAGCGTCAGCTGACCTGGTTACGCTCCATGCCGGAACGCCTCGTCATCAATTGCCTGAGCGCTGATCCGGCCAGCACCATGCTGGCGCAAATCCAGCCCTTGCTGACGGCGTTACAAAAATAATCACGCCAGCGCCGGCGCGTGAAAAAAACGCACATTTTTTTGCGCTGGCATTGACAAGAAAAAGGGAAGACTGGATAATGCTCGGCTGTTGGGTGATATAGCTCAGTTGGTTAGAGCACAGCATTCATAATGCTGGGGTCGGTGGTTCAAGTCCACCTATCACCACCAAAGAACATCGATCAGGTTTAGCCTGGTCAAAACGAGCATCCGGTTTGACCGGTCTGTTTGGTGATATAGCTCAGTTGGTTAGAGCACAGCATTCATAATGCTGGGGTCGGTGGTTCAAGTCCACCTATCACCACCAAGAATTTGCAGTATTGATGAACCCGCCTCTGCCCCCGTGCAGCGGCGGGTTTTTTCATTTCCGCCATCACCGCGCGTGCGGCCTGTACGCAACACCAGCCCCATCCACATGCAATCGGGGATTGTGGCAATCCGCCGCTGGCGCTTACAATGAGAATAATTCTCATTTATATTATTCGTCCCCCATGTCCGCCATCCAGCCCAGCCTGCAACAGCAAGTGCAGTCGCTCTACAGCGAGCATCACGGCTGGCTGGTCGGCTGGCTGCGCAAAAAACTCAGTTGCCCGCATGGCGCGGCCGACGTGGCGCAAGATACATTTGTGCGCATCATCGCCTCGCGCGACGCGCTGTTCGGCATGCGCGAGCCGCGCGCCTACCTGTCGACGACGGCAAAGCGCTTGCTGCTCGACCGCGCGCGCCGCCAGATACTCGAGCGCAGCTACCTGGCGGAACTGGCCCTGCTGGCCGACAGCCTGCCCGGCGCGCCCTCGCCGGATGAAGTCCTGATGGCCGTGCAGGCGCTCGAGCAGATCGCCACGGCGCTGGCCGGCTTGTCCGCCAAGGCGCGCGACGCCTTTTTGCTGCACTACCTGGAAGAGCAGCCGCAGGCCGCCGTCGCCGCACAACTGAACGTCTCCACGCGCATGGTGCAAAAATACCTGGTGCAAGCCTTGCTGGCCTGCCGCCACGCCTGCCCGGCCCTGGCGGCATGAATAGCCCCCGCACGGATATCGCCGCCGAACAGGCCGCACGGTGGATCGTGCGCCTGAGCGCCGACGACCCGGCCGAGCGCGACTCCGCGCAGGCCGGCTTCGCAGCATGGAAGGCCGCCGATCCGCTGCACGCGACGGCGGCCGCCGGCATGGAAAACCTGCTGCGTCAGTTGAACGCCGTGCGCGAGCCGGCCGGCGGCGACCATCGCCCCGCGCGCGCCGCCCTGGCCGCCATCGCACCCAAGCCCCGCCAGCGTCTGCGCCAGCTGGCCGCGGCCAGCGCCGTGGCCGTGCTGACGCTGACCGGGGCGCTGGTCTTCAGCGAGCGCCCCGCCTACCTGCTGGCCGACCTGCGCAGCCCCACGGGACAATGGTCCACGCACACCCTGGCCGATGGCAGCCGGATCACCCTGGCCGGCAACAGCGCCGTCAACGTGCATTTCAATGCGGGCGAACGACATGTGGAACTGGTGCAGGGCGATATTCTCGTCGACGTGGCGAAAGATGCGCAGCGCCCCTTCATCATCGACAGCCGGCAGGCGGCGATCCGCGCCCTGGGCACGCGTTTCAGCGTGCGCAGGGAAGACGGCGCCACCATCTTGAGCATGCTGGAGTCCAAGGTGCTGGCGCAAGTGCCGCAACATCCGGCCGTCGTGGTGCAGGCGGGCCAGCGCACGCGCATCACGGACGATGGCGTGGGGCCGCTCACGGCCATCGATGCGGCCAGCGTGCAGGAAGCGTGGCGCGCGCACCAGCTGGTGGTCGACGACCTGCCGCTGGCCGAGGTGCTCGACGAGCTGGCGCGCCACCGCCCGGGCCAGCTGCATTACGACCGCGCGCAGATCGCCGGCATCCGCGTGGCCGCCGTGCTGCCGCTGGACGACACGGACAAGGCGCTGCAGCTGTTGATCGACAATTTCCCGCAACTGCGCATCCGCATGCTGACGCGCTACCTGGTGATGGTTGATGTCCCCGCCAGCGGTCCCGCAAAAAATAAATAAGAAATTGTGCGTTCGCGGTTCCACTTTGCGCATCTCGTGCGTCAAGGCAGCTGAGATCATTCAAAAAAGGCTGTCACCATGTACGCTCAAGTCGTTGCCGTTTCCTCCCCGAACACCCTGCGCACGCGTCTGCGCCCGCTCGCCCTGGCGGCCATGCTGCTGGCAAGCGCCGGCCTGCACGCCCAGGCAGTCGCCCGGGCTACCCCGGCTGTCGCCAGCTACGCCATCCCCGCCGGCCCGCTGGCCGGCGCCCTGAACCGCTATGCGCAGCAGGCGGGCGTGTCCATCGTCATCGATGCATCCCGGGTGCAGGGCTTGACCAGTGCGGGCTTGCAAGGCAGCTACGCCATCGATGACGGTTTCGCCGTGCTGCTGCGCGGCAGCGGCTACGCCATCGGCAAGACGCCGACCGGCTATGTGCTGGTGGCCGCGCCGGCGTCCCCGCCCACGGCGGCGATCGGCGCGGCTTCAGCGGCCGAACGCACCATGCCCTCGATTACCATCGTTGGCCAGGCCGAGCAAGGCGCCACCACGGAAGGCAGCGGCTCCTACACGGCGCGCAAGCTCACCATCGGCAAGGGCGAGCAATCGATGAAGGACATCCCCCAATCCGTGAGCGTGCTGACGCGCCAGCGCCTGGACGACCAGGGCATCACGGACTTGCGCGAAGCCGTCAACAACGTCACCGGCGTGGTGGGCGTGCATGGCGTGGGACCGGGCGTGGTGATCACGGCGCGCGGCTTCCAGATCGATCAATGGCAGTACGATGGCGTGCCCATCGACCGCAACACCTATGCGCTGGGCAACTGGGGCCAGGAAAACATGGTCATCTACGACCGCCTGGAAGTGCTGCGCGGCGCCGCGGGCATGCTGGTCGGCACGGGCAGTCCCGGCGGCTCCGTCAGCCTGGTGCGCAAGCGCCCGACCGCCGCGCGCAGTGTCAGCATGACGGCGCGCGCCGGCTCGTGGGACCATTACGGCGCCCAGCTCGACGTCAGCATGCCCCTGAATGCGGACGGCAGCCTGCGCGGACGCGCCATCGTCGATGAAGACGATACCCATTCCTTCGTCGACCAGGTATGGAGCCAGAACCGCACCCTGTACGCGGCGCTCGACTACGACCTGGGACCGGCCACCACCCTGGGCCTGGCCATCAGCAACGTCAACGACCACGGCCGTCCCACCTTCATCGGTCTGCCCCGCTACGCGGACGGCAGCGCGCTGAACCTGCCCCGCTCCACCTTCACGGGCGCCGACTGGAACCGTAGCGAAGCCAAACAAACCAACGTGTATCTCGACCTGGAACACCATTTCAACAGCCAGTGGAGCCTGAAGGCATCCGCCGTGAACATGAAGGAAAACACCGGCTCCGTGCATCAGCGCGTGGCCTTGCCCATTAATCCCGACGGCAGCGGCGCGAGCTATGCCGACTTTGGCATGGATTTCGACAACCGCAAGCGCGGCATCGATACCTACGTGCGCGGTAAATTCGACGGCCTGGGCATCGCGCAAGAAGTCCTCGTCGGCGCCAGCTATGTCACGATGGCGTCGGACGACGTCTACGCCCGCGTCTGGGAATCTGGTGCGGACGTCTTCAACATCAGGCACAACCGCCCATGGCAAGACCTCGACAGCATCGCCGCGCGCCCGAAGGGCGTGCGTCCCGTCAGCACCTACGAAATACGCCAGAAAGGCCTGTATGGCAGCTGGAACGGCCAGCTGACCAGCCAGCTGAAAGCCGTGCTGGGTGGACGCTTCAGCTGGTACGACTTCGTGTATGCGACGCCCAAAGGTCCTGAAGAACAGCTCAACGCCACCGCCAAGTTCACGCCATCGGCGGCACTGATCTACGCGCTCGATCAGCAATGGTCGGCCTACGCCAGCTATGCCGACATCTTCACGCCGCAAAGCGTCCGCGATGCGCAAGACAAGGTCCTCAAGCCCATCACGGGCAGCAACTACGAGGCGGGCATCAAGGGGGAGCTGATGGATGGCAAGCTCAACACCTCGCTGGCTGTGTTCCGCTACGACCACAAGAACCGTGCCGTCACCGACTATGCTGCGGGCATGGTGTGCCCCAACGGGTATTGCTCGCGCGCCTCGGGCAAGGTGCGCAGCCAGGGCCTGGAAGCGGAAGTGTCGGGCGAAGTGGCGCGCGGCTTGCAGCTGTCGGCCGGCTACGCCTATACGACGACGACCTATCTGAACGACCCGGACGAGCAGGGCAAGGTCTTTTCCACCTGGACGCCCAAGCACATGCTGCGCGTGTGGTCCAGCTACACGCTGCCCGGCGCCTGGGACAAATTCAGCGTGGGCGCCGGCGTCAACACGCAAAGCCATACGCTCGATACCAATAGCACCTTCAAGGTTGCCGGCGTATCGATCTGGAATGCACGCATGGCCTGGCAAGCCACGCCGCAAGTGGCCCTGTCGCTGAACGTCAACAACGTCTTCGACAAGCGCTACATCATCCCGGCCTACAACACCACCGGGTCGAATAACTACTATGGCGACCCGCGCAACGTGCAGTTCACCCTGAAGTACACGCCGAAGTGGTAAGACGATCGAGAGGCTGAGCACCGGCACGCTGGCCATGGCGCGGGACTGGCATTCAGTTTGCGCCGCGGCCGGGATTTTCGGCTAAGATGATGGCGCGGCATTGCGCCGCACCGCATCGTGCATAGGCCTCTCATTCATCTACACCGTCAATGGAACAAAAAGACAAGTCTTGGGTCACTTCGGTGGACGTCGCCAAACGGGCCGGCGTCTCCCGCTCCGCCGTCTCGCGCACGTTCACACCCGGCGCCAGCGTGGCGCCCGAAACGCGGGCCCGCGTGATGGAAGCCGCACAATCGCTGGGTTACCAGGTCAACATCCTGGCGCGCAGCATGAACCAGGGACAAAGCAACCTGGTGGGCGTCGTCATCACGGGCTTCACGGACCCGTTCCGCGTGGCCCTGCTGGGCGAAGTCACGCGCAGCCTGAGCGAACATGCGCTGGTGCCGCTGCTGATGAATGCGGAAGACCCCGAGCGCCTCAGCGAATTGCTGCGCATCCTCCTCAGCTACAAGATTTCCGGCGTCATCATGACGTCCGGCTCGCCGCCGTCCGCCGTCGCCACGGAATACCTGCAGCGGCAAGTGCCGGTGGCCATGATCAACCGCGCGCGCGACCTGAAAGGCGTGGACGTGGTCAACAGCGACAACCGCCACGGCGGCGAACTGGCGGCCAGCACCCTGCTCGACAGCGGCGCCAAACGGCTGGCCTTCATCAACACGCGCGCCAGCAGTTTCAGCGGCATCGCGCGCGGCCAGGCCTTCCTCGACCACCTGGCGCCGGCCGTGGCGAAGAAACGCTGCACGGCCGGCGAATACCTGGCCGACGCCATCGGCTACCAGGCGGGCCAGGAAGCGGCCGACGCCCTGCTCGCCTCCGGCAAACTGCCTGACGGCGTCTTTTGCGCCACCGACCTGATCGCCTGCGGCTTCATCGACGCGGCGCGCAGCAAGTATGGCATCGACGTGCCCGCACAACTGCAGGTGATCGGCTTCGACGACATTCCCATGGCCGCGCTGGACGCCTACCAGCTGACCACCATCCGCCAGGACGCGGGCGAACTGGCGCGCCGCGCCGTCAAGAGCCTGGTCGAGCGCATGGAAAAATTTGCCATGCCGGGCCGCCTGAAGGAAGTGCCCGTCACCCTGGTGCGGCGCGGCACGACGCGCTAAGCCATTCAATGCGGCAGATGGCGCAACGCCATCTGCCCGCCGTTCCCCGTTTTCCACACTTTTTCGTCCCCCGCCTGTACTTGTTGACATCAAAAAAAATCCGGGTTACTGTTTGCACACGTGTGCAATTTCTTCAAACAAGCCAGTTCTGGCCACACCACTAAAAAAGCGCCCCGTCCACGGAGGCGTCATCAAGGAGACTGTTATGTTGAACCACGTTCTAAGAATCGCCCTGTTCGGCGCCGGGGCCATCGGCCTCGCGGCCTGCACCACCCCAGTCGGCACGCAGCACAATATGGCCGCGGCAGTCGCCGCCGATCCGAAACTGGCGAAGATCGGCCAGATCGTCGTCGTGTACATGGAAAACCGCAGCTTCGACCACCTGTTCGGTACCTTCCCCGGTGCCGACGGCATCGCCAATGGGCACTCGTCCGACACCACCACGCAGATTGGCCCCGACGGCAAACCCTATGCCATACTGCCCGCCGTGGCACTCGACAAGGGCGGCCTGGACCAGCGCTTCAAGGCCGACATCGCCAACGCGCCCTTCCGCATGGAGCCGAGCGTCTCGCTGGGCGACAAGACGGCAAGTCCCGTGCACGCGTTCTGGACGCACAAGCGCCAGATCAACGACGGCAAGAATGACCGCTTCGTCGTCGAGGGCAATACGGGTGCCCTGCCCATGGGCTATTTCGACGGCAGCAAGCTCAAACTGTGGGCGCTGGCGCAACGCTACACCTTGGCCGACCGCTTCTTCCAATCCGCCTACGGCGGCTCCTTCCTCAACCACATGTGGCTGACCTGCGCCTGCACGCCCGTGTTCCCGAATGCGCCCAAGTCCATCGTCGCCCAGGATGAGCGCGGCACGGGCCACAAGAAGGGCGAGGAAGCGGAAGTGACGCAGGACGGCTACGCCGTCAACACCATGCAGGGCCCGCTGCTGTTCGACCCGACAAAAAAACAGACGTTCCTGCCGCCGCAAACCATGCCCACCATCGGCGACCGCCTGACGGACAAGGGCATCTCCTGGGTCTATTATGCGGACGGCTACGACATCGCCGTCGCCTCGACCAAGTCAGGCAAGAAGGCCGACGATTTCTCATATCACCACCAGCCGTTCACCTACTTCAAGCGCTTCATCGACAGCCCGCAGCAGCGCGCCACGCACCTGAAGGACCGCTCCGACATGCTCGCCGACGTCCAGGCAGGCAAGCTGCCGCCCGTCTCGTTCTACAAACCCATGGGCAAGAAGAACATGCATCCGGGGATGGATAAATCGAGCGTGGCGGCCGGCGACGACGAAGGCGTGGCCATCATCAGCGCCATCATGGAAGGCCCGCAATGGAAGGACACCGTCATCATCGTCACCACCGATGAAAACGGCGGTTTCTGGGACCACGTGGCGCCACCGAAAGGCGACCGCTTCGGCCCGGCCACGCGCATCCCCGCACTGGTCATCTCGCCCTTCAGCGAAGGCGGGCATATCGACCATACCGAGTATGAAACCGTGTCGATCCTGAAATTCATCGAGGAACGCCATGGCCTGGCGCCCTTGAGCGAGCGCGATGCGCGCGCCAACAGCCTGGCCAAAGCCCTCAAGCTGTAATACCTATTCCCCTGCCTGTCTGTCCTGGGTGCGCCATCTGCACGGCGCGCCTGGGCTAACCACACCTGAAGGAAACACCATGCTGCGCGCACGCCATCTCCCCCTGTCCCTCCTGATGCTTTCCCTGGCCGCCTGTGGCGGCGACGATACACCGCCCGTCCCCGTCACGCCCCCGGTAACGCCGCCCGTGACGCCGGCCGCCCCCGCCACCTACTACCAGACCAAGACGCCCTACACGCCGCAGCAGGATGCGGCCACGTATGAAGCGGCACCTGCCGGCTACGCGCCCGTGTTCACCGAACTGGTGGCCCGCCACGGTTCGCGCGGCCTGTCGAGCATGAAGTATGACGCCGCCTTCTACAACGTCTGGCAACGGGCTGCAGCCGACGATGCGCTCACGCCCCTGGGGCAAAAGCTGGGCGCCGACATCCTGAAACTGATGAAGGCCAACGCGCTGCTCGGCTACGGCGTGGACGGCATCACGGCGCCCGGCTACGGCAACCTGTCGCAGACGGGCATCAATGAACACAAGCAGTTGGCCGTGCGCATGCTGACGCGCCTGCCTGCCCTGTTCACGCAACTGGGTAACAATGCCGCCAGCGCACCGCGCCAGATCGTCACCGTCAGTTCCGGCGTGGACCGCGCCAAGGACAGCGCCGCGTACTTTGCGCAGTCGCTGGCCGCCACGGCACCAAACGTCGCGCCGCTGATTACCCTGCCGCCCGCCCCGACCGGCTACCCGGCCGGCAAGCCCGTGGCGCAGCCCGATGGCACCAACCGCTTCCTGCTGTATGCGCACAAGCTGGTGCCGAAGACGGATCTGGTCACCGGCACCCTCGACCGCCATTACCAGACTTACCAGGATAGCCAGGCCTATCAGGCCTACCTGGAAAGCCCCGGCTTCCTGGCCAAATACACGGCCATCGACACGGATGCCACGGCGCGTACCCTGGGCCGCGAAGTACTGGAACGCTTGTTCACCAAGGCCTTCGTCGACAAGATCGACAACGGCACTTACCGCTTCGCCAACACGGGTACCTACAGTTTTACCAGCGACGACGGCAAGTTCACCAACACCGTCACGGGCGACGGCGGCACCACCATCAAGGGCCTGGCAGATGCCGCCTCGGTGCTGTACAACCTGTACGCCATCATGGCCGGCATGACGAACGAAGTGAAAGCCGATTTCGTGCAATACATGCCGTCGGACGCGGCCAAGTACCAGGCATTCGTGCAGGATTACCAGGATTTTTACAACAAGGGCCCCGGCACCACGGAAAGCGCCGGCATCACCTGGAACTACGTGCGCGCGCTGCGCGACGACTTCTTCACGGAAGTGGACGCCATCGCGCGCGGCGACCTGTCGCACGGCGCCAAACTGCGCTTCACGCATGCGGAAGCCATCATTCCGCTGGCCACGGCCATGGGCCTGAAGAACGTCGTCGGCGCGCTGCCGGCGGCGCAGACCTACAGCTATGACAACAGCAGCTGGCGCGGCCTGTACGTGGCGCCGATGGCGGCCAACATGCAGTGGGATGTGTACCGCGACGCCGGCGGCAATGTGCTCGTGAAAATGCTGTACAACGAAAAGGAAACGGACTTCCAGGCCGCCTGCGATGGCGCCCGCTTTGCCGCCGGCAGCCATTTCTATGTGTATGCGAAGCTGAAGACGTGCTACGACCACGTGGCGCAGTAAGTACGAATGCAGGCGGGCAGCCGTGCCCGCCTGTTGGACGTTTGCTGCTAGGCTTGCACGTAAGAACCAATCACGTCACTTACGGATAGCCATGCCCCCACCGCTCCCCTTGTCCAGCATGCTGCTGGCCCTCACCATCTGCGCCGCTCCCGCCCAGGCCGCGGAAGGCCATTACCAGACCAAGGCGCCGTATGCGCCGCAGCAGGACCTGGCCACCTATGCCGCGCCACCGGCCGGTTTCCAGCCCATCTACACACAACTGGTGGCGCGCCACGGTGCGCGCGGATTGACCGGCATGAAGAGCGACGCAGCCCTGTATGCGATGTGGCGGCAGGCCGCCGCGCAGGATGCGCTCACGCCTTTGGGGCGCGAACTGGGACCCGACATCCTGGCCCTGATGCAGGCGAACGCCTTGCTCGGTTACGGCGTGGCCGGCATCGAGCGGCCCGGCTACGGCAATCTGTCGCAGACGGGCATCGAGGAACACCGGCAACTGGCCGTGCGCATGCTGGCGCGCCTGCCCACCCTGTTCGCGCAAGTGGGGCAAGACGCCGCGACGGCGCCGCGCCAGCTCGTCACCATCCATTCCGGCGTGGACCGCGCGCGCGACAGTGCGCGCTTTTTTACGCAGTCGCTGCTGGAGCACGCGCCCGCGCTGGCGCCCTTGTTATACCTGCCGCCCGCACCGGCGCCGTATCCGCAGGGACGCAAGGCAGTGGTGCAGTCCGATGGCGTGAACCGCTTCCTGCTGTATGCGCACAAGCTGGCGCCGCAGACGGATTTTGTCGCCGATCGGGCCAACCCGCATTACGCCACCTATGCCGCCAGCCAGGCCTACCAGTACTATGAAAGAACCAAGCAGCTGCACGCCCTGATGGATGCCCCGGCCAGAAAACCGGAAGCGGCCGCGCATGCGCGCCACGTGCTCGAACGGCTGTTTGCACCCGCCTTCCTCGACCAGCTTGAGCGCAGCGGCGCCAGTTTTGCGGATACGGGCAGCTACACTTTCACCAGCGCGGACGGCCAGCTCACGCGCACCATGACGGGCAGCGGCAAGACGGTCATCCGCAGCTTGCATGCGGCCGCGACGAAACTGTATGAGCTGTACGCGATCGCTGCCGGCATGCGCCATGAAATGCCGGCCGATTTCGGCCGCTACATGCCCGCCGAGGATGCGCGCTACTACGCTTATATCGCCGACCACGAGGATTTTTACCAGAAAGGGCCGGCCACCACGGAAAGCAGCGGCGTGACCTGGCGCTTCGCACTGGCCTTGCGCGAGGATTTTTTCAAGGAAGTCGATGCGCTGGCCAAGGGAGATTTGCGCCACGCGGCCAAGCTGCGTTTCACGCACGCCGAGATGATCATTCCGCTCGCCTCGGCCATGGGCTTGCAACAGGCGCTGGCCCCCTTGCCGGTATCGGCCAGCGACAGTTATCAAAGCAATCAATGGCGCGGCCAGAACGTCTCGCCGCTGGCGGCCAACATGCAGTGGGATGTGTACCGCAACAGCGCAGGACAACTGATCGTGCGCCTGCTGTACAACGAAAAGGAAACCGGTTTCCAGGCCAGTTGCGACGGCGCCCGCATCGCGCCGGACAGCATCTTCTATGACTACGCAAAGCTGAAAAGCTGCTACGGCCACGTGGCGGCGCCCTGACGCGCTGATGCTGCGCGCCGCCATCGCACCTTACTTCAAGGTCGGCATGGCAAACTCCGCTCCCGCCGCCGTCGAGGCCGGCCAGCGCTGGGTGACGGCCTTCTGTTTCGTGTAGAAACGCACGGATTCCGGGCCATGCGCATGGTGGTCGCCGAACAGGCTGCGCTTCCAGCCGCCGAAGCTGTGGAAGGCCATCGGCACGGGGATCGGCACGTTCACGCCCACCATGCCCACCTGCACGCGGTGCGTGTATTCGCGCGCCGTATTGCCGTCGCGCGTATAAATCGCCGTGCCGTTGCCGTACTCGTGCGCGTTGACGAGGTCCAGCGCCGTGGCGAAATCGGGCACGCGCACGATGCAGAGGACGGGGCCGAAGATTTCCTCTTTATAGATCGTCATCTCCGGCGTCACATGGTCGAACAGGCTGCCGCCGAGGAAAAAGCCCTTTTCGTGACCGGGCAGCACGAAACCGCGCCCGTCACTGACCAGCTTGGCGCCTTCCTTGACGCCCGTGGCGATGTAGCCGGCAATTTTGTCCTTGTGCACTTGCGTGACCACGGGGCCCATTTCCGCCTGTAAATCCATGCCTTGCGTAATCTTCAGGGCCGCAATACGGGGCACCAGCGCCTCGACCAATTGATCGGCCACATTGCCCACCGCCACGACGACGGAAATGGCCATGCAGCGCTCGCCCGCCGAACCGAACGCCGCGCCCATCAGGGCGTCGACCGTCTGGGGAATGTCCGCGTCGGGCATGACGACCATGTGGTTTTTCGCGCCGCCCAGCGCTTGCACGCGCTTGCCCTGGGCGCAGCCGGTGGCGTAGATGTATTCGGCGATCGGCGTGGAACCGACGAAACTGACGGCGCGCACGTCCGGGTGGTGCAACAAGCCATCCACGGCTTCCTTGTCTCCCTGCACCACGTTGAAGACACCGTCCGGCAAACCGGCGTCCGTCAACAACTGCGCCAGCAGCAGGCTGGCCGACGGGTCGCGCTCGGACGGTTTCAAGACGAAGGTATTGCCGCAGGCGATCGCCATCGGAAACATCCACATCGGCACCATCACGGGGAAATTGAACGGCGTGATGCCGACGCACACGCCCAATGCCTGGCGGATCGACCAGGCGTCGATGCCGCCGGCCACTTGCTCCGAATATTCGCCCTTCATCAGCTGCGGGATGCCGCAGGCAAATTCCACCACTTCGATGCCGCGCGTCACTTCCCCTTTCGCATCCGTGAACACCTTGCCGTGTTCGGCCGTGATCAGGGCGGCCAATTGGTCCGCATGTTCTTCCAGCAACTCCTTGAACTTGAACATGACTCTAGCGCGGCGCAGCGGCGACGTTTGCGACCAGGCGGGAAAGGCCGCATGGGCGGCAGCCACGGCCGCATTCAGCTCGGCGGCAGTCGCCAGCGCCACCTTCGCCGTGACGGCACCCGTGGCGGGGTTAAAAACGTCGCTGGTGCGCTCGGAGCGCGACGCCATGGGGTTGCCACCAATAAAGTGGCCGATCATCGGGGTAGTCATTATCTTGTCCTTATTATTTCGTCATCAGCCAGTCATGGGCT